>NZ_JBVHPJ010000003.1:0-527522 GCF_055567995.1 Streptomyces sp. NPDC026246 | reverse complement strand
CGACACGGCCGAGGCCACCGAGGCCAAGCCGCGCCGCCGCACCCGCAAGGCCACCGAGACCGCCACCGCCGACATCCCGGCCCAGACGGTCCAGGAGCCCGAGCCCGACGCCGCCGAGGCCAAGCCGCGGCGCACCCGCAAGGCGACGGCCGCCAAGGCCGAGGCAGCGGTCGACACGGCCGAAGCCGTCGAGGCCAAGCCGCGCCGGACGCGGAAGACGGCTGCGACCGTCGAGGGCGCGGACACGGTCACCGAGACCAAGCCCCGCCGCACCCGCAAGGCGGCCACCGCCTTGCAGGACGCTGTCGACACGGCCGAGGCCACCGAGGCCAAGCCGCGCCGCCGCACCCGCAAGGCCACCGAGACCGCCACCGCCGACATCCCGGCCCAGACGGTCCAGGAACCCGAGCCCGACGCCACCGAGGCCAAGCCGCGCCGGACCCGCAAGGCGACGGCCGCCAAGGCCGCCGCGGCGGAGGAGACGGCCGAGGCGAAGCCGAAGGCACGCCGTACCCGCAAGGCCACGGCCACCGCGGAGCCCACGGAGGGCTGACCTCCCGCCCGACGGCCCGGCCCCCGCACCCGGGGGCCGGGCCGTCGGCGTTCCCGCGCCGCTCCGGGGCGCCCGAGGTCACGGACGCCGCGCGATCACCAGGGCGGCGCCACCCGTTACCCTCAGCCCGTGACCAGCCACCCCGCCTTCCCCCCTCCCCCGGGCGCCCGTGCCTACCGTCTGCACACGGACCGCGGGGAGTTCGCCGTCGTCGACTCGTCGCCGGAGGAGGGCAGGGATCTCGCCGGGGTCGTGCTGATGCTGCCCGGGTTCACCGGCAGCAAGGAGGACTTCCGGTTGCTGCACGAGCCGCTCGCGGAGCGCGGGTACCGGCTCGTCGCCGTGGACGGGCGCGGCCAGCACGAGTCGGACGGGCCCGAGAGCGACGAATCGGCCTACGGCCAGCGGGAACTGGCCCGGGACGTGCATGCCCAGGCTGCGGCGCTGGGCGTGCCGGTGCACCTCGTCGGGCACTCGCTGGGCGGGCAGATCGCCCGGGCCGCCGTCCTGCTCGACCACTCCCCCTTCCTGTCCTTCACCTTGATGTCGTCCGGCCCGGCGGAGATCTCCGTCTCCCAGCAGCAACGCGTGAAGCTGCTGCGCGACGCGCTGGCCGTGATGTCGATGGAGGAGGTGTGGGAGGCCATCCGGGCGATGGGCCCGCCGGAGGATGTCGGCGGTCCGGCCCGCGGGTTCGGCGACGAGGAGCAGATGCGCCGGCGCTGGCTGGGCAACAAGCCAGCGCAACTGCTCGCGACCGGACGGCAGTTGTGCAGCGAACCGGACCGCGTGGCCGAACTCGCCGCCGTGCCGCTGCCGATGCACGTCCTGTCCGGCGCGTACGACGACACCTGGCCCGTGCCGGTCCTGGACGACATGGCCGTACGCCTGGGTGCGCACCGCACGGTCGTCGAGGGTGCCGAGCACTCCCCCAACGCCGACCGCCCCCTGCCGACGGCACACGCCCTGGCCGACTTCTGGGACGGCACGCGGCGCGGTTGAGGACCCTGCGCCGCCGGGAGGCGCCTAGTACAGCGTCTGCACGTGGTCCCAGAAGCCGTCGCGCAGGGAGCGACGCAGGTCCGCCTGGCCCCGCAGGGAGTACTGGAGGAGGCCCTCCGCCTCCACGAGCAGGTCCTGGTCCACCGAGCCGGGCAGGTACGGGTGGCCGGGCAGCAGTTCCACCAGCGCGTCCCGGCCGCGGGCGGACAGCCACTTCGCCGCGATCTGCGCACCCACGAACCGCACGTCGTCCCGGGTGGGCCGGCCCGCGGCCGGCTCGTAGGCGGCGGCGGTGCGACGGGAGACGTAGGGCTTGAAGAAGTCGAGGTCGAGGGTGCGCTGGCTGTCGACCTCCCAGAGCAGGGGTTCCGCCTGGTTGCGGCCCTCCGGCGCCTCGATGCCCCACAGGTGGACCCGGGCGCCGTAGCCCTGGGCGGCCTCGACGGCGGAGACCAGGTCCTCGTCGCCGCCGAGGAGGGCCGCGTCGCTGATGGCGCGGTGCCGGGCGAGGGACTCCAGGTCGGTGCGGATCAGGGAGTCGACGCCCTTCTGCTGGTTGTTGGCGTTCAGGTTGCCCAGCCGCACCTTGACGTCCGGCAGCTCGGCGATGGTCTGCTGCTCGGCGGTGTGGATCCGGCGGCGGGCGCCGTCGTACCAGTAGACCCGCAGCAGCCTGCTGTCCGCGAAGACCGTACGGGCCCTGTCGATGAGCGCGTCGATCAGCCCTTCGGCGTCCAGGTCGAAGGCGCGCCGGTCCTCCGTCCCGGAGACCAGGCGGCCGGCGGCCGCGTAGAGGTACCCGGCATCGACGAAGATCGCGTGCGTGGAGGGCGTCTTCGCCACCTCGGCGAGCATGCGCTGCAACAGCTCGTTGGTGCGGTCGATGCGGGCGGTGAGGGCCGCCAGGTCGTCGTTCATCTCCTCCATTGTCCGGGCGGTCACGCTGCGAACACAACCGGTCCCGGTCGGTCCCGTAACGACACTCTTACGACTCAGTAATTAGACGTTCGAAAATTTTCCTTAGCGTAGGGAATGTTTCAGGGCCCCGTCCCCGTTGACCCATACGGAACACCGAGCACCGCAGCCTGGTGGGCCACCACTCAAGTAGTTCTCCTCAGGAGGATGACCAGACGAAGGGAGAAGCCCTTGCGCTTCGAAATCATGCGACTCGACGACGTCGACGGCACACCTGTCGACTCGACCGTTGTGGACGCCGCCTCCGTCAACCACATCGTGCAGCAGGCCGCCGCCATCGGGCAGCGCCTGTGGATACGCCCGGCCGAGACCACGGCCTCATAACGCGCGCAGCGCTTCCATGCTTCGCAGCCCCCGCCCGGCACCGGCCGAGCGGGGGCTGCGCTGTTCCGTGACGGCGGGCACGAGCCGGGTGCCCGCCTCCGCCGGGCCGCCTCAGGCGCCCTGGATCACCTGCGTGACGCCGTTGATGATCTGCTGCACGGCGATCGCGGAGAGCATCATGCCCGCCAGCCGCGTCACCAGGACCACACCGCCGTCCTTGATGATCCGGATGATCACCAGCGAGTAGCGCATGACCAGCCAGAGCACGACGTGGATGGCCAGGATCGCCGACCACACCGACACCTGGGTGGCCACGCTGTCGGCCTTCTGCACGGCCAGGATGACCGACACGATCGCGCCCGGCCCGGCGAGCAGCGGCATGCCGAGCGGCACCAGGGCCACGTTGACGTCCTTGGTCTGCTGCGGCTCGTCGGTCTTGCCGGTGAGCAGGTCGAGCGCGATGAGCAGGAGCAGCAGACCGCCCGCGATCATCAGGGCGGGCACGGAGACATGCAGGTAGTTCAGGATCTGGTGCCCGAGCAGCCCGAACACCGTGATCACCCCGCCGGCGACGCAGACGGCCTGGAAGGCCATCCGCTTCTGCACCTTCCCGGGCCGCCCCGCGGTGAGCGCGAGGAAGATCGGGGTGATGCCCGGCGGGTCCATGATGACGAACAGGGTGAGGAAGAGGGAGCCGAAGACGGCGAGGTCGAACATGAGCGTGATGGCCTTGCGAGTGAGCGGAGGGCGGAGCGGGACGGCGGGCCGCGAGCGACGCGACCGCCGGCGCCACCGCCGTGGGCAGGCGTCCGTCCGGCGCGGAGGTGCAGGGCACCGGCCCGCACGGACGCGGGTGGGGAGGTGACGAGGCCGCGGCGGATCACGCCGTGTGCCCGTCGGGGGAACGGAAGGGGGGAACGCCTCAGACGGTTCCGCCGGCGCCGGGCACCGGGAACGCCCCGAACGCCCGCCGGGTGATCTCCCCGTAGACCTCGGGGTCCGTCGTGTACTCGCCGAGCACGCAGGTCTTCCGGCTGCCGTGGTAGTCCGAGGACCCGGTCACGAGCAGCCCCAGCTCCTTGGCCAGGCCGCGCAGCCGTGCCCGGGTGTCGGCGTCGTGGTCCATGTGGTCGATCTCGATGCCGTCCAGTCCGGCTTCGGCCATCGTCGCGATGGCGGCGTCCGGCACCGTGCGTCCGCGCTTGCTCGCACCGGGGTGGGCGAAGACCGCGACCCCTCCCGCGCCCTTGACCAGCCGGATCGCCTCGAAGGGGTCGGTCTCGTGCTTCTCCACGAAGACCCGGCCGCCGTCGGCCAGCCAGTCCGGGGTGAAGGCGTCGTTGACGGTGGGCACGACACCCAGCTCGACGAGCGCGCTGGCCACGTGCGGCCGTCCGACCGACCCGCCTGCGGCGATGCGTGCCACCTGTTCCCAGGTCACGGGCACGCCCAGGTCCTGGAGCTTGGCGATCATGCCCTGGGCGCGCGGGACCCGATCGTCGCGCACGAGCTCGCGTTCGGCGAGCAGCGCGGGCTCCTCGGGGTCGAAGAGGTAGGCCAGCATATGCATGCTGATGCCGTCGATCCGGCAGGACAGCTCGGCCCCGGTGACCAGGGTCAGCCCCTCCGGCAGGGCGGCGACCGCCTCGGCGTGGCCGCGGGTGGTGTCGTGGTCCGTGAGCGCGACGACGTCCAGGCCGGCGACGGCGGCCTTGCGGACCAGTTCGGCCGGCGTGTCCGTACCGTCGGAGGCCGTGGAGTGGGTGTGCAGATCGATACGCACGACGCTGACTCCCCACGGGACGACGGACACGGACGCTTCAGGATAACCGTCTTTTCAGCCCGCCCTGTCACACCCGCTCGGCGCATGCGCCCCCTACAGGTGCCCTGAGCGGACACGTAGCCCGCCCCGCACACCGACCACCGGCACCGCGCCTCCACGCCCGGCGCCCGCGTGACGACCACCGGCCCCGACGCGGACGCCGGCCCCGTCACGGACGCCGGGCCGCTACGGCCCCAGCAGCCGCGGCGACAGCGCGCCGCACGGCACCAGGTCCACCTCCGCGCCCGCCTCGCGCAGATCCGCCAGCACCAGCTCGTCGTACATGAGCAGGCCCGACTGCTCCGGCCACACCACGGCCCACAGCCACAGCCCGAGGGCCTCGCCGGCGAACACGGCCCGGTCGCCGGGCGCCCCGCTCACGTGCCACAGCGGTGTGGGCCGTCCCGCGGCCAGCACCTTCGCCTGCGCCGGCTTCCCGACGTCCATGAGCGGGCCGGGATCGGGGCCGTCCACGCCGGCATACCGAGCGCCGAGTCCGACGCCGAGCTCCTCCGCGACCAGGATCAGCTCGCCCATTCCGCCCAGGGGCCCGGGTCCGGTGCACGCCACCGCGGTCGCCCGGCCGCCGGTGCGGTCGTCGCCCGCGCAGGCCACTCCGGTGAACAGCCACCCCACGGGCAGCGGCCACGGCATCCACACCGGTACCTGCGTGCGGTGCACCACGACGTTGAGGGCGTCCACGCTCGGCGGTATCACGGGCTGCACCGGATGGACGGTGCCGTGCGCATCGCACTGCCACGACTCGGAGAAGAGGCCGGGAGCCCTGACCCGGCCACCGCACTTCGGGCAACTGGGTTCGCCCCTCATAGGGCCCCACGGTCCTACCCCCGACCCGCCGCGTCAAGGACGATCACCCAACCGGACGGAACGCTTCACCCCGAAACCAGATGTAGCTTGCATTGGTTAGCGTGGCTAACTTAGTGTGTGTATATACCAACTATCTTCGTCTCGGGAACGGGAGCAAGCATGGACCCCTTCGACGCCGGAGCGGGCGGACTCCACAAGCAGCCCAAGTCCGTGTGGGCGACCGCCGGGGCGTCGGTCGTCGCCTTCATGGGCATCGGACTCGTCGACCCGATCCTGCCGTCCATCGCGCAGGGCCTGGACGCCACGGCCAGCCAGGTCTCCCTGCTCTTCACCTCGTACTTCCTGATCACCGCCGTCGCGATGCTGGTGACCGGCTTCGTCTCCAGCCGGATCGGCGGGCGCAAGACCTTGCTGGCCGGCCTGGCACTCGTGGTCGTGTTCGCCGCACTCGCCGGGACCTCGGGCTCGGTGGCCGAACTGGTCGGCTTCCGGGCGGGCTGGGGCCTCGGCAACGCGCTGTTCGTCTCGACGGCCCTCGCGGTCATCGTCGGCGCGGCGGCCGGCGGCAGCGCCGCCGCGATCCTGTTGTACGAGTCGGCCCTCGGCCTCGGCATGGCCTGCGGCCCGCTGCTGGGCGCCCTGCTCGGCGACGCCAGCTGGCGCTACCCGTTCTTCGGCACGGCGTTCCTGATGGCCGTCGGTTTCCTGTGCATCACGGTGTTCCTGAAGGAGCAGCCCAAGCCGGCCCGCAAGACCTCGCTGCTGGACCCGCTCAAGGCCCTCGGTCACGGTGGCCTGGCCTCGGCGGCGGTCTCGGCGTTCTTCTACAACTACACGTTCTTCACCGTGCTGGCCTTCACGCCGTTCGTGCTGAACATGAGCCCCTACCGGTCGGGCGCGGTGTTCTTCGCCTGGGGTGTGCTGCTCGCCGTGTTCTCGGTGATCGTGGCGCCCCGGCTGCAGAAGCGCTTCGGCTCCCTGAAGGTGCTGGGCGGCTCACTGGTGCTGCTCGCGGCCGACGTCCTCGTGCTCGGCTACGGCTCGCACACCACCGCCGTCGTCTGCACCGTCCTGTCCGGTGCCTTCATCGGCGTGAACAACACCGTCTACACCGAACTGGCCCTCGGCGTCTCGGACGCGCCCCGGCCGGTGGCGAGTGCGGGCTACAACTTCGTCCGCTGGTTCGCCGCCGCCGCCGCGCCGTACTTCGCACCGAAGATCGAGGAGTGGACCGACCTGCACATGCCGTTCGTGGTGGCGGCCGTCACCGCGGTCCTCGGCGCCGCCGTGGTGGTCGTACGGCGCAAGGCGCTGACGCATGAGGCCGAGGAGCTCCAGCCCCGGCACGCCACCGAGGACGGGGTCACGGTCTTCGCCAACTGAGGCCCACCGGGTCGGGGTTGGTGAGCTTGCTCACTCCAGCGGCACGGACGTGCGGGACGGGTCCCGCAGGTCCGTGCCGTGGTTCAGCCAGCGCTCCTGCAGCGCCTGCGCCCCGTGCACCCGCTTCCAGGCGGCCTCGTTCGGCGTCATCGGCAGCAGCGGCAGGAACCGGACGGGGTCCAGCGGCTCGTCCAGCTCCAGATCCTCGACCAGGCCGCCCGGTTCGGCGACCAGGACCGAGGTGAAGGGCGCCCCGGGCCACAGCGGGTCACCGACGTCCAGGGACGCGCCGGGAGCCACCACCAGCCCTTCCACCTGCGGCGAGGCGGCCAGCACGGCGAGCGGGCGCAGCACCTTGCCGGTGTCGGCGCGCCCCGGGCGCACCGACAGGACCAGCTCGGCCCGCGGGCCCCGCACCGGATCGGCGACGACCGCCGTGGGGTCCGTCATGGGGTGCGCGGACATGCCGAGCGTGGCGTAGCGGACGACGTCACCCTCCTGGAAGCGGAGCACCTCGATGCGGTCCGTACCGAGGAAGGTGACCGCCGCGCGCGCGTCCGGTTCGCCCAGCGCGGTGCGCAACCGGGCCTCGACCAGAGGAAGAACATCTGCCATGCGGCGAGCATAGAACTCGTCAGTAGCGGGCAAAGCAGCGCCTTGACAGGTGTGTCGGCTGCTACTCTTGCCCGGTGGTTCGGGGCAGCACGCAGATGGGGGTCCCCCCAGGCTCTTAAAGCACTGCGGGACTCGCGGTCAAGCCCCGACGCCGAAGGAACTCCCTTACGAGGGACCGGCCGGAGGAGGTGGGGCTGCAATGGATCGAAGTCGACCGTGCAGTAGCACCACGCTCTCCCGCCGCTGATGTAGCTGCTCCGTCTTCTGGCCGGCTGCCACCTCTCGCACTCGCCTCACGCGGAAGAGCGCTTCGTCTCGCTTTGCCTGATCTGCCTCAGTAGCTGAATCAGTGACGAACTCGCCACCGCGACGGTGCGGTGCTCCCCGCTTTGTGGACGTGCCAAACATCCGCAGTCCTCACGTCTTCATTCCGGGTGGTTCCAGCCGTCGCCGGGCCGTTCGTCGCCCTCCCGCGAAGGAGCCCGCCATGTCGATGATCCGCGACCTGCGCGCCGTTGTCCGTCCCTCCCGCGTGTCGCTGCGCAAGGACGGCGGGACGTACGACAGCACCCGCAGCCCCGCCGCGGCCAGCGCCGTCGTCGACTGCGCCGTCTACCGCGACGGCCGCCGCATCGCGACCGAGACCCCGCTGACCCCGCACGAGGCGGTGCGCCTGGTGCGCCGCGACGGGGGCTTCGTGTGGATCGGGCTGCACGAGCCGACGGAGGACGAATTCTCCGGCATCGCCCGGGAGTTCGGGCTGCACCCGCTGGCCGTGGAGGACGCCGTCCAGGCCCACCAGCGGCCCAAGCTGGAGCGCTACGACGACTCGCTGTTCACGGTGTTCAAGACCATCCACTACGTGGAGCACGACCAACTCGACGCCAACAGCGAGGTCGTCGAGTCCGGCGAGGTCATGTGCTTCACCGGCCGGGACTTCTTCATCACCGTCCGGCACGGCGGCCAGGGCTCCCTGCGGGCGCTGCGCCACCGCCTCCAGGACGACCCCGAACTGCTGGCCAAGGGCCCCTCGGCCGTGCTGCACGCCATCGCCGACCACGTCGTCGACGGATACATCGCCGTCGCCGACGCCGTGCAGGACGACATCGACGAGGTCGAGACCGACGTGTTCTCCCCCGGGCGCAAGGGCACGCCGCGCGGGTCGGACGCCGGCCGGATCTACCAACTCAAGCGCGAGGTGCTGGAGTTCAAGCGGGCCGTGTCCCCGCTGCTGCGGCCCATGCAACTGCTCAGTGAGCGGCCGATGCGGCTGATCGACCCGGACATCCAGAAGTACTTCCGGGACGTCGCCGACCACCTGGCCCGCGTCCAGGAGCAGGTCCTCGGCTTCGACGAGCTGCTCAACTCCATCCTCCAGGCCAACCTGGCGCAGGCGTCCGTCGCGCAGAACGAGGACATGCGCAAGATCACCTCCTGGGCCGCGATCATCGCCGTACCGACCATGGTGTGCGGGGTGTACGGCATGAACTTCGACCACATGCCGGAGCTGCACTGGCGCTACGGCTACCCGGTCATCCTGGGCTTCACGGTGGTGGTCTGCCTCGGCATCCACCGCACCCTGAAGCGCAACGGCTGGCTGTGAGCGGCCTGGATAGGCTGGTGCCCATGACAAGCGAGCTGCTCGGCCAGGCCCTCGTCGAGGAGGCCACCAAGAAGTCCGGCCTCGTCTGGGTCCAGGGCCCGGACGGCCCGGCGCGCGCCCTGTGGCACGTGTGGCACGAGGGCGCCGCCTGCCTGGTCGGCGACGGCCCCGGCGAGCAGCCGCTGCCCGGACTGGCCGACGGGGCCGAGGCCCGGGTGACGGTCCGCAGCAAGGACAAGGGGGGCCGGCTGGTCTCCTGGACCGCCCGGATCGTCCAGCTCCGGCCGGACACCGAGGCGTGGGAGGCCGCCGTCGCCGAGCTGAAGGGCAAGCGGCTGAACGCGCCCGACGGCGAGGCCATGACCGGGCGCTGGGCCCGCGAGTGCCGGGTGCTGCGGCTGGAGCCGACCGGCGCGACGGAACCGCTGCCCGACGGCTCCCTGTCCGAGCCGCCCCTGCCCTCCCCGGCCACCACGCGCCGCCCGGTGCCGGCGGGCCTGCCCCGTCTGCTGCTGAAGAAGAAGCGCAAACGGGCCTGACGGCCTACGAGGCCGGCAGCTGCTTGCCGTAGTCCACCGTCTCGCTCTTGTCCGGCTCCTCCAGCGCGAAGTCCTGCCCCCAGGCGGAGAACGTCAGCGTGCCCGCGCCGCCGGCCCGCTCCAGGCGCAGCGGGTAGGGCCTGCCCTCCAGGGAGACCTCCAGGGTGCCGCCCGAGCCCTTGTCGCCGGTGACCCGGATGGTGCGCACGCCCGACTCCTCGTCGTGGCCGTCCGTGGCGAGCGTGCCGTGCAGGGTCAGCAGACCGTCGAGGAGACCCCCCTTGTCCGTGAACCCCGTGAACTTCTTGTACGAAGGGTCGCCCTGCGGCACCTTCACGAACTTCCCGCCCAGCTTGGAGGCCGCCGCCGCGTCCGACGTACCCCCCTTGCCCTGGCCGCTGCCGTGACTCCAGAACTCCGCGTCCGCCATCACGAAGAGCTGCTCGCCGACGCGCAGCAGCTTGAAGGTCGCCCCCTTGGTGGTCACCGACCCGGTGCCGCCGTCGTCCTTCAGCCGCATGTCGAGCACGTACGTCCGGCCGCCGCTGACGACGTTGCCGTGCACCCGGACCGTCCCGGCGGACTCGGCCGCCGCGCGGGTCTTGGCCTGGATCTTCGCCGCCGGGAGCCGGCCCACGCCGTTGGTGCCCTCGTTGGGGTCCTCCGCGCAGCCGGTGAGCACCGTCCCCGTCACGAGCAGCGCGCACGTGGCGCTCGCGAGTGCGGCACTGCGGTGGCGGCCGTGGCGAATCGGAGTCACAGGTGGGGCTGCCTCTCTGACGGGAGACCTGAACGGCGTACCGCAGGGTACCGGGGACGTGCGGGCAGGTCGGAGCCGGTCCGTCCGGACCGTCCGCCGACGCAACCCCGATCGGGACGGGCTAGCCTGAAGCCCACCCGAGCGGGCAATTCGGAAGAGACAGGCACCAGCACAGCCCCACACACAGGCACCACGAACCACCCCGCACGAAAAGGAGCCGCGGCCATGGCAGCGGGCGCCCCCCGGATCTTCGTATCGCACCTCTCCGGCATCGCCGTGTTCGATCCCGCCGGTGACCAGGTGGGACGGGTGCGCGATCTGGTCGTCATGCTGCGGGTGGGCCAGCGGCCGCCGAGACTGCTCGGCCTGGTCGTCGAACTCGCCACCCGCCGCCGCATCTTCCTGCCGATGACCCGGGTGACCGCCATCCAGTCCGGCCAGGTGATCACCACCGGTGTGCTCAACGTCCGGCGCTTCGAGCAGCGGCCCACCGAGCGGCTGGTGTTCGGCGAGCTGCTGGACCGGCGCGTGACGCTGACCGAGACGGGTGAGGAGGTCACCGTCCTCGACCTGTCCGTGCACCAGCTGCCGGCCCGCCGGGACTGGGAGATCGACCGGGTCTTCGTCCGCAAGGGCAAGCCGGGCGGGGCCTTCCGGCGGGCCAAGGGCGAGGCGCTGACCGTGGAGTGGTCGGCCGTCTCCGGCTTCTCGCTGGAGGAGCAGGGGCAGGGCGCGGAGAGCCTGCTGGCGACGCTGGAGCAGCTGCGCCCCGCCGACCTGGCCAACGTGCTGCACCACCTCTCCTCCAAGCGCCGCGCCGAGGTGGCCGCCGCCCTCGACGACGACCGGCTCGCCGACGTGCTGGAGGAGCTGCCGGAGGACGACCAGATCGAGATCCTCGGCAAGCTGAAGGAGGAGCGGGCCGCCGACGTCCTGGAGGCCATGGACCCGGACGACGCGGCCGACCTGCTGGGCGAGCTGCCGCCGGACGAGCAGGAGCGGCTGCTGAGTCTGATGCAGCCGGGCGACGCGGCCGACATGCGGCGGCTGATGTCGTACGAGGACCGGACGGCGGGCGGTCTGATGACCACCGAGCCGATCGTGCTCCGCCCCGACGCCACCGTCGCGGACGCCCTCGCCCGCGTCCGCAACCCCGACCTGTCCCCCGCGCTGGCCGCCCAGATCTACGTGTGCCGGCCGCCGGACGAGACCCCGACCGGCAAGTACCTGGGCACGGTCCACTTCCAGCGCCTGCTGCGCGAGCCACCGCCGTCCCTGGTCAGTTCCATCGTGGACACCGACCTGCAGCCGCTCGACCCGCAGGCGGGCCTGCCCGCCATCGCCGGGTTCTTCGCCACGTACGACATGGTCGCCGCCCCCGTCGTGGACGAGGCGGGGTCGCTGCTGGGCGCGGTGACCGTGGACGACGTGCTCGACCACATGCTCCCGGACGACTGGCGGGAGCAGGAGTTCCACCTGGACGAGGAGGTGGCGACCGATGGCTCCTGAGCGCGACACCGCACGCGACCGCACCCCCGCGGGCGCCACCGCCGCCTCCCGGCCGCGCACCCGCCTGGACCAGCCGCTGCCCCGCAGGCGCCGCTTCCTGCCCGAGTACGACCCGGAGGCCTTCGGACGGCTGTCGGAGCGGATCGCGCGCTTCCTGGGCACCGGGCGGTTCATCGTCTGGATGACGGTCGTCATCATCCTGTGGGTGGTGTGGAACGTCTTCGCGCCGGGTCAGCTGCGCTTCGACGAGTACCCGTTCATCTTCCTGACGCTGATGCTCTCCCTCCAGGCCTCCTACGCCGCCCCGCTGATCCTGCTCGCGCAGAACCGGCAGGACGACCGCGACCGGGTCAACCTGGAGCAGGACCGCAAGCAGAACGAGCGGTCCATCGCCGACACCGAGTACCTGACGCGGGAGATCGCCGCCCTGCGCATCGGCCTCGGCGAGGTCGCCACCCGCGACTGGATCCGCTCCGAGCTGCAGGACATGGTCAAGGAGCTGGAGGAGCGGCAGAACGGCCACCGTCGCGACCCCGTCGTATTCCCGGCGGAACGGTCACGGGGACGTGACGCAGACGACCGCTGAGACGCTTTCCTACGCACCGGTACAGCGCCGTACCATCGACCCTATGGCTATGGAAGACGCGGTGCGCGAGGCACTGGCGACGGTGAACGACCCCGAGATCCACAAGCCCATCACCGAGCTCGGGATGGTCAAGTCGGTCGAGATCGGCGCGGACGGGGCGGTCGCGGTCACCGTGTACCTCACGGTCTCGGGCTGCCCGATGCGGGACACGATCACGCAGCGCGTGACCGACGCGGTCTCCGCGGTCGAGGGCGTCACCCGCGTCGACGTCACGCTCGACGTGATGAGCGACGAGCAGCGCAAGGAGCTGGCGTCCGCCCTGCGCGGCGGCCAGACCGAGCGCGAGGTCCCCTTCGCCAAGCCGGGCAGCCTCACCCGCGTCTACGCGGTCGCCTCCGGCAAGGGCGGCGTCGGCAAGTCCTCGGTGACGGTCAACCTGGCGACGGCGATGGCCGCCGACGGCCTGAAGGTCGGTGTCGTGGACGCCGACATCTACGGCCACTCCGTGCCGCGCATGCTGGGCGCGGACGGCAGTCCGACCCAGGTCGAGAACATGATCATGCCGCCGTCCGCGCACGGCGTGAAGGTCATCTCCATCGGCATGTTCACCCCGGGCAACGCCCCGGTCGTCTGGCGCGGCCCGATGCTGCACCGCGCCCTCCAGCAGTTCCTCGCGGACGTGTACTGGGGCGACCTGGACGTCCTGCTGCTGGACCTGCCGCCCGGCACCGGTGACATCGCGATCTCCGTGGCCCAGCTGGTCCCGAACGCCGAGATCCTCGTCGTGACGACCCCGCAGCAGGCCGCCGCCGAGGTCGCCGAGCGCGCGGGTTCCATCGCCGTGCAGACCCACCAGAAGATCGTCGGCGTGGTCGAGAACATGTCGGGGCTGCCCTGCCCGCACTGCGACGAGATGGTCGACGTGTTCGGCACGGGCGGCGGCCAGATGGTGGCCGACGGCCTGACGCGTACGACCGGCGCGACCGTCCCGGTCCTCGGCAGCATCCCGATCGACGTGCGTCTGCGCGAGGGCGGCGACGAGGGCAAGCCGGTCGTGCTGACGGACCCGGACTCCCCGGCGGGCTCGGCCCTGCGCGCGATCGCGGGCAAGCTGGGCGGCCGCCAGCGAGGCCTGTCGGGCCTGTCGCTCGGTATCACTCCGCGGAACAAGTTCTGAACCGCCTCGGGGGCGCGGGGAACCGCGCGACGAGCCACGAGGCACCCGCGGTCGCCCGCTGACAGCAGTCCTACGGCGAGGGGGCGCCGAAAACCCGGCGCCCCCAGCTCGCTCGTGCGCGAACTCACGCGTACGCGGCGATGTCCTTCACCACGGCGAAGCCGAGCCCGTACGCGCTCATGCCCCTGCCGTACGCCCCGACGTGCACCCCGGCCGCGGTGGACCCGGCGAGTACCCAGCCGAACTCCGACTCGCGGTAGTGGAACGCCGTCGGCACCCCGTCGACGGGCAGCGACAGCGTCGACCAGTCGGACCCGTCGAGGTCGTCGGCCAGCACCCACGCCGTCTCGGTCTGCTGCTCAAGCCAGTCGTCCCGCAGGGCGTGGTCCATCTGCCCGGGCCAGGTGAAGGACAGCAGGCCCACACCCGCGAGCCAGGCCGCGGACGACACCGACGTGGCCTCGAGCATGCCCGTGCCGTCGGCCGTGCGACGCTGGGGATTGGCCGCCACGGTCACCACGACCGCGAACTTCTCCTTGGACTCCTGATCGCCCCCGGCGGCGTGCTCGTTGCGCACCGTGGGCTCGTCACCGTGTCCGATCGATCCGTGCTCCACGGCTCCGTCGGCCGTGGTTCCGACCTGCATCAGCCAGCGCGGTCCCGTGAAGGCCTCGTCGAGGCCGTACCACGGGAAGGGCGCACGCAGGTAGCCGTCGACCGTGCGCCGTGCGAAGGGGGCCTGTTGTCCGCCCTCCGCGGCCGGCGCCTGCGCGACTGCCCGACTCGTCGTCTCCATGTGCCCGGACGCCTCCTCGCTCTCGTCGGGCCGGTGGGCCCGCCCCCCTCGGGTGGCGCCGCTGGTCCGTGTGCGGCCACCCGTCAACTGGGCAGCATAGCCACACCGCCGCGAGCAGCAGGGAAAGCGCCCGGCGCGTGAGCCGCACGGGCGCCCGGATCAGGCCGTACTCGCCCCGACCGGAGTATGAGACGCGTCACTCGCGCCGGGTGCGCGCCTCCCGGCCGGTCACTCGCTCAGGTGGCGTCCGCGTCGAAGGGCGGACGGTCGTCCCGGCCCGGTGTCTCGGGCTTCTTCGTCATGTCGATCCGGCCGCCGGACGAGCCGGACGAGGACGCGTCGGACTCACGGCTGTGGACGGCGTCGGTGACCTCGGCCATCTCCTTCTTCAGGTCGAAGCCGTTGCGGATCTCCTTGAGCCCGAGGTCCTCGTTGTCCAGCTGCTTGCGGAGGAACGTCTTGGGATTGAGGTCCTCGAACTCGAAGTCCTTGAACTCCGGGCCCAGTTCCTCCCGGATGTCGTTCTTGGCGCTCTCCGAGAACTCACGGATCTTCCGGATCGTGCGCGTCACGTCCTGGATGACCTTGGGGAGCTTGTCCGGACCGAAGACGAGCACGGCAAGGACGATGAGCGTCACCAGCTCGAGTGGTCCTATGTCATTGAACACCTGAAGCTCCTAGCGATGTCCTCGGTCCTCGGCCCTCGTGGTCGGTGCGGTCCTGCCGTGGTCCGGGCCGGATCCACGGTACCCGCCCATCCCGTCCGACCGGTACCGTCCCGGGATCTCCGGGTGTGCGCGGTGGGAGCGCTTCCCCGATGGTTCGCCTCACCGGCCCCTCCCGGGGGCCGCCGGGTCGGCTGCGCGCATCCGGCACGTCATCCCTCAGCCGCCGGACGATCCGAGGACCAGGGAGACCGTCCGCTCCTTGCCGCCCCGCTCCACGGTGAGTTCCAGCCGGTCGCCCGGGCGGTGCGCCCGGGTCTTCACGATCAGTTCCTCCCCGGAGTGGACCCGCAGGCCGTCGACCTCGGTGATGACGTCCCCCGCCTTGATGCCGGCCTCGGCGCCGGGGCCGCCCCTGGTGACGGGCGGCCCGCCCTCGCCGCCCTCGGTGGCGACCCGGGCGCCGTCGCCCGAGTAGTCCATGTCGAGGGTGATGCCGATGACCGGGTGGGTCGCCTTGCCGGTGTTGATCAGTTCCTCGGCGACGCGCTTGCCCTGGTTGATCGGTATGGCGAAGCCCAGGCCTATCGAGCCGGCCTGCCCGCTGCTGTCCGGGCCGGAGCCGCTCTCCGCCGAGCGGATGGCCGAGTTGATGCCGATGACCCGGGCCTTGGCGTCGAGGAGGGGCCCGCCGGAGTTGCCGGGGTTGATGGGCGCGTCGGTCTGCAGCGCGTCGACGTACGACACGTCGCTGCCGTCGCCCTTCTCGCCGCCGGCGGTGATGGGCCGCTGCTTGGCGCTGATGATGCCGGAGGTGACCGTGCCGGCCAGGTCGAAGGGCGCGCCGATGGCCACGACCGGGTCGCCGACCCGCACGTTGTCCGAGTTGCCGAGGGGCAGGGGGGTGAGGCCGCGCACGCCCTTCACCTTCACGACGGCGAGGTCGTAGCCGCTGTCCCGGCCGATCACCTCGGCCCGGGCGGTCTGTCCGCCGTCGAAGGTGACGGTGATGTCCCCGCCCGATCCGGCGGGCTGGACGACGTGGTTGTTGGTGAGGATGTGGCCGCGGGTGTCGAGCACGAACCCGGTGCCCGTGCCCTGCTCGCCGGAGCCGCTCACATGCAGGGTGACCACGCTGGGCAGCGCCCGGCCGGCGATCCCGGCGACCGTGCCGGCGCCCCGCCCGGCGGGCTCCTTGCCGGCCTGCGGCAACTCGACGGCGCCGACGCCGCCGTTGCGTTCCAGGTACGTCCCCACGGCGCCCCCGATGCCGCCGGACACCAGCGCGATCACCAGACCGGCGACGAGCAGCGATCTCCGGCCTTTCCTGCGCCGCTGCCCCGTGCTCGGCACGGCGGCGCCGGTCTGCTGGAGCGGGCCGTGACTGCCGCCGGGGGCCGCCCAGGGGTCGTAGCGCCCCCAGGGGTCGGGAGCGGTCGGCGCGGCCGGGCCCTGGGCGCCGGGCGAGGCCGGCGGCGCAGCGGGCGCGGGGCCGCCGGGAGGCGGCGCCTGGGCGGGCACCGGCGCGACGGCGGGCGGGGTAGGGGTGGGCGGGGCCTGCGCGGGCAGCGGGTCGACGGCCGGGGACGTGGACCCGGGCGCCGTCACCGCTGGCACACCGTGGGACGCCGCCACGGGGGCCGCCGCAGCCGGGTGGGCCGGGGCGGCCGGGTGGGCCGGGGCGGCCGGGGCCGGGTGCGCCGGGGCCGCCGCGGCCGGGTGCGCCGGGGCCGCCGCGGCCGGGTGCGCCGGGGCCGCCGCGGCCGGGTGCGCCGGGCCCGCCGTGGCGGCCGGGTGCGCCGGGGCCGCCGCGGCCGAGTGCGCCGGGGCCGCCGTGGCCGGGTGGGCCGCCGCGGCCGGGTGCGCCGGGGCCGCCGCGGCCGAGTGCGCCGGGGCCGCCGCAGCCGAGTGCGCCGGGGCCGCCGCAGCCGAGTGCGCCGGGGCCGCCGCAGCCGAGTGCGCCGGGGCCGCCGCAGCCGAGTGCGCCGGGGCCGCCGTGGCCGGGTGCGTCGGGGCCGCCGTGGCCGGGGCCGCCGTGGGGTGCTGCACGGGCGGGGCGGGCGCCCAGGGCCCCGGGTGGCCGTAGGGCGGGGTGCTGTAAGGGTCGGGGTCGTGCAGGGGCTGAGAACCGCTCACAGCGGGCCCGGAGACCGAGGGCGCGGGTACGGTCGGCGCGGCTGGGCCGGGATCGCCGTGCGGGGCGTCGCCGTCCTCGTCGGCGGCGGCCGACGTGTCCGGCTCCTCGGCCCTGTCGTCGGCCGACGCACGCGGTGCCACGACGGGGGCCTCGGGGCTCCGCAGCTCGTAGTCGCCGTCGCCCTGGTCGCCCTGGTCGCCCCGGTCGTGGGGGTTGTTCTCGTTGTTCGGTCCGTGCTCGTCGTCGCCGGCGGGCCGGGCCGCGGGCCGGGCGAGTTCGAAGTCCCCGTCGGGGTCGGTGGGCGTCCGGTCGGCGGCGTCCGTCGGGGCCGGCTGCGGTGGCCGGCCGGTGCCGCTCTGGTCCGTCGCCTGCCCTGGGATTGCGTCCTGCGGCTCACCTGCGGGTTCCTGCGCCCGTGGCCTGCCCCACCACTTCGCCTTCGTGGGCTTCCCCTCGTCCATGCTCTCCCCACAGCCGCGGCACGGCCCGTCCCGGTGGCCGCAGTTCGTCGAATCGGCGCCCGGCCCCTGTCTGGGCCGCGGGCGGCACCCCCCGGATTCAATCAGGTCCCCGCCCACGGCGCAGGGACCGGTCAGCGTGCCGTGCGGGACGAGGGCGCCGGGGAAGGGGTGGCGCCGGGACCGGTCAGAGGTACCGCGAGCAGCGGCGCCGTGATCTCGGGGACCGCGGACCACGAGGTCAGCGCGGCCGGTGTGGCCGCCTCCAGCGGGCGTATCAGCGGCGACACGACCGCGGCACCGGCCATGACCGGGGCGGCCAGCGCGTGCACGGCCTGGTGGGGGGCGGAGGGCGAAGGCACACCGGGCAGCAGGGGTGCGGCCACCGCGGTCGGGGCGACCGGGGAGTGACCCAGCACGTTCTGCGTGAGCAGCGGGACGGCGGCGCGGCGCCGCTGGGCATCGGGGGCGGTCGCGGCGCCCGTGCCCTGCGTGCGCATCGGCGTCACGTTGCTCCCCGTGCCGGAGCCGCCGCGGGCCTCGCTGTCGACCGGGGTGCCCGCGTTGACACCGCCGAGCGCGATCGCGGCCAGGGACACCGCGCCGGCCGCCACGAAGGCGAACCGCAGCCGCGAGGAGGACCGGTCCGTGTCGGGCCGGTGCACGTCGTGGATCCGGAAGCCCCGGCTTCCCGAGGGGAGGCCGCGCTGGTCGGACGGCAGGGCGGGCACGTGCTCCCGGGACGGGGCGTAGCCGAGGTCGAAGCCGCCGCGCTTCATGCCGAAGACACCGGACGACGCGAACCGTCCGGACACATCGGGCAGCCCTCCCCCGCCCGGCGGTGTGGTCTCACCGTCCGGGCCGCCACCCGCGGGTAGTCCCTGCAGGCGGGCCAGGAAGCTCTCGGAGGGAGGCGGGGGTGCCGCCTCCGCGAAGACGTTCTTCAGCCGGCGCTGGGCGTCCACCTCCGCCTTGCACTTCGGGCAGGTGGCCACGTGCGCCAGTACGCGCTCGCGCGCGTCATGACCGAGCTCACCGTCCACCAGGGCGGAGAGTCGGTCTCCCAGGTGCTGCTCTGCGAGGCGTCCCTCGGAAGCCTCCGGTCGTGTTCCGCTCACGCGCTCGCGCCCCCTCCTCCCAGGGCGGGGACACGGGGCCCGAAGGAGCGGCGCTCGGCGCGCGCCTCCGGCGAGCGGTGCGCGAGGGCCTTGCGCAGCTGGGAGCGGCCGCGGTGGATGCGCGAACGGACGGTGCCGAGCTTCACCCCGAGGGTCGCGGCGATCTCCTCGTACGACAGCCCTTCGATGTCGCACAGGACGACCGCGGCGCGGAACTCGGGGGCCAGGGTGTCGAGCGCCTGCTGGACGTCCGCGTCGAAGTGCGCGTCGTTGAAGACCTGCTGGGGCGTGGGCTCCTTGCTGGCCAGCCGCTCGGCCGCGTCGTCGCCGAGCGCGTCGAAGCGGATGCGCTGCTTGCGACGGACCATGTCCAGGAACAGGTTGGTGGTGATGCGGTGCAGCCAGCCCTCGAAGGTGCCGGGCGTGTAGGTCGACAGGGAGCGGAAGACGCGGACGAAGACCTCCTGCGTGAGGTCCTCCGCGTCGTGCTGGTTACCGGTCAGACGGTAGGCGAGCCGGTAGACCCGGCCGCTGTGCGTGCTGACGATCTCCTCCCAGGTGGGCGGAGTCCACGCCTGCCCGTCCGCGTCGCTGGTGAAGGTCGCGGTCTGGGTGAAGCCGGCGTGGCTCTGGTCAGCAACGGTGTCGTTCACAGATGTCGGCCTGCCCGCCGATCCGAGGAAGCGCCTGAGCACCCCTGCGCGATCAACAGACGCAGCCGCACCTCCCCTGTCAGCTCTGGTGGTGTCCAGTGGAGCCCCTACCATAGCCACCTCGCCCGTTAGGACCGGATAAGCGGTTTTACGAGAAATTGATGTGGGTCGATACGCCTCGTACTGCTGCGTCGGGACTTGCTCGCCGTCCTGTTCCACCGTCCGCCCCCCGTCACGGCCCACGCCTGTCGCTCATCCCCTTAAACGACCGGTCCCATCTGCGGGTTCCCGCACCCAACGGATACAGTCACGCCCAGGCATTCACGGGGACAGGAGAGGGTCATTACCGGCAACCGGCAGACGAGCTGGGCGTTCGCCGACGCCTATGTCGCCGAGGACGAAGCGCTGCTGTGGGCCCGGGACCGGGCCCGTGAGGCAGGGCTGCGCTCGGTGACGCCCGGCACGGGCGCCGCGCTGCGCTTGCTGGCCGCCTCCGTCGACGCCAAGGCCGTCGCGGAGATCGGGACCGGCTGCGGGGTCTCCGGGATCCACCTCCTGCACGGTATGCGGCCGGACGGCGTGCTGACGACCGTCGATCCGGAGCCGGAGCACCAGCAGTTCGCCCGCCAGGCGTTCCGCGCCTGCGGCTTCGCCAGCAACCGGGCGCGCTTCATCCCGGGCCGCGCCCTGGACGTGCTTCCGCGCCTCGCGGACGCCGGCTACGACCTGGTCTTCTGCGACGGCGACCGCCTCGAGGTCATGGACTACCTCGCTGAATCGTTGCGGCTCCTGCGCACCGGCGGACTGGTCGTCTTCGAAGGCGCGTTCGCCAACGGACGGACCGTGGACTCCGGCCCGCAGCCCACCGAGGTGCTGCGGCTGCGGGAGCTGCTGCGCGCGGTGCGCGAGAGCCAGGAGCTGGTGCCGTCGCTGCTGCCGGTGGGCGACGGCCTGCTGTGCGCGGTGAAGCGCTAGCGGATCACCGCGGCCGCCCTGACGGGCGGCGCCGGAGCGGGAAGACAACCGCCCCGGCACCTCAGGTGAGGCCGGGGCGGTTGAAAGGGTATGGTCGCTTGCGCGTCAGCCGACGACCTTCTTGAGGGCGTCGCCCAGCGCGTCGGCCTCGTCCGGGGTCAGCTCGACGACGAGCCGACCGCCGCCTTCGAGCGGAACGCGCATGACGATGCCCCGCCCCTCCTTGGTCACCTCGAGCGGGCCATCACCCGTCCGCGGCTTCATGGCCGCCATGCTCGTTCCCCTTCCTGAAACCCAGCTCATCGTCAAAGCCGACGCCCTGAGAAGGGCACACGTGCGGCCCTTGTGGCAGGACACGCGACACCGGCATCGAACACATTGCTTCCCAGCCATTATCCCGCATCCCAGGACCCGATGACCAACATCGGTAGGCATCGCTTGGGCAACGCACGCGAGCAAAACCACTCAATTCGGCGGTGAGGCTGCGATACTCCGCCACCACACGCGCATCAGGCGAACGGATCCGGACGAGAATTCTTTGACGCAGGTCACACGTCCGGTCCGGTCTTCCGCCGGTGATCTCCGTCATGCTGTCCTGCAGACCCGGGACGTACCGGCCGGTACGTCCCCGATCCGCGACACGGAGGGGATACGCCATGGCCGACGCCGTGCTCTACGAGGTGAGCGACGGGCTCGCGACGATCACGCTCAACCGCCCGGAGGCGATGAACGCGCTGAACGTGGCGGCCAAGGTGGCCCTGCGGGAGGCGGTCGAGTCCGCGGCGGGTGACGCCTCCGTGCGGGCGGTGCTGCTGACCGCCGCCGGTGACCGGGCGTTCTGCGTGGGCCAGGACCTGAAGGAGCACATCGGTCTGCTGGTCCAGGACCGGGAGAGCGGGTCGGGGCAGACCATGAGCACGGTCCGGGAGCACTACAACCCCATCGTGCGGGCCCTGGCCGGGGCGAGGAAGCCGGTCGTCGCCGCGGTGAACGGGGTGGCGGCCGGGGCGGGCTTCGGCTTCGCCCTCGCGGCGGACTACCGGATCGTGGCGGACACGGCCTCGTTCAACACCTCGTTCGCGGGGGTGGCGCTGACGGCCGACTCGGGCATCTCCTGGACGCTGCCGCGGGTGATCGGCCCCGGCCGCGCCGCCGACCTGCTGCTCTTCCCGCGCAGCATCAGCGCGCAGGAGGCGTACGAACTGGGTGTGGTCAACCGGCTGGTGCCGGCCGGGGAGCTGCGCGCGGAGGCCGAGAAGGTGGCGCGGGCGCTGGCCGAGGGGCCGACGGTGGCGTACGCGGCGCTGAAGGAGTCGGTGGCCTACGGGCTGACGCACTCGCTGGAGGAGACGCTGGAGAAGGAGGACGAGCTGCAGACCCGGGCGGGCTCCTCCGAGGACCACGCGATCGCCGTCCAGGCCTTCGTCGACAAGGAGAAGCCGAAGTACCTGGGCCGGTGATTCCGGGGCGGTAGCGCCGTCGAGGGCCGCGGGCGCGTGGGGCTGGCCGCGCAGTCCCCGCGCCCCTACGGGGCGCTTCTGGCGACGCACAGCTCCAGGTGATCGTCCACCAGGCCGCACGCCTGCATCAGGGCGTACGCCGTCGTCGGGCCGACGAAGCGCAGGCCCCGCTTCTTCAGCGCCTTGGACAGGGCCGTCGACTCGGGGGTGACCGGCGGGACGTCGGACAGGGCCCTGGGGGCGGGGCGGGCGGCCGGGTCGGGGGCGTGGGACCAGATCAGCTCGTCCAGCTCGCCGGGGGACCACTCGGCGAGGACGCGGGCGTTGGCCATCGTCGCGTCGATCTTCGCGCGGTTGCGGATGATGCCGGCGTCCGCCATCAGGCGCTCGCGGTCCTCGTCCGTGAAGGCGGCCACCGAGGCGATCTCGAAACCGGCGAAGGCGGCGCGGAAGCCGGGACGGCGGCGCAGGATCGTGATCCACGACAGGCCGGACTGGAACGCCTCCAGGCACAGCCGCTCGAAGAGCGCGTCGTCGCCGTGGACGGGGCGGCCCCACTCCTCGTCGTGGTAGGCGATGTACTCCGGGGCGGACAGGGCCCAGGGGCAGCGCAGCGCGCCGTCCGGGCCGGCGAGCGCGGCACCCGTGCTCACGAGCGGTCCTCCTGACCGGGGGCGGGCTTGTCCAGCGGGACGTGGTGGCCGCCGGTGCCGTGCACCGGGCCGTGGGCCGCGGCCGAGCGGGCACCCGCCAGGGCCGACTCCAGATCCGCGATGCGGGCGTCGCGCTCGGCCAGCTCCGCGCCCAGACGGCTCAGGGCGTCGTCCACGTCGGCCATCCGGTAGCCGCGGGCGGCCAGCGGGAAGCGCAGGCGCTCCACGTCGGCGCGTTCGACCGGGCGGTCCGGGGGCAGCGGGTCGCGCAGCCGCTCGGGGGTCGCCTCCGGCAGCGGGCCGTTCTCGCCGCCGCCCACCACGGCGAGGGTCACGGCGGCGACCACGACGGCGAGCGCGACGACCAGGAAAAGGAACATAACCATCGCGGGCCCCCACGGTCGCATGGAACTTGAGTCTTCTCGGACGGACGGTGTCAGGGTCCGATCGTGCCATGCGCGGGTGACGGTTAGGGTCGCAGGCGGCGGAAGAGGGGCACCTACCAGGAAAGGTCACAGGGGATGCTCAGGCTGGGCAGGCGGGAATTCGGACCCCACGAGCCGGTGATCATGGCGATCGTCAACCGGACCCCGGACTCCTTCTACGACCAGGGAGCCACCTTCCGCGACGAGCCGGCCCTCGCGCGCGTGGAGCAGGCCGTGGCGGAGGGCGCCGCGATCATCGACATCGGCGGGGTCAAGGCCGGGCCGGGCGAGGAGGTCACGGCCGAGGAGGAGGCCCGGCGCACGGTCGGGTTCGTGGCGGAGGTCCGGCGCCGGTTCCCGGACGTGGTCATCAGCGTGGACACCTGGCGGGCCGAGGTCGGCCGGGCGGTGTGCGAGGCCGGGGCGGACGTGCTCAACGACGCGTGGGGCGGTGTCGATCCGGCCCTCGCCCAGGTCGCCGCCGAGTACCGGGTGGGTCTGGTGTGCACGCACGCCGGGGGCGCCGAGCCGCGCACCCGCCCGCACCGGGTCGAGTACGGCGACGTCATGGCCGACATCCTCGAGGTCACGGTCGCACTGGCGGAGCGGGCTGTGTCGCTGGGCGTGCCGCGGGAGTCGGTGATGATCGATCCCGGGCACGACTTCGGGAAGAACACGCGGCACAGCCTGGAGGCGACGCGGCGGCTGGACGAGATGGTCGCCACGGGGTGGCCGGTGCTGGTGTCGCTGTCCAACAAGGACTTCGTCGGGGAGACGCTGGACCGGCCGGTGAAGGAGCGGGTGGTGGGGACGCTGGCGACCACGGCCGTGTCCGCGTGGCTGGGTGCGCAGGTGTACCGGGTGCACGAGGTCGCGGAGACCCGGCAGGTGCTGGACATGGTGTCGGCGATCGCCGGGCATCGGGGCCCTGCCGTCGCCCGGCGGGGCCTGGCCTAGCCCGGGTCCAGGGAGTTCCGCCCCCTGGACCCCAGAGCTCCGCCGGTCCACCACCCGGACCGGTCGGGCGAGAGCCCGGCTCGCCCTACCTGCCCGCCTCCTTCGACACCAGGGCCACCGCCTCGTCCACGTCGTCCGTCACGTGGAACAGCAGCAGGTCCCGGTCGGCCGCCTTGCCCTGGGCGATCACCGTGTCGCGCAGCCAGTCCAGCAGGCCGCCCCAGTAGTCGGTGCCGAAGAGGACGATGGGGAAGCGGGTGACCTTCTGGGTCTGGACCAGGGTGAGGGCCTCGAAGAGCTCGTCGAGGGTGCCGAGCCCGCCGGGCAGGACCACGAAGCCCTGCGCGTACTTGACGAACATCATCTTCCGGACGAAGAAGTAGCGGAAGTTGAGGCCGATGTCGACGTACGGGTTCAGTCCCTGCTCGAACGGCAGCTCGATGCCGAGGCCGACCGAGACGCCCTTGGCCTCGCAGGCCCCCTTGTTCGCGGCCTCCATGGCACCCGGCCCGCCGCCCGTGATGACCGCGAAGCCCGCCTCCACCAGGCCCCGGCCGAGCCGGACGCCGGCCTCGTACTCCGGGGAGTCGGCCGGGGTCCGGGCCGAACCGAAGACGCTGATGGCGGGCGGCAGTTCGGCCAGGGTGCCGAAGCCCTCGATGAACTCCGACTGGATGCGCAGCACCCGCCAGGGATCGGTGTGCACCCAGTCGGAGGGGGCGCGCTCGTCGAGCAGCCGCTGGTCGGTCGTCGCGGGCTGGACCTGATCCCGCCTGCGGAGGACCGGGCCGAGGCGCTGTTCCTCCGGCGGCTGCTTCTTCCCCTCGGGGTTGCCGGTCGCCATGTGCGCTCCCTCCGTCGTGCCTGTCTTTCCACCTCAGCGTAGATCTACGCGGGTTACGAACGAGGGACGTGAGCATGTCCGCGATGGAGCGGCGTAAACACGGCGGGCGTGACCGGGGTGTCAGGCGGTGAGCCAGTTCCGCAGGCGCTCCTCACCGGCCAGGATCTTGGCGACCTCCACCCGCTCGTCCCGCTTGTGGGCCAAGGTGGGGTCGCCGGGGCCGTAGTTGACCGCCGGGACGCCCAGCGCCGAGAAGCGGGAGACGTCGGTCCAGCCGTACTTCGGCATCGGGGTGCCGCCGACCGCCTCGATGAACGCCTTGGCCGCCGGGTGGGACAGTCCGGGCATCGCGGCCGGGCTGTGGTCGACGACCTCGAACCCGCTCAGCGCGCAGTCCGCGAAGACCTCCCGGACGTGCGCGACGGCCTCGTCGGGCGTGCGGTCCGGCGCGTAGCGGAAGTTGACGGTGACGACGCACTCGTCGGGGATGACGTTGCCGGCCACTCCCCCGCCGATGCCGACCGCGTTCAGGCCCTCGCGGTACTCCAGGCCGTCGATGACCGGCCAGCGCGGCTCGTAGGCGGCGAGGCGGGCGAGGATCGGGGCGACGGCGTGGATGGCGTTGGAACCCATCCAGCCACGAGCCGAGTGGGCCCGCTCGCCCGCGGTCCTCAGCTCGACCCGCAGGGTGCCCTGGCAGCCGCCCTCGACCTGGCCGTCGGACGGCTCCAGCAGGACCGCGAAGTCGCCCACCAGCCACTCGGGATGGGCCTCGGCGACGTGCCGGAGGCCGTTGAGCTCGGCGGCGACCTCCTCGTTGTCGTAGAAGACGAAGGTCAGGTCGCGGTTGGGGGCCGGGACGGTGGCCGCGATGCGCAGCTGTACCGCCACGCCGGACTTCATGTCGCAGGTGCCGCAGCCCCACAGGACGCCGTCCTCGTCGAGCCGGGAGGGGACGTTGTCCGCGATGGGGACGGTGTCGATGTGCCCGGCCAGGACGACCCGTTCGGAGCGGCCCAGGTTCGTCCTGGCCACGACGTTGTTGCCGTACCGGTCGACCGTCAGGTGGGGCAGCGCGCGCAGGGCGGCCTCGACGGCGTCCGCGAGGGGCTTCTCGGTGCCGCTCTCGGAGCGGAAGTCGACGAGCCGGGCGGTGAGCTCCGCGGCGTCCAGCGTGAGGTCAAGCGAGGTGTCGGCCATGCCGTCGACCCTAACGCGCGAGGTCGTGCGGCCGCTGTGCGCACCGGGCTGCTGTCACTCCGTACTCTCCAGTACCTTGTACCGCGTGCCAGAGCAGTCATCTCCCCAGCGCCGTGGCCGCCTGTTCCGATTCGGGTCCGGCCTCGTGGCCCTGCTCGCGGTCGCCGGTTACCTCGTCGTGCAGTACGTCACCGGGGGCTCGGGCGGGCCGGGCTGCAAGGTCGTCTCGGGCAAGGGCGACGGGGCCTCGTACGAGTTCACGCCCGAGCAGGCCGTCAACGCGGCGACGATCACCGCCGTGGGCACCGCGCGCGGCCTGCCGGAGCGGGCCGTCACCATCGCGCTGGCGACCGCCCTGCAGGAGTCGGCCCTGCGCAACATCGACTACGGCGACCGCGACTCCCTCGGCCTGTTCCAGCAGCGGCCCTCGCAGGGCTGGGGCACACCGCGGGAGATCATGGACCCGACGTACTCGGCGGGCGAGTTCTACGACCACCTGGTCAAGGTGCCGGGGTACACGCGGCTGCCGCTCACCGTCGCCGCGCAGCGGGTGCAGCGCAGCGGCTTCCCGCAGGCCTACGCCAAGCACGAGCCGGACGCGTCTCTGCTCGCCGCGGCCCTGACCGGGCAGTCCGCGGCCACCCTGACCTGCGAGGGCCGCCCGGGCGCGACGCGCGCCTCGGGCGCGGACGGGGTGCGGGCCGCGCTGGTGCGCGACTTCGGCCGGGACGTGCTGGCGCCGGCCGCCGCCCGGGTGGACGCCTCCCCCTCGGCCGCCTCGACGCCCTCGCCGGGCACCTCCGCCACGACCGTGCCCTCCCCCGGCGCCCCGGCCACGCCGGCGCCCTCCCCGAGCGGCTCCGCCGAGGACGGCGGCCGCACCGTCACCCTCCCGGTGACGCCGGGCACGCCGTCCGCCGGGCGGGGTCAGGACCAGCGGGGCTGGCAGCTGGCCCACTGGGCGGTGGCCAACGCCTCCGAGCTGCACATCGCGCGGGTCGCCTACGGGGGCCGCGAGTGGGTCGCGGGGAGCACGGCCAGTGCGTGGCGTGAGGCCGGGGCCACGGGCACGGCGGGCGCCGAGCGCGCTGCGGAGACGGTCCGCATCGTCACGATGCGCTGACTCGGGCAGGGGTGCGGGGACTCACTCCGGAGAGTTGCCCGGCCGGTGCCGCGGGGCTCGGGTGGGCAGGTTTTCGCACGCTCACCCCACGTACCCCGAAATCCCTTGGGAACAAAGGGCCGGAAGGTTTCCGCGAGTATTTCCGCGAGAGCCTCTTTGACCGTTTTTATCCGCAGCCGATAATGCGACGCATTACCAACTCTTTACGTCGGGTCGCCGCAACCTTCGCGGGCTTCGAGCGGTAGTCACTGCGTCCGAGCCGGAGCGATCAACAGCCAGTCGATCAACTCCCGGACCTCATCGGACCGTTCACGAACCACACTGTTCTCACCCGTCGAAGGAGCACCATGTCCCTCCCCCTGACCCGCCGAATCGCCCGTGCCGCGCTGCTCGTCGCTGCGGGAGCGGCTGCCGGGGTCGGTGCGGCCGGCTCCGCCAGCGCGGCCCCCCAGCTGCCCGCAGCCCCCAGCCTCGGCGGCCTGACCGCCCTGGACGGGGCGAACGTCGCCCACACCGTCGACGGTGCCGCGCAGAACGTCACCGAGTCCGCGGGCGAGACCGGCGGCAGGACCGTCGAGAAGGCGGTGCCGGCCGCGGGCAAGACCGGCGGCAAGGCGGTCAAGAAGACCACGCCCGTGGCGCAGCAGGCGGCCGGTGACGCGGCCGGCACGGCCGGGCAGCTCGTCGGCGACACCGCCGGCTCGGCCAAGGGCGGCCTGCCGACCGAGTCCCTGACCAAGGGCGGCGTGCCGTCGGCCGACTCGCTGCCGGTGAAGAGCCTGCCGCTCGGCTGACACGCCGGTGTCCTGACGCCGAAGGGGTCCGGGGAGCTCTCCCCGGACCCCTTCGGCGCGCTGCCCGAGCGGGCGGCGGTCACAGCCGCCGTACGGCCGCCGCCACCCTCTCGTCCGTCGCCGTGAGCGCCACGCGGACGAACTCCGCGCCCGCGGGGCCGTAGAAGTCTCCGGGGGCCACCAGGATCCCCCGCTCCGCGAGGTGGGCCACGGTGTCCCAGCAGGACTCGCCGCGCGTCGCCCACAGGTACAGGCTCGCCTCGCTGTGCTCGATGCGGAAGCCGTGTCCGAGCAGCGCCTCGCGCAGCAGGGTGCGGCGGGCGGCGTAGCGCTCGCGCTGCACGCGTACGTGCTCGTCGTCGCCGAGGGCGGCGACGACCGCCGCCTGGGTCGGCGCGGACGTCATCATGCCGCCGTGCTTGCGGATCTCCAGCAGCGGGCCGAGGACCGCCGGGTCGCCCGCCAGGAAGGCGGCGCGGTACCCGGCCAGGTTCGAGCGCTTGGACAGGGAGTGCACGGCGACGATGCCGTCGTACGAGCCGCCGTTGACGTCGGGGTGCAGGACGGAGACCGGGTCGGCCTCCCAGCCCAGTTCCAGGTAGCACTCGTCGGAGACGAGCAGGACGCCGTGCTCACGGGCCCAGGCGACGGTCCGGGTCAGCTCCTCCCGGGACAGCACCTTGCCCGTGGGGTTCGACGGCGAGTTGAGCCACAGGAGCCTCAGGCCCTCGGGGTCCAGCGCGGTCGGGTCGTCGTAGGCCTCGTACGCGGCGCGGGCCAGCCGGGCGCCGACCTCGTAGGTCGGGTAGGCCAGTCGCGGGAAGGCCACGCGGTCGCCGGGGCCCAGGCCGAGCTGGGTCGGCAGCCAGGCGACGAGCTCCTTGGAGCCGACGATCGGCAGCACGTGGCGGTGGGTGACCCCCCGGGCGCCCAGGCGGCGCTCGACCCAGCCGGTGATCGCGTCGCGCAGCTCGGGTGTGCCCCAGACGGTCGGATAGCCCGGCGAGTCCGCGGCGGCCACCAGGGCCTTCTGGATCAGCTCGGGGACCGGGTCGACCGGGGTGCCGACGGACAGGTCCACGAGGCCGTCCGGGTGGGCGGCGGCCGTGGCCTTGTAGGGCGTCAGCTTGTCCCAGGGGAAGGTGGGCAGGCGGTCGGAGACTGCGGACACGGGTACTGGCTCACTTTCTGGTCCGTCCGAGCCGGTGACGGCGAACGCCTCGGCCCCGTACGGCGATCACTGGGTGATCGGGCCGTACGGGACCGAGGCGGCGCTGGCGCGGACCGCTCTTACTGGTTCTGCGGCGGCAGCGCGGCGACGAACGGGTGGTCCCGCTCGATCAGCCCCAGCTTGCTCGCTCCGCCGGGCGAGCCGAGATCATCGAAGAACTCGACGTTCGCCTTGTAGTAGTCCTTCCACTCCTCGGGAGTGTCGTCCTCGTAGAAGATGGCCTCCACCGGGCACACCGGCTCGCAGGCCCCACAGTCGACGCATTCGTCCGGGTGGATGTACAAGGACCGCTGGCCCTCGTAGATGCAGTCGACCGGGCACTCCTCGATGCACGCCTTGTCCTTGACGTCGACACAAGGCTGCGCGATGACGTAGGTCACGCTGTCGTTCCTCCTCGATAGGGCGCTGGCGGGCCTCCGTAGGCTCCGCCGCCTGGCGCGCGGGAGCGCGGCGTCGTCGATGCCCGCCCCTAGTATCTCCGTTCTTGGGCATGATCCGAACAGGAGGGGTGAACTGACCTGTGGAAATCTCTGCCGCCGGGCGACTCGAGGTCCGTATCACGCCTGCTGACGTGGGCAAACGGGTCTCCGTGCGGAGCTTGATCGAACATCCGGTTCCGGTGGAGAAGTTCACCGACACGGTCGGTGTTCTCACATCATGGGACAACGGTGTGCTGCTGATCACACGCCGGAGTGGTGAACGCGTCCGCATCGCGGAGTCCGCGCTGGTCGCGGGCAAGATCGTCCCCGCCGCCCCGGCGCGTCGCCGTGGCCCGGCCGCCTCCTACGAGGAGCTGGCCCGGGTCGCCGCGCGGGCCTGGCCGCCCGTGGAGAGCGAGCGGCTCGGGGCATGGGAGCTGCGCGCCGCGTCCGGGTTCACCCGCCGCGCCAACTCGGTGCTGCCGCTGGGAGAGCCGGGTCTGCCGCTCGACGAGGCCCTCGACGCGGTACGGCGGTGGTACGGCGAGCGCGGCCTGCCCGCCTACGTGCAGACCGCGACCGGCGCGGAGGGCACCCAGGAACTGCTCTGCGCCGCGCTGGAGGAGCGGGGCTGGGTGCGTGAGGTGACCGCCGAGCTGTGGGTGGGACCGCTGGCGCCGGTGGCCGATCTGGAGCAGTCGCCGGAGGTCGTGCTGTCCCGTGAGGCGGGCGAGGACTGGCTGGCCCGCTACCGGCGCAAGGGTGTGAGCGAGGCGGCCCTGCGCGTGCTGCACGCGGGTCCGTCCGTGTGGTTCGCGACCGTGCCCGGGTCCGCGGGGCCGGCCGCCGTGGGGCGGTGCGTGGTGGACGGGCGCTGGGCCGGTTTCGCCGCCGTCGAGGTCGATTCGGAGCTGCGGCGCCGGGGCCTGGGCACGGCCGTGATGGCCGCGCTGGCCCGGCGGGCGCTCGACGAGGGCGCGTCGGCCGCCTGGCTGCAGGTCGAGACCGACAACGCGGCGGCGCGGGCGCTGTACGCCGGGATGGGGTTCGCCGCCCACCACGCCTACCACCACTACCGGGCGCCGGACGTCACCGGCCCCGCCGGTGACGAGACGTCGTGAGAGGGCACCGGCCGACCATGTCCGACCCCTTCCCCCCGCCCCCTGAGCGCTCCGCCGAGCTGCGTCGGCGGTTCGCCGAGGAGGCCCGCTCCGAACGACCCGACCTGGCGACGCTGTGCCTGCTGGTGGGCGCGCAGGCGGACGGCGGACTCGACGAGGCGGGTCTGGACGCCGCCCAGGTCGAACTGGACCGGCTCGCGGGGCTGCTGCCCTACCGGCCCGGCGGGCCGCGCGCCTGGGCGCTCGCGCTGCGCGACCTGCTCGGTGAGCGGCTCGGTTACCACGGCACGCCGGCCGACTACCGGCGGCTGGAGTCCTCCCTGCTGCACGCCGTGCTCAGCCGGCGCCGGGGGCTGCCGATCCTGCTGTCCGTGGTGTGGATCGAGGTGGCCCGCCGCGCCGGGGCGCCCGTGTACGGGGTGGCCCTGCCGGGACACTTCGTGGTCGGTTTCGGTCCCGACGAGGGGCAGGTGCTCGCCGACCCCTTCGACGGCGGGCGCCTGCTGAGCGGCGGGGACGCGGAGCTGCTGGTGACCGGGGCGACGGGGGCGGGGATCGATCCGTCGATGCTGCGGCCGGCGGACCCGCTGGAGGTGGTGGTGCGGATCCTGAACAACGTGCGGGCGTGGGCGGCGGCCCGGCCCGAGCGGTCGGACGTGGCGTTGTGGGCCGTGGAGTTGTCGCTGCTGCTGCCCTCGCATCCGGCGCGGTTGCGCTACGAGCGGGCGCAGTTGCTGGTGCGGCGGGGTGAGTTCGTCGCCGGGGCCGCGGAGTTGGAGGCCTACGCGGAGGTCGTCTCGGCGGTGGACGAGGGGGCGGCCGAGCGGGTGCGGGGGGAGGCCTCGGCGGCCAGGGCCATGCTGAACTGACCTCTCGCCGTGAGGGCTTCGCGTCGTCGTGCGTGTGCCGGTGGGAAGAGGATGTTCGCGCAGTTCCCCGCGCCTCTGACGGGACGGGGCGATCACCGCCGGTCCTTCCCGCGTGCCACCCGGACCGCCTCCGCGCGTCCACCGCCCGGACGCCGCCGTAGGTCTTGCGGAGGTCATGCCGCCGATGTGACGACGCGAGCCCCCGCCCCCTCGAAAGGGGCGGGGGCTCGCGTGCCGCGGGCGGCCGGGGTCAGTTCGGCTTGGTGTCGATGACTCCGACGCGCTCGGCGGGTGTCTTGCCGCGCAGGGCCTCGCGCAGGGCCGAGACGACGTCCTGCGGGGTGACGTCCCGCTTGCCGCTCGCGCCCTCGATCTGCACGCCCTCGAAGGTCTGGCCGTAGGCGGCCTGGAGCGCCTTGAGGTCGTAGGTGTCCTGCAGTTTGCCGTCGACGGCCTTGAAGCTGAGGATCTTCGGCAGGGAGACCGGGCCGAAGTCGATGCTGTGGGCCGCGTCGGTGCGCACGGTGACCAGGTCGGACATCGCGGGCTGCGCGATCTCCTTCAGCACGCGGTCGACCTCGGCGTCGGAGACGGTCGGTTGCCGGGTGGTGGTCGGCAGGGTGACGGTGTCCGCCGCCCCGGTCTCCACCTGGGCGCGGTACGCCTGCTCCACCGCCGTCGTCGACTTGGCGAGGTCGACGCCCTTGCCGGGCTTGCCGTAGACGGGGACGGCCTTGCCGCCCTTGAACGCGATCGTGCCGTCGGTCGAGGCGCCCGAGCCACCCGCCGCGTTCTGCAGGGAGGCGTGCAGCTTCTCCTCGTCGACCGGCATGACCGGGGTGACGACGCGGTGCCGGCCGAAGAGGGAGCCGATCACGGAGACCGGGTTGTAGTCGCTCTTCGCCGCCGTGTCGGCCGTCGCGTCCATGTCGAACTGGAGGCCCGCGTTGTCCGGGTCCAGGGAGACGGTCCGGCCGGCCACCGACAGCTTCAGCGGCTTGCCCGCCTGCTCCTCGAAGGCCGCGTCGAGCTTCTTCACGGCACCGTCGCGTGTGGTGCCGCCGATGTCGACGCCGAGCACGGTGGTGCCCTTGGGCACGTCGGTGCGGTTCATCAGCAGGCCGGCGCCGTACAGGCCGCCGGCGGCCACGACCAGGCCGGCCACGAGCAGGACGAGCTTGTTGCGGCCCTTCTTCTTCGGCGCCTTCGAGGAGGTCGCCGGGGACGGCGGGACCGGCGCCGGCTTGGGGGCCGTGTGCGGCGCCGGGCCGTCGCCGGGCGTGCCCGGGCCGAACGGCGAGCCGGTGCCGGGGGTCACGACGGGGATGCCGCTGGTGACGGTGTGCCCGGAGACGTTGTCGTGCCGGGGCGGGTAGCCCTGGCCGTCCGGCGGCTCGGGGGCCTGCTTCTGGGGGGTGAGGACGGCGGTGTCATCGCTCAGCCCGCCGCCGGGGCCTGCGGTGCCCGGGGCGGTGGGACCGCCGGCGGGTGCGGGGCCGGTGGGGCCGCCGGAGCCGGTGGGTGCGCCGGGGCCGCCGCCTATGGCCCGCGGGCCCGCGGGAGCGCCCGGGCCACCCGGGCGGCCCGGGTCGCGGAAGGCGCCGGGACCGCCGGGGGCGCCGGGGCGGCCGGGATCGCTGAAGTTCTCGGGCCCACCGGGCCTGCCCGGCTCGCCGAAGCCGCCCGGGGCCCTTGGGGCGTCGAAGTTGCCGTTCGGGGCGTCGCTGAACCCGCCCGGCACGCCGGAGCCGCCGGGACGGCCGGGGCCGCCCTGCGGGTCGAAGGCGTCCGCGCCGCCGAGGGCGTCGGGCCGGCTGAACGCACCCGTGTCCTCGGGGCCCAGGGGACCGCCGGGCCCGTCGAAGCCGCCGTGCGCGCCGAAGGCGTCGGGGCCGTCGGGAAGGCTGTAGGAGCCCGTGTCCTCGAGTCCTGTGGGAGCACCCTGCCCCGCGAAGTTCCCGGTGACCGGACCACCCGTGGGGCCGGCCGGCCCGCTGCCGTTCTCCGAGAAGTACGGCAACTCGTCGCGGCGGACGTCGCCGCCGCCCGGGGCGGGACGCGAACCGCCCGCCGCCAGCGCCTCGGTGACGTCGAAGGAGCCCGTGCCGCCGCCGTGCCCCGGGGCGACCGGACCGCCGGTCGCTCCTCCCGGGAGGCCGGAGCCGTTCGTGCCGCCGGACCGGGAGCCGCCCGGCGCGCTCATGGAGCCGACCACGCCGCCGGGCCGTCCGGTACCCGGCCGGGCCCCGCCCGGCGTACCGGCACCGCTGCCCTGCGTCCCGGCGCCGGGTGCGCCCGAACCCGGGGCGCCCTGGGCGGAACCGCCCGCGGCGGGGCCCGAACCCCCCTGCGCTCCGGTCCCGTTCGCCGAGCCGCCGCCCGGACCGCCCTTGCCCGGGGCGGACTTGCGTGGCGCGAACCAGTCGCTGGTGGGCTTGTCGTCGGCCGGCGGGGCGGGCTCGGAGGCAGGCGGCTCGGGCGTGCCCGCGCCCTGCGGCGCGGCAGCACCGGCTGATGTCGGCGTCCCGGTGCCCGGGTCGGTGTCGCCGGAGGCGTCCGCGTCGGTGACGGGCTTGCGCATCACCACGGGCGGGATCGGCCGCGACCCGGGGATGTTGATCCGGATCCGGGTCGTCAGCGTGGTCTCGGTCTTGCGTTCCTCCGGCCGCGTGGCCGCACGGCCCGCGTCCGTACCGTCGTCGGAGACCATCGGGGTCCCGTACGGCGGCGTACCCGACGGGTAGGCGGCTCCGCCGCGCCCGTTGGGCCCGGAGGACGAGGTGTCAGTTTCACGACTCAAGGCAGGTTCTCCCGGTTGGCTCCGCCGCCCGACACGACCTCACGCGGGCTGCTCGGCGACGCGCACCACCATACTGGCCACTTCTCGCCCGTATCCCGGGACCGCCGGGGAAACTCACACCGGACCCCCACGGGCACGTTCAGGCGAAGCGGTACGTCACTTGGCAAGTCGGGCGGGGCCGCCGTCCGGTTGCCGTCCGGGGGTGAGGGTGGCGCAGATCACAGCCACCAGGATGCCCCCGAGCAGGAAGAGGTATGAGCCGCTTCCCGCGGCGAAGAGGAAGTCGCCCTCGGGGCGGCTGGCGGTGAGCAGGACGACGGCGAGCATCCAGCCCGCGGCGGTCGCGACACCCCCCGCCCGGCCCCGCACGAGGCGCGCGCCACCGAGTACGGCCCCGGCCTCGCCGGCGAGGGCGAGCAGCAGTCCGCCCGGGAACCAGCCGGGCTGCACCAGCGCCCCGGCCGCGCCGACCAGGGCCCCGAGCACGAAGAGTCCCCCATACGCGCCGAGGCGTCCGGCGGACGGCGGCCGCATCGGCTGGGCGAGCAGGGAGGGCATCCGGTCGTTCACGAGACCCCCTCGATCCCGGCGAACAGGTCGGTCTCCCGCTCGCCATGGCCCCGTTCGCCGCCCACCAGCTCGTAGTACTCGGTGGTCAGGATCGGCTGGGCGAGGTCGTTGGACAGCACGAAGTACTCACCGTCGACGGTGATCTGGGTGGCGTGGGCGCGCATCGCGGCTGCCTTGGCGGCGGCGTACGCGGTGCCGTCGATCTCGGTGGTGACGCGCTCGTCGGGCACCACGCCCGGCACGTCGCCGACCGCGGCGGTCTGGGTGAAGGAGGTGCGCGGCAGGTCCTCGCGGAGCCGCGCGAAGGCGTCCTCCACGACCCTCCGGGGGGCCCGGTTCCAGTAGATCTTGGGGATCGTCCAGCCCGACTCGGCGGCCAGCACCGCCGCCCGCATGGCGACGCGGTGGGCCTGGATGTGGTCGGGGTGGCCGTAACCGCCGTCGTCGTCGTAGGTGACGAGGACCTGGGGCCGCACCTCTTGGATGACCTCGACCAGGTGGGCGGCGGCCTCGTCGACGTCGGCCCGCCAGAAGCAGGCGGGGTCGTCGTTGTCGGGCAGGCCCATCATCCCGGAGTCGCTGTAGCGGCCGGCGCCGCCGAGGAGGCGGAAGTCCCGGACGCCGAGCGCCTGCATCGCCTCGGTGAGTTCGTGGTGCCGGTGCCGGCCGAGGGCTGCGCCGCTCAGGTGCGCGAGCGCGGGCGGGATGACCTCGCCGCGTTCGCCGAGGGTGCAGGTCACCAGGGTGACCTGGGCACCCTCGGCCGCGTACCGGGCCATGGTCGCGCCGTTGTTGATCGACTCGTCGTCCGGGTGCGCGTGCACCAGCAGCAGACGACGGCCGGGCAGATCCTTCATGGGCCCAGCCTACGAGGCACCGGGGTGCCGCTTCCCGCGCCCCGGCTTCTCAGCCCCGGCCGTGCGCCCTGCCCGGGTTTCTCCCCGTCGTCCGTGCCCAGGGGTGGATCGTCGCTCTCAGGCTGGGCGGCCTCCTGAGAAGGGGTTCGGCAGTCGTGGCAGCGGGTCCCGGGGTCGGGTGAGCGAAAGGCCCGGTCGCACCCGTCGCAGTTCCGCAGGGGGTGCCGGGGCGGGTTCGGGTCGGCCGTCGCGCGGAGCGGGGGCGGGGGTGGGAGCTGGGCGGCCAGGCGGTGGGCCAGGAGGGCAGCCGGACGGCGTACGCCGTCGGGAGGCAGATCGGCGGTCAGGGCGTGGCGTACGACGGCGGGGGCGACGTCCCGCTCCAGCCAGGCGGCGACGCCTGGGGCCAGGTGGGTCGTATCGCAGACGGACAGGAGCAGCCGGGGGTCGTGGCGGTGGAGGTCGGCCAGGAGGCCGGTGGCGGCCTGGAGCAGCGCGGGGGCGGGGTACGCGGGGCTCGGTACGCCGGGGAGGGGCTTGCGGGGCGCTCGTTTCCGGCGTGACGGCGTGTGCGGCGTGCTCTCCTCGCACGTCTCCTGCCTCTGCGGTGCCTCCGCCGATCGGGGCTCGGGGCGGCCGGGGGCATCGGCGCGGTGAGGGGCCGCCACCGGCTGGTTGCAGGAGACCGTGCGGGTGACGATGCGGCCGGTGGGGGTGCGGACGCGCTCGCGGCGCAGGTAGCCGTGGGCCTCCAGTTCCCGCAGGGCGGCGGCGATGCGGGTCGTCCCCTCGGGGAACCGGGCGGCGAGGGTCTTGATGTCGGCCGGGGCACCCTTCGGCAGCGACTGGAGGTGCACGCCGAGCCCGATCGCGAGGAGCGACAACTCCCGGTGCTGGGTCAGGTGGTTGCCGACCACGGTGAAGCGGGTGGTGTGCCGGGTGTTGTCGTGCTGGAGCCCGCCGGTGCGGCGGGCCGTACCCGGCAGCCGGTTCGGGTGCTTGTTGCCCGCAAGGCGGGCTTGGGCGTGCGGGGGCACGCTAGGGTTCTCGGTACCCATCGGGAAGCTGTTCCTTCCTCGGTGGTCAGGCCCTCGCACTGGGATGCCAGTCCCGGCGGGGGCCGTCTCATGTCTGCGGTTGTGGTGGTGCCTTGCGCTGAGCGTCGGGCTTCGAGGGCCGCGAGATCCAGCCGGTTCGCGGATGTTCACCCGCCCGAGTGAGCGGGGGCCACGGGCGGGAGGGGTGGGGTTCGGTGGGGTCCTTTCCCCCTGAGTTCTTTGTCCTTCGGCCGCCGACGGCACCGGAGCACGAGGACGCGGGTTCCGGTGGTGTGAAGCTCCGTTCGGCCGATTCCTGGTTCCCGTCACTCAGGGTGGTCGGCCGGACGTACCGTTCTGGGTGACTGCCCCGCTACCTAGAGTCATCGCGCGGGGTGCGACGCGGACACTACGGAGGGGCGCGCATGTCGGTGAACGGCGAGGTTGTGCGGGTCAGGACCGAGGCGGAACAGACCGACGAACCGGGGTGGGAGGTGGACCCGGACGACGACTGGGCGCTGGCCGTAGTGGCCACGGTGGGACGGCAGTTGCGGCTCCGGCGGGAAGCGGCCGGGATGCGGGCCGGGGAGTTCGCTGTGGCGGTCGGATACGGCGAGGACCTCGTCTACAAGATCGAGGCCGGGAAGCGCATCCCCCGGCCCGAGTACCTGGACACGGCGGACGAGGTGCTGGGCGCCGGCGGCCTGGTCGCGGCGATGAAGGAGGACGTGAAGAGGGTCCGGTACCCGAAGAAGGTGCGGGACCTGGCGCAGATGGAGGCGCGGGCGGTGGAGCTTCAGCTCTACGATCCGCTGAACGTCCATGGACTGCTGCAGACACCGGATTACGCACACGGGCTGCTCCTCATGAGGCGTCCCGCCTACTCGGCGGAGGAGGTGGAGCGGTTCATCTCCGCACGGGTGGCTCGCAAGACCGTGTTCGAGCGGGATCCGGCGCCTGAACTCAGTTTCGTTCTGGAGGAGTGGACCCTTCGACGTCCCCTGGGCGGCAGGCGAAGGCTGCGTCAGCAACTGGAACATCTGCTGGAAGTGGGGCGCTTGCGGAACGTCGAGCTACAGGTGATGCCGATGGACCGCGAGGAGCACGCCGGTCTGGCAGGCGGCATCGAGGTGCTGAAGTTCGAGGACGGTTCGATGGTGGGGCGCTCACCGGCAGTGGCCAACGGCCGACCGGTGTCGGAGCCCAGGCAGCTCCGTATCCTGGAACTTCGGTATGGCATCATCCGGGCGCAGGCCCTCACGCCGCGTGAGTCGGCCTCATTCATCGAGCAACTGCTGGGGGAGACATGAACCGCAAGACCTTGTCCCGGGGCACCTCCGACCTGGCGTGGTTCAAGAGCAGCTACAGCAGCAGCAGTGAGGGCGACTCATGCGTCGAGGTCGCCACCGAGCCGGGCACCGTCCACGTCCGCGACTCCAAGAGCGTCGAGGGTCCCCGGCTGGCCTTCGCCCCCACCGCGTGGGCCGACTTCGTGCCGTACGCGGCCGGGGCCTGACTCCGGCCAGGACCGAAGCCCCGGCCGGACGGCCGGGGCTCAGAACTTGATGCTGCCGATCATCCCCGCGATGTTGTTCGTCAGCTCGCTGATCGTGGGAGCGACGGTCGAAGAGGCCAGGTAGAAGCCGAGGAGCATGCAGACGATCGCATGCCCTCCCTTCAGCCCTGACTTCTTGATCAGCAGGAAGACGATGATCGCCAGCAGCACCACCGCCGAAATCGAGAGTGCCACGGCGGCTCACCTCCAAAGATCCACGAGGGCGCGGGGGGTCGGACTGTGGGGGCAGTAAATCCGTACAGCAGCAAGCAGGTTGATACCCACTATGCGACATTGATCATAACTATCCCGGCGCGTGCATCGATCGGCGCACGGCCGCACAAGGGGGCGCATGGCCAATATGGTCAGGGCATGACGACCGAGCCTGACTCCTTTCCCCGACGGCACGCCCGTACCCAGCGCTTCACGCTCGGCGCGCCGCGTTCGTTCACCGTGGCGCCCGACGGTTCGCGTGTCGTGTTCCTGCGCTCCGGTTCCGGCACGGACCGGGCCAACGCGCTGTGGGTCCTCGACACGCGGGCGGGCGGGGAGCGCGTCGCCGCCGACCCGCGCGCCCTGCTGGGCGGTGGCGCGGAGGACCTCTCGCCCGAGGAGCGGGCCCGGCGCGAGCGCAGCCGGGAGGGCGGCGCCGGCATCGTCGCCTACGCCACCGACACGACCGTGGAGCTGGCCTCTTTCGCCTTGTCGGGGCGGCTCTTCACGGCCGGGCTGCACACCGGGACGGCGCGTGAACTGCCTGTAGCGGGACCGGTGATCGACCCGCGTCCGTCGCCCGACGGGCGGTTCGTCGCGTACACCGCGCGGGGCGCCCTGCGGGTGGTGGACGCGGAGGGGACGGGTGACCGGGTGCTCGCCGAGCCGGAGGCGGAGAACGTCTCCTACGGGCTGGCCGAGTTCGTCGCGGCCGAGGAGATGGGGCGGTCGCGGGGCTTCTGGTGGGCCCCGGAGTCGGACCGGCTGCTGGTGGCGCGGGTGGACGACACGCCGGTGCAGCGGTGGTGGATCTCCGACCCGGCGCATCCGGAGCGGGAGCCGCAGCGGGTGGCGTACCCGGCGGCGGGGACCGCGAACGCGCAGGTGCGGCTGTTCGTGGTCGGCCTCGACGGGACGCGCACGGAGGTCGTGTGGGACCGGGCGCGCCATCCGTATCTGGCGCGTGTGCACTGGTCGGCGGCGGGTGCGCCGCTGCTGCTCGTGCAGTCGCGCGACCAGCGCGGGCAGGTGTACCTCGCCGTGGACCCGGACACGGGTGCGACGCGGATGGTGCACGCCGACGAAGATCCAACATGGCTGGAACTTTTCCCCGGTGTGCCGTGCTGGAGCCCGTCCGGGCAGCTGGTCCGGATCGCGGACGAGGGTGGCGCGCGGGTGCTGGCGGTCGGCGAGCGGCCGCTCACCGGGGCGCAGTTGCACGTCCGTGCCGTGCTGGACGTCTCCGACGCCGACGTGCTGGTCTCGGCGTCGGCCGGGGAGGACGCCGCCGACCCGGAGACGGGGCAGGTGCACGTGTACCGGGTGAACGAACTGGGCGTGGAGCGCGTGTCGCAGGAGCCGGGCGTGCACGCGGCGGTGCGGGCCGGGGACGTGACCGTCCTGGTCTCGGCGGTGCTGGATCGGCCAGGTTCCCGGGTGCAGATCCTGCGCGACGGAAAAGCGACCACGACTGTCCCGTCGTACGCGGAAGACCCTGGTTTGTCCCCCCGCGTGACCCTGACCGAGGGGGGCGCACGCCGTGTCCCGTGCGCCGTGCTTATGCCTCGGGACTACGACGGCGACACCCCGCTGCCGGTGCTCATGGATCCGTACGGCGGTCCGCACGGCCAGCGGGTGGTCGCCGCGCACAACGCGCACCTCACCTCCCAGTGGTTCGCGGACCAGGGCTTCGCGGTCGTGGTCGCGGACGGCCGGGGCACCCCGGGCCGCTCCCCCGCCTGGGAGAAGGCGATCCACCACGACTTCACGCTGTCGCTGGAGGACCAGGTGGAGGCGCTGCACGACCTCGCCGGGCGCTTCCCGCTGGACCTGTCCCGGGTTGCGATCCGCGGCTGGTCCTACGGCGGCTGGCTGGCTGGTCTCGCGGTGCTGCGCCGCCCGGACGTCTTCCACGCGGGCATCGCGGGCGCGCCGGTGACGGACTGGTCCCTGTACGACACGCACTACACCGAGCGCTACCTGGGCACTCCGGCGGACCACCCGGAGTCGTACGCACGCAGCTCCCTGGTCACCGCCGAGGGCCTGTCCGCGCCGGCCGAGCCGCACCGGCCGCTGATGGTCGTCCACGGCCTGGCCGACGACAACGTCGTCGTCGCCCACGCGCTGCGTCTGTCCTCGGCCCTGCTGTCGGCCGGCCGGCCGCACGAGGTCCTGCCGCTGTCGGGCGTCACCCACATGACCCCGCAGGAGCAGGTCGCCGAGAACCTGCTGCTCCTCCAGGTCGACTTCCTCAAGCGCGCCCTGGGCATCGCCGCCCGCTGACCGCGGGGCGACGGGCCGGGGCGACATGGCGCGCCCCGGCCCGTCCCACGGCACCCGCACGGCCGTACCCACCCACCCTGACGCGTCCGTATATCGGACTTGGGTCGGCCGAGTTGCCTGTGTGTTAAGGGAGTTCGGGGCCGTCTGGAGCGCCCTTGGGCCCGGACGCGACGAGTTCCACCTCGAAGCCGTCCTCGTCCGCGAGGTAGGCCGCGTAGTGCCCCGGGCCACCGGCGTGCGGGTAGCGGTCCCGGAAGAGGGGCGTCCAGCCGTGTTCCGGCGCCTCGGCGGTTAGCGCGTCCACGCGAGCGGCGGGACCGGCGTGGAACGCGAGGTGGTTCAGACCCGGCCGCAGGCGGTCGTGCGGACCGGCGTGCATCGCGGGCGACTGCTCCACCACGAGGTACATCCCGTCCTGGCGCCAGCTGCGGCCGTGCTCCCAGGACTGGTACGGCCTCCAGCCGAGCCGGCTCAGCAGCCAGCCCCAGGACCGGAGGGCACGGGGCAGGTCGGGAACCCACAGTTCGATGTGATGCAGCACTTCTGCGGTCTCCTGGAACGCCGGTTCCCGGCACCCCGTTCAGGGGGGCCGGGAACCGGGAGGGAAGGGGCGTCAGGCCGCGTGGACGACGTCCTTCTCCTCGGCGAAGTGGCAGGCCGACTCGTGCGCCGCCGGGGAGTCCGCGCCCTCGAAGCGCGCGGGGATCGCCAGCAGGGGCACTTCCTCGGCGCACTTGTCCTGCGCCTTCCAGCAGCGGGTGCGGAAGCGGCAGCCGGAGGGCGGGTTGGCCGGGGAGGGCACGTCGCCGGTCAGGATGATCCGCTCGCGGCCCTCGCGGGCGTCCGGGTCGGGCACCGGGACCGCCGACAGCAGCGCCTGGGTGTAGGGGTGCGTCGGGTGGTCGTAGATCTGCTCGTCGGTGCCGATCTCGGCCATCTTGCCGAGGTACATGACCCCGACCCGGTCCGAGATGTGCCGGACGATCGACAGGTCGTGCGCGATGAAGAGGTAGGAGAGGTTGAACTCGTCCTGCAGCTTCTCCATCAGGTTGACGACCTGCGCCTGGACGGACACGTCCAGCGCGGAGACCGGCTCGTCGCAGATGATGATCTCGGGGTTGAGCGCGAGGCCGCGGGCGATGCCGATGCGCTGGCGCTGACCGCCCGAGAACTGGTGCGGGTAGCGGTTGATGTACTCGGGGTTGAGGCCCACCACGTCCAGGAGCTCCTGGACCTTGCGCCGGCGGTCGCCCTTCGGCGCCACCTCGGGGTGGATCTCGAAGGTCTCGCCGATGATGTCGCCCACCGTCATACGGGGGTTGAGCGAGGTGTAGGGGTCCTGGAACACCATCTGGATGTTCCGGCGGACCGCCTTCAGCGCACGCCCGGACAGCTTGGTGATGTCCTGGCCCTTGTAGAAGATCTCACCCGCGGTGGCCTTCTCCAGCATCATCAGCAGCTTGGCGACCGTGGACTTGCCACAGCCGGACTCGCCCACGATGCCGAGCGTCTCGCCCTGGTACAGGTCGAACGAGATGCCGTCGACCGCCTTGACCGCGCCGACCTGCTTCTTGAACAGGATGCCCTGGGTGAGCGGGAAGTGCTTCACCAGGTTGCGCACCTGCAGGATCGGCTCACCGCGCTCCACCGGCGCCTCGATCGCGGCGACCGCCTCCGTCTCGGAGGAGGCGTCGACGACGTCGACCTCGGAGACGTTCGGCGTGGCGTCCTGCGGCCCGTCGGTCTTGCCGAGCTCAGCCATGGATCGTCTCCTTCCAGAAGTGGCACGCGCTGCCGCGGCCGACCAGCTCGCCACCGTCCCGCTCGGTGACGGGGTACAGCGGCGGGATGTCCGTGCGGCAGATGTCCTGCGCCTTGGGGCAGCGCGGGTTGAAGGCGCAACCGGACGGAATACGCGTCAGGTTGGGCGGCAGGCCCTTGATCGCGTACAGGTCCTGGCCCTTCTGGTCCAGGCGCGGGATCGAGTCCAGCAGACCCTTGGTGTACGGGTGCGCCGGCCGCTTGTACAGCTCGTGGACCGGGGCGCGCTCGACGATGCGGCCCGCGTACATCACGGCGATCTTGTCGGCGACGTCGGCGACCACGCCGAGGTCGTGGGTGATCAGGATCAGACCCATGTTGTACTCGCGCTGAAGGTCCGCGAGCAGGTCCATGACCTGGGCCTGGACCGTCACGTCGAGGGCCGTGGTGGGCTCGTCGGCGATGATCAGGTCCGGCTCCAGGGCGAGCGCCATCGCGATCATGATGCGCTGGCGCATACCGCCCGAGAACTGGTGCGGGTAGTCGTTCACCCGGGCCGCGGCGGCCGGGATCTTCACCCGGTCCATCAGCTCGATGGCCTTCGCCTTGGCGTCCTTCTTGGACATGCCCTGGTGGACGCGGAACATCTCCGCGAGCTGGTAACCGACGCTCAGCACCGGGTTCAGCGAGGACAGCGCGTCCTGGAAGATCATGGCGATGCGCTGACCGCGGATCTTGCGGCGCTCCTCGGCGGACATCTTCAGCATGTCCTGGCCGCGGAAGAGGATCTCGCCCTTGGGGATGCGGCCGGGCGGCATGTCGAGGATGCCCATGATGGCCTGGGCGGTGACGGACTTGCCGGAGCCGGACTCGCCGAGCACGGCGAGCGTCTCGCCCGCGGACACCGAGTAGTTGACGCCGTTGACGGCCTTGGCGACACCGTCACGGGTGTGGAACTCCACGTGCAGGTCGCGCACTTCGAGCAGCGGGCGGCCCGTGCCCTCCGAGCCGTCCGGTGCGGGACTTTCGGCCACTTCATCGATGATGGTCACGTACGCCTCCCTCAGCGCAGCTTGGGGTCGAGGGCGTTGCGTACCGCATCGCCGAACATCAGGAACGACAGCACCGTGATCGACACCATCACCGACGGGATGATCAGGGTGTGCGGGGCGATACGGAGCTGTTCACGTCCTCGCGCCACGTCGCCGCCCCAGGATACGGCCGTGTCTCCGAGACCCACGCCCAGGAAGGACAGGGTGGCCTCGGCCGCGATGTAACCGCCGAGCGCGATGGTCGCGACGACGATGATGGGCGCGAGCGCGTTGGGCAGGATGTGCCGGAACAGGATCCGCGAGGTCGAGGCGCCGAGTGCCTTGGCGGCCACGACGTAGTCGGCCTGCTTGATGGTGATCACGGCACCGCGGGCGACTCGGGCGATCTGGGTCCAGCCGAGGAAGGCCAGCGCCATGATGACGACCCAGACGGTGCGGTTCTCGAAGGAGTTGAGCACCACCAGCGCGCCGAGCAGGAACGGGATGCCGAGGAAGATGTCGGTGACCCGCGACAGCAGGGTGTCGGTCCAGCCGCCGAAGTAGCCGGCGATCATGCCGATGATCGTGCCGAGGACGGTGACGGCGACGGTGACGCCCACACCCACGGTGATCGAGGCGCGGGCACCGTAGACGACGCGCGCGTAGATCGACCGGCCCTGCACGTCGTAGCCCAGCCAGTCCGGGGCGAAGAAGTGGCCCCAGTTCGGCTTGCCGAGGTAGTGCTTGGCCAGGTCGGCGTCGCGCGGGGAGGCGCTGGTGAACAGCCCCGGCCACAGCGACATCACCAGCAGGAAGACGATCAGCGCGGCCGAGACCAGGAACAGCGGGTTGCGCCGCAGGTCGTGCCAGGCGTCGGACCACAGGCTGCGCGGCTTGTCGGGGGCCGGGCCGGCCTCCGCCACCACGACGCCCGCGGTGCTCACGGTGTCGCCGGGAAGGGCTTCGACCTTCTTTTCGACGGTCTTGTCAGGCATACCGGATCCTCGGGTCCAGGACCGCGTACAGCAGGTCGACGATCAAGCTGGCGGCGAGGTAGATGACCACCATCAGCGAGGCGATGCCCACGACCGTGGCGCCTTCACGCCGGGTGAGCGCCTCGTAGATTTCGAGGCCGATGCCCCGCACGTTGAAGATGCCCTCGGTCACGATGGCACCGGTCATCAGGTTTCCGACCTCGATACCGAGGAAGGTGACCACGGGGATCAGCGAGTTGCGCATCAGGTGGACGCCGATGACGCGGCGGCGCGGCAGGCCCTTGGCCACGGCGGTGCGCATGTAGTCCGAGCGCAGGTTCTCCGCGATCGACGTGCGGGTCAGCCGGGCGACGTAGGCGAGGGAGAGCGATGCCAGCACGGTGGCCGGGAGCGCGAGCTGCGCCCAGTCCGTCGAGTCGGTCACCGTGGGGGTGGTGATCGCCCACTTGAAAGCGAACAGGTACTGCAGCAGGAAGCCCAGCACGAAGGACGGCATCGACACGAGGACCAGCGTCAGCGTCAGCAGACCGCGGTCGCGCAGCGTGTCGGGGCGCAGACCGGCGACGACACCCAGGCCGATGCCCACGAGCGTGACGAAGGTGAACGCGAAGATCGTGAGTCTGATCGTCACCGGGAACGCGTCGGCGATGATGTCGGCGATGGGCCGCTGACTGGCGATCTGCGTACCGAAGTCGCCCTGGAACAGGCCCGTCATGTAGTTGACGTACTGCTGAAGGAGCGGCTGGTCGAGGCCGAGTTCCTTCTTGATGCTCGCGACCACCGTCGGGTCGTACGCCTGGTCGCCCATCATGGCCCGGACGGGATCGCCGGGCAGGGCGTACATCATGCAGAAGATGAGCAGGGTTGACCCGATGAAGACCGGGATCATCTGGAGCAGTCGTCGTGCGACATAGCGCCCCATAGGTGCCTCCGTGAGGGGTTAACGCAGGTGCGGGGGCCGTCTCCTGGTGACGAGACGGCCCCCCGCGCCTCCCGCCGCCACAGAGGTGGCGGCGGGCTTACGGCCGAGTGGGAAGAGCCCGCAGGACTCCTCTTACTTGGTGGTGACGGCCCACACTTCGAGGTCACCGTGGAAGTCGACGTTGACGTTGTCGACGTTCTTACCGTGGCCGCCGTTGATGCGGTAGTACCAGAGCGGGATGGCCGGCATGTGCTCGACCAGCTTCTTCTCGACCTCCTGGAAGGCCTTCACCGACGCCTCGAGGGACTTGGCGTTGTCCGCCTTGTTCATCAGCGAGTCGATCTCCTTGTTGGAGAAGCGACCGTTGTTGGCCTCGGCGGTGGTGTGGTACAGCTCCTTCATGAAGTTGGCGTTGACCGGGTAGTCGGCGACCCAGCCACCGCGGTACATGCCCTTCACCTGGTCGTTGTCACGGGCCTCGAGGTCCGTGGCGAAGTCGGGCTTCGGGTCACCCGTGCAGTCGACACCGGTGGCCTTGCGGATGGACTCGCAGACCGCGGTCACCCACTCCTTGTGCCCACCGTCGGTGTTGTACTGGATGGTGAACTTGTTGCCCGGGACGCCGCCACCCTCCTTGATGAGCTGCTTGGCCTTCGCCGGGTTGTACGTGAACACGTCCGTGTCCAGGTTCTGGTAGCCCTTGACACCGGGCGGGGTGAAGCCCTTGGCCGGCGTGCGGGTGTTGTTCAGAACCGTCTTGGTGATCGTGTCGCGGTCGATCGCCATCGACAGACCCTGCAGGACCTTCGGGTCGATGTCCTTGAAGGTCTTGGAGTAGAACGCCGGGGTCAGCGTCTGGATGGCCGCGTACGGCTGCTCGATGGCGCCGTCGCCCAGGTCCTGCTTGTACTTCGGCAGGTCCGTCGGGCCGACCTGGCGGATCATGTCCAGGTTGCCGGAGACGACGTCCTTGTACGCGGCCTCGAGGGTCGTGTACGCCTTGAACTGGACGCCCTTGTTCTTGGCCTTGTTCGGGCCCTGGTAGTCGTCCCAGGCCTTGACCTGGATGAGCTTCTTGTGGTCCCACTTCTCGAACGTGTAGGGACCGTTGCCGACCGGCTTCTGACCGAAGGCCTTCGGGTCGTCGTAGAAGACCTTGGGCAGCGGGGCCCAGGTGGTGTAGCCGAGCTTGTAGTTGAAGTACGGCATCGTGTACTTCAGCTCGATGGTGAAGGTGTGGTCGTCCACGGCCTTCAGACCGGACATGGTCTCGGCCTTCGGGTCACCCTTCTCCGGGTGGACATCGTCGTAGCCCTTGATGTCCTGGAACCAGAAGGAGTTCTGCTGGTTGTTCTTGATGTTGGCGTACCAGTTCCAAGCGTCGATGTACGACTTGGAGGTGACTTCTTCGCCGTTGTGGAACTTCCAGCCCTTCTTGAGCTTGACCGTCCACGTCTTCGAGTCGTCGCTGGTGACCGACTCGGCGTTCGTGTAGACGATGTCGCCCTTGGCGTCGAAGTCCAGCAGCTGGGTGAAGAGGGCCTGGATGACGTACGAGCCGTTGCTCTCGTTCGTGTCGGCCGGGATCAGCGGCTTCTGCGGCTCGCCGACGTCGACCGAGACATAACCGGCAGGTCCGGAACCCTTGCTCTTGCTCTCACCATCACCGTCGCCGCCGCAGGCGGTGGCGGCCAGGGCGACCACTATCGCCCCCGCGACCCACTTGGCGCTCCTGGCACCGCGCATGGGTTCCTCCTAAGAAGTCATTGGTTCACCGCAAAGGGAGCACAGACAGACCACCGCCACCGCCCGTCGCCGGTGCCGGAAATCGTCAGGTGCCCCCGCGCTCGTGAGTCGGCGCCGCTGCCGGCGATTGACCCGTTCATCCGAGCTCTACGCGCCTAACTATCTGCCAAACGCCAGGACCGAACCACACTCTCGAGGTCTCGGTTCGATCACAGCTCACACCTACATCTTCCAAAATCCGGACAAAGGGTTTGGTGAAAGATCCCTGCGAAACGGACTTGTTACACATCTATCGGTGGCGGCTGTCCGCATTCCGGACGCGAGAGGGAGAAAAACCGCTTGCGGTCGTCGCGGACCCCGTGCAGGGTTCCAGCGGAGCCGGCCTCACGCTCAACGAGCATGTGCGGCACGGAGGTTGCGCAACGCCGGAATCGTCAGGCGCGCCACTTCCGCAGCAGGGTAGTGGCGGCGGGCCGCCCGCGGCGGCCGTGGCGGGCAGGTCAAGGGTTTTCCCTACCCTTTTCCTCCGCGTCGCTCCCCCTTTTCGAGCCCTTTCAACAGCACAGCACCGGGTGCCCCGCGACGTGCGGGGTGCCCGGTGCTGTGCGCTGCGTAGGAGGGCGTCAGCCGTGCTTGGCGCGGCTCGCGGCGCGGGCGCGCTCACGGGCGTCCAGGTTCACCTTGCGGATGCGCACGGCCTCCGGGGTGACCTCGACGCACTCGTCGTCCCGGCAGAACTCCAGGGACTGCTCCAGCGACAGCTTGCGGGGCGGGACGATCGACTCGGTCACGTCGGCGGTCGAGGACCGCATGTTCGTGAGCTTCTTCTCCTTGGTGATGTTGACGTCCATGTCGTCGGCACGGGAGTTCTCGCCGACGATCATGCCCTCGTACACCTCGGTGCCCGGCTCGACGAACAGCACGCCGCGCTCCTGCAGGTTGGTCATCGCGAAGGCGGTGACGGCGCCGGAGCGGTCGGCGACCAGGGAGCCGTTGTTACGGGTCTGGAGCGTGCCGAACCAGGGCTCGAAGCCCTCGTGGATGGAGTGCCCGATGCCCGTGCCGCGCGTCTGGGTCAGGAACTCGGTACGGAAGCCGATGAGACCGCGGGAGGGCACCACGAACTCCATGCGGACCCAGCCGGAGCCGTGGTTGGACATGTTGTCCATGCGGCCCTTGCGGACGCCCATGAGCTGCGTGACCGCGCCCATGTGCTCCTCGGGCACGTCGATCGTCATGCGCTCGACCGGCTCGTACGTCTTGCCGTCGACCTCCTTGGTGACGACCTGCGGCTTGCCGATGGTCAGCTCGAAGCCTTCCCGGCGCATCGTCTCGACCAGGATGGCCAGCGCCAGCTCACCGCGGCCCTGCACCTCCCAGGCGTCCGGCCGCTCGGTGTCCAGCACCCGGAGGCTGACGTTACCGATCAGCTCGCGGTCGAGGCGGTCCTTGACCTGGCGGGCGGTGACCTTGCGGTCCTTGACGGCCGCCTTGTTGTCGGCGCCCTTGCCGGTGGCGCCGCGGCCGACCAGCGGGGAGGTGTTGGTGCCGATGACCATGGAGATCGCGGGCTCGTCGACCGTGATCAGCGGGAGCGCGACCGGGTTCTCCGGGTCGGCCAGGGTCTCGCCGATCATGATGTCCGGGATACCGGCGACGGCGCAGATGTCACCGGGGCCGGCCTTCTCGGCGGGCTTGCGGGTGAGCGCCTCGGTCATCATCAGCTCGGAGATGCGCACGTTGCTGACGGACCCGTCGCGCTTCATCCACGCGACCGTCTGGCCCTTGCGCAGCTCGCCCTGCTCCACGCGCAGCAGCGCGATACGGCCGAGGAAGTTGTCGGCGTCCAGGTTGGTGACGTGGGCCTGGAGGGGGGCGTCCTCGTCGTAGGTCGGGGCCGGGATGTGCTCCAGGATGGTGGAGAAGAACGGCTCCAGGCTCGTGGAGTCGGACGGGACCGTGCCGTTGTCCGGCTTGGTCAGCGAGGCGATGCCGTCGCGGCCGCAGGCGTAGACGATCGGGAACTCGATCTGCTCCTCGTCGGCGTCCAGGTCGAGGAAGAGGTCGTAGGTCTCGTTGACGACCTCGTCGATCCGGGAGTCCGGGCGGTCCGTCTTGTTGATGCACAGGATGACGGGCAGGCGCTGCTGGAGCGCCTTGCGCAGCACGAAGCGGGTCTGGGGCAGCGGGCCCTCGGAGGCGTCCACGAGCAGGACGACGCCGTCGACCATCGACAGGCCGCGCTCGACCTCGCCGCCGAAGTCGGCGTGGCCGGGGGTGTCGATGATGTTGATGGTGATGGGCTCCCCGCCGTCCTTGGGGTGATACTTCACCGCCGTGTTCTTGGCGAGGATCGTGATGCCCTTCTCACGCTCCAGGTCGTTCGAGTCCATCATGCGGTCGTCGACCGAGTCGAGCTGGTGGGCGGCGAAGGCACCGGCCTGCTTCAGCATGCCGTCGACGATGGTGGTCTTGCCGTGGTCGACGTGGGCGACGATGGCGACGTTGCGGATGTCGTGGCGCGTGGCCATAAAGCGGCGATCTCCCGGAGTGTGAGGAAGGGGCCGTCGCGTACGTCTGTGTTACGCGGACCCTGCCGGGCTCAACATGCCACGGCCTCACCCCATGGTACGGGTCCGCGCCCTCGGAGGTGACCCGGGCCGTTTCGACGCAGGTCAGGCACCGTCGACGGCCTCGGATCCGGCGGGGCAGGAGCGCTCGGCGGCGATGCGGCCGGCCGCCCCTTCCGTGGGCTCCTCGAAGCAGGGCAGAAAGCCCCCGCCCACCCCTTCCCAGGTCCGTACATGCCCGTGGACGGGCTCGCCGTCCCCGCAGCCGTAGGCGAAGTCCGCGTCGACCAGGTCGATCGCGGCGTACGCGTAGTAGGCGCCCCTGCCGAGGCCCGCCTCGTACTCGAAGAAGTGGTCCCACGCCGGCCGCTCCGTCTCGGACGGCCCCGCCAGGGGTCTCACGGCCTTCAGATGTCCACCGAGGGCCTTGATCACCGCGGCCGCGTCCGTGCCCCGGGGCGTACCAGTCACCGACGGCCGGTAGATCGTGTCGCCGACGGCCTCCAGGCGGGCGGAGTAGGTGTCAGGTTCCTTCGTGAACCTGATCGGGTCGGACAGCGCGGTCAGCCGCTGCTCCCTGCGCAGACCGGACCAGGTGTACGTGCCGTCCGCGCAGGTACCGGCCGTGCGGTCCCGGTCGCCCGCCCGGCCCGGCGCGCATCCCGCCGCCCCCGTCACCAGCAGGCCGACGACCAGCGCCGTCAGGCAGGTGTGTCGTGCCGTGCCGCGCATGCGCGGGCTCCCGTCCCCCGTGCACGGACGCGCCCGGCGTCCGCACCATGATCACTGCTTGCCTCATGGTGGGGACGCCGGGCGCGCGACGGCAAGGCGTTTGAGCGTTCCCAGAGCTACGGCGCCGTCGAGCCCTTCGCCGAGGCGCCCGACGCGGGCTTCGCGCCCTTCTTCAGGAAGCCCATGTCCTCGTACACCGGCGTGCCGAGGCCGAAGGCGCCCGTGTTGACCAGGTTCTTGCGGGCCGCGACGAGCTGCGGGCGCTGGAAGAGGGGGATGGAGCCGGCCGCCGCCCAGATGCGGGAGTCGGCCTTGCGGATCAGGGAGCGGGACTCGCCCTCGTCCAGGGTGGCGGCGGCCTGGTCGAAGAGCTGGTCGACCTGGTCGGTGCCGACCCGGGTGTAGTTCTGCTCGACGTTCAGCGAGCCGTCGGCGGCCGGCACGGGCTTGGCGTAGACGGGCCGGGCGTCGGTGGCCGGGTAGGCGCTGGCGGGCCAGGACCACAGGGCGAGGTCGTACTGGCCGGAGGCGATGTGGTCCTTGAAGTAGGACTCGTCGGAGACCTTGGAGATCTCCGTGCCGATGCCGACGCGCTCCAGCATGCCGGAGATGCGCTCGGCGACCGTGCGCAGCGTCTGGGAGCCGGGCCCGGAGGGGAGCACGAAGCGCAGGGTGAGCGCCTTGCCGTTCTTGGCGAGCCGGGCGGCCTCCTGGTTGGCCGGAGCGGCACTGCCCTTCGGGGCGTACGCGCCGGGCGCGCCGCCCTGGTGGGCCTGCTGGTGGCCGGCGGGGTCGAGCCCGCGCGGGGCCTTGTCGTCCTGCCCGACGATGTAGGTGCCGTCGTCGTCGGACGTGTCCTTGGAGTCGGACTTCTCGCCCTCGGCGCCCGCCGCCTTCTCCTTGTCCTTCTCCTTCTTCTTCTCCTGCTCGACCGGGCCGCCGCGCACCCATCCGGCGTCGGCGAGCAGGGCCTGGGCCTCCTTGGTGTCCTGGCCGCCGAGGGCGCCGCTGCTGTCCGCGTAGGCGGCCTGCCCGGACAGGGCCAGGTGGCTGCCGACCGGGACGGCGGGCAGGCCGAGCGGCTTGAGGACGGTCTCGGCCAGTTCCCTGCGGTCCAGCGCGCGGGCGACGGCCCGGCGGACGCGCTCGTCGGCGAGGGGCCCCTCGGCGCCGTTCAGGGCGAGCTGGGTGAAGGCAGGCTCCAGGGACTTGCGCACCTCGAAGCCGCTCAGGGCCTGCTGCTGCCGGGCGTACTTGGCGGCGGCCTTGCGCAGCTTCGCGCGGGCGACGGTCTCCTCGTCGGCGGCGTCCTCGTCGGAGCCGTTGGCGACGGCCCAGGACTCCAGGGCGTCCGCGGCGGAGCGGTCGGCGCCCGGGCCCATCATCGGGCTGCTGGAGCCGTGCGGGCGGGCGGCGACGGTGATGCGGCGGGCCGCGGTGGGGTCGATCTCGGCCAGGTCGAGGTCTCCGGCGGCCAGCTCGGCGGCCCGCTTGTCGCGGGGCACGGAGCGCAGCACGATCCCGGACAGCTTGGCGGGCTCGCCCCACCAGCGCGGGTTGCGGGCGAGGGTGATCTCGTCGTCCTCGCGGTCGACCTTCTTCACGGTGAAGGGACCCGCGCTGACCTTGAGTTTCTTGCGGGCGCCGTCGTTGAAGGAGTCGGGGGTGCCCATGACGTCCTTCGGGTACAGCGGGGAGAACAGCGAGCGCCAGTCGGCGTAGGGACGGCTGAAGGTGACCCGGACCTCCAGGGCGCTGTCGCCGCGCTCGACCTTCTGGATGCGGTCGTAGCCGGCGTTGCGGGCGGTCCAGTACGCCGTGTCCTTGCCGGACAGCGCGCGCCACTGGGCGGCGAAGTCGGCGGCGCCGATCTCCCGGCCGTCGCTCCAGACGGCCTGCTGGTTGAGCTTGTACAGCACCACCTGCTTGGGCTCGGTGTCGACGACCTCTGCGGACTCCAGGTAGTCCGCGTTGCGCTCGGGGCGGCCGGAGGCGTTCATGCGGAACATCGACGGCAGGACGGCCTGTGCGACACGGCCGGTGGTGCCGTCGGCGTCGGACTGGAAGGTGTTCAGGGTGTCGGGCACCGAGTCCACGGCCCAGCGCAGGGTGCCGCCGTCGGCGATCCGGTCGCGGGCGGCGGGCCGGACGTCCTGGCCTGCGAGCGGCTTGCCGGACGGGTCATCGGAACCGCATCCGGCGAGCGCGGGCACCGCGAGGACGCCCGCGGTCAGGAAGGCGGCCGAGCGCGCGAGGGCGCGTGGGCCGACGCCGTGCTGGGACATCTGTGCTACCTCCGGGGAGCCGCGGGCGTTACGATCACATTTGGCGGTATTTGGAGCTTGTCTGATGTATGCCGCCACTGAAGAGGAAAGGGTTCGGCAACACAGGGCGACACGGCGGTCACGGGCGGCACATCACCCGTCCGGCGCAACACACCCGCCGACTGCACCCGCACGCCCCGGCCAATCGATGCACATCCCTTCACAGCGCAAGGTGTGACGCGCAACACTCGCAGGCGCATGAACGTTGCCGCCTTGGGCCGCGAAGGACCCGTGGAAGTGAGGGCAAGTCATGTCCGTTCACGACGAACTGACGTCAGTCCAGCGCACTCTCGACGAACTGTTCCGCTCGCTGGGACGCCTGGAGAAGCAGCTCGGCACCGGCGGCCTGGAGATGCGCCGCGTCCGCGCCGACGCGGGCCACCTGCGCGAGAGCGTGGCCCTGCTGCGTGAGGCCGCCGCCTCACCGGCCGCGCCCGTCCGCCCGGAGCTGGTCACCATCTCGGACGTCCCCTACGACCCCTCCCTGTGGATCGACTCCGACGACGAGGGGCTCGGCGCCCGGGACCGGCGCGCCCCCTGACCGGGAGGGCGTCGAGCGACCGGCACCTCCCCCGACACCCGACCGGAGTCGCCCCGTGGCCACTGGTACGGAACCTCCCGCCACCGATCCCCGTCCGAGAAGCGGCGGCGTGCGGGCGGGTACACGCGCCGCGATCGCCGCCCCGCACCTGCGCACCGACCGCTGGTGGCTGGCCCCGGCCGGCACGGTCGCCGGGCTGCTCGCCTTCATCGTGTACTCGACCTGGCGGGCCTTCGCCGACGCCGACTACTACGCGGCGCCCTACGTCTCGCCCTTCTACTCCCCCTGCCTGGCCGAGCGGTGCGAGCCGATGCGGTCCGGCCCCAACTGGGAGATCTTCGGGAGCTGGTGGGGGATCTCCCCCGCGATCATCATCCTGATCTTCCCGCTCGGCTTCCGGCTGACCTGCTACTACTACCGCAAGGCCTACTACCGGGGCTTCTGGGCCTCCCCGCCGGCCTGCGCGGTGGCCGAGCCGCACAAGAAGTACACCGGTGAGACCCGCTTCCCGCTGATCCTGCAGAACGTCCACCGCTACTTCTTCTACGCCGCGCTCCTGGTCGCCGGCATCCTCACCTACGACACCGTGCTCGCCTTCCGCGACGAGACCTACGCCTGGGGCCACATGGGCCTGGGCACGCTGGTGTTCCTGGTCAACATCGCGCTGATCTGGGCGTACACGATCTCCTGCCACTCATGCCGGCACATCGTCGGCGGCAAGCTGAAGCACTTCTCCCGGCATCCCGTGCGCTACCGGATGTGGCAGTGGGCCGGGAAGCTCAACGCCCGGCACATGCAGCTCGCCTGGGCGTCGCTGGTGAGCGTGGCGCTCGCCGATCTGTACGTCTACCTGGTCGCGTCCGGCGTCTTCGACGATCCGCGCTTCTTCTAGAGGGATGGGGACCGACTGATGTCCGTGGTCGACCGGCAGGAATGGGACGTCGTCGTGGTGGGCGCCGGCGGTGCCGGGCTGCGCGCCGCGATCGAGGCCCGCGAGCGGGGCGCCCGTACGGCCGTGATCTGCAAGTCGCTGTTCGGCAAGGCGCACACGGTGATGGCCGAGGGCGGCATCGCCGCGGCCATGGGCAACGTCAACAGCGGCGACAACTGGCAGGTCCACTTCCGCGACACCCTGCGCGGCGGGAAGTTCCTCAACCAGTGGCGCATGGCCGAACTGCACGCGCAGGAGGCGCCGCAGCGGGTCTGGGAGCTGGAGACCTGGGGCGCGCTGTTCGACCGTACGAAGGACGGGCGGATCTCCCAGCGCAACTTCGGCGGGCACGAGTACCCGCGCCTCGCGCACGTCGGCGACCGCACCGGCCTGGAGCTGATCCGCACCCTCCAGCAGAAGATCGTCGCGCTCCAGCAGGAGGACTTCGAGGCCACCGGTGACTACGAGTCCCGGCTGAAGGTCTTCCAGGAGTGCACGGTCACGCGCGTGCTGAAGGAAGGGGGCCGGGTCTCCGGCGTCTTCGGCTACGCGCGCGAGTCGGGCCGCTTCTTCGTGCTGGAGGCGCCCGCCGTGGTGATCGCGACCGGGGGCATCGGCAAGTCCTTCAAGGTGACGTCCAACTCGTGGGAGTACACCGGCGACGGGCACGCGCTGGCGCTCCTCGCGGGAGCTCCCCTGCTCAACATGGAGTTCGTGCAGTTCCACCCGACGGGCATGGTCTGGCCGCCGTCGGTGAAGGGCATCCTCGTCACCGAGTCGGTGCGCGGCGACGGCGGGGTGCTGCGCAACTCCGACGGCAAGCGGTTCATGTTCGACTACGTCCCCGACGTCTTCAAGGACAAGTACGCCGAGACCGAGGAGGAGGCCGACCGCTGGTACGACGACCCGGACCACAACCGGCGTCCGCCCGAGCTGCTCCCCCGTGACGAGGTCGCCCGGGCGATCAACTCCGAGGTGAAGGAGGGCCGCGGCTCACCGCACGGGGGCGTGTTCCTCGACGTGTCGACGCGGATGCCGGCCGAGGTCGTCAAGCGGCGGCTGCCGTCGATGTACCACCAGTTCAAGGAGCTGGCGGACGTCGACATCACCGCGGAGGCGATGGAGGTCGGCCCCACCTGCCACTACGTGATGGGCGGGGTCGCGGTCGAGTCCGACACGGCCGCGGCGCGCGGGGTGCCGGGTCTGTTCGCGGCCGGTGAGGTGGCCGGCGGCATGCACGGCTCCAACCGGCTCGGCGGGAACTCCCTGTCCGACCTGCTGGTGTTCGGCCGCCGGGCCGGCTGGCACGCGGCCGCGTACACGGCGGGGCTCGCGGGGGCGCGGCCGGTGGTGGACGACTCCCTGATCGAGGCCGCCGCGGCCGAGGCCCTGCGGCCCTTCTCGGCCGAGGCGGAGACCGAGGAACCCTCGGGCGGCCCGCCGGAGAACCCCTACACCCTGCACCAGGAACTGCAGCAGACCATGAACGACATGGTCGGCATCATCCGCCGTGAGCCGGAGATGAAGCAGGCCCTGGAGAAGCTGGCGGAGCTGCGGGTGCGGGCTCGCCGGGCCGGGGTCGAGGGGCACCGGCAGTTCAACCCGGGCTGGCACCTCGCCCTCGACCTCAGGAACATGCTGCTGGTCAGCGAGTGCGTGGCGCGGGCCGCGCTGGAGCGCACCGAGTCGCGCGGCGGCCACACCCGTGAGGACCACCCGGGCATGGACCGCAAGTGGCGGCGGATCAACCTGCTGTGCACGCTCACCGACCCGACGGGCGGACTGGCGGCGACGGACCCGGTCCGGGGCCAGATCACCCTCGCCCGGGAGACCACCGAACCCGTCCGTGCCGACCTGCTCGCCCTGTTCGACAAGGAGGAGCTGGTCAAGTACCTCGCCGAAGAGGAGCTGTACGAATGAGCGGCTACACGGCCCACTTCAAGGTGTGGCGCGGGGACACGGCAGGCGGCGGCCTCAAGGACTTCGAGGTCGAGGTCAACGACGGTGAGGTGGTGCTGGACATCGTCCACCGCCTCCAGGCCACCCAGGCGCCCGATCTCGCGGTGCGCTGGAACTGCAAGGCGGGCAAGTGCGGTTCGTGCTCGGCGGAGATCAACGGCCGTCCGCGGCTGATGTGCATGACGCGCATGTCGGTCTTCGACCGGGCGGAGACGATCACGGTCACGCCGCTGCGGGCCTTCCCGGTGATCCGCGACCTGGTCACGGACGTCGGCTTCAACTACCGCAAGGCCAGGGAGGTCCCGGCCTTCGTGCCGCCGGCCGGGGTCGCCCCCGGCGAGTACCGCATGATGCAGGAGGACGTGGACCGGCCGCAGGAGTTCCGCAAGTGCATCGAGTGCTTCCTGTGCCAGGACACCTGCCATGTCGTCCGTGACCACGAGGAGAACAAGCAGGTCTTCGCCGGTCCCCGCTTCCTGATGCGGGTCGCGGAGCTGGACATGCACCCGCTGGACGCGGCGGCGCAGACGGGCCTGGACCGCAAGGCCACCGCCCAGGACGAACACGGGCTGGGCTACTGCAACATCACCAAGTGCTGCACGGAGGTCTGCCCCGAGGGCATCAAGATCACGGACAACGCGCTCATCCCCCTGAAGGAACGCGCGATCGACCGCAAGTACGACCCGCTGGTCTGGCTGGGCTCGAAGATCAGACGCCGCTCCTCGGCGGGCTGAGCACCCGGTGACCGTGCCCGCCGCCGCCGGGCCACGGGCCGGTCACCCGAGCCACCCCTCCTCGTAGGCACGCCAGTCCGCCTCGGTCGCGGCGAAGTCGATGTACAGGGCGACGCCGAAGCGGGCGCGGTCGGCGTCCGTGCGCGACAGGCCGAGGCGGACGCCGCGCACGGCGGCGGGGACGGTCTCGGCGTGGTTCCAGTGGCCGAAGCGGTTCTCGTGGAAGAACGGCAGGCCCATCAGCAGGTCCGTGGAGGACGGCGTGACCTCCAGCGCGAGGGACGTCTGCTGGGCCACGTAACCGCTGTAGGTGCTCTCCAGCGGCTGCATCGTGTCGTACGACATCATGGCGATCTGGTCGACGCGCCGGGCGACCTGGCCGAAGAACCGCTGCGACCACCACTTGGGGTGGCCGGTGACGCCGCCCCACACGGTGTGGAAGCCGGGCAGCGGATCGATCTGGTGCGCGGCGACGGAGAGCCGGGCGCCCTGCGCACGGGTCTGTCTGCGCAGGGCGTCGAGGAGGGCGAGGTAGTCGCGGTCTCCGGAGTGCAGCGGTTCGAGGTCGAGGTGGACGCCCTCGTAGCCGGCGTCCAGGACCTGCCGGGCGGACGCGACGACCGCCGCCCGCGTCCGGGGCTTGCCCAGCCGCATGCCGTCCGGACTCTCCGTCGCGAGGACGTCGCCCAGGAAGGCCTGGACGCGCACGCCGGGCAGCTCCCGGTGCACGGCGTCGATGAACCAACGCGCCTTCGGATACACGGACTTCGGCAGCGTCCCGTCGTGCTCCAGCGGCCCGGTGTGCACGTACAGGTCCCGGACGCCGGTGTCGCGGAGGCGGCCGGCCAGGGCCCGGACGTCGGCGTCCTTCTTGCGCCCGTCGACCCAGGCGTGGCCGAGCCAGAGGGCGTCGCGGTCGCGGGTGCGGGTGCCCGGCGCGAGGTCACCGGTGTGGTTGACGTAGAGGGCCGTCTCGGCGGCGAGCACGGGCAGGAGCAGGGCGAGCACGAGCGCGAGGGCGATGCGCCGCGCTCGGCGGACCAGGCGTGCGCGGCGGGAGCGCGCAGGCACCTGCGGGTCGGACTGCGCGCCCTGTGCGCCCCCGGAGGGGGCGCCCTCCCTCCCCTCCGGCACCTCGTTGCCGGACACCGGCTCGGTACGCCCCGTCGTCTCCATCCGACTCCCCCTCAGATACGGCCCGCCCCGGCGCACCACGCCTCGATCGAACCCGGATCAGGGTCGTCGCTGCCCGGATTGCTGTGACGGGTGTTGCCGGGGAGGACGACGAGGGTGGACGGCGCGGTTGCGGCCGGCGGCGGGCGGGACGCCTTCTCACCGGAGTGCTCCGCCCCTGTAGGGATTCCGTAACGAGCCCGGAAACAGCCCCCTCCCATTTGTAAGATGATCCAACTTGCCAGAGCCTGGGATGACTTGCCGAGCCGAGGGTGACGGACACACGGGGGTGGGGAAGCAGTGATCCAGCCGGAGAAGATCCCGCAGTTCACGGGTGATCTGGAGCAGCTGGAGTCCGACTACGCGGCCCTGAAGAAGGACGCGGGTGCTGTCCGGGGTGCCGGTGGGGACATCCACTCCCGGTTCCAGGGCTTGTCGGCGTACTACACCGCGCCGGAGGCGGAGCAGTTGTTCGCGACGACGAAGCCGGTGAAGGACCGGGCGGATGCGTTCGCGGACGACTTGGAGAAGGTGTCGGGGGCGTTGTCGTCGTATGCCACCGAGGTGCGTCCGCTGGTGGCGAAGCTGAAGCAGTTGAAGGCGGACGCGGCGGCGTTCGTGTCGTCGGTGAAGGACGACGACGAGTGGGAGTACGACGAGGACAAGGTCGGTGAGCACAACAAGCTGCGGGACGACATCACCGCGACGGTGGCGGCGTTCTGGGCGGCGGAGCGCACCTGCCACAACAAGATCACCGCACTGTTCCCCGGCGGGGCGCAGATGGTGGCCGGGGACGGCTCCGACAAGGCGAACCAGTACGGCTTCAACGCCGAGGACTTGAAGAACGCGAAGCTTCCCTGGGGTGACCCGGTGGAGGAGAAGCACCATTGGTACGAGGTCGGCCACTGGGTGAAGTCCTTCGTGTGGGACGGGCTGATCGTGGACGGCATCTGGGGCACGATCAAGGGCCTGGGCACGCTGGTCGGCTTCGGCGGCTGGGAGGCAATGGGCCAGGCCTGGAAGGGGCTGGCGCAGCTGGCGACGGGGCTGGCCCTGTCGGCGATCCCGGGTGTGGCGACGGCGTTCTGGGCGCTGCCCGACGACAAGTTGCCGTCCTGGATCCGTGATTCGCGCACCGCGATGAAGGAGACGGGCAAGGCGCTGGTGGCGTGGGACGAGTGGGGCAAGAACCCCGCCCGCGCCGCGGGTGCGGTGACGTTCAATGTGGTGACGACGGTGTTCACGGGTGGTGCGGGGGCTGCGGCGTCGGGTGCGGGCAAGGCCGGTGCGGTGGCGAAGGCGTTGTCGGTGGCGGGCAAGGCGGGCCGGGTCATCGACCCGATGACCTACATCGCCAAGGGCGCCGGGGCGGGCCTGTCGAAGATCGGCGACATCACCAAGGGCCTGCGCGGAGTCGGTGCCATCGACATCCCCACGCTGCCGGAGAACGCGCTCACCCTGCCCAAGGGTTCGTCGGTGCTGCCGGACGGCACAGTGCACCTGCCGGAGGGTGCGGCGGTCCCGGCAGGGCTGCACGAGCTGCCGGGCGGCGGGTTCAAGGTGCCCGACGACGTGCCGGTGGTGCACGAGGGCGCGTTGCCGGTGAAGGCCGAGGGCGGGGATCCGGCCCTGTACGCCGACGGCAACGGCAACATCGTGGACGGGCAGGGCAAGGTCCTGCTGGACGTCGAGAAGCCCGGTACGCAGGACGTCGTGGACCGCCCCGCGGGCCCGGACAGCACGGGGCCGGCGGGCGCGGACGTGCCGCGGGTGGACTCCCCGGCGAAGGTCCCGGCGATGGCGGGCACGGCCCCGCACACGGTGGACGCGGGCACCCACCTGAACCTGGGCAACAGCCTCGACACCAACCTGGGCGACGTCGGCCGGGCCACGGACAACCCGGCCACCACCCCGGCCGTCCACGCCGGAGGGGACCTCCCCGGAGGCTTGGCGGGCGACCACCTTCCGGGTGGCGCGGCGGGCCACACGCCGGGGGGCCGGGTGGGCGACCACCTGCCCACGAACGAGCTGGACAACGGGCGCCACAGCAGCCCCGACGGCACTTCGGGGACGGGTGCGGGCCGTCCGGAGACGCCTTCCACCGCCGGCCACACGGACGGCCCGGGCACGAACGGCACGCACGGCGACGGCCCCGCAACGGGCGGCGGCGGCCGCCACGAGCCGCCGACGCCGGGCGGCGGCCTGCCGGGGGGCGTCGACGACCTCGGCCGGGGCGCGGACGACCTGGGCGCGGGTGCGGACGACGCGGCCCGGGGCGCGGACGACGTGACGGGCGGGGCGGACGACGCGGCCAGGAACGGCGACGGCGGGCCCGCCACCGACCATCCGGCGAGCTCGGAACGCCCCAGTTTCATGGGAGACGGCGACAACCCGTACGGACCGAGGGGATCGCTGACGCCCGAGCAGGTCAAGGAAATACAGGTCTATCGCGCCAACCATGAACCCGGGTACTTCGAGGAGCATTACTACCGCGACGGTCGCCGCCTCAACTCGCAGATTCCCGATGAGAGCGGATACGTACCGATCCAGCTGCACGTGGATGACGTCACCAAGGTCAAGACCGCCGCGTCAGACGCTCCCCCGCCCATTCCCGAGAAGTACGTGGACGGCGCAGGAGTGAACCGAGGGCGCCACGAGGTTCTGAATCCTGACACGCTTCGGACATTGGACGAGGCTGCCGCCCGCAGGCGCAGCGCCATCGATTACTCCCAGAGCAGCGAGCGCCACAGGGACCTGCCTGACGGCGCGCTCGACGCGGAGACGGCGCTCGACAGGGCGAACGAATACAAAGCCGCAATGAACGAACGCACGAAGGCGGCCGAGGCCTTCGGTGAAGCCGTTGCGGAACACCAGGTGATCGCCGAGCTCTATCCGAACTCGACCAGGCAGCCACTGTACGGGCCGGCCAACGGCAACAATCAGTTCGATCAGCTGTGGCTCCGTGAAGACGGTGGGTTCGTCGTCGTCGAAGCGAAGTCGACAGTCGACACCCGCCTGGGAAAGCGGGACGTTCCCACACCCGACGGCAAGCGCGCAGCCATGCAAGGCACGAGGGAATACTTCATGGACATCCTCGCCCATATGCGAAGCAGGGGGCGAGAGTTCCCGAGCGAGCGGGTGCTGGCGAGGGAACTCAAGACGGCGCTCGCACAAGGCAAGGTGGACTACATACTCGTGAAGGGGAAGGTCGATGGAGGCCGGTACGCTGGCTACGAGAAGCAGCAGTTCGACATCGGCTGACGGGAGAATACTGTGACCACACGGGTGGAGCGGCACGGCGGCCCGGGGCCCGATGACGAGGGGTACGCGGAGGACCTGGGCGAGGGGCTCGCCGAGACAATCGCGCTTCTCGAGCAGTCGCCGCGCATGCTCGACAGCGCGTTGAGCGAAGCCATGACCTACCTGAACGCATGCCTCGCGGTCGATCCGGACGCCGCGACTCTGCGCACGTGGGAAGCCACGGTGACAGCCATGCAAGTGACGTGCGCAGCATTCGCCACGGCCGGCCGAACCGAAGGAAGCATCGAGGTCCGGTTCCCGGACCGGATGCTGACCATCCCGGCGACGGGTCCGCAGTACTACGCCAACGCGGGAAACTGGCTAGCCGCATTCTGGCTGGCAATCGTCTGCCGCGAACAGTCGCAGATGACCAGGCTCTGCGAAGTCCCGGTGGATCTGCTGCGTGCTTCAGGCGGCGAATACGACGAGTTCGTCTTTCACTGGATCGACGCCTTGCAGACCTACTGGCTGGAGCGCCCCGGTCTGGGCGAGAAGCTCGTATCGGCTATCGAGGGTTCGTCGCCGGAAGTCGCACGTATCGCCGACCAAGACGTACTGGACAAAATCCTCTACCAACCGATCGGTCTTTTCCACCAATTCCTGCGCAAGGACCACCAAGGCTTCAATCAGGCTCTTCGGGAAGCCCTGGTTCTCCACAGGGATTTCTGGACCGCGACCGAGGATCGGGAACGCTCCGTCGACGGCTACCTCGCGCTCGGCCCCCTGGCCATCGCCTGTCTCGCCCATGACGCCGGCTTCCCCATCGACGTGGAGTCCCCCTACATGCCCGGCCAGTTGCTCAACCGTGCGTGGCTCGGCGAGTTCCCGACGTCGTAGCCTCACAGCCCTCACCGACGCCGACATGCCCGTCGAGGTGGAGTCCGAGTACATCCCTCGGGCGCTTCTGACGCGGTCCTGGGTGGGCGAGTACGACAGCTGACAGCGGCGGGCACCGCCCGAGGACGACACGTTTCGCAAGGAGAACGCGCTGGCTGCCATCATTTCCCGCCCTCCGTTGCCCACGGGGAACGCGGACGAGGGTCTCGCCGTCCTGCAGGAGAACGCGCAGGAACTGCTCGACGGACTGGAAGAGGATTCGACCGGTCTCGGCGATGCCCTGAGTACGACTGTCACCCTGGCCCAGGCGCACTGCCTCATGGATCCGCGGGCGGCGATCTTTCCGACGTGGGACGCCTGGGTGACCGCGATGCAGGTCGGCTCCGCCGTCTTCGCCACCGCGACGGCGACCGAAGGGAACGTGCAGTGCCGCATCGCGCACAAGAACCGCACTCTGTGGGCGACAGGCCCGCAGTGGTACGTCCACCCCGGAGCATGGCTCACGGCCTTCTACCTGGCGGTGGCGTGCCGGGAGAAGGACAGGATCACGGCGCTGTGCCGCGTTCCGTTGTCCTTGTTGCGTGAGAACGGTGAACAGTTCGAGGAGCATGAGTACGCCTGGATCGACGCCCTCCAGACCTACTGGCTAGGAAGCCAGGATCTCGTCGCCAAGCTGGTCTCGGCCGTTGACGGCACCGAACCCGAGGCCGTCTTCGACCGGGAAGCCGTGAGCAAACTCGTCTATCCGCCCATGGAGATGTTCCACCGCTTCATCCGCAAGGACCACGAGGGCTTCAATCGCGCGCTGGCTCATGCACTCGAACTGCACAAGCAGTATTGGAGTGAGGAGGACCGTGCCGTCAGTATCGCGGGACTCGTCGCCTTGGCTCCGCTCGCCATGGTCTGCCTCGCACACGACGCGGGAATCCCGATCGAGGTCGAGTCCGATTACCTCCCGGCCGTGCTGATCAAGCGCAACTGGTGCGGTGAGTTCCCCACGTGACGTACTCCGGGCGGCGTCGTCTCGACGTGACCGACAGGCACACGGAGGCGGCGCCGTGACCACCACCGTCGCCCGGCACTGGGAACCCGGACCTCGGTCCGCAGGCTGGGCCGAGTCCCTTGGGGAGGATGTCGCGGCGGACGCGGAAAAGCTGGAGCAGCGGCCCGGCAAGCTCGACTTTGTCTTCGACACCGCCCTGTTGCACCTGCAGGCCCGGTGCACGGTGGATCCCCGCGCCGCTCAGCTCGAGACATGGGAGGCGACTGTCTCCGCCCTGCAGATCGGGTCGGCACTGTTCGCCGCCACTGGGCAGGCCGACGGTGTCGTCGAGTGTCGCATCAACCACCAGGTCCGGCGGATCCCGGCCATCGGCCCCCGCTCTTACGCCGACGCCGGAAACTGGCTGACCACCTTCTGGCTCGCCGTCATCTGCCGGGACCAGCAGCGCCTCACCCAGCTGTGCGAAATCCCGGTCGAGCGCCTGCGATCGCCCGAAGGCCAATTCGACGAGTACATCTACCACTGGGTTGCGGCGCTCCAGGCATACTGGCTGCAGACGCCCGGCCTGGTGGACGAGCTGACGGCCGCGTTCCAGCAGTCGCATCCCGATGCAGCAAGGTTCGTCCCTCGCGATCTGCTGCAGCATGTCCTGTATCCGCCGATCAACCTGTTCCACCGCTTTTTGCGCAAGGACCACGAGGGCTTCAACCAGGCACTCGTGGAGGCACTTGAGCTTCACAAGGCCTACTGGACCGCGGATGAGGACCGGGCCAAGGACCCTGAGGGTCGGATCGCTGTCGGAGCGCTCGCCGTAACCTGTCTCGCCTTCGATGGGGGAATCCCGATCCAGGTGGAGTCCGACTACCTGCCCAAGCATCTGCTCGAGCGGGGTTGGCTGGGCGAGTTCCCGACCTAGTGGCAAGGGTGTCTACGGTGGTGCTTCCGCCGATGTCATTGACGCAGCCGAAGGAAGCACGTGGTCACCCGCATTCCCCGCCATGAGTTCCACACGGACGACGCGGGCGAGCTCATCGCGCCCGTCACCAAGAGCACCAAGGACGTGCTCGACCACATCGAGACGTCGGAGGACGACCGGTACGACGCCCTGCAGGCCGCGCTCACCCTGGCGAAGTGGCGCTGTCTGACGGACCCGACAGCGGGTGAGTTCCCGGCCTGGGAGGCGTGGGTCACCGCCATGCAGGTCGGCTGCGGGCTCTTCGCCGCCGGCATGGCCACCGAGGGCACGGTGTCGTGCCGGGTGGGCAGCAACGGTGAGGTGAAGCATCTGCCCGCCACCGGCCCGCAGGACTACCTGCACGCGGGCAACTGGCTGACCTCGTTCTACCTGGCGGTGATCTGCCGCGACAACGACCGGGTCGACCAGCTGGCGCAGGTGCCCGTCTCCTTCCTGCAAGAGTCCGGGGCGGAGTTCGACGAGTACGTCTATGCCTGGGTGGAAACCCTCCGGCACTTCTGGTTCGGCCGCCAGGAGACCTGGGACACGCTCGTCACCGCCGTCGACGGCACGAAGCCGGAGGCAGCCACGATCGCCGGCCCAGAGCTCATGCTGAAGATTCTCTACCCGCCGCTGGAACTGTTCCAGCGCTATCTGCGCCGCGAACCCCAGCAGTTCAACGCCGCACTCGTCGACGCCCTCACCTGGCACAAGGAATACTGGACCGCCAACGAGGCACGGTCGCTCAGCAGCGAAGGGCTCGTCGCCCTCGCCCCGCTCGCCATCGCCTGCATGGCCTACGACGCCGACCTGCCCGTCGAGGTGGAGTCCGAGTACATCCCTCGGGCGCTTCTGACGCGGTCCTGGGTGGGCGAGTACGACACCTGACAGCGGCGGGCACCGCCCGGGGACGACACGTTTCGCAAGGAGAATGCGCTGGCTGCCATCATTTCCCGCCCTCCGTTGCCCACGGGGAACGCGGAAGAGGGTCTCGCTGTGCTCCAGGAGAACGTGCGGCAGCTGATCGACGGGCTGGAGGAAAGCTCCACCAGGCTGGGCGACGCCCAGCGCGTCGCGCTCACCCTGGCCCAGTCCCGCTGTCTGGTCGATCCCCGGGCTGCCGAGTTCCCGACGTGGGACGCCTGGGTCACGGCGATGCAGGCCGGTTCAGCCGTCTTCGCGGCGGCGACCGCGACGGACGACCAGGTGCTGTGCCGCATCGCTCACAAGGACCGCACCCTGCAGGCCACCGGTCCGCAGTGGTACGTGAATCCCGGCAGTTGGCTCACTGCCTTCTACCTGGCCGTGATCTGCCGTGAAAGGGACCGGATCACCGCTCTGTGCCAGGTCCCGTTGTCCCTTCTGCGGGAGAACGGCGGGCAGTTCGAGGAGTACCACTACCTCTGGATCGACACCCTCCAGACCTACTGGCTCGGAGGCCCGGACCTGGGACCGAAGCTGGTCGCCGCGGTCGACGGCACGGAACCGGAGGCCGTCGCGGACCCCGAGACGGTGAGCAAGCTGCTGTATCCGCCGATGGAGGTCTTCCACCGCTTCATCCGGAGGGACCCCGAGACCTTCAACCAGGCACTGGCCCGGGCGCTGGAACTGCACAAGCAGTACTGGAGCGAGGAGGACCGCGCCTTCCAGGCCTCAGGGCTCGTCGCCCTCGCCCCGCTCGCCATCGCCTGCATGGCCTACGACGCCGACATGCCCGTCGAAGTGGAGTCCGAGTACCTCCCGGCCGTGCTGATCAAGCGCAACTGGTGTGGTGAGTTCCCCACCTGACGTACTGCGGAGGCCGCCTAGTGAGGGGCGGTGGTGGTCGCTTGGCTCAGGTCCATCGTCACCAGGCTTCCGGAACGGGACACGAGCAGCTCCGGGATGTCGTTCTCGTACCACCGCAGTTGGCCGATGACGCCCTCGGTCCGCGCGTGGTGCGCGAGCATCTCCGCCAGGGACATCAGGTCGGGAAGCAGTTCCGCGTGGATCTCCTGGCGAGCCGTCAGGCACCAGTGGTGCTCGGCGCGCAGGAGTTCGCCGGTGAGGAGCCCCCCGATGCGCCAGGCCGGGCCTCGGTCCGCCAGCAGGGGGACGAACTCCGCCTCGTCCTCCTGGCCGGTGCCGTCACACCCGAGGTGCAGGCGCAGGAGAGCCAGCACGGGCTCGGGCACCGTGGGCGACAGGTCGAGGGCCAGGTCGACGGCGTAGAGGTCACTCATGTGCGGCGAGTCTACGAGCAGCCCGGGCAGCGGGCACCGCCGGCCGGGCGCTCGCGCTCAGAACAGGCTCAGCAGTGCCTCCGCCGGGTCCGGGAGGCCCGGGCCGCCGTCGGGGAGGGGGAGTTCGAACCAGACGGTCTTGCCGCGCGGGGTGCGGCGGGAGCCCCAGGCCGCGCTGAGGAGGCCGACCAGTTGCAGGCCGCGGCCGCCCTCGTCGGTGTCGCGGGCGCGGCGGCGGCGCGGCTGGACCAGGCCGGCGTCCCACACCTCGCAGACCAGCGTGCGGTCGAGCAGGAGCCGCAGGCGGATGTCTCCCTCGCCGTAGCGCAGGGCGTTGGTGACCAGTTCGCTGACGAGCAGTTCCGTGGTGTCGACGAGCGGCTCCAGGTCCCAGCCGGTCAGCTGGGCGCGGGCGTACTCGCGGGCCCGGCCCACACTGCGCGGCTCGCGCGGCAGGGTCCAGTCCCCGACGGACTCGGTGGGCAGGCCCTGGACGCGTGCCATCAGCAGGGCGATGTCGTCCTCGCCGTGATGGGTGTCGAGCGTGTGGAGGACGTGGTCGCAGACGTCCTCCAGCGGCTGGGTGGGATCGGCCAGGGCGCTGACGAAGGCCTGAAGACCCTCGTCGAGGGGGTGGTCGCGGCTCTCGACCAGTCCGTCGGTGTAGAGCGCGAGCAGGGCCCCCTCGGGCAGTTCGACCTCGACCTCCTCGAAGGGCTCGCCGCCGACTCCGAGCGGCATGCCCGGCGGCACGTCCAGCATCAGCGCCGGCTCGCCCGGTTCGACCAGGACCGGCGGCAGGTGGCCGGCGTTGGCGAACGTGCAGCGCCGGGTGACGGAGTCGTAGACGGCGTAGACGCAGGTGGCCAGGTAGACCTCCGACAGGTCGGCCTCACGGGGGCGGCGGGCCGCCCGGGTGGCCTGCTGGACGCCCCCGGGGGCGCCGAGGCCCCGGGCGATCTCGTCCAGCTGGGAGAGCACCTCGGCCGGTTCGAGGTCGAGCTGGGCCAGCGTCCGTACGGCGGTGCGCAGTTCGCCCATGGCGACGGCGGCGCGCAGTCCGCGTCCCATGACGTCGCCGACGACCAGGGCGGTGCGGTGCCCGGGCAGTTCGATGACGTCGAACCAGTCGCCGCCGACCTCGCTGGGCCGGCCGGTGTTGGCGTTGCCGGGCAGGTAGCGGCAGGCGATGTCCAGGCCGGAGGCCTCGGGGTCGCCGGGCGGGAGCAGGGACCGCTGCAGTATCAGGGCGCGTTCGTGCTCGCGGCGGTAGAGGCGGGCGTTGTCGATGCAGACCGCCGCGCGGGCGGCGAGTTCCACGGCGAGATCGCGGTCGCGTTCGCCGAACGGCTCGCTGCCCTTGGTGCGGGCGAACTGGACCAGCCCGACGACCGTGTCGTGGGCGACCATCGGCACGGCCAGCGTGGACTGCACCAGGCCGCCGTCCTCCCCGGCGACGGTCTGCGGGCGGGCCGTGCGCAGGGCGTCCGCGCAGGGCGAGTTGAACGGGTAGTGGTGGACGGCGCCGACCGAGACGGGCGCGCCGGTGCCGGCGAAGGGCGCGTCGGAGACGGCACTGGCGAAGGCGACGCGACGCAGTTCCCCGCTGCCGTCGGCGAGACCGGGCGGGGTCTCGTCGCCGACCAGGAGGCCCTGGTAGAGGTCGACGGTGGCCAGGTCGCAGAAGCCGGGGACGACGACGTCGAGGAGCTGCCGGGCGGTGGTCTCCAGGTCGAGGGAGTTGCCGATGCGGGCGCCGGCCTCGTTCAGCAGGGCGAGGTTGCGGCGGGCGGCGGCGGCCTCGCGGGCGGCGGCGCGGCGGGCGGTGATGTCGGTGCCGAGCCAGGCGACGCCGATGGGCCGGCCCGAACCGCTGTGCACGCGGTAGAGGTTGACGGACCAGTGGCGGCGTTCGTCGGAGTCCGGCACGAACCCCGTGACGTGCATGTCGGTGATGGAGTTGCCGGTCTCCAGGACGCGGCGCAGCGTGGCGGAGACCCGTTCGGCCTCGGCGCGCTGGAGGTAGTCGTGGACGCCCTTGCCGCGGTGGTCGTCGGGCGAGCCGCCGAAGATGGACGCGAACCGCTGGTTGGCGCGGCGGACCCGCAGGTCCGGGTCGATGAGCAGGAAGCCGAACGGCGATTGACCGAAAATGGCCTGCGAGGCGGCGAGGTCGGTCTCGATGCTGCGCAGGGTGCGCACGTCGACGACGATGCACACGGCGGCCTTCTCGCCGTCCTCGGTGCGCGTCGGCATGACGTACACCTCGGCGAGTCCCTCGTGGCCGCACTCCCCCTCGGCGCCCTTGGGCAGCCGGAAGGGCACCACGCCGGTCCACTCCCGGCCGTCGAGGATCTCGGCCATCTTGCGCATGCCCCGCTCGTGGTGACGCGGGTCGATGAACGCCTCGATGGGGTCCATGCCGACGGCGCGGCCGGCGGGGATGCCGAAGAGGTGCTCGGCGCGCAGGCTCCACTGGTCGACCAGCCCGTCGGGGCCGATGGAGAAGGACGCCACCTTGATGTAGTCGTAGATGGAGCCGGGGGGACTGGCCTGCCAGATCGCGTCCCCCGCGCGGGCGCCGTCGGCCGCGAAGGCAGCCGTGGCCGCGGGGTCCGGGCCGTGTGCGGCCCCGGCCCTCGCGCCCTCCGACGGGTCCTCGGACTCCGTGGCCTTCGCTGGTATCTCGCTCACGCGAACCGTCCCCTCCAGCTCACCGCGCCCGGCACCGGTCACCGGGGGCGGCTGCCCGCAGTATCCAGCACTACGGTGCCGCACAACACGGTGTTCACGATCACAGCACGGTCCCGATGGTTTTCGGTCCGGACCGTGACAACACTTCCAGTCTTCTAACCAGGGGACACGTCGTCGAATCACGTTCCGCGGCACCGGTCACCGGCCCGAACCGGCCGCTCTACAGGGATGACGGGTACGTACACCGTTTTTTCACTCCGGCACCGGGAGTTCGAACCACACGGTCTTGCCCAGTCCGCCGGGCCGGGTGCCCCAGCGGCGGGAGGAGGAGGCCACCAGCTGCAGTCCGCGGCCGCTCTCGTCCTCGGGGCGTGCGGCGCGTGCGCGGGGCGGGTCGGGGAGCGGGTCGGAGACCTCGACCCGCAGGACGCCGCCCGGCCCGGAGGGGCGGACGAGGCGGACGCCGATGGGGCCGGTGGCGTGCCGCAGGGCGTTGGTGACCAACTCACTGACCAGCAGCGCCGCGAGGTCGGCGAGGTTGTCGAGGCCCCAGTTGCGGAGTTTGCCGCGGACGGCCTGGCGGGCGGTGCGCACGGCACCGGGCTCGGCGGGGAAGGTCCACTCGGCGCAGTCACCCTCGGGGTTCGTCACGCCGATCACTTCCCAGACTGACGGCCGACCCATGTCCGGTTTCATGGGGTTAATGGGCACATACCCGATATCCAGGGCGGAGTATCGCGCGGGATGGCGCACTGTGGCACGAAAGGCGTACGGAGTGTTCCTGCAGCGGACGTGGTGCACCGTACGCCCCCGTCCGGCCTCGGGCGCCGGGTCCTTGCGCGGGCGTCCCGCGCCGGGTGCCTACGTGGGCATCACGCGCCGGGCGCTTGCGTGGGCGTCACGCGCCGGGCGTCCCGGTGCGGCCCGGGCTCCCGAGAAGGGCGAGGGTCTGCCGTACGGCCGGGACGTCCTGGTCGAGCCAGCGCACCTCCCAGACGTCCGAGGGGCCGACCCAGCGCAGCTCGTCGTGGTCCTGGAGGGGCTCGGGCGGGGCGGACCCGGGGCGCAGGCGAGCGGTGAACACCTGCAGGACGTAAGGAGGCTTCAGGGGCCACTCCCCCGGGACGCGCGCACCGGCCTCCGCCTCGACGCCGAGTTCCTCGCGCAGCTCGCGTTCGAGCGCCGCCTCGGGCGTCTCCCCTGGTTCGACCTTGCCCCCGGGCAACTCCCAGCGCCCGGCCAGTTCGACGGGCGCGCTGCGCCGGGCGGCGAGCAGCTGCCCGTCCTCGATCAGCGCGGCACCCACGACGACGATCCGCTCACTCATGCCGGGAGCCTACGGGAGGCCGCCAGCGCCGGGCTCACTCCCGGGCCGCCCGGCGGAAACACGGGGCGGTGCCCCTCGGCCGCGCCTGCCAGCCCGCCCGTCGGCCGTGTCCGCGGCCCCGACGGCGTTCGGGCCCGTCAGCCGGCTCCCGTCCGGTCGCGCCCCGTCGGCCGGATCCCGTCAGTCGGATCCCGTCGGTCGTGGCGCGTCGGTCGTGGCGCGTCAGTCGTGGCGCGTCAGTCGTGTGCGGCCGGTCCGCCCTGTCCGAGGCGCTCGACCCAGTAGAGCTGCTTGTGGGCGCGGCCGTCGAGGCTGTCCGCGATCTTCTGGGCCTCGGCCCGGGTCGCGTACCGGCCCACGCGGTACCGGTTGCCGTTGTCGTCCTCGCGTATCACGAGCCAGGGCAGAGCGACCGTGCTGTCGTTCATCGCGCCCCTCCTCTTCCCACCCGCGGCCTGAGCCGTGCCCCACCCGCCAAGGAAACCGCACTGCGCATATGCCCGAGCCTACGCCTTACCTTCACGGAGCGAACACGGCTTTACACAAAGAGGTACGCAACCAGCCAGAACCCCGGGGGCGCACGCCGGTGAACGCGCCGTCCGCGCACCCCCGCACTGCGGGGCCGGGGCACACCGCGCACGTCGTCCCCGAGCAGCGGGAACGACGTGATGGCGGTGCAGGCGGAACGGGCCGGTCACCGGCGGGCGGTGCGCCGGCCGTGTGAGCGGGGCGCGCGGGAAGTGCGCCCCGGGGCGGATGTGAGCGTCCGCTACTTGACCGGAAGGTGGTAGGCGACCCGGTACCGGTCGGCCGGGACGACCACGTCGGCCGTCTCGACCGGGCGGCCCGACGCGTAGAACGTGCGCTGGATCACCAGCACCACATGGCCCGGGACACCGCCCAGCGCGAGCAGCTCCTCGGCGAGGCCGGGGCGGGCGCCGACCTCCTCGGTGACGTTGTCCACGATCACGTCGATGGCGCGCATGCGCTCGACGACCCCCATGCCGCCGACCGGGCCCTCCTCCGGCAGCATCACGGGCGTGCGCCCGGTCACGGCGAGGGGCTCCCAGGAGGTGGAGAGCATCATCGCCTCGCCGCCCTCGCGGTACAGGTACCGCGTGCGCATGACCCGGTCGCCCGGTTCGATGCCCAGTCGCTCGGCGATCGCCACCCCGGCCTCGGCCTGCTCGCTGCTGGACTCCCAGGTGCCGCGGCCCTCGCCGTCGGCCTGCTCCTGGCGGAACGGTGTGGCCCCGCCGGCCGGGAGGTAGCCCGAGCGGGAGATGCGGCGGGGCACCGGGCGCTCGCGCACGTACGTCCCGGAGCCGGAACGGCCCTCGACCAGGCCCTCCGCCATCAGCACCTTGCGGGCCTCCAGCGCCACCGTGTCCGAGACGCCGTACTCCTGGCGGATCCTGGCCTGGGAGGGGAGCCGGGTGTGTGGTGGCAGCTGACCGTCGACGATCTTCTGGCGGAGATCACCCGCGACGCGCAAGTACGCCGGCTGCTCACCGAATGTCACTGGCCGCTCCCATCAGGTTGTACAGACAGCAACAGCGTGGCAACCGTACGTTGTGCGAGGCAAGCAAAGGCCAGAGAATCACTCGATGTGATGACATGTGTCGGCTGAAGCCTTTACGCAGGCACTTTCTCCCCGCTATAGGCGCCGTCACACCTGAGCCGCGGAGTCACCGCCCTCGCCCGCCCCGGTGGACGGCGGGGTGGCGGCCAGACCGAGGGCCTTGCGGGCGGTGACGTCCGCGGGGCCGTCGAGGTACGCGTACGCCTCGTCGTGGTGCGCGCGGTACGCGTCCGCGTCGGCGGCGGTGCTCGCCCGGATGGGAGTCGGACACCGAGGGGTCGCCGCGTCACCGGGGACGACGGCGTCAGCGTCCTGCTCGGCCGTCTGGACCAGGTGCGCGGCGAGGTCCCGGCGTGGGAGAAGCGCAGCCGGGACATGGCGTGCGACGCCTGACGGACCGCCACGAGGCCCCGCGGTGCGCGCAGGGCCCTTGTGCAATCCCCGGGGAGGCCTCAACCTGACGCTGACGCACACGAGTTGCCGCCTGATTGACATGCCCATGACCCTCAGGCCACTCATCGGCGGCGATCGACGGGCGTGCACCCCACCCCACAGCGCACCACCGATCGAGGAGGACCCCTCAGATGGCAGTGATGCGTACTCCCCACGGTTCCCCCCGCCGCACACTCGCCGCGCTCGGCGCGGCTGCCTGCGCGGCACTCGTCGCGAGTCTCGTCTCCGCCCTCCCCGCCGGAGCGGCGCCGGTCGCGGCCGAAGGACGCATCCAGTACGAGGACGCCGCGAACTCCGTTCCCGGCAGCTACATCGTCACCCTGAAGACCGAGCGGGCCGGCTCCGCCCAGGGCCGCGCGCTCGCGCACAAGTACGGCGCCGACATCGAGCGGACCTACACCAAGGCCCTGAACGGCTACGCGGTCGAGGCCTCCGAGTCCGAGGCGAAACGTCTCGCCGCCGATCCGGCCGTCGCCTCCGTGGTGCAGGACCGGACGTTCTCCATCAGCGCGACGCAGCCCAGTCCGCCGTCCTGGGGCCTGGACCGCATCGACCAGAAGAGCCTGCCGCTGAACAACGCGTACACCTACCCGGACTCGGCCGGCGAGGGTGTCACGGCGTACGTCATCGACACCGGTGTCCGCATCTCGCACGGCGACTTCGGCGGCCGGGCCGCCAACGGCTACGACGCCGTCGACAACGACAACACCGCCCAGGACGGCCACGGGCACGGCACGCACGTCGCCGGCACGATCGCCGGCAGCGCCCACGGCGTGGCCAAGAAGGCCAGGGTCGTCGGGGTGCGCGTGCTGAACAACTCCGGCCAGGGCACCACCGCCCAGGTCGTCGCGGGCATCGACTGGGTCGCCCGCAACGCGGTGAAGCCGGCCGTCGCCAACATGTCCCTGGGCGGTCCCGGTGACACCGCCATCGACACGGCCGTGCGCAACGCCATCACCGCAGGCGTCACCTTCGTGGTCGCGGCCGGCAACGAGTCCACCAACGCCTCCACCCGCTCCCCGGCCCGCGTCACCGAGGCCGTGACGGTCGGCGCGACGACGTCCACCGACGCCAAGGCGAGCTACTCCAACTACGGCTCGGTACTGGACCTGTTCGCACCGGGCTCGTCGATCACCTCGGCCTGGAACTCGAGCGACTCGGCGACCAACACCATCTCCGGTACCTCGATGGCGAGTCCGCACGTCGCCGGGGCCGCGGCCCTGCACCTGGCCGCCAACCCCGCGGCCACGCCCGCGCAGGTCTCCGCCGCCCTGACGTCCGCCGCCACCACCGGCGTCGTCACGAGTCCCGGCACCGGCTCGCCCAACCGGCTCCTCAACGTCGGCGGCGGTTCCACCACGCCGCCCGGGCCGCGCTTCGAGAACACCGCCGACCAGACCATCGCCGACAACGCCACGGCCGAGTCGCCCGTGACCGTCTCCGGCGTCTCCGGCAACGCCCCCTCCGCCCTGGCGGTCGAGGTGCACATCGTCCACACCTACATCGGCGACCTCCAGGTCCAGCTGGTCGCCCCGGACGGCACGGCGTACACGCTGAAGGCGTACGGCACCGGCGGCAGTGCGGACAACATCGACACCACGTACACCGTGAACGCCTCCTCGGAGGTGGCTGACGGCACGTGGAAGCTCCGGGTGAGCGACAACGCCCGGTACGACACCGGGCGGATCGACGCCTGGGCGCTGCAGTTCTGAATTCCGCGTACGGAAGGGGGCCGGGCCGGTGACGGCCCGGCCCCCGGCCGTGGCGGGTGCGGCTCAGCCGGGCAGGCGCCCCCGGGCCGCGCTGCCCGCCTTCGCCGCCGGGAGCTCCCGTGCGGGGGCAGCTGCGGCGCCCAGCGCCCGCGGGTCGCGGGCCGCGCGTTCCGGGTGGCGGCGCCGGTAGTAGGGGTTGTCGGGGGCGAGCCGGCTGGAGACACGGCCGTACATGCCGAACGTGGCGATGACCAGGCCCATGACGAAGCTGAAGATCACGTTGGTCATGCCGAAGTCGAGGATGTTGGCGGGCCGGTCCAGCACGAAGATGTGGGCGAAGCCGCTGAGGACGAACAGGGCTCCGACCGTCATGTTCAGGGTGGAGGCGACGTTGCCCCCGATCACGGCTCCCGCGAGCAGCGCGAGACCGACCACGGTGGAGATGACGCTCAGCGCCACGTTGGTGGTCATGCCCGCGACGGTCTCACCGGCCGTGTCGAAGGGACTCAGGGCGTCGGCGAAGCCGAGGGCCGCGAACACCAGCAGCACCAGGCCGCAGAAGCCGGCGCCGTAGCGGTAGACGGTCGCCAGGTGGTGGTCGACCGGGAGTTCGTCTCGTAGCTTCATGTCCCGGTTTCGCCGATTGTGTCCTGTTCGGATGCGGCGCCCGGGGAGAGGCTCAGTCCGGGGTCCTGCGCAGCCGGGCGAGTTCGGCGTTCATCTCGGCGAGGAACCGGACGACCACGGCCAGCTCGTCGGGGCCGAACCGGCTCCGGGCCGCCTCGGTGCCGCGGGCCAGGGGCCGGAAGTAGTCCCGGGCCAGGCCGCGGGCCGCGTCGGCGTAGTGGAGGTGGACGACGCGGCGGTCGCCGCCGTCGCGCACGCGCCGGACGTGCCCCGCCCGCTCCAGCCGGTCCAGGCAGGCGGTCACCGCGCCCGAGGTGAGGTTGAGCTGCTTGCGCAGCCGGCCGGGCGTCATCGGCTCGCCGCCCGCCTCGGGGTCGGCCTCCGCGTCCAGGATCGCGATCAGCGCCTGCATGTCGGTCAGGTGCAGGCCCTGCGCCTGGGCGAACTCCTGCGCGATGCGGTTGAACTCGCTGTTCATCCGGCGCAGCAGGACGGCGAAGGACTGCAACCCGATCGGGTCGTCCGCCGGAAGAGATGCCGTGGGCACGCCGGGACCGCTCATCCCCCCAGCCTAGTATCTCTCAATGATTGAGATACTTTATGAGTGAGTTATTTCGTCTACGGCTTGGGATGCGCATGACTACCGCACAGCGTTGGGCCCGACGGCTCGTACCGCTCGCCCTGCTGCTCGTCTGGCTGGGGGTGGGCGGGACGCTCGGCCCCTACGCGGGCAAGCTCGGCGAGGTGGCCACCAACGACCAGGCCGCCTTCCTTCCCCGCAGCGCCGAGTCCACCCGGGTGCTGGACGCGCGCGAGGCGTTCGACCAGTCCGAGACCGTGCCGGCCATCGTGGTGTGGACGGCGGACGGGCAGCGGTTCACGGCGGCCCGGCAGGCGCAGGCGACCCGGGCCGTCGCCGCGCTGGCCGGGGAACCCGGCGTCGTCGGCCGCCCCTCCCCCGCCCTGCTCTCCGAGGACCGCGAGGCGATGCAGGCCGTCGTCCAGCTGGAGCCCGATCTCGGGGACGAGCTGCCCACCGCCCTGGACGCCGTGCGTGAGGCGGCCGGCGGCGTGCCGGGCACCGAGGCGCGGATCGCCGGGCCCGCGGCGAGCCAGGCCGACCTGTCGGACGCGTTCGCCGGCATCGACGGACTGCTGCTGGGCGTGGCCCTGGGCGCCGTGCTGCTGATCCTGCTCCTCGTCTACCGCAGCGTCCTGCTGCCGTTCCTGATCATCCTCAGCTCGGTCTTCGCCCTGGGCCTGGCCTGCGCCGTGGTCTATGCCCTGGCGGAGCGGGACGTGGTCCGGGTCGACGGGCAGGTGCAGGGGATCCTGTCGATCCTGGTGATCGGCGCGGCCACGGACTACGCGCTGCTGCTCGCCGCGCGCTTCCGCGAGGAACTGGCCGTGCGCGGGGACCGGGTCGCGGCGGCCGTGGCCGCCGTGCGCCGCTCGTCCGGCGCGATCACCGCCAGCGCCGCCACCGTGGCGCTGGGCCTGCTGACTCTGCTCGTCAGCGACCTCACCAACAACCGCGCCCTCGGCCCGGTCGGCGCCATCGGCATCGCCTGCTCCCTGCTGACCACGCTGACCTTCCTGCCCGCCGTGCTGGCCCTGCTGGGCCGCACCGCGTACTGGCCGTCGCGGCCGAAGCAGCCGCAGGACTCCGCTGAGGGCAGCGGCGTGTGGCGCCGGGTCGCGCGCCTCGTGTCCGCCCGGCCGCGCCGCACCTGGGCGGTGACGGCGCTGCTGCTGGCCGTGTGCGCGGCCTTCGCCCCGTCCCTGTCGTCCAAGGGCGTGCCCCTGGACGAGATCTTCGTGAACGACGCGCCCTCGGTCGCCGCGCAGCGCACCCTCGGCGAGCACTTCCCCGGCGGCTCCGGCAACCCGGCGATCGTCATCGCCGACGCCGACCGGGCGGTCGAGGTGACGGCCGCCGCCCGGAGCACCGAGGGTGTCGCCACGGCGAGCCCCGTCACTGCGTCCGGGCGCCCCGGGGACGGCAAGCCGCTCGTGGCGGACGGCCGGGTCCTCGTCAACGCCACGCTCAAGGCCTCGGCGGACAGCGACGCCGCCAAGGACACTGTCGAACGGCTGCGCGAGAAGGTGCACGCCGTCCCCGGCGCCGACGCCCTGGTCGGCGGCTACACGGCGCAGCAGTACGACACCCAGCAGACCGCCGCCCACGACCGGACGCTCATCGTGCCCGTCGTCCTCGCGGTGATCCTGCTGATCCTCATGGTGCTGCTGCGCTCGCTGCTCGTCCCGGTGCTGCTGGTCGCGACCGTCGGGCTGAACTTCCTGGCCACGCTGGGCGTCTCGGCGCTGGTCTTCCAGCACCTGCTGGGCTTCAGCGGCACGGACGCCTCCGTGCCGCTGTACGGCTTCGTGTTCCTGGTGGCGCTCGGCGTCGACTACAACATCTTCCTGATGTCCCGGGTGCGGGAGGAGGCGCTCGCGCACGGCAACCGCCAGGGCGTGCTGCGCGGGCTGACCACGACCGGTGGGGTGATCACCTCCGCGGGTGTGGTGCTGGCCGCGACGTTCGCCGCGCTCATGGTGATCCCGCTGGCGTTCCTGGTGCAGATCGCCTTCATCGTCGCCTTCGGCGTCCTGCTGGACACGCTCGTGGTGCGCTCGCTGCTGGTGCCCGCGCTGATGATCGACATCGGGCCGAGGGCGTGGTGGCCGAGCGCCCTGGCCCGCGAGGAGGAGCCCGGACCGCGGGAGAAGGCCGCCGCCGCTGCTCCGTCCGGCTGAACGGGCCGCGCCACGGGCCGGGTGCATCCGCGAGGGGGGCCGGGCGGGAAAAGCTTCTGTCGGGACCGGCCGTGCCGTGGCGGCGCGGCGGCCCATCGGACGGAGGCGGGTATGACGACGGACGGGCAGCGGCCGCTGTGTCTGGTCACCGGGGCGTCCGGGTACATCGGCGGGCGCCTGGTGCCCGAGCTCCTGGAAGCGGGGTACCGCGTCCGGTGCCTGGCCCGCTCCCCCGGCAAGCTGCGTGACCATCCCTGGGCGGGTGACGCGGAGACCGTGCGCGGGGACGTCACCGATCCGGAGTCGGTCGCCGCCGCCATGCAGGGCGTCGACATCGCCTACTACCTCGTGCACGCCCTCGGCTCCGGCCGGGAGTTCGAGGACACCGACCGGCAGGCCGCCCGCGTCTTCGCCGAGCAGGCGCGGGCGGCCGGTGTCCGGCGGATCGTCTACCTGGGAGGGCTCACCCCCTACGGCGTCCCCGAGCACGAACTCTCCCCGCACCTGCGCTCCCGCGCCGAGGTCGGGCGGATCTTCCTTCAGGCTCCCGTGCCGGCGGCGGTGCTGCGGGCGGCCGTGGTCATCGGCTCCGGGTCGGCGTCGTTCGAGATGCTGCGCTACCTGACCGAACGGCTGCCCGTCATGGTCACCCCCAGCTGGGTGCACACCCGCACCCAGCCCATCGCCGTACGGGACGTGCTGCGCTACCTCGTCGGGTCCGCGTCCCTCCCCGACGACGTCGACCGGGCCTTCGACATCGGCGGCCCGGACGTGCTGACGTACCGGGAGATGATGCTGGGCTACGCGGCCGTCGCCGGGCTGCGGCGGCGGTTCATCGTGCCGGTCCCGGTCCTCACCCCGCGCCTGTCCAGCCACTGGGTCGGGCTGGTCACGCCCGTGCCCGCCGCCCTCGCCCGGCCCCTGACGGAGTCGCTGCGGCACGAGGTCGTCTGCCGGGAGCACGACATCGCCCGCTACGTGCCGGACGGACCGGGCCGGCCGCTGCCGTTCGACGAGGCCCTGTCCCTGGCGCTGCGCAAGGTCCGCGACGCGCAGGTGTCCACGCGCTGGTCCTCGGCGTCCGTGCCCGGCGCGCCCAGCGACCCGCTGCCCACCGACCCGGACTGGGCGGGCGGCAGCCTCTACCAGGACGAGCGGGAGCGGCCCGTCGACGCCTCCCCGGAGGCACTGTGGAGGGTCGTCGAGGGCATCGGGGGCGAGAACGGCTGGTACTCCTCCCCGCTGGCCTGGGCGGTACGGGGGTGGCTCGACCGGTTCGTCGGCGGGGTCGGACTGCGCCGGGGGCGGCGCGACACCCACCACCTGCGGGTCGGCGACTCCCTGGACTTCTGGCGGGTGGAGGAGATCGAGCCGGGTCGTCTGCTGCGGTTGCGGGCCGAGATGCGCCTGCCCGGGCTCGCCTGGCTGGAGATGTACACCGAGACCGACGACCGGGGCCGCACCCGCTATCGCCAGCGTGCCCTGTTCCACCCGCGCGGGCTGCTGGGCCACGCCTACTGGTGGAGCGTCGCCCCCTTCCACGCCGTGGTGTTCGGCGGGATGGCGCGCAACATCGCCCGGGCCGCGGCCGGAGAGTCCGGCCCGGGCCGCGGCGCCCGGGGCCGGCGCATCCGCAGGAACCGCTCCTCGGGAAGCACGGGGCAGCCACGTACGGAACCGCGCCACCGCACCAGGAGTGACACATGACCGTCGCGGTCGTCCTGTTCACCTCGGACCTGCGTCTGCACGACCACCCGCCCCTGCACGCGGCGCTGCGCGCGGCGGACGAGGTGGTACCGCTGTTCGTACGCGACCCCGCGGTCCACGCGGTGGGTTTCGACGTGCCGAACCGGGCCGCCTTCCTCGCCGACTGCCTGGCCGACCTGGACGCCTCCCTGCGCGAGCGAGGCGGTCGCCTCGTGGTGCGCTCGGGCCCGGTCGCCCGGGAGGTGCGCGCGGTCGCCGCCGCCTGCGGTGCCGCGGAGGTGCACCTGGCCGCCGGCATCACCGGGTTCGCCCAGCGCCGCGAGGAGCGGCTGCGCGCGGGACTCGCGGCGGACGGCGTCGACCTGCACGTGCACGACGACGTCATCACCGCCCTCGCCCCCGGACGGGTCACGCCCGGCGGCTCCGACCACTTCGCCGTGTTCACGCCCTACTACCGCCGCTGGTCCCGGGAGCGGCTGCGTGAGCCCCTGCCCGCGCCGGAGGCGGTCCGCGTCCCCGCGGCCGCGACCGGCGAGGGGCCGCCGTCCCGCCCCCGGGAGGGGGACCTGGCGCCGGGGCTCGCGACGGGCGGGGAGACGGTGGGACGCGAGCGGTTCGCCGACTGGGCGCGCGCGGACCTGGCCCGGTACGGCGACCGGCAGGACGACCTGGCCGGTGACGCGACGTCACGGCTCTCCCCCTACCTGCACTTCGGGGCGCTGTCACCCGCGGAACTCGTCCACCGGGCCCGGGCGCAGGGCGGGACCGGGGCCGAGGCGTTCGTGCGGCAGCTGTGCTGGCGCGACTTCCACCACCAGCTCCTCGCGGTCCGGCCCGAGGCGTCCCGGCAGGACTACCGCAGCCGCGGCGACCAGTGGCGCGACGAGGACGAGGCGGCCGGGGACATCGCCGCCTGGCGGGAGGGCCGTACGGGCTATCCGATGGTGGACGCGGGCATGCGCCAACTGCGTCACGAGGGCTGGATGCACAACCGGGCGCGGCTGCTGACGGCGAGTTTCCTGACCAAGACGCTCTACGTCGACTGGCGCGTCGGCGCCCGGCACTTCCTGCGGCACCTGGTCGACGGCGACATCGTCAACAACCAGATGAACTGGCAGTGGGTCGCCGGCACCGGCACCGACTCGCGCCCGCACCGCGTCCTCAACCCCGTGCTGCAGGGCAAGCGTTACGACCCGGACGGCACCTACGTACGGCGCTGGGTGCCCGAGCTGGCCGACGTGGAGGGCGGCACGGTGCACGAACCCTGGCGGCTCCCGGACGACCGGCGCGCCGCGCTGCGTTACCCCGAACCGGTCATCGACCTCGGTGAGGGTCTGGCCCGTTTCCGCGAGGCGCGCGGTCGTCCATGAGGATCCGGGTACCCATGAGCGGACCGCGCCCGGACGTGCGGCCACGCCGCGTCGGTGCGCATCCGGAACACCACTCCCGGCGGAAGCACTGATGTGCGAATGACCGGATGCGAGAAGGGGTTGCGCATGCTTGGACCGCGGCCGACAGCGGCCGGACCGGGGGCACCGGACGACGCCCCGCTCACCGCCCCGGGGGCCACCCGGGCCGTGGAGGCCGTCCTCGGGCAGGTGCTCGAGGCACGGCTGCGCCACGCCCGGCAGACCGACGCGGTGGCCGCCCGCGACCTGGCCGAGCGTGTCGCCGCGTTCGCGCTGCGCGGCGGCAAGCGGCTGCGTACGGCGTTCGTGTGGTGCGGCTGGCGGGCCGCGGGCGGGACGGGCGACACCGGCCCGGTCCTGCGGACCGGGGCCGCCCTGGAACTGCTCCAGGCGTGTGCCCTCATCCACGACGACGTGATGGACGGCTCGCCGCTGCGCCGGGGCGCTCCGGCCCTGCACGTGGACTTCGCCCGCGGGCACCGGGCCGCGCGGAGGTCCGGCTCGGCCGAGTCGTTCGGCTCGTCGGCGGCCGTGCTGGCCGGCGACCTGGCGCTGGCCTGGGCGGACGACCTGCTGACGGAGACGGCACTCGCCTCGCCGCACGGCGCCCGGCTGCACGCCGAGTGGCGGACCATGCGCACCGAGATGGTCGCCGGCCAGTACCGGGACCTGAAGGCCCAGGCGAACGGATCGTCCAGCGGCGAGGAGGCCCTGACCATCGCCGAGCTGAAGAGCGCCCTGTACACGGTCGCGCGGCCCCTGGCGCTGGGTGCCACGCTGGCGGGAGCCGACCCGCACACGGTGGACGCGCTGCGGGCCGCCGGCCGCTGCGCGGGGCTGGCCTTCCAGCTGCGCGACGACCTCCTCGGCGCGTTCGGCGATCCGGTGCTGACCGGGAAGCCCGCCGACGACGACCTGCGGTCGCGCAAGCTCACCCACCTGCTGGCCACGGCCGTACGGCTCGCCCGGGCCACCGGTGACCGTGAGGCCTCCGCCGTGCTCGCCGCGGGCCCGGGCGGGCGGCCGGGGCAGACCGTGGAGCGGATGCGGGCGGCGCTGGAGCGGACCGGGGCGCGGGCCGAGGTGGAGGCGAGGATCGCCGAACTGGCGGCCGCGGGCCTGCGGCACTTCGAGGCCACCGGTGCCGGCCCGGAGGTGCGGCGGGAGTTCTCCGCCCTGGTCGAGCGGGCCGCGGGCGTCGCCCCGCGCCCCGCGGAGGAGCTGGTATGAGGACCGTTCCGGGTCCGACCGACCACGTCGTCGTCGTGGGCGCCGGGCTGTCCGGGCTGGCCTGCGCGCTGCACCTGCTGGGCGCGGGCCGCCGGGTCACGCTCGTCGAACGGGACCCCGGGCCCGGCGGCCGGGCCGGGCGGGTGCGGCTCGGCGGCTATCAGGTGGACACCGGCCCCACCGTGATGACCATGCCGGACCTGGCCGACGAGGCGTTCGCGGCGGTCGGCGACAGCCTGTACCGGCGCGTCGAGCTGACGCCGCTGCACCCCGCCTACCGGGCCCGCTTCGCCGACGGCAGCTCGCTGGACGTGCACACCGACGGCGACGCCATGGAGGCGGAGGTGCGGCGCTTCGCGGGGCCCGCCGAGGCCGCGGGCTACCGCAGCCTGCGCACGTGGCTGGAGCGGTTGTACCGGGCGCAGATGCGCCGCTTCATCGACACCAACTTCGACTCGCCGTTGCAGCTGGCGCACCCCGACCTGGCCCGCCTTGCGGCCCTCGGCGGCTTCGGCCGGCTGGACGCCCGCATCGGCCGCTTCCTGAACGACCCGAGGCTCCAGCGGGTGTTCTCCTTCCAGGCGCTGTACGCCGGGGTCGCCCCGGCCCGGGCGCTCGCGGCCTACGCGGTGATCGCCTACATGGACACCGTGGCCGGGGTCTGGTTCCCCAAGGGCGGGATGCACGCCCTGCCCCGCGCGATGGCCGACGCGGCGGCGGACGCGGGTGCCGAGCTGCGCTGGTCGGCGGAGGTCAGCGCGCTGGAGCGCGTGTCCGGGCGAGTGCGGGCCGTCCGTCTCGCCTCGGGCGAGCGCATCCCCTGCGACGCGGTGGTGCTGACCTGCGAACTGCCCACCGCGCACCGCCTGCTGGGCCGGACCCCCCGGCGCCCGGTGCCGCTGCGGCACTCCCCCTCGGCGGTGATCCTGCACGCGGGCACCGACCGCACCTGGCCCGGGCTCGCCCACCACACCCTCTCGTTCGGCGCCGCCTGGGAGCGCACGTTCGACGAACTGACCCGCACGGGGACGCTGATGAGCGACCCGTCCCTGCTGATCACCCGCCCGACCGCGCACGACCCGTCCCTCGCACCGCCGGGCCGCCACCTGCACTACGTGCTGGCGCCCTGCCCCAACACCGACGTCGGACCCTCCGCCGCCGCCTGGCGGGACCTCGGCCCGCGCTACCGCGACAGCCTCGTCGCCGAGCTGGAACGGCGCGGCCTGGACGGGTTCGCGGGCAGCGTCCAGGAGGAGATGCTGGTGACGCCGCTGGACTGGGCGGCCCAGGGCCATGCCGCGGGCAGCCCCTTCTCCGTGTCCCACACCTTCGCCCAGACCGGGCCCTTCCGGCCCCGCAACCTGGTGCGCGGCGTGGACAACGTGGTGCTCGCCGGCTGCGGCACCACCCCGGGCGTCGGTGTGCCGACCGTGCTCATCAGCGGCAAACTCGCCGCCGCGCGTGTCACCGGCGGCGCCGTCCGCCGCCCCCCGGGGCCCCGGCCCCGCCCCGCCGCGGCGGATCTCCCGTCCACCCCGACCGGAGCAGGAGCCCATGACCCGTCGTGAACTGGACGCCGCCGGGATCACCGCCCCCGGCCTGCGCGCCGACTACACCCGGTGCCGTCAGCTCAACGCCCGCCACGGCCGCACCTACTTCCTGGCCACGCGCCTGCTGCCGCTGGAGCGACGCTCGGCCGTGCACGCCCTGTACGGCTTCGCCCGCTGGGCCGACGACATCGTCGACGATCTGGACCGCAGCAGCAGCCCCGAGGAGCGCGACCTGGCGCTGAAGCGGCTGGAGGGCGACCTCGCGCAGGCGCTGCGTACCGGCGGCGGCGACGAGCCGGTGGTGCGGGCGGTGTCCGACACCGCCGAGCGATACGGCATCGAGGTGGCGCTGTTCGAGGACTTCCTCGCCTCGATGCGCTCGGACCTGACCGTCACCGACTACCCGACCTATGCCGACCTGCGGGCGTACATGCACGGCTCGGCCGCGGTGATCGGCCTGCAGATGCTGCCCGTGCTCGGCACGGTCGGGCCGCGTGAGGAGGCCGCACCGCACGCGGCCGCGCTGGGCGTGGCGTTCCAGCTGACCAACTTCCTGCGGGACGTGGGCGAGGACCTGGACCGCGGCCGGGTGTACCTGCCGGCGGACCTGCTGGCCGCGCACGGCGTGGACCGGCCGCTGCTGGAGTGGAGCCGGCGCACGGGCCGTCAGGACGCGCGCATCCGGGCGGCGTTCGTGGCGGCCGAGGCGCTGACCCGGGACGTGTACCGGCAGGCCGAGCCGGGCATCGCGATGCTCGACCCCCGGGTGCGCCCCTGCATCCGGGCGGCGTTCACGCTGTACGGCGGCATCCTCGACGCGATCGCCCGGCAGGAGTACACCGTGCTGCACCGGCGTGCGGTCGTCTCCCGCCCCCGGCGGGCGGCGACCGCGGCGGCCGGGATCGTGCGCGTGGCCGGTGCGCGCCGGCGCGCCCGCTCGGCGCGCGCGGCGACGGGGGCCGTCGTACCGGAGCGGAAGGAGCAGGACCATGGGTGACCGGGCGGGCAAGGCGGGTTGGACCTCGCCGTTGCGGCGGCGCAGCGGGCCGAAGTGGGCGGAGCAGACGCCGACCTGGCGGGCGGCGCGGCCCGGTCTGATCGCCGACGCGCTGAAGCGGGCCTGTGCGCGGCCCTCCGGCAACTGGTTCGTGGCCGGCGCCTCGCGCGACGTGCGCCCGGGGGGCGGCCCCCGCGGCCGGACGATCGGCGGCGTCGAAGTGGTGTTGTGGCGCTCGGACTCCGGTGAGCTGCGCGCGGGCCCCGGCGCCTGCCCGCACCTGGGGGCGCCCCTCAAGGACAGCCGGGTGGTGTGCGGGACGCTGATGTGCCACTGGCACGGGCTCGCCCTGGACGGTTCCCCGACCGCGGGCTGGCAGCCGTTCCCGGTCCACGACGACGGAGTGCTGGTGTGGGTGCGGCTGGACGCGCTCGGCGGGGAGGAGCCGTCCGAGCGGCCCGTGATCCCGCCGCGCCCCGCGTCCGGCACCGGGGTGGACTCCGTGTACACCGGGGTCGGGCGGTGCGAACCGCAGGACGTGGTCGCCAACCGGCTCGACCCGTGGCACGGCTCCTGGTTCCACCCGTACTCCTTCGTCGACCTGGAGGTCGTCCGGGAACCGGAGGGCGAGGAGGACGACGCCTTCGTCGTCGATGTGTCCTTCCGGGTGGCGGGGCGTCTGGTGGTGCCCGTGCGCGCCGAGTTCACGGCGCCCGAGCCGCGCACGGTCGTCATGCGCATCACCGACGGCGAGGGCGCCTCGTCCGTGGTGGAGACCCACGCGACGCCGCTGTCCCGGCCCGGCGCCGAGCGGCCCCGCACGGCGGTGGTGGAGGCGGTGATCGCCACCTCCGAGCGGCGCGGCTTCGCCCTGGCCCGCGCCGCCGCCCCGGCCCTGCGCCCCCTGATGCGGCACACGGCAGGACGGCTGTGGCGGGACGACCTGGCCTACGCGGAGAGGCGCTGGGAGCTGCGCAGCACGGGACGCTTCCCGGGCTGAGCGGCGGCCGGCATCCGCCCGGCCATACCGACCCCGCCCGGCGCGCCGGGCCGCAACGGCCCCGCCGGACAGGCCCCAGCGGCACACCCGGCCGCAACGGCCCCGCCGCACGGGCCCGAGCACCGCTCCGTACGCGCAAGGCCCCGGGGTACGGTCCCGAGCGGCGCTGCGAGCTGGCAAGGCCCCGCCGTACGAGCGCGAGCGGCGCGCCCGGCCGCAAACAGCCCCGCCGCACGGGCCCGAGCACCGCTCCGTACGCGCAAGGCCCCGGGGTACGGTCCCGAGCGGCGCTGCTAGCTGACACGGCCCCGCCGTACGAGCGCGAGCGGCGCACCCGGCCGCAACGGCACCGCCGGGCGGGCCCGGGCCACTTGGCCCGGGACTGCCCGGGTCCTATCCAGCGCCCTGGGGGTGTCGGGCGCCCCGGGCCCGTTGGTAGCGCCGTCTCAGGGGCGTCGTCCCGCGAGGGTGCCGAGAGCGCGCAGTGCCGGCGAGCGGCCCGCGCGCGGGACGGTCCACAGCACCTGGCCGCGCACGCCCCACCGGGCGAGCAGCGCGTTGGACGCCAGGAAGCCGGTGGTGGCGGCGCGTTCCATGAGCGCCACGGGCAGGTCGCAGCGCAGACCGTCGCCGGCCAGCGTCAGCCACGGGTGGGGGGTCGTCACCGTGGGACGGCGGTGGTGGGTGCCGGCGGTGAAGAGCGGGCAGTCCGCGCGCCACTCGTGCCGGGCGTCGACGACTCGCGCCTCCCCCGTCTCCGGGTACACCCGCCGCAGTTGCGCGAGCAGTTCGTCCTGCGTCTTCTCCCGGTCCGCGCCCTCGGGAACGGCGTAGGCGTGCAGTTCCACGACCGAGCCGCCGGTGCGCGCCGCCCAGCGGGCGGCCTCGCCCTCGTAGCGTTCCAGGACGCTGATGTTGTCCAGGCCCTCGTAGCCGCTGGTGCCGAGGAAGCCGGGGCGGTCGGCCCGTACGGGACGGTCCAGCCAGAGCCGGGAGACGAGGAACGGCGGTGCGGTGCGCAGCGCGTCGATGTCCTCGCGCCACGGGCCGGTGCCGAGGCCGGGCGAGGCCGCGACGGTGCGACGCAGGCCCCTAGTGTCCAGGGCGAGCACCACCGCGTCGTGCCGGTCGGTCCCCGCGTCCGTGCGCACCTCGGCCCCGCCCTCGCCGTCGAGGGGGTCGACGCCGTGGACGGCCGTGCCGGTGCGGATGTCCGCGCCCAGACGCCGCAGATAGTCGCCGAGCGGCTCCCACAGGGCCTGGGGGAAGGGCTCGTCGGGCACGTCGAACAGCAGCCCCTCGGACGAGCCGAGGAAGTAGATGTGGAACATCAGCATCAGCTCGGCGGCGGACAGTTCCCGCGGATCGGCGAAGAAGCTGCGCGAGAACACCTCGAAGGCCAGGTGGTGCGCGGCCTCGGGGAAGCGCACGCCGCGCAGGAACCCGGTCGCGCTGACGCGGTCGAACCGCTCGTACACCTCCGGCACGCGCACGTCCAGCAGCGGCAGCGCCGCGCGGGCGTCCATGGAGGTCAGGTCGCGCCAGCCGAAGGTGGGGCTGAGGGCGACGAAGCCGAGGGCGCTGAGCGGCGGGGTGCGCGGTACGCGGGCGAAACTGTCGGTCAGTCCGCCGCTGTGCCGCAGGGGGTAGTCGGGCAGCGGGGTGAGCCGGTCGAGGCCGGGGTCGGTCCGGCGCAGCAGGCCGCGCAGGTTGTAGTACTGGCGGAAGAACGCGTGGAAGCCGCGGCTCATGGTCGCCTCGGAGCCGTCGGCGAGCCGGGTGCGCCACCCGGCGAGGCGGCCGCCGAGGGACGCCTCCCGTTCGTAGAGGGTGACCCGGGCGCCGCGCTCGGCCAGTCCGGTGGCGGCGGCGAGGCCGGCGATGCCGCCGCCCACCACGGCGACGGAGGGCGCGTCCCCCGGCCCGAACCGGTCCCGGCCGGGGGCGGGCATCAGCACCTCGGCCTTGCGGTCCCGGCCGCGGCGGGCGGAACGTCCGGCCCGGCCGCCGCTCATCGGGCGGCCTCCGCGGCCGGGGCGGAGCCGTTGCGGGCGACGAAGGTGTGGGTGATGCCGGTCTGCCACCCGGCCAGCGGCAGCGCCCGGGCGTCCTCGAACCCGGCACGGGCCAGCCGGCCGGTGAAGGCGGGGGCGGTGTCGAAGGCGAGGACGCTGTGCCACAGGTGCCGGTACAGGGCCCGGTCACCGGTGACGGTGCCGGCCGGGATGACGACCCCCTGGCAGACGGCCGTCCACAGGGCCCGGTGCGCCGGTGAGCCGCCGAGGCTGTACTCGTGCACGGCCAGCCGCCCGCCCTGCTTCAGCCGGGTCCGCACCGAGCGCAGCACGGCGTCCGGGTCGGAGACGTTGCGGAACAGGTAGGCGGCGAACACCGCGTCGAACGGGCCCTCATCGGCCGTCGGCAGTTCCTCTGCGCTCAGGTGCAGGAACCGCACCCGGTCGGGCCACGGCTTGGCCAGCGCCTGGCGCAGCATGCCGGCCGAGGCGTCCACGGCGGTGATGCGGGCCCGGGGCGCGGCCCGCATCAGGGCCCGGGTGGAGGCGCCGGTGCCGCATCCGAGGTCGAGCACGTGCAGTCCGGCCCCGCCGTCGGGCAGCCGCAGCCGGCGCGCCGAGCGGAGCAGGTCGGTGCGGTAGCCGGGGCTGAGGGCCGTGAGCCGGTCGTAGGTGCGGGACGCGTGGTCGAAGGCGCGTGCCAGGTCGTGGTCGCGCAGCAGGGTCATCGGTGGCTCTCTCCGGTTCCTGGGAGGGGGTGGGTTCTGCGGGGCAGGAAGGGCACCTCGAGCGCGGTGCGCAGCATCGGTCCCACCGGGGTGCGCAGGCCGATGCCCCACTCCTCCCGGAGCGAGGTCGCGCCGTCGAGGAAGCGCAGCAGGCGGTGGGCGGGCGTACGGCGGAACAGGCCGGTGAAGAAGGCCGGGCCGTCGACGCGGCCGGTGTCCAGGGCGCGCAGCAGCACCGCGTCCATGGCCAGCGCTCGCCGCCCGTGCGGCGGGGGCACGGTGCCGCGGCCCTCGCGCAGGGCGGTGGCGACGGCCCGGCTGTGCCGCTGGACGGCGGCGAAGGTGTAGCCGGTGGCGGGGCGGGTGGCGCCGCCCGCGGTGCCGATGCGGAACACGGAGCGGCCGGTGCGGCGGGCGAAGCGCCCGTCGGTCATGGGGATGACGCCCTGCTCGGCCGACTCGACGTCGAACGCGCCCAGCCCCAGCACGTCCCGGGTGTAGTGGCCGAGTGCGGTCTCGTACGCCTCGGTGGTCAGCGGGGAGCGGGAGAACTCGGTGTACTCCACGAGCGCCCGGTCCGGGGCCAGCGGGAGGACGTAGCCGAAGGCGAGCCCCTGCCGTGGCTGCGGCACCCGGAAGTCCATGAGGTCGGCGACCGCGGGGTCGAACCGTGCCCGGTCCGTACGCACGAACCACCCGCGGAAGTGCTGCAGCAGCTGCGTGCGGGCCGGGGGCAGGGCGGGCGGCGGCCGGGAGTCGAACACGTACCGGGCGCGCAGTGTCAGGGCCCGGCCGTCGGGCGCCGTGCACCGGACCTCCGCGCCGCCGGGGACGTCCCGCACGGTCGTGGCCGTCGCCCGCAGCACTCGCCCGCCGGGGGCCCGCTCCAGACGCGCGTGCACGAGCCGCTCGAACGCCGAGGACCGCACCATGCGGTAGGTCGCCGGGGCCGGGTCGACGGTGAGGGCGGTGCCGTCGCTGCCGTGCACCCGCAGCAGGGACCAGTCGGCCGTCACCGCGGCGCCGAGCCCGCCGTCGCCGTCGCCGTCGTCCCAGTAGCACCAGGTCCGCTCGGCCGGACGCGTGGGACCGTCCGGGGGCTCCACGACGGTGACGGTGGCCGGGCCGGTCTCGACCAGCCGGTGAGCCAGGCTCAGCCCGGCGGCCCCACCCCCGACGATCACGACGTCCGGCCCATCGGAAACCTCCGCGGCGGCGGCCACCTGCCCGCGCGCACCGCTCATCCGCACACCCGCTCCCACCGCCTGGCCGACGCCACCATCCGATCCTCCGTCACTTCCCCGCCCGGGCCGCTCCCGGATGCGCCCGGGCCGCTCCCGGATGCTCGAGCCGCTCCCGGATGCGGCCGGGCCCGGCTAACGCGACACGACCGAGTCCAGGAGCGCCACGGCCTCCGCCAGTCCGGCCGGCCGCGGCAGCCCGGTCACCGCCCGGCCCGCCCAACCCGGCCCGATGGTCAGGACGACCGGTTTGCGCCGGGCACCGCGTACCCCCCATTCCATCGCGGCAACGTGCGCGGCCAGTGGACGGCTCGCGGTGGTGCGGGACTGGGCCCACAACGCCACCGCCGCCGGGCCGGTCCTGCGGACGGCGGTGACGAGGGACTCCACGGGCAGCGCGCCGCCGAACATCCGCACGGGCAGGCCGCGTTCGGCCAGCGCGGCGGCCAGGACCTCCAGCGGCAGGGTGTGGCTCTCCCCCGGCACGCACGCGAGGACCGTGGTGGCCCCGGGGCGGTCGGCGGCGGAGGGCGGGGTGCAGCGCCGCAGCGCGCCGGAGACGTGCCAGGACAGGAAGTGCTCCACCTCGACGTACTTCTCGCCCGAGCTCTCCCACTTGCGGCCGACCGCCTGGAGCGTCGGCATGATCACCTCGGTCCACGCGGTGATGAGCCCGTGCTCGTCGATCGCCGAGCCGAGCAGGTCGTCCAGCGCGGCGGCGTCCAGACGCAGGGCGGCCCGGGCGATGCCCTTGCACTCCTGCCGCACGTCGCCCAGACGCATCCCGCTCCCGGCCCGGCTGCCTCCCCGGACCGTCCCGCCGCCCCGGGCGGAGCGGCGGCCCGGCGCGCGGTCGACGGCGGCGGTGGACGACCCGGCGTCCGGGCCGTCGCCGGAAGTTGCGTCGATTGCCGCCCGGCCCCGACCGAAAACCCCTGCCGCGTCGATCCCGGCCGCGCCCGTCGCGTCCGTCGCGTCGACATGGTCGGGAGCGGAGCCGGGGGTCGACGCCCCCGCCGGGTCCCCGTCCCCGAAGGGCCCGCCCGCTGCCGGCGGCGTCTCGCTCAGGACCGTCCGGGCCGCCTCAGCGGGCGCCACACCCGTCGCCGTCAGCGCGCACATGCGCTCCAGCCGGGCCATGTCCATGGCGGTCCACCTGCGGTGCCGGCCCCCCGTGTGCGCGTCGGGCCCGAGGCCGTAGCGCCGGTCCCAGGTGCGGACCGTCGTGGGGGCCACACCCAGCCGCCGCGCCACCTCACCGGTGGTCAGTCCCGCGTCCCCGGGCAGCTCGGCGCGCGGCTGCCGGGCCGTCGTGCGGTCGTCGCGGTTCTGTTCCTGTGCACCCATGCACCGATCGTACGACGCACAAACGACGCATGTTGAGCTGCGTCGTTTGTGCACCGAACACTGGCGGGGAACGCACGGCCGGCGCCTTCCCCGCCACAGCCGATGCGGTCCGACAACGGTCTTCCGTCCCCGTACGGAGCCCGGCAGGAGGAACCCGGCCATGATCACGAACACACGAGTCGCCGCCCCAGCCCCGCCCGTGGAGGAGACGCGTGACGAGGAGGAACTGGCCCGTGGCCTGCTGGCCGCCGACGAGGAGGCGTTCGCCGCGATATACCGGCGCTGGGGCTCCCTCGTCCACACCATGGCCACCCGGGTGCTCGGCGACACCTACGAGGCGGAGGACGTCACCCAGCAGGTCTTCCTCGGCGCCTGGCACGGCCGCGCGGGATTCCGCCCGGAGCGGGGCCCCCTGGGCGCCTGGCTGGTCGGTATCACCCGCCGCAAGATCGTGGACGCGCTGGCGGCCAGGACGAGGCGACTGACACTCGCCGACTCCGCCGCCCGGGACGCGGACGCCCCGGCCGGTCACGGCGAGTCGGCACCGGACCGCGTACTGGACCGCGTCCTGCTCATCGACGCCCTGGCCCGGTTGCCGCACCACCAGCGGGAGGTGCTGTGCATGGCCTTCTACGAGGACCTGACCCAGACGCAGATCGCGGAACGCACCGGCATGCCCCTGGGCACGGTCAAGAGCCACGCCCGCCGCGGCCTGCACCGGCTGCGCCAGGCGGTCGAGCAGCCCCCCGTTCACGCCACCGGCGTGTGACGCGACTTCGGCCGGCCGGCCGCACACGCATCCGAGGCGGCCCCGGCACCCGAAACAGGACCAAGACTCCGCACCGTACGGAGACCTGCTGAAGGGATGATTCCGATGACCTCCCCCCTCCGCCTCGCCCTCGCCGCCTCGACCGGTGCCTGCGCCCTGGCGCTCGGCGTGACCGCGCCCGCCCTGGCCGCCGACGACTCCGGCAAGGCCATGGTGTCCGTCTTCCACGGCATCCCCGGTATGACTGTGGACGTGTACGCCAACGGCGACGAACTGATCGGCGACTTCAAGCCCGGCACCGTGACGGACCCGCAGTCCCTCGACGCCGGCACCTACGACATCAAGATCTTCGAAGCGGGCCAGGGGCCGGACGGCACCCCGGCCCTGGAGAAGAAGGTGGAGGTTCCCGAGGGCGGCAACGCCACGGTCGCCGCCCACCTCTCCGCCGACGGCAAGCCCGAGCTGACGGCCTTCACCAACGACGTCTCGCAGGTCGAGGCGGGCAAGTCCCGCCTGACGGTCCGCCATGTCGCCGCGGCGCCCGCCGTCGACGTCCGGGCCGGCGGGCAGACGGTCTTCAGCAACCTGACCAACCCGAAGGAGGACACCGCCGTCGTCGACGCGGGCACGATCAACGCGGACGTGGTGCTCGCCGGCACGGACACGGTGGCCATCGGCCCGGCCGACCTGAAGCTCGCGGAAGGCACGAGCAACGTCGTCTACGCCTGGGGCAGCGCGCAGGACAAGAACCTGGCCCTGGCGACGCAGACGTTCAGCGGCATGGAGTCCGCCCCGCGCGGTGTTCCCGCCGGTGGCAGCGGGGCCGCGATGACCCCGAACTCCTCCGACCTGTCGGCCGGCTGGGCCGTAGCGGGCGGGGCGGCCGTGCTGGCGGGCGCGCTGGTGGTCCGCCGGATCGCCGGCCGGCGTGGCTGACCGCGCGCGTCGGCTGACGGGACCGATCGTGGCGGCTGCCGCTCTGGCAGCCGTCCTCGGTTCTCCGCCGGCCCCGGGGGACGCTCCGGTGGGAGCGGACTTCGGGACGGCCCGTCCGGACGCCGCGTCCACGACGGCTCCTCCGTCGCGGGGCACCGACCCGGCGAGCGCACACCGCCGGCCCGCCGCGGTACCGGCACCCCCTCCCGAACGGGTTCTCGTCCCCGGCGTCGGCCTCGACGCCCGGGTCCGCCCGGTGGGTGTGACGGGCAAGGGCGACATGGCCGTCCCCGAGGACCCCTCCGAGGCGGGCTGGTACCGCTACGGCCCCGCGCCGGGCGGCGACCGGGGCTCGTCCGTGCTCGTCGGGCACGTCGACGACGACACCGGGGAGATCGGCGAGTTCGCCGCGCTCCTCGACGTGCGCCCCGGGGACGGGGTGGAGGTGCGCCGGGCGGAGGCAGGGCCGGTGCGCTACCGCGTCGTCGCGCGCCGGACCGTGCCGAAGGGCGAGCTGCCCGCCTCGGTGTTCCGCCGTTCCGGCGCTCCCGTGCTCACGCTCATCACCTGCGCGCCGCCGTTCGTCCCCGAGCGGGGCGGCTACCTGTCCAACCTCGTCGTCACGGCGGAGCCCGTCGAGCCCGGGAGGGCGTAGTGGCCCACGTAGAGCCCGCTCACCTGGTGGAACTCGCCCTGGGGCATGCCACGGCGAGTGAGGAGGACGCCGGGGCGCTGCGGCACATCGGCCAGTGCCCGCGCTGCCGGGACGAGCTGCGGACGATGACCCGCGTGGTGACCGCCGCCCGCACGGCCCAGCTGGTCGACCTCCCGGCCGCGCCCCCGGAGCGCGTCTGGCAGCGCATCACCCAGGACCTCTCGCCCCGGCCCCCGGCCCCCGGCGACCGCACGAAGAGGAACAGACTCCTCGCCGCGGCCCTGGCCGTCACGCTCCTGGCCGCCGCCGTCACGGCCGCCCACCGCCTGCGCGCCGGGGCCGGCTGAGACCGCAATATGTGCCTCGTCAACGACGTGGTGTCACTTCATCCGCTCACACGTTGAAGCGGAACTCCACCACGTCGCCGTCCTGCATGACGTAGTCCTTGCCCTCCATGCGGGCCTTGCCCTTGGCGCGGGCCTCCGCGACCGAGCCGACCTCCACCAGGTCGTCGAAGGAGATGACCTCCGCCTTGATGAAGCCCTTCTGGAAGTCCGTGTGGATGACGCCGGCCGCCTCGGGGGCCGTGGCGCCCTTCTTGATGGTCCAGGCGCGGGACTCCTTGGGACCGGCCGTGAGGTAGGTCTGCAGGCCGAGCGTGCGGAAGCCGACGTGCGCCAGGGTCGCGAGGCCCGGCTCCTCCTGGCCGACGGACTGGAGCAGCTCCAGCGCCTCGTCCTCGTCGAGCTCGGCGAGGTCCGCCTCCAGCTTGGCGTTGAGGAAGATCGCCTCGGCGGGGGCGACCAGGGCCCGCTGCTCGTTCTTGAAGTCCTCGTCGGTCAGCTCGTCCTCATCGACGTTGAAGACGTAGAGGAACGGCTTGGTCGTGAGCAGGTGCAGGTCGTGCAGGAGCTCGGCGCGCTCGCTGCCCTGGACGACGCCGTGCGCGAAGAGCGTGTCGCCCTTCTCCAGGATCTCCTTGGCCTCCTCGACGGCCTTCACCTTCGGCGCGATGTCCTTCTTGATCCGCGACTCCTTCTGGAGCCGGGGCAGGACCTTCTCGATGGTCTGCAGGTCCGCGAGGATCAGCTCGGTGTTGATCGTCTCGATGTCGTCCTTGGGCGAGACCTTGCCGTCCACGTGCACGACGTTCTCGTCCCTGAAGGCCCGGATGACCTGGCAGATCGCGTCGGACTCGCGGATGTTCGCGAGGAACTTGTTGCCCAGGCCCTCGCCCTCGCTCGCGCCGCGCACGATGCCCGCGATGTCGACGAAGTCGACCGTCGCCGGGAGCACCCGCTGCGAGCTGAAGATCTCCGCCAGCTTCGTCAGGCGGGGGTCGGGCACGCCGACCACGCCGACGTTGGGCTCGATCGTGGCGAACGGGTAGTTGGCCGCCAGCACGTCGTTCTTGGTCAGGGCGTTGAACAGGGTCGACTTGCCAACATTCGGCAGACCGACGATTCCGATCGTGAGCGACACGTTGCGACTTCCCGTGAGTGGAGGGGGCGGGGGGCCTGAGGAGCGGCCGATCCACCAGTCTACGGCCTGCCCGCCACGGCCCCGGCGACGTATCGAACGCTTGCCCAGGCCGGGGTCCACGGCGTGTCAGACAGCCTATTCGGCATATAGAACGACCTAAGTTGGTGCGGTGGAGCGATACAGGACGCGACCTGCCCAGTACGGAACGCGACGCGACCGGCCGCGGCCGCCCCTGCCGCCGCAGGTGAAGCGCGGTGCGGACGGCCGTCCCGCGCGCCCGCCCCGGCCCCCGGGCCAGCAACGGCGCCCGGCTCCGGTGCGACGGCCCGCCCCCGCCCCCGCTCCGGCCGCCCGGGGCCTGCCGAACCCGCGGCTGACCGGGCTCGGCAGCGGGCTGTTCTGCGCGGCCGTGATGTTCCTGCTGGGCGCCCTCTGCTCGGCCCTGTTCGGGGCGTCGCTCACGGCGTACGGGGTGCTGTTCCTGCCGGTGTGCGTGCTGACCGCGCTGTGGGTGCGGCCCGGGGACCTGATGACCGCGCCCATCGTGGTGCCGATCGCGTTCGCCGTGGGACTGCTGCCGCTGGCCGACGGCGACAGCGGGACGGGCGGCAGGCTGATGGGCCTGGTGACGGCGCTCGCCACGCAGGCCGGCTGGCTGTACGGCGGGACGCTCGTGGCCGGGGTCCTCGTGATCGCCCGCCGGATCCGGCTGGTGCACCGGCGCCGCACGGCGGCAGCGCGCCAGCCGGCCGCCTAGAGCTCCGCCACGCGCATCGCCGCGCCGACGATCCCCGCGTTGTTCTGCAGCTGCGCGGGGACGATCTCCGCCCTGACGCCCTCGATGTGGGGCAGGAACTTGTGGGCCTTGCGGCTGACGCCGCCGCCGATGATGAACAGCTCGGGCGAGAAAAGCATCTCCACGTGCGCGAGGTACTTGCTCACCCGGTGCGTCGCCCAGTGCTCCCACGTCATGTCGTGGTCCTCGCGCACCTTGCTGGAGGCCCGCTTCTCCGCGTCGTGCCCGTCCAGCTCCAGATGGCCCAGCTCGGTGTTGGGCACGAGGGCGCCGTCGATGAAGAGCGCGCTGCCGATGCCCGTGCCGAACGTGAGCAGGACGACCGTGCCCGTCCGGCCGCGGCCCGCGCCGAAGTGCATCTCGGCGACGCCCGCCGCGTCGGCGTCGTTCAGCACCGTCACCGGCAGCCCGCCCAGCCGCTCGCCGAGCAGCGCGCGGGCGTCGGTGTCGATCCAGCCGTCGTCGACGTTCGCCGCCGTGCGGATGGTGGCCCCGTCGGTGACCACGCCCGGGAACGTGACGCCGACCGGCCCCGACCAGCCGAAGTGGTCGACGACCTGCTTGACGCCGTCGGCCACCGCGTCCGGGGTCGCCGGGTGAGGGGTGAGGACCTTGTGGCGCTCCTGCGCCAGGTCGCCCTTGTCGAGATCCACCGGGGCGCCCTTGATCCCGGAACCGCCGATGTCCACACCGAAGATCTGCATGACACCCACGTTACGACGTACGACTGACGGTCACGGGCCGGACGGGGATCACCGTCCGGCCCTCGACACGATCACTGCGCGGAACGTTCACCGGTCCCGGCGCCGCCCCGCCCGGCGACCAGCGCGGCCGCCTCCTCGCGCAGATCGCGGCGCAGCTCCTTGGGCAGGGAGAAGGTGATGGACTCCTCGGCCGCCTTGACGATCTCGACGTCCTCGAAGCCGCGCTGGGAGAGGTACTCCAGGACCTGCTCGACCAGGATCTCCGGGACGGAGGCGCCGGAGGTGACGCCGACCGTGGTCACGCCCTCCAGCCAGGCCTCGTCGATCTCGTCGGCGAAGTCCACGAGGTAGGCCTCGCGGGCACCGGCGATCTTCGCGACCTCGACGAGCCGCTTGGAGTTGGAGGAGTTGCGCGAGCCGACCACGATGACCAGGTCGGACTCGGCGCCCATCTGCTTCACGGCCAGCTGGCGGTTCTGCGTGGCGTAGCAGATGTCGTCGCTGGGCGGGGAGACGAGCTGCGGGAACTTCTCCTTCAGCGCGTCGACGGTCTCCATGGTCTCGTCGACGGACAGCGTCGTCTGGGAGAGCCAGACGACCTTGGAGGGGTCGCGGACCTCGACCTTGGCGACGTCACCGGGGCCGTCGACGAGCTGGATGTGGTCGGGGGCCTCGCCGGAGGTGCCGATGACCTCCTCGTGGCCCTCGTGGCCGATCAGCAGGATGTCGTAGTCGTCGTCGGCGAAGCGGACGGCTTCCTTGTGGACCTTGGTGACCAGCGGGCAGGTGGCGTCGATGGTGGCGAGCTTGCCGCGCTCGGCCTCCTCGTGGACGACGGGGGCCACACCGTGCGCGGAGAACATGACGATGTTCCCCGGGGGCACTTCCTCCGTCTGCTCGACGAAGATCGCGCCCTTCTTCTCCAGGGTCTGCACGACGTACTTGTTGTGGACGATCTCGTGCCGGACGTAGACCGGAGCGCCGTACTGCTCCAGCGCTTTCTCGACGGCGATCACGGCGCGGTCCACACCCGCGCAGTAGCCACGGGGGGCGGCGAGCAGGACACGGCGGCCAGGCGAAGCAGACATGCGTCCCATCGTAAGGCCGCGTTCGGCGGGTCAAAGATCGCGGCCCTCCGCGGTCCCCGGGAAGACTGAACGAACGGCGACGGCGGTGACGCGCGGCGGAGGGCGGGCCACGATGACGGAGACGGGCACCCAGGCGCCTTCCCCGGGCGGGGAGCACGCGCTGCGGCGCAGCCTCGGCTTTCGCGACCTGGTCGTCTACGGGCTGCTGTTCATCGCGCCGATGGCCCCCGTGGGCGTGTTCGGCACGCTGGACGCCAAGTCGCACGGCGCGGTGGCGCTGGTGTACGTCGTCGCCACGGTCGCGATGGCGTTCACCGCGTTCAGCTACGCCCAGATGGTCCGCGTGGTCCCGCAGGCGGGGTCGGTGTTCGCCTACGCGCGCGTGGCGCTCGGCAACGGGGCCGGGTTCGTGGCGGGCTGGATGGCGATGCTGGACTACGTCTTGATCCCGGCGGTGGCGTACCTGTTCTCGGGCGTGGCGATGAACGCGCTGGTCCCGGAGGTGTCGCGGTGGGTGTGGTCGGCGCTCGCGGTCCTGGTGACGACTCTGCTCAACCTGTGGGGCGTACGGGCGGCCGCCCGGGTGGGCTTCCTGGTGCTGGCGATGGAGGTCGTGGTCCTGGCCGTGTTCGTCGTGACGGCGATCGTGGTGCTGGCGCGGGACGGGGCACAGCGGGACTGGCTGTCGCCGGTGACGGGGGACGGCTCGCAGGGCGCGTTCGCGCTGTCGGCGGTGCTGGGGGCGGTGTCGGTGGCGGTGCTGTCGTATCTGGGGTTCGACGCGATCGCCTCCTTCGCGGAGGAGGTCACGGGCGGTTCGGCGAAGGTCGCGCGGGCGCTGCTGTTCTGCCTGACGCTGGCGGGTGTGCTGTTCCTCGCGCAGACGTACCTGGTGGCGCTGCTGGAGCCGGTGTCGTCGGCGCGGCTGGCGGCGGAACCGGGCCGGCAGGGGTCGGCGTTCTACGACACGCTGGACGCCGCGGTGGGCACCTGGCTGCACGACCTGGTGGCGGTGAGCAAGGCCATCGGTGCCGCGTTCGCCGCGCTGGCCGGGCAGGCCGCCGCGGGCCGGCTGCTGTTCGCGATGGGACGTGACGGGCGGCTGCCGCGCGTGCTGTCGCGGACCGACGCCGGGGTGCCGCGGGTGGCGCTGCTGTGCGCGGCGGTGATCACACTGGTGGCGGCGGTGTGGGCGGCCCGTCGCGACGACGGTATGGACCAGCTGGTGTCGGTCGTCGACGTGGGCGCCCTGACGGCGTTCACGCTGCTGCACGCGAGCGTGGTGGGCTGGTTCGCGGTGCGGCGCCGGGGCGGCCCGGTGAGCTGGTGGCGCCATGTGCTGGTCCCGGTGGCGGGCGCGGCCATCACGATCGCGGTCATCGTGGAGGCGTCGGGCACCGCCCAGGCGGTGGGCGCGGCGTGGCTGGCGATCGGCCTGGCGGTGCTCGCGGTGCAACAGGGCCGACGCCGAGGCGGTGACGCTGCAGCCTGACGCGCCCGCGCCCGCGGGCCGGGGCGGCCGGACGCGACCGCGACTGCGCGTCGGGACAGCCGGACGCGACCGCGCCCGCGAGTCGGGACGGCCGGGACCCGGCGGCAGGGGCGGAAAGGCGGGAGCGGAGAACCGGCGGCCGGGGCGGGGCAGGGGCAGGGACCGGGCCGCCCAGGCAGGGCGGAGGGGGCCGGGCCACGGGCGCCGGCGGCCGAGGCGGGACGGCCGGGGCCGGGCCACGGGGACCGGGCCGCCCAGGCGGGGCGTCGGGAACCGCGGTGGCGCCGTACGGACGGGCAGCAGGGCGGGACGACCGGAGCCGACGGCGGGGACGACGGTGGCAGGGGCGGAAACCGGGCCGCAGCGGGCGGCGGGGAGAGGACCATCGAGGCACGGTGCCGGGGGGAGCAGGCCGCGGCTCCGCAGGATAGGCAGCAGGGCGTGACGACCGGAACCGACGGCGGGGACGACGGTGGCAGGGGCGGAATCCGGGCCGCAGCGGGCGGCGGGGAGAGGACCGTCGAGGCAGGGTGCCGGGGAGCAGGCCGCGGCTCGGCAGGATGGGCAGCAGGGCGGGACGGCCGGGGCAGCGCGGCGGGGACCGGGCCGCCGAGACCAGGCGGTGGGGCCCCGGCGGCGGGGAGCAGGTCCTAGGCGCCGGCACCCCGCGGTCGGTTCCCGACAGGGTACGAACGCCGGACGGTGGCCGCCGGGGCCGCGGTGGCTGCCGGGCAGGGCCGGGCAGGGTGGCTGCGGTGGGTTGTCGGTGGGGGCCACTACGCTCGCGGCATGGCAGTGAACACGACTCCGGAGTCCCCGCTGCCCGTCGGCGAGGTGTCGCGCCTCATCGGGGGGTGGATCGACCGGCTCGGCGCGGTGTGGGTCGAGGGGCAGATCACGCAGTTGTCGCGGCGGCCGGGTGCCGGTGTGGTGTTCCTGACCCTGCGCGACCCCTCGCACGACATCTCGGTCGGCGTGACCTGCTACCGGCAGGTGTTCGACCAGGTCGCGGACGTCGTGAGCGAGGGCGCCCGGGTCGTCGTCCTGGCCAAGCCGGAGTGGTACGCGCCGCGCGGGCAGCTGTCGCTGCGGGCCACCGAGATACGGCCCGTAGGCGTCGGTGAGCTGCTGGCGCGGCTGGAGCAGCTGAAGAAGTCCCTCGCGCGGGAGGGCCTGTTCGCGCCGGAGCGCAAGAAGCCGCTGCCGTTCCTGCCGCAGCTGATCGGGCTGGTCTGCGGCCGGGCCTCGGCCGCCGAGCGGGACGTACTGGAGAACGCCCGGCACCGCTGGCCCGCCGTGCGCTTCGAGGTGCGCAACGTGGCCGTGCAGGGCGTGCACGCCGTGCCGCAGGTCGTGCAGGCCGTGAAGGAGCTGGACGCGCTCGACGACGTGGACGTGATCATCGTCGCCCGGGGCGGCGGCAGCGTCGAGGACCTGTTGCCGTTCTCCGACGAGCAGCTGGTCCGCACGGTCGCCCAGTGCCGTACGCCCGTGGTGTCGGCCATCGGGCACGAGCCGGACAATCCGCTGCTGGACCACGTCGCCGACCTGCGTGCCTCGACGCCGACCGACGCCGCCAAGAAGGTCGTGCCGGACGTGGGCGAGGAGTTCGAGCGGGTGCGGCAGTTGCGGGACCGGGCCCGGCGGTGCGTGCACGCGCTGCTCGACCGGGAGGAGCGCGGCCTGGCGCACGCGCTGGCCCGCCCCTCGATCCAGGACCCGCACCGCATGATCGACGAGCGTGCGGACCAGGTCGAGGACCTGCTCGACCGCGCCCGGCGCTGCCTGCGTCACCAGCTCGACCGGGCCGAGTCGGAGCTGACGCACACGCACGCACGCGTGGTGGCCCTCTCCCCCGCCGCGACCCTCAAGCGCGGCTACGCCGTGCTGCAGCGGGAGGACGGGCACGCGGTGCGCGACCCCGGCGAGGTGGAGCCCGGCCAGACCCTGCGCGCCCGGGTCTCCGAGGGTGAGTTCTCCGTACGAGTGGACACATAGGGTGGGTGGATGACCAGCGAGGTGGAACAGGCGCCGGGCGTGAGTGAGGCGCTCGGCTACGAGCAGGCGCGGGACGAGCTGATCGAGGTCGTCCGCCGTCTGGAGGCGGGCGGTACGACACTGGAGGAGTCCCTGGCGCTGTGGGAGCGCGGCGAGGAGCTGGCCAGGGTGTGCCGACGCTGGCTGGAGGGCGCGCGGGCACGGCTGGACGCGGCGCTGGCGGACGAGGCCGCGGCCGACGAGGACGGCGAGTAGCGGGATCCCCGGTTTTCCGGACGGTGACGTATGACACCCTCCATTTAGTTGAATGTTGAACTTCATTGGCGTACGGTCGCAGACGTCAGCCGGTCCGGCTCCCGCCGGACCCGACGTACGTCCCGAGAAGGTTCTCCATGTCTCTCGTCCTTGACCCCGCCGCCCAGGACCTCCTGTTCCGCGAGGCCCGCACCGCCAACGCGTTCACCGACGAGCCGGTGACCGACGAGCAGGTGAAGGCGATCTACGAGCTGGTCAAGTACGGCCCGACCGCCTTCAACCAGACCCCGCTGCGCATCACGCTGGTCCGCTCCCCCGAGGCCCGTGAGCGCCTGGTCGCGCACATGGCCGAGGGCAACCGCGCCAAGACCGCCGCCGCCCCGCTGGTCGCCGTCCTCGCCGCGGACAACGAGTTCCACGAGGAGCTCCCCCAGCTGTTCCCGGCCTTCCCCCAGGCCAAGGACGTCTTCTTCGCCGAGCGCCCCGTCCGCGAGGGCTCCGCCGCGATGAACGCCGCCCTCCAGGCCGCGTACTTCATCGTCGGCGTCCGCGCCGCCGGCCTCGCCGCCGGCCCGATGACCGGCTTCGACTTCGAGGGCGTGCGCAAGGAGTTCCTGGACGACGACCACACCCCGCTGATGATCGTCAACATCGGTCACCCGGGCCCGGACGCCTGGTACCCGCGCTCCCCGCGCCTGGAGTACGAGCAGGTCGTCACCACGGTCTGAGCGATCCGACCGCCCACGACGAAGGCCCCCGGTACGCACCGGGGGCCTTTCACGTGTCCGTGCGCGGCTACTCCGTCTCCAGCGCCTGCGCCATGCGCGTCAGCTGCCCGAACCCCGCGGTTCCGGTGACGACCGTCGTCGAGCCCTTGGTGCCCTCCAGCACCAGCGCGTCGTACCGGCCGCCCTCGTAGCGGGTCCACGTCCTGCCGTCGATCGTCTGGGTCCTGCCGGTCTCCCGCGCCCCCTGCGTCGCCTCGTCCAGGAAGACGGGCCGGCGCTGAGTGGACTGCTCGACCGCCACGTACTCCCCGTCGGGGTCGTGGAACCCCAGGTGCCAGGCGTCGAAGTCGTCGCCCCGGAAGCGGACGGAGGTGGCCTTCCACGCGTCGGACAGGCCCTCGGGCGCGGCGACGGGGTAGGAGGCGGCGCGGCGTGCCGTGAGCAGTTCGACCCGGTAGTCGACGCGCTTGACGTCGGGGGCGCTCTCGTCGTGCGGGATGAAGAGGTAGATGAAGCCCGCCACGAGGATGATGACCCCGAGGGAGAGGATCATGTCCCGCGCCGTCTTCTGCTTGCCGTTCGTACCTGCCACGCCCCCTATCGTCGCAGGTGTCCGTCGCGCTCATCCGTGGGGGCCCCTGCTCATTCTGCGCGCCCGGATATAGAGTCGGGCGAACAACACCCTCATCCGGCCGTCGTCGTACAGAAAGGTGCGCTCCGATGACCGAGCATCATCACTTGCCGTCCGAACTCGATGTGCCCTCCGAGGCCCCCGACCGCAACCTCGCCCTGGAGCTGGTCCGGGTGACCGAGGCGGCGGCGATGGCCGCGGGCCGCTGGGTGGGACGCGGTGACAAGAACGGCGCCGACGGTGCCGCCGTGCGTGCCATGCGGACACTCGTCTCCACCGTCTCGATGAACGGCGTCGTCGTCATCGGTGAGGGCGAGAAGGACGAGGCCCCCATGCTGTTCAACGGCGAGCGCGTCGGCGACGGCACCGGCCCCGAGTGCGACATCGCCGTCGACCCGATCGACGGCACGACGCTGACCGCCAAGGGCATGACGAACGCGATCGCGGTGCTGGCCGCCGCCGAGCGCGGGTCGATGTTCGACCCGTCGGCCGTCTTCTACATGGACAAGCTCGTCACCGGACCGGAGGCCGCCGACTTCGTCGACATCGACGCCCCGGTGTCGGTGAACATCCGCCGGGTCGCCAAGGCCAAGCGCTCCACGCCCGAGGACGTGACCGTCGTCATCCTGGACCGGCCGCGGCACGAGGGCATCATCAAGGAGATCCGGGACACCGGGGCGCGCATCAGGCTGATCTCCGACGGTGACGTGGCCGGCTCGATCCTGGCGCTGCGGGAGGGCACCGGGGTCGATCTGCTGCTCGGCATCGGCGGCACCCCCGAGGGCATCATCTCGGCGTGCGCCGTGAAGTGCCTCGGCGGCACCATCCAGGGCAAGCTGTGGCCCAAGGACGACGAGGAGCGGCAGCGGGCGCTCGACGCCGGGCACGACCTCGACCGGGTGCTGACGACCGAGGACCTCGTCACCGGCGAGAACGTGTTCTTCGTGGCGACCGGCATCACGGACGGCGAGCTGCTGCGCGGGGTGCGCTACCGGGCCGAGACCGCGACGACCGACTCCATCGTGATGCGGTCGCGCTCGGGCACGGTCCGCAGGATCGATTCCGAGCACCGGCTGTCCAAGCTGCGCGCGTACAGCGCGATCGACTTCGACAAGGGCAAGTAGCGCCTCCCGGTCGGACGGGCGAACAAGGGAAAGGGCGTCCCCGGTGCGGTGGGGACGCCCTTCTCCGTGGGTGTGCGGTCAGCCCGCGGCGGCTATCTGGTTCGCCGCGCGGGCCGTCTTCTTCAGCTCCATGTCGCGGCGGCGGCGCCGGGCCAGGACCACGCGGCGCTCGGCGGCGGTCAGGCCGCCCCAGACGCCGTAGGGCTCGGGCTGGAGCAGGGCGTGCTCGCGGCATTCGACCATGACCGGACAGCGGGCGCAGACCCGCTTGGCCGCCTCCTCCCGGGACAGCCGGGCGGCGGTGGGCTCCTTGGAGGGGGCGAAGAACAGGCCGGCCTCGTCCCGCCGGCACACCGCCTCGGTGTGCCACGGGGCGTCCTGGTCCCTGTCTCGCGCTGGCACCCGCGGGGCCGGAACGGCAGCTACCTGCAGGGACGAATGCGGCGGTTGCAGCACGGTCTACTCCTGACGACGGCTTCGCGAGCGAGAGACGATGCAGCAAGGCCTACCCGCTGTACGCGCGCCTATGCACTGAGTTCCCATGGGCTGCAACCGCCCCGCCCGGCCGGGTCGCGGACGCACGGCCGGCCCGGGCCGGCCGGACTCGCACACCGCGCCGGCGCGCGATCGTCAGTGACCCAGGTGCCTGCGCACACTCCTGTCGACCTTGCGCTGCACCCGGTCCAGGATGTCCGCGACGAGCTTGCCGCGGCGGGGCCGGGCCTCGACGCTGCCCAGCACGGCCCACCCGTCGACGTAGACGATGGGGGCCTCCGGGTCGCCCGAGTCGAGGGTGGCCACCTCGAAGCTGCCGAGGACGCCGCCGCCCATGCCGCGCAGCGACACGTTCTCCGGGACGCGGATGTCGACGCTGCCGAAGACCGCCCACGACTTGATGACGACCTGCTGGTGGTCGTAGAGCGCCTCGCTGAGGTCGATCTCGACACTGCCGAAGATCGCGTACGCGTGGATCCGGCGGCCCGCGCGCCAGCGGCCCTTGCGGACCGCGCTGCTGAAGACCGCGACCACGTTGTCGTCCGGCTCGATCGGGATGGCGCCGGCCGTCGGCCGGTGGGGAGCCGCCGCGTGGGCCGCCCCGGGACCCCGGCCGTGGGCCGCGGGCAGGTCCCGGACGAAGACCTCCAGCTCGCCCACCGTCTTGGCGCGCAGCACCCCCTCGACGCGCTCGGCGTGCTCGTCCGCCGTGAGGCGGCCCTCGGCCAGGGCGTCGTGCAGGAGGTCGGCGATGCGGTCGCGCTCGGCGTCGGAGGCGCGCAGCTCGGAGGCGGCGGGCGCGGCCTGCTGCCGGGTGTCCGGCTTCTGTAGGTCCTGCTTCTGAAGGTCCACGGCAGCAGCGTACCGAAACACGATAGATCGCGACACCCCCCGGAGCGCGGCCCGGTGTGACGAACTGAGCCTTACCTCACAAGCTCGCCGTCGGTGGCAGGTTCTACGCTGGTTGGCGCTCGCCAACGGAGGCGGGCCGCCGTCCGTAGAGTGAGGAATGGGCTGAGATGCCTGAGTTCGCGTACACCGATCTGCTCCCCCAGGGAGAGGACACCACCCCCTACCGGCTGGTGACCTCCGAGGGCGTCTCCACGGTCGAGGGACCGGACGGGCGGACCTTCCTCCAGGTGGAGCCGGAGGCGCTGCGCAAGCTCGCCGAAGAGGCGATCCACGACATCCAGCACTACCTGCGCCCGGCCCACCTCGCACAGCTGCGCCGCATCATCGACGACCCCGAGGCCTCGGCCAACGACAAGTTCGTGGCGCTGGACCTGCTGAAGAACGCCAACATCGCGGCGGCGGGCGTACTGCCCATGTGCCAGGACACCGGCACCGCGATCGTCATGGGCAAGCGCGGACAGAACGTGCTCACCCGGGGCCGGGACGAGGAAGCCCTGAGCCGCGGCATCTACGACGCCTACCAGAACCTGAACCTGCGCTACTCGCAGATGGCTCCGCTCACCATGTGGGAGGAGAAGAACACCGGCTCCAACCTCCCCGCGCAGATCGAGCTGTACGCGACCGACGGCGGCGCCTACAAGTTCCTGTTCATGGCCAAGGGCGGCGGCTCGGCCAACAAGTCGTTCCTCTACCAGGAGACGAAGGCCGTCCTGAACGAGTCCTCCATGATGAAGTTCCTGGAGGAGAAGATCCGCTCGCTCGGTACGGCCGCCTGCCCGCCGTACCACCTGGCGATCGTCGTCGGCGGCACGTCCGCCGAGTACGCGCTGAAGACGGCCAAGTACGCCTCCGCGCACTACCTGGACGAGATCCCCGCCGAGGGCAGCGAGCTCGGGCACGGCTTCCGGGACAAGGACCTGGAGGAGAAGGTCTTCGAGCTGACGCAGAAGATCGGCATCGGCGCGCAGTTCGGCGGCAAGTACTTCTGCCACGACGTGCGCGTGGTGCGCCTGCCCCGCCACGGCGCGTCCTGCCCGGTGGCCATCGCGGTCTCCTGCTCCGCCGACCGCCAGGCCGTCGCCAAGATCACCGCCGAGGGCGTCTTCCTGGAGCAGCTGGAGACGGACCCGGCGCGGTTCCTGCCGGAGACGACGGACGAGCAGCTCGACGAGAGCGGCGACGTCGTCAAGATCGACCTCAACCAGCCGATGGAGACGATCCTCCGGGAGCTCACCCGGTACCCGGTGAAGACCCGCCTGTCCCTGACCGGCCCGCTGGTCGTGGCGCGCGACATCGCACACGCCAAGATCAAGGAGCGGCTGGACGCGGGCGAGGAGATGCCGCAGTACCTGAAGGACCACCCGGTGTACTACGCCGGTCCGGCCAAGACGCCCGAGGGGTACGCGTCCGGCTCCTTCGGCCCGACGACGGCCGGCCGGATGGACTCCTACGTGGAGCAGTTCCAGGCGGCCGGCGGTTCCAAGGTGATGCTCGCCAAGGGCAACCGCAGCAAGCAGGTCACCGACGCGTGCCACGCGCACGGCGGCTTCTACCTCGGCTCCATCGGCGGCCCGGCCGCGCGCCTGGCCCAGGACTGCATCAAGAAGGTCGAGGTCGTCGAGTACGAGGAGCTCGGCATGGAGGCGGTCTGGAAGATCGAGGTCGAGGACTTCCCGGCGTTCATCGTCGTCGACGACAAGGGCAACGACTTCTTCCAGGACCCGGCGCCCGCGCCGACCTTCACCTCCATTCCGGTACGCGGTCCCGGACTCGCCTGACGAGGGCGGTGACGATTCGCCTCCACGGGGAACAGTGGTCGCGGCGCTGACGCTGTGACACGTGGAGGTGATCGTCGATGACCGGCGAGCAGGACAGGACCGAGTACCGCACCGAGCACGACTCCATGGGCGAGGTGCGGGTGCCCGCGCACGCCAAGTGGCGGGCCCAGACCCAGCGGGCCGTGGAGAACTTCCCCGTCTCCGGGCAGCGCATCGAGCGCGCGCACATCGAGGCGCTGGCCCGGATCAAGGGAGCGGCGGCCAAGGTCAACGCCGCGCTGGGGGTCCTGGACGAGGACGTCGCGCAGGCGATCCGGGAGGCGGCCGGGGAGGTCGCCGAAGGCCGGTGGGACGAGCACTTCCCGGTCGACGTGTTCCAGACCGGGTCGGGGACCTCGTCGAACATGAACACCAATGAGGTCATCGCCACGCTGGCGAGCGAGCGGCTGGGCCGCGGCGTGCACCCGAACGACCACGTGAACGCCTCCCAGTCGTCCAACGACGTCTTCCCCTCCTCGATCCACATCGCGGCCACGGCGGCCGTGACGCGCGATCTGATCCCGGCGCTGGAGCACCTCGCCGCCGCCCTGGAGCGCAAGGCGGAGGAGTTCGCCGATGTCGTGAAGTCGGGCCGGACGCACCTGATGGACGCCACGCCCGTGACGCTCGGCCAGGAGTTCGGCGGGTACGCGGCCCAGGTGCGCTACGGGGTCGAGCGGCTGCGCGCCTCCCTGCCCCGGCTCGCCGAACTGCCCCTGGGCGGTACGGCGGTGGGCACGGGCATCAACACCCCGCCCGGCTTCTCCGCCGCCGTCATCGAGGAGGTCGCCCGCACCACCGGGCTGCCGCTGACCGAGGCCCGCGACCACTTCGAGGCGCAGGGCGCCCGGGACGGCATCGTCGAGACCAGCGGCCAGCTGCGCACCATCGCGGTCGGCCTCACCAAGATCGCCAACGATCTGCGCTGGATGTCCTCCGGGCCGCGCACCGGCCTCGCCGAGATCGCCCTGCCGGACCTCCAGCCCGGCTCCTCGATCATGCCGGGGAAGGTGAACCCGGTCATCCCCGAGGCCGTGCTGATGGTGTGCGCCCAGGTGATCGGGAACGACGCCACCGTCGCCACCGCGGGCGCCGCGGGCAACTTCGAGCTCAACGTGATGCTGCCGGTCATCGCGAAGAACGTGCTGGAGTCCGTCCGGCTGCTCGCCAACGTCTCGCGGCTGCTGGCCGACCGCACCGTGGACGGCATCACCGCCAACCGCGAACGGGCCCGCGAGTACGCCGAGTCCTCCCCCTCCGTCGTCACCCCGCTCAACAAGTACATCGGGTACGAGGAGGCCGCGAAGGTCGCCAAGAAGGCCCTGGCCGAACGGAAGACCATCCGTCAGGTCGTGCTCGACGGGGGTTATGTGGAGCGCGGCGACCTGACCGCGGAGCAGCTCGACGAGGCACTGGACGTGCTGCGGATGACGCGGCCGTGACCCGTGCGGCGGATGTACGCCCGGCGCGTGAACCGTGACACGCGCCGCAGCGTCGTATGCCTACGGCACCTAATATCTGTGCATGGCGGACGGTGATGCGATGAGACGCGTGGAATCGGGTGGTGCGGCGGGCTTCTGGGCGCCGGGGGACCGGATCCTGTGGCGGTACCGGGAGAACGCGGGCCCGCACGTCCACATCGCCCGCCCCGTCACGGTGGTGCGTGACGACGCCGAGCTGCTCGCCGTGTGGCTGGCGCCCGGCACCGAGTGCGTCAAGCCCGTGCTCGCCGACGGCACGCCCGTCCACCTGGAGCCCCTGCGCACGCGCTACACCAAGCCCCGCACCGTGCTGCGCGACCGCTGGTTCGGCACGGGTGTGCTGAAGCTGGCCCGCCCCGGTGAGCCCTGGTCGGTGTGGCTGTTCTGGGAGCCGGGCTGGACGTTCAAGAACTGGTACGTGAACCTGGAGGAACCGCTGACCCGTTGGGCGGGCGGCGTGGACTCGGAGGACCATTTTCTGGACATCTCCGTGCACCCGGATCGCAGTTGGCACTGGCGCGACGAGGACGAGTTCGCGCAGGCCCGGCGGGACGGGCTGATGGACGACCGGCAGGCCGAGCGGGTGCGGACGGCGGGGCAGGCCGCGGTGGACCTGATCCGCGCGTGGGGGCCGCCGTTCTCGGAAGGCTGGCAGCACTGGCGCCCGGACCCGTCCTGGCCGGTACCGTCCCTGCCGGACGACTGGGATCGTACGCCCGCGCACGTGTCCTCATGAGACCCTTGATGCGCCCCCGGGCGGGAAACGTAGGATCGTCCTCCGCAAGGGCGCGGGTGACAACTACCGGAATACGCGCTGAGCTTGACCGATCGTCACCGAGGGGCGGCAGGACGTGAGCGAGGGGTACGAGGGCAACACCGGCGGTACCTGGGCCGCGGGCCCCGCGAGCCGCGGGCGGCTCGCCGCCGGCACAGGAACCACCTCTGACCGCGCGGGAATTCCGTTCCTGGAGCACCTATTCCGGGTATCGGAGTTTCGGCGGGACCACCTGCACCTGTGGCGTGCAGCCCCGGACGGACGGATTCGACACGCGTGACGGAGCAGCCGACCTCCTTCGAACGCCCCCAGCCGGGCGTCGACCCCGCGGACCCCCGCGGGGCGCTCGTGCACACCCCGGCACCGGCGCGCGCGCCCGGCGCGGGCACGTTACCGGTACAGGGCCGCCCCGGCGGCGACGTCACCGTTCCGGTCACGACGGCGCACCTGACGCCGGGCACGTCGGACCCGGGCACCTCCACGCCGTTCGGCAAGGGCAAGGACACCGTGAGCGACCCCGCCTCAGAGCACTCCCAGCCGGGTGCCGAGCAGACCGCCGAGCGCGACACCCCCCGGCCGCGGCCCGCCCCCGAGGGCATTCCGCTCCAGCCGGCGGACGAGCAGGACCGGCCGCTTCCCGATGCCGGCTCGCAGGAGCGCCGCAGCGGCCAGACCCTGCCGCCCGGCCGCCCCACGCCGATGCGGCGGGACGGCGACCGGCTGCGGTTCGTCGGCGCCGCCACCCGGCGGATCGCCCGCGGCATCGACCTCGACGAGATCGTGATGGGGCTGTGCCGGGCCACCGTGCCCACCTTCTCCGACGCGATCCTGGTCTATCTGCGCGACCCGCTGCCCGTCGGCGACGAGCGGCCCACCGGTCCGCTGGTGCTGCGGCTGCGCCGCACCGACCGGATACCGGCGGAGCGCGACACCGAGAACGGCTTCCTGCCGGCCGCGCAGCCCGAGCCGAGCGAGCTGGACTCGGTCGGCGCCGAGCTGTGCGAGGTACGGCCCGGCAGCGCGCTCGCCGAGGTGCTGCGCGGGGTGCGCCCGGTGTTCACCGAGGCCCCCGCCGCCCGCGCGGCCCTGCCGGAACTGCTCGGCGAGGGCGGCGAGTTCGCCCTGCCCGACGGGCAGCGCGCGATCCTGGCCCCGCTGCGCGGACGGCGGCGGGTGATCGGCGCGGCCCTGTTCCTGCGCCGCCCCGAGCGCATCCCCTTCGAGCCGGACGACCTGCTGGTGGCCGCCCAGCTCGCCACGCACAGCGCCCTCGGCATCGACAAGGCGGTGCTGTACGGACGCGAGGCGTACATCGCGGACGAGTTGCAGCGCACCATGCTGCCCGAGACGCTGCCCCGCCCGACGGGTGTGCGGCTGGCCTCCCGCTACCTGCCGGCCGCGGAGACGGCCCGGGTCGGCGGCGACTGGTACGACGCGATCCCGCTGCCGGGCAGCCGTGTCGCGCTGGTCGTCGGTGACGTGATGGGCCACTCCATGACGTCGGCGGCGATCATGGGCCAGCTGCGCACGACGGCCCAGACCCTCGCCGGGCTGGACCTGCCGCCGCAGGAGGTCCTGCACCACCTCGACGAGCAGGCCCAGCGCCTGGGCGTGGACCGCATGGCGACCTGCCTGTACGCCGTCTACGACCCGGTCGCGCACCGCATCACCATCGCCAACGCCGGTCATCCGCCGCCCGTCCTGCTCCACCTGGGCGGCCGGGCGGAGGTGCTGCGCGTGCCCGCCGGAGCCCCGATCGGTGTCGGCGGTGTCGACTTCGAGGCCGTGGAGCTGGACGCGCCCGCCGGCGCGACCCTGCTGCTCTACACCGACGGCCTGGTGGAGTCCCGGCTGCGTGACGTGTGGACCGGCATCGAGCAACTGCGCGAGAAGCTCGCCGCGGTCGCGCAGCTCACGGGGCCGGACCACCCGCCGCCCCTGGAGGCGCTGTGCGACGAGGTGCTCGACATGCTCGGTCCGGGCGACCGGGACGACGACATCGCGCTGCTCGCCGCCCGCTTCGACGGGATCGCGCCCAGTGACGTGGCCTACTGGTTCCTGGAGCCGGAGGACGCCGCCCCCGGCCGGGCCCGCCGCCTGGCCCGCCGGGCGTTGCAGCGCTGGGGTCTGGAGGAGCTGAGCGACTCGGTGGAGTTGCTGGTCAGCGAGGTCGTGACGAACGCCGTGCGGTACGCGTCCCGGCCGGTGACCCTGCGGCTGCTGCGTACGGACGTGCTGCGCTGCGAAGTGGGTGACGACGTCCCGCAGTTGCCGCGGTTGCGTCAGGCCCGCGCGACGGACGAGGGCGGCCGCGGCCTGTACCTGGTCAACCGGCTGGCCCGGCGCTGGGGCGCGACCCGGCTGAGCACCGGCAAGGTGGTCTGGTTCGAGCTGAACCGGGGCTGACCCGGGACCCGCCCGTACGCACACGCCGAAGGGCGCCCGGCCTGTGCCGGGCGCCCTTCGCCGTCCTACTCGTCGTCGTCCGGCCTGAGCGGCTCGAACGGGTCCCCGTCGTCGCCGGGCGGTGTCGTCGACGGGGTCGGGGGCGGGGTGGTCGTGGGTGCCTTGGTCGACGGGCTCGCAGGCGGCGAGGTGCTCGGCTTCTCGCTCGTCGGCGGCGGGGAGGACGACGGCTCCTCGGTCGTCGGCTCCCGCGTCGGCTCCTTCGTGGGCTCCTGCGTGGCCGACGGTGTCCTCGTCGGCTCCACGGCCGCCCCCTGCAGCGTCTCCAGTTCGAACGCGGTCGTCTGCCTCATCACACCGAAGGTGTAGGCGGCCCAGATCTGCGCCGGGAAGCCGCCGCCGTTGACGCGGGGCTGCCCGCCGGCCTTGTACATGGGGACCTGCTTGTACGGGGGCTTGTCGTCCTCGCCGAACAGTCCCACCGACGTGACCAGGTTGGGCGTGTAGCCGGTGAACCAGGCCGACTTGTTGTTGTCGGAGGTGCCCGTCTTGCCCGCGACCTGCTGGCCGTCGCGCTGCGGGTTGTCCCGTACGGACTTCTGGGCGGTGCCGTCGTCGACGACGCCGGTGAGCACGGAGGTGACGGTGTCGGCGGCCTCGCGGCTGATGACCTGCTCACCGACGGGATCAGGCATCTTCACCGTCCGGCGCAGGTGCTCGGCCGACTTCAGCACGGACGGGGTGACCTTCCTGCCGTGGTTGTCGAGGGTCGCGTAGACCCCGGCCATCTGCAGGGGGCTGGCGCCCATGCTGCCCAGGGTCTGGGCGGGTACGGGCTCCATGTGCTCGGTCTCCATGCCGAGTTCGCCCGCGATCTCGACCACCTCGGGCATGCCGACGTCGACGCCCATCTGCGCGAAGACGGAGTTGACGGACTTGTTCATGGCCGTCTGCACGGTGATCGGGCCGTAGTTCGCGTCGTCCTCGTTCTCCGGCGCGAAGCCGACCTTGCTGCCGTCGCTGACCACCGGGCGCTTGCTCGTGCCGTCGTAGACGGTGTTCGCGGTGATCGGCTTGCCGTCCTGCGTCTTCGCGCCCTTCTCCAGGGCCGCGGCCAGGATGACCGGCTTGAACGTGGAGGCGGGCTGGTAGTCGGCGCGGGTGGCGTTGTTCACGTAGTGCTTGAAGTAGTCCTTGCCGCCGTACATCGCGACCACGGCGCCCGACTTGGGGTTGACGGACACGGCACCGGCCTGGACGTCCGCGTCGACCTTGCGCTCGTCCGGGTCGAGCTTGCTGTTCAGCTGCTGCCGGACGGACTTCTCCAGGGCCGCCTGCTTCTTCTTGTCGATGTTCAGCGTGAGGGTCCAGCCGCCGGCGTTGACCAGCGCCTCGGCCTCCTTGGCGCTGTCGGCGGCGCCTTCGGCGACCAGCTGCTTCTCCAGAGCCGCGTTGGCCGCGTTGACCAGGTAGCCCTTCTGGCCCTCCATGCCCGGGGCGGGCCTGGGGTCCTTCGGCACGGGGAAGGTCATGCCGTCGCGCTCGGAGCGGTCGAGCCAGCCCTCCTCGACCATGTTGTCCAAAACGTAGTTCCAGCGGGCCTTCACCAGCTTCCGGCCGGCCGGGGAGGCGACCGCCCAGTCGTACTGGCTGGGGGCCTGCAGCAGCGCGGCGAGGTAGGCGCCCTGCGCGACGGAGAGCTTCTCGGCGTCGGTGCGGTAGTAGGCCTGGGCGGCGGCCTGGATGCCGTAGGCGCCCCGGCCGTAGTAGCTGGTGTTGATGTACCCGGCGAGGATGTAGTCCTTGGACTTCTCGCGGTCCAGCTTCAGGGAGATGACCAGCTCCTTGAGCTTGCGGGAGACGGTCTGGTCCTGCGTCAGGTAGTAGTTCTTGACGTACTGCTGGGTGATCGTCGAGCCGCCCTGCGCGCCCCGCCCGGCCAGCGTGTTGACCAGGCCGCGGGCGGTGCCCCGGAAGTCGACGCCGGCGTCCTTGTAGAAGGTCTTGTTCTCGGCCGCCACGAAGGTCTGCCGCACGCCCTTGGGGACCCGGGACAGATCGACGTTCTCCCGGTTGACCTTGCCGTCGCGGGCCATGATCGTGCCGTCGCTGTACTTGTAGATGTTGCTCTGGCGCTTGGCGTCGGCGTTCCCCTCGGGGATGTCGATCACCATGTACAGCACGATGAAGGCCCCCATGCCGAGCAGGCACAGGCCGAGGAAGGTCCCGAGGATCTTCCGCCAGGTGAAGAGCCTGCGTATGCCGCTCTTGCCGGCCGCGTCCGACGAACGGCGGCGCCGGGGCGCCGCCCGGCGCCCACCGCGCTGTCGGGCGCGTCTCTCTTCCGCTCGTCCCATGGGTCCGATCCGCTCCGCTTCGTTCATGTGTGCGCGTATGTCACACAGGTTCGCCGCTCAGGTCAGCTCAGAAAGCTAACACCGGGAGATATGAGATAGGGCTGCCGATCCGGCCCCAACCGGACGTGACAATCAGCACCCATCCCAACGGAACCGACGTACGAGCCCTGTACGAGGTTGCCATGACCGGTTAAAGTGATATCACTTAGCTAGACAGAAGCTAGGCGGCCACCGGCTGCCGCAGACGGCTTCTCCGAGAACGGGGGTTCACCCATGTCCACCCACGACGCCCAGGTCACGGCCGACGTGCCCGAGATGCCCGCGCCCCGCGTGCGGGAGTTCGCGGCCCACAGCATCGGCGGCGGGCTCGCCCTGCTGCTGGGACTGCTCGGGCTGCTGGCCGGCGCCGGGCTCATCGCCGCCGCCACGGCGGTCGGCTCCTCCGGCGCGAAGGCCGCACTGATCGTCGCCGGCATCCTGGTGGCGCTCGCGGCGTTCCTCGCCATGTGCGGGCTCAACATGGTCGCGCCGGGCGAGGCGCGGGTCGTGCAGCTCTTCGGGCGCTACCGGGGGACGATCCGCCAGGACGGTCTGCGCTGGGTGAACCCCTTCACCTCGCGCACCAAGATCTCCACGCGGGTGCGCAACCACGAGACCGCCGTACTGAAGGTCAACGACGCCTACGGCAACCCGATCGAGCTCGCCGCCGTGGTGGTGTGGCGGGTCGAGGACACGGCCCAGGCCACGTTCGAGGTGGACGACTACATCGAGTTCGTCTCCACCCAGACCGAGGCGGCCGTGCGGCACATCGCCATCGAGTACCCCTACGACGCCCACGAGGAGGACGGCCTCTCGCTGCGCGGCAACGCCGAGGAGATCACCGAGAAGCTGGCGGTCGAACTGCACGCGCGCGTGGAGGCGGCCGGCGTGCAGATCATCGAGTCCCGCTTCACCCACCTCGCCTACGCGCCCGAGATCGCCTCGGCGATGCTCCAGCGGCAGCAGGCCGGCGCGGTGGTCGCCGCCCGGCGGCAGATCGTCGACGGGGCCGTGGGGATGGTGGAGGCCGCGATCGCCCGCATCACCGAGCGGGACATCGTGGAGCTGGACTCCGAGCGCAAGGCGGCCATGGTGTCCAACCTCATGGTCGTGCTGTGCGGCGACCGTGCCGCCCAGCCGGTCCTCAACACCGGGTCCCTCTACCAGTGACCGTCCCCGACGAGGGCGCGGGTGCGCGTCGCAGGCCGCAGCAGCAGCGCAAGCAGGTGCTGCTGCGGCTGGACCCCGCGGTGTACGAGGCGCTGGCCCGGTGGGCCGGGGACGAGCTGCGGTCGGCCAACGCACAGATCGAGTTCCTGCTGCGCAGGGCGCTGGCCGAGGCGGGCCGCCTCCCCCGGGAAACCGGCCCACTCCCCCGGCGGGGGCGCCCTCCGGGGAACCCGGCCGGACCGCCGGGCGGCCCAGCGGGCGGAACGCCGGGCACACCGCCGGGAGGTCCGGCGGGAGGTCCGGCAGGAGGTCCAGGCGGAGTGCAGGGCTGAGCGTCGGGGGGCGGGGCGGACGGCCGGGCCGGACCGGCGGACGGCCGGGAACCCGAGCCGCCCCCGGCCCTCCGGCCGATGTGACCACCCCGGAAGACCGAGCTGCCGCCCCTCCGGGGCCGGCCACCAGGAAGCCCGGCCGGAATGCCGCCCGGACCGCCTGGTAGTGGGCCGGGTGGACCCGGCGGACCGCCGAGCCGAGCCGCGAGGTCCGGGTGGAACCGGCAGGTGGCAGCCGGACGGGGCGTCGGCAGCCGGGCCGCACGGCCGGTCGGCGTGGGCTGTTGCGGAACCGTGACAACGGGCCCCGACCTGCGCTCCCGCACGCCCCGCCATGCACTGCACACTCGGCGTATACATGGTGCGTATACACGGCGTGTACAGTCCTTTCCATGTCCATCGGTCACACCCTCCTGGGGCTCCTGGAGTCCGGCCCGCGCCACGGTTACGACCTCAAGCGGGCCTTCGACGAGAAGTTCGGTCACGACCGGCCGCTGCACTACGGCCAGGTCTACTCGACGATGTCCCGCCTGCTGAAGAACGGGCTCGTCCAGGTCGACGGCATCGAGGCCGGCGGCGGTCCCGAGCGCAAGCGGTACGCCATCACCGAGGCCGGCATCACGGACGTCGAGCACTGGCTCGCGACGCCCGAGAAGCCGGAGCCCTACCTCCAGTCGACCCTCTACACCAAGGTCGTCCTCGCCCTGCTCACCCAGCGCGACGCCGCCGACATCCTGGACACCCAGCGCTCGGAGCACCTGCGCAGTATGCGGATCCTCACCGACCGCAAGCGCAAGGGTGACCTGGCCGACCAGCTCATCTGCGACCACGCGCTGTTCCACCTGGAGGCGGACCTGCGGTGGCTGGAGCTGACCGCGGCGCGTCTGGACCGGCTCCGTGAGGCGGTGGCCCGATGACCGCTCCCGCCGGCTCGCTCCTCACCGCCCAGGACCTGCGCAAGGCCTACGGCCCGACGACGGCGCTGGACGGTGCCGAGTTCTCCATCCACCCGGGCGAGGTCGTCGCCGTCATGGGCCCCTCGGGCTCGGGCAAGTCGACGCTGCTGCACTGCCTCGCCGGGATCGTGATGCCCGACTCGGGCTCCATCGCCTACGACGGGCGCGAGGTGACCTCCATGAGCGACGCCGAGCGCAGTGCGCTGCGCCGCTCGGAGTTCGGCTTCGTCTTCCAGTTCGGCCAGCTGGTGCCGGAACTGACCTGCGTGGAGAACGTCGCCCTGCCGCTGCGGCTGAGCGGCAGGTCCCGCAAGGAGGCCGAACGCACCGCGCTGGCCTGGATGGAACGGCTGGAGGTGGACGACCTGCGCAAGAAGCGCCCGGGTGAGGTCTCCGGCGGCCAGGGACAGCGGGTGGCCGTCGCCCGTGCGCTGGTCACCAACCCGCGGGTCGTCTTCGCCGACGAGCCGACCGGCGCGCTGGACTCCTACAACGGCGAGCGCGTGATGGAACTGCTCACCGACGCCGCCCGGTCCGCCAACGCGGCCGTGGTGCTGGTCACGCACGAGGCCCGGGTGGCCGCGTACTCCGACCGCGAGATCGTCGTGCGCGACGGGAAGTCACGGGACATGGAGCGCGTCGTATGAGCCTCGGGCAGTGGCCCCGCGATCTGGCGATGGGCACACGGTTCGCGTTCGCCGGCGGGCGCGAGGGCTGGACCCGGGCGGTGCTGACGGCCGTCGGCGTGGGGCTGGGGGTGGCGCTGCTGCTGCTGACCACCGCCATCCCCAACGCGCTGGCGGAACGGCAGCGGCGCGAGGAGGCCCGCAGCGACCACACGTACAGCCAGCCGAAGATACCGAAGGCCGACGACACCCTGATCGTCGTCGACGCGAATACCACCTTCCGCGACCAGGACGTACGCGGACGGCTGCTGGAGGCGGAGGGCCCGAAGGCAGCACCGCCCCCCGGCGTCGCACGGTTCCCCGGCCCGGGCGAGATGGTCGTCTCCCCCGCGCTGAAGGAGCTGCTGGCCTCCGACGGGAGCGAGCTGCTGCGCGAGCGGCTGCGGTACCGCGTCGCGGGCACCATCGGCGAGCAGGGGCTCATCGGGTCGCAGGAACTCGCCTACTACGCGGGCGGCGAGGGGCTCGCACGGAAGATCGAGGGCTCCGCCCAGGGCGCCCGGATCGACAGCTTCGGCGACGACGGCCCGTCGCAGTCCGACCCGTGGGACCCGGTCCTGCTCCTGCTGGTCCTCGTCGTCTTCGTGGTGCTGCTGATGCCCGTCGCGGTGTTCATCGCCGCGGCCGTGCGGTTCGGCGGCGAACGGCGGGACCGCCGGCTGGCGGCGCTGCGGCTGGTGGGCTCCGACAGCCGGGCCACCCGGCGCATCGCCGCGGGCGAGGCGCTCGCCGGTTCCCTGCTGGGGCTCGTCCTGGGCACCGGCTTCTTCCTGGCCGGACGCCGGCTGGCCGCCTCCTTCGAGGTGTTCGGCGTCAGCGTCTTCCCCAGCTATCTGAACCCCTCCCCGCTGCTGGTCGTGCTGGTGGCGCTGGCGGTGCCTGCGGCCGCGGTGCTGGTGACCGTCCTCGCCCTGCGCGGGGTCGTCATCGAGCCGCTGGGCGTGGTGCGCACGGCCAGGCCCGCCCGGCGCCGGCTGTGGTGGCGGCTGCTGCTGCCGCTGGGCGGACTCGCGCTGCTCGCCCCGATGATGGGGCAGGGCGACGACGGCGGGCAGTTCAACCAGTACCTGGTCGTCGGCGGCGTGATGCTGCTGCTGGTCGGCGTCACGGCCCTGCTGCCGTGGGTGGTGGAGACGGTCGTCTCCCGGCTCGGCGCGGGCGGGGTCGCCTGGCAACTGGCCGTACGCCGCTTGCAGTTGAGCAGCGGTGCGGCGGCCCGCATGGTCAACGGCATCGCGGTCGCGGTGGCCGGGGCGATCGCGTTGCAGATGCTGTTCGCCGGGGTGGAGGGCACGTACACCAGGGCGTCGCAGTACGACGTGTCGCGGGCCCAGATGAGCGTGGGCGTGCCGGACGGCGCGGGCCTCGCGGCCACCGTGCGGCAGTACCGCGACACCGAGGGCGTACGCAAGGTCACCGCGCTCTCCGACGTCCACCTGGCCGACCGGCGCGACGGGGAGGCCTCCTTCGTCCAGGTCACCATCGCCGACTGCGCCTCCCTGCGGGAGGTGGCCACCCTGTCCTCCTGCCGCGACGGCGACGTCTTCGCGCTCCGGGGATCGCAGTCCGAGGGCGAGAGCGAGAAGCTCGCCCGGCCGGGCACGACCCTGTGGACCGACCCCACCGACACCGACCGTTCCGGCGGCCGGTTCTCCTGGACCCTGCCGCGCGACATCCGGCAGGCCGAGTCCCGCGAGGACCCCACGGGCTACGAACGCGGCGGCGTCCTGGTCACGCCCGGCGCCCTGCCCGGGAAGCTCGCGTCGCACGCGTCCTCCCGGCTCTTCCTGAGCCTGGACCCCTCGGTGCCCGACGCGCACGACCACGTGCGCAACACGGCGGCCCGGCTGGATCCGACGTCGGACCCGATGACCTGGCAGAGCGTCGAGCGCAACAAGCGCTACGCGACGATCCGCACGGGTCTGTCCGTCGGAGCCGCGGCGGTGCTGGCGCTGATCGGGGCGAGCCTGCTGGTGTCGCAGCTGGAGCAGCTGCGCGAGCGGCGCAAGCTGCTGTCGGCCCTGGTCGCCTTCGGCACCCGGCGCCGCACGCTCGGCCTGTCGGTGCTGTGGCAGTCGGCCGTCCCGATCGGACTGGGCCTGCTGCTCGCCGCGACGGTGGGCATGGCCCTGGGCGCCGTCCTGCTGCGCATGACCGCCACGGCGGTCCGGGTGGACTGGGCGAGCGTGCTGTCGATGACCGGCATCGGGGCGGGCGTGGTGCTCGTGGTGACGCTGCTGAGCCTGCCGCCGCTGCTGAAGCTGACGCGGCCGGACGGACTGCGCACCGAGTAGCGCACCGGACGCACCGTCAGGAGTCCCGCTCCAGGACGCGTACGGGCAGCGGCCGCAGCGCCTGCCGCAGGGCCGCCGCCAGCTCCTCGTACTCCGCGCCGCGCGCGGCCCCCGTCCGCATCGCCAGGGCGACCCGGCGGGTGGGGGCCGGCTCGGCGAAGTACCCGGTGAGGAGCTGGCTGCTGCGCGAGATCTCCACCTTCAGGGCGGTGCGCGGCAGCAGGGTCACGCCGAGCCCGCCGGCCACCAGCTGCACCAGCGTGGACAGTCCGGCGGCCGTGGTGGTGACGGGGGCGTCCTCCCGGCCGGCCTCCCGGCAGATGTCGAGGGCCTGGTCGCGCAGGCAGTGCCCCTCGTCCAGCAGCAGCAGGTGCAGCTCGCGCAGCGCTTCGCGCGGGATGCCCTCGCGTCCGCCGAGCCGGTGGTCGAGCGGGGTGACGAGCACGAAGTCCTCGTCGAACAGGGGCAGTTCGGTCACGCCGGGCACACCCAGGGGCACGGCGAGCAGCAGCAGGTCCAGCCGCCCGCCGGCGAGTCCGTCGAGCAGGTTGGCGGTCTGCTCCTCGTGCACCTGCAGGTCGAGGTCCGGGTAGCGCTCGTGGACCAGCCGCAGCACGGTCGGCAGCAGATAGGGCGCCACCGTCGGGATGACGCCCAGCCGCAGCACCCCGGTGAAGGGGGCGCGGGTCGCCTCGGCCTCCTCCATCAGCGACTCCACCTCGCCCAGCACCGCCTTGGCCCGTACGGCGATCCGCTCGCCCTCGGGCGAGAGCAGCACCTTGCGCGTCGTACGCTCGAGGAGCGTCACTCCGAGTGTCTCCTCCAGGGCCGAGACGGCACCGGACAGAGCGGGCTGGCTCATCCCGATCGCGGCGGCGGCGTCCCGGAAGTGCAGGTGCTCGGCGACGGCCGCGAAGGCCCGCAGCTGCGCCAGGCTCGGCTGCCTGCGCTTACTACCCACAGTCACTGATAACTACCTCCGATCAACCCGACCGAGTGTAGCTATTTCCCTAATCAATCGACGCTGTGCCAACATCAACACCGTCCAACCCATGGGAAACACCCGCAATCCGGGTGTTTCTTCGCTGCAAGGAGAGCGTGTGCTCACTGTCGGTGACAAGTTCCCCGAGTTCGACCTGACCGCCTGCGTCTCGCTGGAGAAGGGCAAGGAGTTCCAGCAGATCAACCACAAGACCTACGAGGGTCAGTGGAAGGTCATCTTCGCGTGGCCCAAGGACTTCACCTTCGTGTGCCCGACCGAGATCGCCGCCTTCGGCAAGCTGAACGACGAGTTCGCCGACCGTGACGCCCAGGTGCTCGGCTTCTCCGGCGACTCCGAGTTCGTCCACCACGCCTGGCGCAAGGACCACGACGACCTGCGTGACCTGCCCTTCCCGATGATGGCCGACTCCAAGCACGAGCTGATGCGCGACCTCGGCATCGAGGGCGAGGACGGCTTCGCCAAGCGCGCGGTGTTCATCGTGGACCAGAACAACGAGATCCAGTTCTCCATGGTGACCGCGGGCTCCGTCGGCCGTAACCCCAAGGAGGTCCTGCGGGTCCTGGACGCCCTGCAGACGGACGAGCTGTGCCCCTGCAACTGGTCCAAGGGCGACGAGACCCTGGACCCGGTCGCGCTGCTCTCCGGGGAGTGATCTGACATGTCCCTCGACGCACTGAAGTCCGCCATACCGGACTACGCCAAGGACCTGAAGCTCAACCTGGGCTCGGTCATCGGCAACTCCGACCTCCCGGCCCAGCAGCTGTGGGGCACGGTCCTGTCGACGGCGATCGCCTCGCGCTCCCCGATCGTGCTGCGCGAGCTGGAGCCGGAGGCCAAGGCCAACCTGTCGCCGGAGGCGTACACGGCCGCCAAGGCCGCGGCCGCGGTGATGGCGATGAACAACGTCTTCTACCGCACGCGCCACCTGCTGTCGGACCACGAGTACGGCAGCCTGCGCGCGGGCCTGCGGATGAACGTCATCGGCAACCCGGGTGTCGACAAGGTCGACTTCGAGCTGTGGTCCTTCGCCGTCTCCGCCATCAACGGCTGCGGCATGTGCCTCGACTCGCACGAGCAGGTCCTGCGCAAGGCGGGCCTGGACCGTGAGGTCGTCCAGGAAGCGTTCAAGATCGCTTCCGTGATCCAGGCGGTCGGCGTCACGCTGGACGCCGAGGCGGTCCTGGCCGAGTAGTTCCCGGCCGCCGGCCGGTCATGGCAGGGCCCCGTCCACCCACCGGTGGACGGGGCCCTGTTCCGTCTTCGCGTGTCACTCCGCCGGGGGCTGGGGCGGGGCGGGCTCCGCGCTGACCGCCGTGGCTCCCCGCGGCGGCACGGCCTGCCGCACCGCGGCCTTGCGCGCGTACGACCGCAGATATCCGGCGACCGTGTTCGTCACGGCCACCAGCGGCACCGCGACCACGGCTCCGCCGATCCCGGCCACCATGCCGCCGCAGGCCACCGCCAGCACCACCGCGAGCGGATGCACCCGCACGGCCCGTCCCAGGATGAACGGCTGCAGGATGTGCCCCTCGATCTGCTGCACCGCCAGCACCACCACCAGCGTCATCACGGCCGTGAACACGCCCTGCGTGACCAGCGCGACGACCACCGCCAGCGCCCCGGACACCACCGCGCCCACCAGCGGGATGAACGCGAACAGGAAGATGAACACCGCCAGCGGCACGGCCATCGGCACATCCAGGAAGTAGATGCCGAGCCCGATGAAGATGGCGTCGATCAGCGCGACGATCACCGTGCCCCGCACGTACGCCGTCAGCGTCCGCCAGGCCGCGGGACCCGCCCCGGCCACGCCCGGGCGCGCCGCCGCCGGCACCAGCTTGAGCGTCCACTGCCAGATCCGCTTGCCGTCGTAGAGCAGGAAGAGGGTGCAGAAGACGGCCAGCAGGATCCCGGTCAGCGCCTCGACGACGACCGTGACGCCCTCCAGCCCGGCCGAGGTGATCTGGTCGGTGTTGGCGCCGACCGCCTCGCGCAGGTTCGCGGCGATCTCGTTGATCTGCTTGTCGGTGACGTGGAAGGGGCTGTTCAGCAGCCAGTTCCGCAACTCGTCGATGCCGTCCTGGATCTGGTTGGAGAGGTCGTCGATGTTCTCCATGACCTGCCAGGTCACGAACCAGCCGATGAGGCCCATCACGACGAAGCCGAGGATCGCGGTGAGGGCGGTGGCCGGGCCGCGCGGCACCCCGTGCCGGCGCAGCCGCGCCACGGTCGGCTGGAGCAGCGCCGTGATGAGCAGCGCGATGACGAACGACAGCACCACGAGCTGGACGGCGCTGATGACCCGCATCAGCACCCAGAGGGTGCCGGCGAGGACGAGCAGCCGCCAGCCGGCCTCCGCGGCGACCCGTACCCCCCAGGGCACGGCGAGCGCGGGGTCGGGCCGGGGGGCGACGTCGGGTGCGTAGTCCGGGGGCGGCGGGACGTGTTCGTAGACCCGTGAGCCGGACTCGTCGTCCTCACGCCGGCGTTCGGCTTCGGCGCGGCGCTCGTTGTACCGCTCGCTGATCTCGGTCAGCCCGGCACCGACCCGGCCGAGCCACCCTGGCAATCGCGACATGATCCGTCCTCTTCCCCCGTCTGTCCGCACCACTCCCCCGGAGGAGGTGTCCGCGTCCGACCGTACATGGCGCGAGCCCCGCACCGGACGACGGTGCGGGGCTCGTGCTCAGGATCGGTTCGGCCCGGGGGCCGGCCGGCTCAGTACCAGTGGTTGGCCTGCCAGAACGACCAGGCGTCACAGGGACTGCCATAGCGCTCGTTCATGTAGTTCAGGCCCCACTTGATCTGGGTGGCCGGGTTGGTCTGCCAGTCCGCGCCGGCGGACGACATCTTGGAACCGGGCAGCGCCTGGAACATGCCGTAGGCCCCGGACGAGGGGTTGACCGCCTTGTAGTTCCAGTCGGACTCGTGGTCCACGATGTTGCTGAAGCACTGGAACTGGCCCGCCGGCACCATCTGCCGCGCCATCGCCTGGATCTGGGCGATGGAGTAGGAGCTGGCGACGGGGAAGTCGGAGATGTCCTTGGAGCGGCTCGCGGTCTGCTTGACCTCCGCAGCGCGCTCCTTGGCGGCCTTCTCGGCCTCGGCTGCCTTCTCGGCGGCCTTCTTCTTGGCGATGGCCGTCTCGGCGGCGGCCTTGCGGGCGGCCTCCTCGGCGTCCTTCTTGGCGCTCGCGTCAGCGGCGATGGCCTGGACGTCGGCCTGCTGCGTCAGGGACGCGGTCTGCACCTGGGCCTGCTGGCCCGCGGGGATGTCCGCGAGCAGCGTGGTGCCGCTTGCCGTCGCTTCGGCGTCGTTGTTCTGCGCGGTGCTGCCCGAGGCAACGCCGACGACGCTTCCGACGGCGGTGACCGCGGTGGCCGAGGCCACTGCGAATCCCCGGACCGAGATCCGGCTCACACGGTTTCCTTCCAGCATCGCCCGCTTCGGTGACCCTCGCGGACGCAATCGTGCCCCTGGCACTGGCCTCCCCAACTGCGGGTCACGGGAGGCGCGGGCCCGGTGGGCAACTCCCACGAAGGGAGCGCCGCGTGGTGCGCGGGCGGCATACGACATCGCTATGGAGTTGGGGTGGTGCTCAGGTGGTGCCGTACCGCTGGGGGTACAGGTGTGTCGTATGCGGGGCCTGACAGGATGGAGACTCTGCCGTAAGCCGATGGCGCAAGGCAATTCCGAGTTGCGTGTGAAAGCTCACATCTCGTTTGGCGCGGGAAATTCACAGGAACGGCCACACGCGAAGGCGCCGCCCGGCTAGGCTCTTCGCCTTTCCGGACGGCGCCAACTACGGAGCAATCGCCCCCGCTTGGGGCGCTTGGGTCAGACTTGCCCGTCTTCGAGCATTTCGGTCACAAGAGCGGCGATCTGCGACCGCTCGGACCGGGTGAGGGTCACGTGCGCGAAGAGCGGATGACCCTTCAGCTTCTCCACGACGGCGACGACACCGTCGTAGCGGCCGACCCTCAGGTTGTCCCGCTGGGCCACGTCATGGGTGAGGACCACCCGTGAGTTGGCCCCGATCCGCGACAGCACGGTGAGCAGGACGTTCCGCTCCAGCGACTGGGCCTCGTCCACGATGACGAACGCGTCGTGGAGGGAACGGCCGCGGATGTGGGTGAGCGGCAGGACCTCCAGCATGCCGCGCGCGGTGACCTCCTCGATGACCTCGCGGCTGGTGACGGCCGACAGCGTGTCGAACACCGCCTGCGCCCAGGGGCTCATCTTCTCGGCCTCGGAGCCGGGCAGATAGCCGAGTTCCTGCCCGCCGACCGCGTAGAGCGGACGGAAGACCATCACCTTCTGGTGCTGACGCCGCTCCAGCACGGCCTCCAGGCCCGCGCACAGGGCGAGCGCCGACTTGCCGGTGCCGGCCCGGCCGCCCATGGACACGATCCCCACGTCCGGATCGAGCAGCAGGTCGAGAGCGATCCGCTGCTCGGCGCTGCGGCCCTTGATGCCGAACACCTCGCGGTCGCCGCGCACGACACGGACGTTGCCGTCCGGGGTGACCCGGCCCAGCGCCCTGCCGCGCTCGGACTGGATCACCAGGCCCGTGTGCACGGGCAGTTCGGCGGCCTCGGGGACGTGGACGCGCCCCTCCTCGAAGAGGATGTCCACCTGCTCGCCGGGCAGGGTCAGTTCGGACATGCCGGTCCAGCCGGAGGCGTCCGTGATGGCGAGTTCCGCACGGTACTCCTCGGCGAGGAGCCCGACGGAGGACGCCTTGATCCTGAGCGGGAGGTCCTTGGACACGACGGTGACGTCGAACCCCTCGGCCTGCAGGTTGCGGGCGACCGCGAGGATGCGGGAGTCGTTGTCCCCCAGTCGGTAGCCGCTGGGCAGCACGCTGGGGTCCGAGTGGTTGAGCTCGACACGGACGGTCCCGCCGAGATCCCCGATCGGGATGGGGGCGTCGAGGCGACCGTGCCGGATCCGGAACTCGTCGAGCAGGCGCAGGGCCTGCCGGGCGAAGTAGCCGAGTTCGGGGTGGTGCCGCTTGGCCTCCAGCTCCGTCACCACGACGATGGGGAGCACGACCTCGTGCTCGTCGAAGCGGCTCAGGGCGTTCGGATCGGCCAGCAGGACGCTGGTGTCGAGAACATAGGTGCGCCGGTCGGGCTTGTGGCGCTTTGTGCTGGTCACCACGGAAGGACGTACCCCCTCGGATGAGGTCGGGGAGCGACGGTATGGAGCTGGACCGGTCGTCGGCCGCCCTGCGCGGGCCGAGAACCGGCCCTCCGCCTCTTCGTCCGTGCTGTGACCGCACGATCGGGCTGGTGCAAAGGGCCTCCCGGGCGGACGGCCCCGTGCCGTCCGCTGAGATCCGACACCCGTGGTTCGGGCGTCGACCTGACTGGGTTATGCCCTCGAACGAGCGTCGCCATGCCACGGCATATGACGGCACACCGGTGAACTCCGCGTGACATCCCTCCGCCGCGGGGTACCCGGTACGGCTGCGACCTGCGGCTCAGCCGCCGTAGCGCCGGTGCCGGGCCGCGTAGTCGCGCATGGCGCGCAGGAAGTCGACCTTGCGGAAGGCAGGCCAGAACACGTCACAGAAGTAGTACTCGGAGTGCGCCGTCTGCCAGAGCATGAATCCGGACAGCCGCTGCTCACCGCTGGTGCGGATGACGAGGTCGGGGTCGGGCTGGTCGCCGGTGTAGAGGTGACGCCCGATCATGTCGATGTCGACGGCCTCGGCGAGCTGCTCCATCGAGGTGCCCTTGTCCTGGGCGTCGAGCAGCATCGAGCGGACGGCGTCGGCGATCTCCTGCCGGCCGCCGTAGCCGATGGCCACGTTGACCACTATCCCCTTGACGTGGGCGGTGGCCTCCTCGGCCTCCTTGAGGACCGTCTGCATGCCGGAGGGCAGCAGGTCGGGCGTGCCCACGTGGTGCACGCGCCAGCGGCCGTCGGCGGCCAGAGTGCGCACGACGTCCTCGATGATGCCGAGGAGCGGGACGAGTTCCTCCTGCGGCCGGTCGAAGTTGTCCGTGGACAGCAGCCAGAGGGTGACGACCTCGACGTCGGTCTCGGAGCACCAGCCGAGGAACTCCTCGATCTTGCCGGCTCCGGCCCGGTGACCGTCGACGGTGCTGGAACCGGCGGCCTTCGCCCAGCGCCGGTTGCCGTCCATGATGACGCCGATGTGCTTGGGCACCTGAGCGTGGTCCAGGTGGCCTTCCACCCGGCGTGCGTACAGCCTGACCAGCAGGCCGCGCAGCTTGTCGCGCAGGTTCACGTGATCGTCAGCCCCTCCGTGCGGATCGGACGGGCCGCTGCGTGCGGCCCGGTCGAGGCCGCGGGCGTCCCCGCCCATGCGGCAATCCCCGGGGGCGAAGCCTACCCCCGGTACGGCTCCCGGCGGCCAACGGGTGCGGAAGGAACGGTTCCGGCCGCTGCTTCGAGCCGCTGCACGGAGGAAGAAAAAACGGGCCGGTCCGTGGGGGGGAGACGGACCGGCCCGAGGGGGGGTTTCCACCATAACCCTTTGTAAGTGATGCCGCGTGCATCGGCGTGCCACAACTACTCTCCGGAGTCGTGCGGCGACGCGGCGACGTCCACGGAGCGTGACGTTCCGCGGTTGCTCCCGGCCGAAATGTGGCCTGTACGCAGGGGAAACGCGGCGCGAGGGGGTGGGATCGGTCGAAATCGGCGTCATCCGCGGGCCGTTGCGGGCAACTCGTCCGGGCGTCCCCCTGACGGGTGAACCGGCCACCTGCACCGGCTTGACCGGGCCCGCCGAGCGAGGAGCGGCGCCGGCGGTCCGCCGGGAGGTCCGGGCACCGCGCAGCCCCCTCCACTGCGCGGTACCGCCCCGCGCAGCTTTGCTCACGCGAATCACCTTGGTCCGAACCTACGGGACGGGCGACACGGAGGCGAGCCACGGGCGATAACGATGTGAAAACCCTCGTCGGACGATGCGCAGGTGCCGTGAGGGAGAGGAGTGACTCCGGCGCCGCTGGGCGGGCCATCACGCGCCGGGTCGTCGATCTCCGGGCTTGCGGGCGTCGAAGAGGTGCCGGGTGCTGTGGGCGACGAAGGGCCCGTCGGCCAGGATCCGCGCGTGCAACGCCCTCAGCTGCGGTTCGTACGCCTCGACGGTGAAACCGGGGACCATCCACACCACCTTGCGCAGGAAGTGCACGACCGCGCCGATGTCGTGGAACTCCATCCGCAGCCGCTCCGCCCGCAGCTCGGCGACCTCGAGTCCGGCGGCCTCGGCGGCGGCCCGCTCGTGGTCGGGCCGGCGGCCGTCGCGCACCTCCTGCGGCTGGGGCCCCAGGAAGTACTCGACGAGCTCGAAGACGCTGCCCGGTCCCACGTGCTGGGCGAAGTACGTGCCGCCGGGGCTCAGCACCCGGGCGATCTCGTCCCACCGGGGGCGGACGGGGTGCCGGCTCAGCACCAGGTCGAAGGCGCCGTCAGCGAAGGGCAGCGGGTCGTCCTCGGCGGCGGCGACGACGGCGACGCCGCGCGGGCGCAACAGTGCGGTGGCCCGGGCCACGTTGGGGGGCCAGCCCTCCGTGGCGACGGTGAGCGGCGGCCGCCGCCCGGCCCGGGCGAGGGCGAAGTCCAGCACCTCGCCGCCGCCGGTCTGCACGTCGAACACGGCCTGCGCGCGGCCCAGCCGTCCGGCCGCCGACACCGCGTAGCCCCAGGAGGGCCGCGCCTCCGTCGCCCGGCCCTCGAACCAGGAGAAATCCCACCCGTCGGTCGGGGCGGCGACGGCCTCGTCGACGAGCTCTTCGAAGGTGGGGGGTGCCGGGGATGTCATGGGGGGATGGTGCCAGGTCGCCGGGGGTCGGTGCCCGTAGTTTCCGGCGGCGCTCCCCCCTCAGTGCCCCGGGCCCCCGGGCCTCCCGATCCCTCAGGCCCCTCGGGCCGCTCGGGCCTCTTCGAGGACGAGCATGACGTGCTCGTCCTCGCCGTGGCGGACGGTGCCGGTGCGGCGGAAGCCGTGCTTCTCCAAGAGGCGCACGGAGCCGGTGTTCCCTGTGTGGGGGTCGGCGTACAGCGGGCGGTTGGTCTCCCGCTCCAGGAAGAGGGCCAGGGCGCGGGTGCCGACGCCGCGACCCCAGTACGCCCGCCCCAGCCAGTACCCGAGGAAACGGCGGTCCTCCTCCCACCAGGCGACGACGCTGCCGGCCACCTCGCCGGCCACGGTCACCGTCTGCACGAAGTTCGTGTCGTCCCCGAGGACCCTGGTCCTCCAGTGCCGCAGGAACGCCTCGCGCGGCCGGGGCGTGAACCGCGACCGGCGCACCGCTTCCTCGTCGTGCTCGTACGCCAGGAAGAACTCCAGGTCGGCGTCCACCACGTCGCGCAGGCGGACGTCGTCGTCCGTGAGGTCATCGCTCATGGCAGGAGTGTGGCAGCAGCCACTGACAACGGCCGGTGGGGCGAGTGGTGAAGCGAGCGGTGACCGGGCCTCACGGCACCAGGGGACGCACCTCCTGTGCGGCGAACCGGACGAACTCCTCCGGGTCGGTCTCGTCCGCCGTCGGTTGCAGGACGACGGTGTCGGCTCCCGCCTCGACCAGCCGCTCGACGGCCGCCGCCACCGCCTCGGCGTCTCCCGCGACGCCCAGGCCGGGCACGGATGCGACGCCCTCGGCGGCCAGTTCGGCGCGGAGCCGGTCGTCCGCGCCGGGCCCGGTGGCGGTGAGGAGGTTGACGACGAGCCGGTGCGGCCCGGACGCGCGCCCGGCCGCCGCCCGTCCCTGAGCGACGAGCCGCCGGGCCTCCCGGACGCCGTCGGCGTTCGTGTTGGCCGTGAGGAGGGTCCCGTCGGCGGCCTCACCGGTGAGGCGCAACGACTTCGGGCCGGTGGCGCCGGCGAGCACGCCCCCGCTCGCGCGGCCCTCCGGCGGCCAGTCGAGGGCGACGCCGTCGAGCCGGACGTACCGCCCGTGGGTCGTCAGGCGCTCCCCGTCCAGGAGGGCGCGGAGCGCGAGCAGATACTCCCGCAGCAACGTCACCGGCGACTCGGCCCGGGCGCCCACCTGCCCCATCCACTCCTGCACACCGTGCCCGACACCGGCGATCGCCCGTCCCGGGAACATGCGGTGCAACGAGGCGATCTCCATGGCGGTCAGGGCCACGTTCCGCAACGGCACGGGCAGCAGGCCGACCCCGACCCGCACGCGTTCGGTCCAGGCGAGGGCCGCGGCGGCGGTGGAGATCCCGCCCTCCCGGAAGCAGTCCTCCCACAGCCAGAGTTCCTCGAGCCCGGCGCTCTCCGCGACGTCGCAGACGGAGCGCAGCCGCTCCGGGGCCAGTTGGGGACGGAAGACGGCACCGAGTGTGGTCATGCGGGGCTTCCTACCCGTCCCGGCGACCGCTCAACAAGGCACGCCGGTCCGCCGCTCCGCTCGCTGGGCCCGTGGGCCCATGTGGGGCCGCTCGGCCGGGGATACCTTCGGGCGGGGAAGACGGCGGAGAGGCGTCGGAGCGACGCCCGAGCGGAACCGACGGTCGGAGGGGCGGCACGGATGGGACGGCGTTGGCGGGACGGGCGCGGGGAACTGATCGTGCACGGGGACGGGGACGGAGACGGGGGCGGGGGCGGAGGCGGGGCGGAGGCCGCGCGGATCCCCCTGGAGATCGCGACGTCGTACCGGGCGCGCACGAGAGGGCTGTTGGGGCGGGACTCGGTCGCCGGGGCCCTGCTGCTCTCCCCCGCCAACAGCGTGCACACCTTCCGGATGCGGATCCCGATCGACGTCGCCTACCTCGACCGGCGCCTGCGCGTCCTCGCCGTGCGCACCATGCCGCCGGGGCGGCTGGGCATGCCGCGTCCGAAGGCACGGCACGTGGTGGAGGCGGCGGCCGGGGCGATGGCCGAGTGGGGGTTGCGCGAGGGGGCCCGGGTGGAGGTCGTGGCCGACGCGGGTTAGTCCGCTGCGGGTCCGCGCCGTGCCCCGCTCATCGCCAGGGCGCCGGGCGGGGCACGCGGTACCACCACCAGCCCGCCCGCCCGCCCGGTTCCTGGTCCTCCGCCGAGGTCGCCTCCGTACCGGTGGTGAACCCCTCGTCCAGCACCGTCACCGCCTTCCGGAGGCCACCGGCGTACGCCTCGCCCAGCTCGCCGATGTGCCGTTCGAGCGCGTCACGGGCCCGGAGGTCACGGCGGAACAAGTCCTCGCGGTACTTCCCGGAGGGCGCCCAGCCGGAGCGCAGCCGGCGGACCAGTCGTTCCCATACGCGCAGGTCGTAGCGGACGTGAGCCTCGATGCCGCCGGTCTCGCCCACCGGGAGGGTGGCGAGGAAGGCGTCGGAGACGGGGGTGCCGATCGGCTCGCGGTCGAGGATCTCCGGGAGGACCTCCACCCGTGCGCCGGGGAGGTCCGGGAGCTCCTCCTCCGCCGCCTCCACCCGGTAGGCCGTGTCGTCGGGACCCACGTCGACCGGTTCGAGGCGGCACCTGACCGTGCGACCGTCCGGTACGGCCACCCAGTAGGCGCTCGGCAGGTCGAGGTCCGCGGGGTGCAGCACGGAGCTGCCCGTCGCGGCGGCGAGGCGGAGGGCCAGTTCCCCCTCGGTCAGTCCGGCGGCGGTGTCGTCCCGCACCGTGACGTCCAGTTCGAGGGCGAGGTCACCGGGCGGCAGCAGGCGCCGGGTGCACAGCACGGGGGCGTCCCAGTGGCGTCCTTCCTGGTCGCCGTCGGCGTCGGCGGCGTCGACGGCCGCGGGCGGGACCTCCAGCAGCCGAGCCAGGGCGCGGCGCAGGTCGTCCGTGGTCAGCGGCGCGACGGTGAAGAGGTTCGCGATCACCGGTACGTCCCGTCGTAGACGGCCTTCGCCTTCTCGACCTTCTCCGGGTTGCCGACGAACTTCGGGTCGCGCTGCAGTTGCTGCGACGCGCCGACGTCGCCCTTGTTGCGCGCGATCTCCTTCAGCGCCGCGTACTCGATGCGGTCCATCTGCACCAGGCCCGGCCCCGACTTCGGGAAGACCGTCCCGTTGCCCTCCACCTCGTACGCACGGCCGTTGATCTCGTAGGTGTTGCCGTCGGCCGACAGTGTGGCGCGGCCGTTCGCGATTCCCTCGATGTCGGCACGGACGAGGTCCTCGTTGCCCCTGAGGATCACCGTGTTGCGCTCCTTCACCTGTCCGCCGGACGCTCCGCTGACAGTGTGGCGCTTGTTCGGGAACTTCAGGACTTTGCCGCGCGCCGGGCCGGGGATGTCGTCCCGGGCCTGCCAGTCGTTGACCGGCCTGGTGGCGCGCTCGGCCTCGTCGGCGGCCCGGTCCGCCTCGTTCGCCTGCTTGCGGGCCTCCTGGGCCTGCTGTCTGGCCTCCTCGTCGCAGCCGTCCTCCGCGAGGACGACGTGGGAGGCACCCGCCCGGGCGCCGGCCAGGACCGTCGTGCCGGTGCCGGGGCCGCCGCCGAACGGGGCCCCGCGGGGCGGGGCGGCGAGCGGGCAGCCCGACTCCCGGGCCTTGCGTTCGGCTTCGTCGGCTGCTTCGTCGGCCTCCTGCGCCGCCCTGCGCGCGCCCGCCGCGTCACCGGCTCCGGCCGCTTTCCGGGCGTCCTCGGCCGCGCCGACGGCCTTGTCGGTGAGCCTGCCCAGGTCACCCAACTTCCCGAGCTTGCCCAGCTTGCCGGCCTTGCCGGCGACTTTGGCCTCGCCGTAGCCGGGGATGAAGAGGGAGCCGACGTTCCAGATGACGGTGGTGACGGCGCGGGTCTCGTTGCCCTGGTTCCACTGGTCGCGGACGTCGTCCCCGACGAACATGTCGTCGAGGACCTTCCCGCCCGAGTTCACGGTCGCGCCGCTCCAGTCGGTGAGCGCGTCGAGGTAGTCGCCGTCGGCCCACTTGGCACCGGCGTCGCCGCTGTCCTGCGACCACTGGTCGGCGATGACGCCCCCGTAGTCCTTCAGGCCCTCCAGGGAGTCGATCGGGTGGGTGACGGTGTCCCAGATGCCTTCGAGCTCACCGCCGATGCCGTCGACGACGAGTCCTTCGCCGACCTGTTTCAGCTGGTCGCCGGCACAGCCGAAGAACGCCCCGGCGCCGGAGAAGCAGCCGTCGTCGTCCTGCTCGTCGCCTGCGGAGTCGCCGTCGGTCGGGCCGGTACCGGTGTTCTCCCGGCCCGGGGCCTCTCCGCCCGGGGCCTGTCCGCCGTCGGGTTCGGGGGCCGTTCCGCCGTGCTCGTCGCCCGCCCTGCCGTGGGCGGTCGTGGAGTCCGTGCCGTCGCCGGGTGCCGGGCCCGCAGGGCAGGCCGTGCCGGTGACCTTGCAGACGGCCGACTGCAGGCCGCCGTAGATCTGCGGGCCCAGGCCGCTGACGAGAAGGGCCGTGACGAGCGCGGCGACGACCGCGACGAGACCGGCGTACTCCACCGCCGTCTGGCCGTCGTCGCGGCGCAAGCGGATCATCCGGGGCAGGGAGAAGGGGCGGCGCTCCGCGCGCCGGCTCTCCGGGAGCCGGTACCAGGCGCGGCTGTCCGGCCGGGTGAGGAGGCACAGGATCAGGACGGGCAGGAAGAGCTGGGTGAAGCCCCGGGGTGAGCCCTGGGTGAGGCTCGTCGCCGCGCCGACGAGCAGCCAGAGCTGTACGGCCATGAGGGCGGCGCGGGTTCTGCTCCCGCCCTGCCAGGTGCGGCGGGCCAGCCACCAGCCGAGGACGCCGGGGGCCGCCGCGTAGGCGGTGAGGGCCAGGAGGCGGCCGTCGACGGCGTCGTACGAGGCCGCGGTGAGGAGCAGGCTGATTCCGCCGGCCAGGGTGATCGCGAAGAGGGTGTGGAGGAGGACCAGGGCGGCCGCGAGGGCGGGTGGCATCGGTCGCCGGCCACCGCCCGGCAGGTGTCCGGGCGGTGGCCCGGCGGCTCCCGGCACGGGCCCCTTCGATCCGCCGATCCAGGCCATCCCCGCCGCCCCCTCCCTGGTTCACGACACGCCCGAGACTAGGGAGGGAGCGGCGGAGCGGGATGGGCCCGTGGCCCCAAATCGGGGCCCAAGGGGGCCGCCCTCTCAGCTCTCCGAGCGGGGGAAGGAGACCTCGACCCTGCGGTTCTTCTTGCGGCCCGATTCCGTGGAGTTGTCGGCGATCGGGTACTGCTCGCCGTAGCCGCGTACCTCGTACGTGACGCCGGCGCTGGTCAGTTCCTGGTCCAGGACGTTCTGCACGGCGTCGGCGCGTTTGCGGGACAGGACGTCGCCGTGGGCGGAGGAACCGAGGTTGTCGGTGAAGCCGAAGACACGGATCTTCGTGGCGTTCTGGGCCTTGATCTCCTCGGCGATCGCGGAGATCCGGGCCTTGGCGGGGGCGCTGAGCTTCGCACTGTCCTTGCCGAAGAGGACCTCGGCCTGGAGGGCGAACTTCACGTCGGAGTTGGTGTCCTCCCGACGCTCGTCACCGCTCTGGTCCTCGACGACCTGCTTGATGTCGAGCACCTTGGGCTCGGCGAGGGTGGAGCCTTCGGGAAGCTTGAGGTCGGGGTCGGCGGGGTCGACCTCCACCGGCGCGGAGGCGGCGGCTTCCGTGCCGGGCGGGACGCCGGGTGTCTCGTCGGCGTGGGCCGAGACGGCACCGTAGACGTTCGTGGCGATCATGAGGGAGGCGGCGGTGAGGACCAGGGCGAGACGTGGCGTGGCCGGCCGGCTGCGGGTGGGGGTCATGGCGCGCCTCACCCGGAGATCTTGATGGAGCCGCTGGAGAAGGTGGGGAGTTGCAGCGCGACGTCCGTCACACCGGCCGGCGGGGAGGGGAACTGCATGAACACCGGGAGCGTTTGGCCGGCGGCGAGAGTGGTCAACCCTGTCGTCGTCAGAGGCCGCCCGTCTGTGTCTCGCAGGACGTAGTAGCGCTTCTTCCCCTTCGAGTCCACCAAGGTGGCGCCTCCGAGCGACTGCCCGTGCTTGATGACCTCGGTCTCGTCACCACTCGTCTGAGCGGGGATGGCAACGGACTCGTCCCCGTCGTTCTTCAGGTTGCCGCTCACCGTCACGAATCCACCGGCATCGCGTTGAGCGGAAGTGACCTGCAGCAGCAACCCATCCGTGCCCTTGAGTTCGGCCAGCGGTGCCTGCTTGTCACCTTCCTGAGCACTCGGCTTGGATCCACTGTTTCCGGGTGCCGAGGCCGACGGACTCGACTTGTCATCGTTGTCGCCACCCCCGCTGCAGCCGGCCGCACCGAGGGCCAGTCCGGCCGCAACGGTCAGCGCGACCATCCCCCTGCAGGCCTTCGCGGTGAACCGAATGCTCATCTCTCTGCTTCCCTCATCACTCGTCATTCGCTTACGGGTTGGCCAGGTGGACATCGAAGAGGTCTTCGGGCTTGGGAAGGGTCTCAGGGGGGTCACCCGGCTTCAGGTCCCACTCTCTGTCTCCGCACGAGAGGCGGGGCAGCGCGTCCTCCGCAGCATCTGCGGCAGGCGGCTTGAACTCACATCGGGACTCGATGACCGCGGTGGCGGACGCATCCGACCGACGCTCCGCGGTACCGGGGACTATGGATTCCCCGACGGACTGGTTGGTCTCCACCTTGACGGTGAATCCGAGCAGGCCCTCCCGGTCGCAACCGAGCACGCGAGCGTCGTTCGACGCAGCCAGCTGATGCGCACGTGAGCAGGGGTCGCCCATCATGTCGGCGTCGCCGTCGAAGATGTCACTCCACTTGGTCCAGTCGAACGCATCACCCAGCCACGCGCCCGCCAGTTGATCCCGCCGGTCCTGAGCAGCCGCGAGAGCCGCGGCGTCCGCAGCCGTCTGGGCCCCGTTCCTGTTTGCCGCGGCCTGGCCGACCGCGAAGTACGCGAACGCGAGAAAGAGCAGGCCCCCCACCACCGTGATGTAGATGGGGAAGGCCTGCCCTGCGTCACCGTAGCGGCGCGGTCGGATCAAGGAGCGACCTTGGCGATCTGTGCCTGGATCTTGGTGAGAATGGTCTGGCCGATGTTCGTGCCCGTGATCGCCAGCACGATGGCCACCACCACCGCGATGATGCCCAGGTACTCGACCGCCGTCTGGCCCTTGTCGCCGGCGCGGCGCTGCATCGCCTCGACCGTCGTGTTCTTCCAGCCGTTCACGCGGACCTTGGTCGCGACGGCGGTCTTCAGCATCAGGTCGCTCATGGTGTTCCCCTCCGGATTCGGCTGTGCCGCTTTCGGCACGAGGAACGTACGGCCGGACGGGCTCTCCGCCGCAGGGCCCCTGGGCCCAATTCCGGGCCCAATCGCTCGGGCCCACCCCGGTCCTTCTCCCCCATGCCGTCACCGGAGGTCACCCCCGTCCCCGCTGTGCATCCGGCGCCGTGCCGATCCACTTCGCCGCGGCCTCGGCGCGGCTGGTGCTGTGCAGCTTGGCGAAGATGCGGTTGATGTGGTTCTTGACGGTCTTCTCGCTGATGAAGCACGTGGCGGCGATCTGCTGGTTGTTCATCCCGGACGCGATGAGGTCCATGATCTCCGCCTCCCTCGCACTCAGCTGGAACCGCGACCTGTCGACAGCAGCCGGGTGGCCACTCGACCACCCAGACGACGACTGTCCCACATACGGTTGCACGTGCGAAAGGTTTTCCGGCGAACCGACCGGACGAGAGACGCCCTCCGCAGCCAAATCCGCTGAAGCAAGCCCTGGTTGGAGGTGACTATACGGAGGGCTGTCGGACGAAATTCCGTATGCAGTCGCACTCCCCGACTGCCCCAGGCCCTCGGGGAGCGGCGCAGTCGGCGGCTGCTGGGTCCGGCGTAGCTGGGTGAGGAGGGCGCCTGCCGCCGTGGGCGTGAAGTGGGGCCTGCCCTCCCTGATGTCCCGTACCGCCTGCACGAGTTGGTCGGCCGTGAACTCCCCGTGGACCAGGTAGCCGCCCGCCCCCCGCCGCAGGGCCTCCTGGACGATCTCCGACTCCCTGCTGTAGGTCAGCATCACGACCGGGGCGATGCCCACCAGGTACGGAAGGGCCGAGATGCCGTCCACGCCGGGCATGCGGACGTCGAGGAGGACCACGTCCGGGCGGTGTTGCCGGGCCGCCTCGTAGGCCTGGCTGCCGTCGGCCGCCTCGGCCACCACCTCGATGTCCTCGCGGCCGGAGAGCAGGGCGGTGAGGCCCGCGCGCACCACGGGATTGTCGTCGGCGACGACGACCCGGAGGCGGCGGGCCGGGGGTGCCGGTCGCGGGAGACCGGCGAAGGGGGTCTGCGGGGGCGGCGGCTGGAGTGCGCCGGGGTGGTGGTGGGGCGGCTGGTCCGGCATCGGTGCCTCCTCTCGGGTCGTGGGGGTCACGCCATGGGGGTCGTCAGGGCTGCCAGGGGGAGTTCCAGGCGGACTTCCGTGCCCCGGGGGTGGGCGCCACGGCCGATGCGGATGCGGGCGCCGACCGACGCCGCCCGCTCGACCATGCCGACCAGGCCGAAGTGGCCGGCCCGGCGCAGCTGTTCGAGGGTGGTGCCCGGTGGGAGCCCGCGGCCGTCGTCGTGGACGCTGATGCGGAGCAGCCCGGCGTGGACGCCCGCGCAGACGTCCACCCGGGTCGGCTCCGCGTGGCGGTGGGCGTTCTCCATGGCCTCCGAGGCGATGGTGAGCAGTTGCCGGGCGACCGCGGGCGGAACCGGCGGTACGGCGTGGTCGCCGATGGGCCGGTACACGGCGGGCAGACCCGTCCGTGCGCTGAAGTCGCGGGTGCGTGCGGCCAGTTCGACGAGCACGTCGGTCGCCTGGGAGGGGTCGGACTCGCGGCGCAGGTCGGCCAGGAGTTCGCGGGACTCCGCGGCGGCCCGTCGGGCCGAACGGGCGACGAGCGCGGCCTGCTGCCGGACCAGGGCCGGATCCATGCGGTCGGCACCCGCCGACCCGGTCAGGCCGTCCGCCGCGAGCGCCACGCCGTGCAGGGTCTTGGCGACCGAGTCGTGCATCTCGCGGGCCAGGCGGGCTCGTTCGGCGCTCACCGCCTCCGTGACGGCGAGACGCGCCTGGACCGTCGTGAGGGCCTGGGTGGCGGCGCCGAAGCGGAGCATGAGGTTGCGCAGGCTGGAGCCGACGGCTCCCGCGATCACACAGAGGCCGGGCAGGAGGGCGGACTCGGCGATGCCGGGCGCCGGGTCCTCCTGGGCCGCGTGGATGAGGAGCAGCAGGAGTGCCTGGAGGGAGGCGAAGACGGCCGCGCCCCGCCAGCCGTAGACGAGGCCGGCCAGCAGCGGGGTGCAGACGCTGACGTAGGCGAGGGTGCTGGTGGGGCCCGCCGAGATGAGGAGCAGGGCGCCGAACAGGGTGTCCGCCGCGAGGAGCGTGGGGTGCCGCAGCAGGAGGGGACCGAAGCGCTCCCAGTCGCGGAAGAGCACGTAGGAGGTCATGAAGGTGACGACCACGGCGGCGCCGACCAGGCGGGTGGGGAGGCCGTCGTGGGCGTTGACGAGGGCCGTGGGCGTGGCCAGGGCGATCATGGCGAGCCGGAAGCCGAAGACCTGCCGGCACATGGCCTGGAGGGCGTTGACCTGGATGTCGATGGCCGGACCGGTGGGCGTCGGGGCGTCCTCCCGAGGAGCGCCGACCTGCGGGGCGCCGACCTGCGGGGCGCCGTCCTGCGGAGCGCCTCCCTGCGCGGCGCCGACCTGCGCGGTGCCCCCCGACCGCCGGCCCGGACGGCGGCCGGGCGCCTCGTGGGCCGACGTGGGCGGGGGTGGCTGTGCTGGTGGAGGGGCTGACGGGACCGAAGGGGCCGGTGCCGGAGCGGCACCGCTCACCGGCGCCCGGCCCGCGGCCCGAGTCCCCACCGCGTCGCCGCCCCCGTGCACGGTGCCCGGGTCCTGTGCGACGCTCCCCGCGCCCCCCGTCGACACCGACCGCCCACGACCACCGCCCCCGCCCCCAGCACCGCCACCGCCCCCGCCCGCGATCCGCAGCGTCGGCTCGCCGCCCACCGCCCCCGCCGCCTCCCAGCCCGGCGGCAGGGCCGGGGTCACCGAGGTCACCGGGACGTCGGGGGCGCCGGTGCGGACGTGGGCCGGCAGGACCGTGCCGGCCGGTGGCGTGGTGATCTCGGGGTTGCGGTCCGCGCGGCGGCGGCGACGGCCCAGCAGACCGTGGCGTTCCCCTGTCATCGACATGCTGTCGCCTCCTCCCCGGCTTCCCCGTCCACTTCCCCCTACTTCCCCGTCACCGAGCCGAAGTCCGTGCCCGACCCGAGGATCAGGCCCGCGCCCAGCAGCAGCATCGTGGCCGGGACCATGAAGGTCGTGATCATCATCGTGGCCTTGGGCACGGCCCGGGCCGCCTTGCGGCGGGCGTTCTGGGCGTCCGTGCGGCGCATGTCCTTGGCGAGGGCCACCAGCGTGTCGACGATCGGCGCGCCCAGTTCCTCGCCCTGCTGCAGGGCCGTGACGAACATGGCGACCTGCTCGGAGTCGTTGCGGCGGCGCAGTTCCGCGAAGGCCTGGCGGCGGCTCATGCCGAGGTCCATCTGGCGCAAGGTGATGCGCAGTTCGTCGGCCCAGGGCCCCTCGTACTTGGCGGCGACCCGGTCCAGGGCCTGGCGGAAGCCGAGGCCCGCGCTCACCACGACCGCGAGGACGTCCAGGAAGTCCGGCAGGGTGCGTTCGATGACGTCCTTGCGGACGCGGATGGCCGACCAGATGCCGACCTCCGTCCAGAACGCCCCGAAGGCCAGCAGCAGCAGGGCGACCAGCAGCTGGCCGCGCATGAGGAACACCAGGAAACCGACACCGCCCAGGGCGCCGTAGACCGCGCGGCGGGCCGCGTAGCGGTCGATGGTCAGGCCGCCCGGGTTGCCCGCGAGGTCGATCTTGCGTCGGTACCTGGCCACCTGCTTGGGGCCCATCAGGCGGAGCACGGAGGGTGCGTAGCGCATGCCCATGCGGTCGACGAGGGAGTCGACCGCGCCGGTGCGGGTGGAGCCGACCTCCAGGGCGAGGGCGAGGTCGCCGGGGAGTTTCGCCTCGGCCCGGTACATGCGGACCCCGGCGAAGATCCCCCAGACGCCGAGGCCCGTCAGCAGGGCGAGAAGCAGTCCCATGGTTTGCCTCCTGGCTCTCAGACGTCGATGCGGGACAGGCGGCGGATGAGGACGAAGCCGACGGCGTACAAGGAGAAGGCGATGATGACCGCCGCCTGGCCGAACGGGGAGCCGGTCATGCGGTCCAGGGCGCCGTCCTTCACCCCGTTCATGAGGAAGAGCGAGCCGACGCCGAGGACGGGCACCGCGTACGACGTCATGTTGACCTGGGACAGCTGGGTGCGGACCTCGCGCCGGGTCTCCTTGCGTTCCTCCAGCGTCTCGGTGAGGTTGCGCAGGGCGCTGACCACCTGCCCGCCCGCCCGGTTGGACAGCACCAGGGTGGTGACGAGGACGACCAGTTCGCGGGAGGGAAGGCGGTCGGCGAGTTCGTCGAGGGCGTCGTCCAGGGACGCGCCGACGGCGAGCTGCGCGGCGACCTTGCCGAGTTCCTCGCCCGCCGGGGCCTCCATCTCCTCCGCGGCCATGCCGATCGCCGTGCGCAGGGCGAGGCCCGCCTGGGTGGCGTTGGCGAGGATCCGGGCCATCTCGGGGAGCTGGTTGATGAACCTCTCGATGCGTTTCTGGCGCTGCCAGTTGAGGAACTGGACCGCCACGCCGATGCCGAGGAGCCCCGCCAGCGGCCCGAAGAACGGGGCGAGGGCCGCCTGGCCGATGAGCCACAGACCGGCGACCACGGCGAGCATGGAGACGAAGAACTCGCCCGGTGTGACGTCCAGGCCGGTCGCCGCCAGGCGCAGTTCCAGCTTCTTGCCGAGCCTGGTGCGCCGCAGCCGGCGGTCGATCCCGCGGAAGGAGCGGCGCCGGCCGGTCACGGGGACCTGGCCGGTGGCGGACAGGCGGTCGACCAGTGCCTGCCGCCGGGCCCTGCCGGTGGCGTACGCGTGCAGGCCGACGACCGCGAGGACGCACGTCAGCAGGGTGATACCGGTGGTGAGCGTGATGAGCGTGTGCAGTTCCATCGGTCGGTCCTACCTGGCTTCTCGGGTGGCGAGTTCGTCCGCGGAGCGGGCGATGCCGAACGCCTGGGGAATGGACTGGCTCGCCATGTAGAGGCGGTCGGCGGTGCGGCGCGGGAGGGCGAAGTACTCGAACGCGCCGTGGATGCGGCCGTCGGCCGTCATCGGCCGGGCGTGGAAGCGGGCGACCGTGACCAGGCGGTACGGGTCGCTGCCGTGACTGTCCATCAGCGCGATCTCGGTGATGCGGCGGGCGCCGTCGGCGAACCGGGTGAGCTGCACGATGACGTCGACCGCGCTGTTGATCTGGTCGTGCAGCGCGACGAAGGGGATCTCCACGTCCGACATGGACGCCAGGGTCTGCAGCCGCATCAGCGCGTCCTCGGCGCTGTTGGCGTGGACGGTGGCGAGGGAGCCGTCGTGGCCGGTGGACATCGCCTGGAGCATGTCCAGGGACTCGCCGCCGCGGACCTCACCGACGACGATCCGGTCGGGACGCATGCGCAGGGAGTTGCGGACGAGGTCGCGGATGGTGACCTGGCCCTTGCCCTCCACGTTGGGCGGCCGCGACTCCAGGCGGATCACGTGGGGCTGCTGGAGCTGGAGTTCGGCGGAGTCCTCGATGGTGATGATGCGTTCGCCCTCGGGGATCAGGCCGGACAGGGCGTTGAGCAGGGTCGTCTTGCCGGTGCCGGTCGCGCCCGAGACGATGATGTTGAACTTCGCCTGCACCAGGCCCGCGAGCAGGTACAGCATGTGCTCGTCCAGCGAGCCGAGGCCGATCAGCTCCTGAAGGGTGAAGGAGCGCGGGAAGCGGCGGATGGTGAGGGTGGCGCCGGTCAGGGACAGCGGCGGGACGATGACGTTGACGCGCTCCCCGGAGGGCAGCCGGGCGTCGACCATCGGGTTGGACTCGTCCACGCGGCGGTTGACGGTGGACACGATCCGCTCGATCGTCTGCATGAGCTGGTCGTTGGACGCGAAGCGCAGGGGCAGCTGCTCGACCCGGCCGCCGCGCTCCACGAAGATCGCGTCCGGGCCGTTGACCATGATCTCGGTGATGGAGGCGTCCTCCAGCAGCGGCTCCAGGATGCCGAGACCCAGGGCCTCGTCGACCACCCTGCGGATCAGCTGCGAGCGCTCCACCGTCGACAGGACCGGGCCCTCGCGGCTGATGATGTGCCCCAGCACCCGCTCCAGCCGGGCCCTGCGCTCGGCGGCGGCCAGCGAGCTCATCTCCGCGAGGTCGATCTCCTCCAGGAGCTTGGCCCGGTAGGAGGCGACCATGTGGCCGTCCTCGCCCCGGTTGCCGTTGTCCTCGGGGGTGTTGATGCGTGCTCGCAGGCTCATGGGTGCGGTGCTCCTGGTTCGTCGTTCAGTGGTCGAGCGGCATCGTGGCGCGCTTGACGGCCGGATCGAACTCCCAGCCCGGCACGAGGGACGGGATCTGCACGGTGGCCGTGACGGTGACCTCCTCGGCTCGGTAGGACGGCGGGCACCCGGTGACCGTCAGCCAACTGCTCACCGCCGCGCGGCAGTCCGCCTCCGCAGACCCGCCCAGCGAGGCGCTGCGCGCTCCCGCCCGGGCCGCCGTGCCGGCCTGCTGGGCCGTGTACGCGATCAGGCCGAGCTGCACGGCCGCCAGGGCGACGATCAGCAGGATCGGCAGGAAGCCGAGGTACTCGATGGCGACTTGGCCGCGGTCGCGGCGCTCGCGGTCACGGGGCACCTGTTTCCTCCTCCACCGCTCCGGCGTGTCCGCGGATGCGGATCGGGACCGACAGCGCGCCCGGGAAGAGGACCGGGACGTCCAGGGCCACGTCGGCCGTGACGTAGCCGGAGCCGCCGCAGTCGACCTCCGCCCCGGCGCGCCACGCCTCCGACAGGTGCCTGAGCCCGGCCTCCTGGCAGGCGGCGGTGCGCGCGCCGCCCGGTGCCGCCGCCGTGCCCTCGCGCACCGCCTGGTCCGCGGCGTTGCCCGCGAGGACGAAGGTGTAGCCCACGAGGACGGTCTGCCACAGCGCGATCAGCGTCACGATGATCGTCGGCGTCATGCCCAGGAACTCGATCGTCACCTGACCCTCGTCCCGCTTCCGTAAGGCCACGCTCATCCCTCCCTGCGCCGCTTGAAGCTCACCGCGCCCCGGTCGCCCCGCAGTCCCCGGCCGGTCTTCTGCCCGCCGTCCGGGACCTTGACCAGGCCCAGTTCCCCGGCCAGGCCCCACAGGGCCTGTTTGACCGAGCTCTTGCTCTCCAGTTCGTGGACGCGGCCCGCGTCCACCACGCTCTGCAGTTCCTTGAAGTTCGCGGGGACCGCCGTGGCCGCGACGGTCGTGCCGGTGATCTTCTGGATCAGCTGCGGCTGGATCTCCGTGTGGCGGGAGTGCCGGTTGACGACGACGGTCGTCTCCTCCGCCTTGCGGATCTGCAGCCGGTCCCACATCCGCACCGCCCGCTTGGCCCCCCGTACGGCGACCACGTCCGGCGTGGTGACGAGCAGCGCCCGGTCGGCCATCTCCACGGCGGCCGCGCCCGCGCCACCGAGCTGGGCGCCGCAGTCGATGACGACGACCTCGTAGCGGGAGCGCAGGGCGCTGACGATCTGGCGGGCGGCGCGGTCGGTGACGTCCTCGCCGCGTTCGCCCTCGGCCGGGGCGAGCAGCAGGACGAGGCCGGTGTCGTGGCGGAAGACCGCGTCGGCCAGGACGCGCGGGGAGATGTCGTTGATCGCGGCGAGGTCGACGACCGAACGGCGGAACTGGACGTCGAGGTAGGAGGCGACGTCGCCGGTCTGGAGGTCCATGTCGACCAGGGCGGTGCTGCGGCCGGAGGCCTGGGCGGCCAGGGCCAGCTGGATGGCGGTGAGGGTGGCTCCGACACCGCCCTTGGCGCCGCTGACGGTGACGACGGTGCCGCCCACGCCGGTGAAGACGTCACCGCCGGACCCGAGGTGGCGCCGCACGCCGGTGGACCACTGGGCGACGGCCTGGACGCGGCTGGCGAGTTCCTCGTAGCTGAGAGGCAGGGCGACCAGCCCGCGGGCGCCGTAGTCCATGGCGGCCTGGAAGAGGCCGGGGCTCGCGTCGGAGGTGACGAGGATGACGCCGACGGCCGGGAAGCGCAGGGCCACTTCGCGGATCAGCTCCAGCGCGGGGACCGGTCCGATGCGCTCGTGCACGACGACGACCTCGGGCAGCTCGTCGACGGACTCGGCGGCCAGCCGGGCCAGGGTGTCGACGAGCTGGGTGGAGTCGACCACCGGGGCGACCGGTTCGGCGTCCGGGAGCTGGCTGAGCAGCGTCGTGAGGGACCGGACGGCGTCCGCGTCGCCGACTGCCGGGAGGATCCTCGTGGGCATGCGCGGTCACTTGTCCTTCGCGAGTTCGTACGTCCGGTCCTGCTCGGGAACGGTGGTGTCGCTGCCGGGCGCGACGAGGGCGAGGCGCACGCGCTTGGCGAACGACTCGGCGTAGGTGATGCGCTGGGCGTCCCGGGCGGACAGCGCGAAGGTGATCGGGACGGCGTCGGTGGGCTGCTGGGTGCGGCTGCCCTCGTCGGGCTTCAGCGCGGTCAGTTCCCCGACGTCGAGGACCTCGGCGTTGGTGACGATGATCTTCGACTGGTCGGGGTCGCCCTCGCGCTGCCCCTCGAAGGTGGCGTAGACGTTGACCGAGGCGCCGGGCGTGATCTTGCCGGCGACGCCGGTCGCCGCGTCGATCATGATGGCGACCTCCTGCTGCCCGGGCTGGAGGGCCGGCCGGCGGACGATCATGTCGGACTGGAGCAGGGAGCCCTCGCGCAGCGTCGTGACGGCGATCTTGCCCTGTATCTCGCGCAGGTCGGTGACCGCGTTGTCCGAGAGCCACCGCTCGGGCATCTTGATCTTCTCGAACTGGCCCGTGCCGAGGGTGGTGTAGGGCGGCACGTCGGACTTGAGCCGGTAGGCGGTGACCTCGGGCCCGACCTTGGACTCGACGTCGCTGATGACGGACAGCACGCCGGTGAAGGCGCCCAGGGCGCAGACGACCGACAGGAGCAGGAGAATCACGCCGCGGCGCTGACGGGAGTTCATGAACCGTACAACCTCGTTGGGGATATCGGTCGAGCGGAAGCGGAGCAGGGCTGACGAGCGGTGTCAGGGCTCACCCGACGGCCGTTCGGCTCTCGAGCTGTCTCGGGGGCGGGCCGTCGTACACGGGCGGGGTGGCCGAGCAGAAGACGCAGCGGTCGCCGATGACGTCGATGCCGCACCAGTGGCAGCGGCTGCGCCGTACGGAGGTGACGAGCTGGTAGAGCACGGACAGGTCGGGCAGGTAGCTGCAGAACTCGATCAGCTTGCCGGTGCCCCACCAGACGGGTGACTCGGCCGGGAGCGGCACCTCGCGCAGTCCCTGCACCTTCCAGGAGGGCGCGAGGGTGGCGTTCACCCAGTCGGACTGGAGCTGGCCCTTGGCGACCAGCATCCAGGTGCCGAACTCCGGCCCCGGGAGGGCGGCTTCGGGGGCGATGCGCACCAGGTGCGGTTCGGGGTGGGCGAGGACGCCGAACTGGCTGCCGGGCACCCAGGACTTGGCGTGCGACTTCAGGCCGACGGGGACCCGGTCGAGCCGGGCGACGGAGTTGAGCAGCGCCCCGGCGTGGACGTAGTGCACCAGCAGCCGCCCGGCCGAGGCGAGGACGCCGGGGCTGAGGTCGCAGGACGCGAGCTGGCGCAACTGGCGTGCCAGGACGGCCAGTCCGAGGGGCGGCAGGTCCGGCTGGAAGACGGCGACGCGGTCGGTCTCCATGAGCGCGCGCAGGGTGTGCAGCCGGCGCCGCACGGCGGTGGGCGCGGCCGGCGAGCAGACCACGATCACGTGCCCGTGGTGCTCGACCAGGGTCTGGAGATCGGCGAGGGCCTGCTCCAGGGGCCGTTCGGCGACGTCCCGGAGCACGGCGGCGGGCAGGGTGCGGTCGTCCTGTGGCGGCAGCGCCATGTCGGCGCTGGTCACGGCAATGGCAGTTGGCACGCGCAGCTCCCCGTTTCCCCATGCCCGTCGGAACGCCGGGTGTCACTCCGGCGCGCCGTGTCGACTTCACTGCGTGACTACCTCAGCACTGTAACCACGGCTCTGTGACCGGAGAACAGCGTTTGTGTAGCTGAGGAGCAACTGTCGTTGCACAAGACGCGTCATAACGGGGCAGGTTGAGCATCTTGCCGGTCGCCGTCGGTGTCCGGGGGCGGATCGGGGCCGTGGGCCCACCGGGCCCGGAGTTGACGGTGGGCCTTCGTTTGGGCCCTGAGGCCCACGCCCCGGGCGGTGGTGCGTCCCTACGCTCGCGGTCCACGCAGAGGTGGTTCGCCGCGAGGAGGGGTGCCGTATGGCCGACGGGGGTGGCATACGGACGTACGGACGCAGACCGGTCTTCGACGACCGCGGGGCGACCGGCACCGAGTACCTGGGGATGGTCGTCGTGAGCGCGGCCGTCGTGCTGGCGGTGTCGGCCACCGGGGTCGGGCAGCTGATCTACGACAGGATCGCCGCCCAGGTCTGCCGGGTGGCCGGGGGCGGTGACTGCGGCACGGGCGGCACGGGCCAGGGCAAGCCGCTGACCGACGCGGACTTCGAGCCGGCGCTGTGCCAGGTCTCCTCGGTCACCGACAAGGCGGGCTCCAAGGCGAAGATCCTCTTCTGGGAGATCGGCAAGGAGTACGGCTTCCAGGAGCAGCGCCTGAAGGCGAAGACGGACGTGAACGGCGACGGCACGGTCGACGACGGCGACCAGCTGGTCTACCTCACCTTCACGGACGCCGCCTCGGTCGCCGCCAAGAAGGACTTCAAGCCGGGCATGAAGGTCGGCCGGTTCGGCGCCGACAAGGTGGAGCTGGGGCTCGGCATCAAGGTCACCAACGGCGACACCTGGGTGTTCCAGAGCCCACAGGAGGCCGAGCGGTTCCGCGACGACGTGGAGAAGCTCCAGATGTACGAGATGCGCCGGACCATGCCGGGCGGCGCGGAGGCGAGCCTCGGCGACGGCATCCTGTACCTCTTCGGCACGGGCCCCCTCAAGGACGAGGAGGACACGCAGAACCGGATCAAGGAGCACCTCGGCGACAACCGGAAGATCACCTACGGCAAGGTCGGCCTGGAGGCCTCGGCGTCGGCCGGCCTGAAGATCTCCGCGGGCGACGAGAAGAAGCTGAGCGCCGCCCTCGGCGGTTCCTTCAAGTACGCCCCCGAGGTGACCTGGACGGACAACGCCTACAAGAACACCAAGTCGTACACGTACGCCTCGTCCGTCGAGTACGGCTCGAAGGTGAGCTACGAGGCGGGTGCGCTCAGCGGCGAGTACACGGCCAACACGACGCTGACGGGCACCATCACGGTCACCTACGACAAGAAGACCGGCAAGCTGGTCCGCGTCGACATGACCCGCACGGTGGAGGAGGGCGGCCAGAAGGACGGCGCCAAGGCGGGCGGCGACAACGGCGGGAAGGACGGCGACAAGCGCGGCGGCAACGCCGGGGTGAAGGGCACCGACTCGCAGACGGGCATCGAGATCGTGACGAACACGCTCACCTTCGACCCCGGACCGGCCGGCGACCGGGACCGGGCGGTCGCCGAGCAGTGGCTGGACAGCAGCAAAGAGCAGATCGCCACGCCGTTCCAGTACATGTTCTCCGACCGCGCGCCCACCTCCCGGCCGGGCGCCGACGACCCCTTCGGGCAGCTGATGTTCGACCAGGGCAGATCGAGCCGGATGACGTACACCGGTGAGGTGAACGCGGCCGAGTACGGATTCGAGTTGAATCTGGGGCTCAGTCTGGGCATGACGATCAGCACGGAGAAGAAGGCGGAGACCCTGACCGGCGCCGAGTTCCTGGGGGCGCCCCACGGGGACGGCCGTTCCTATCTCCCGTACAGCTACTGCGCGAACTGACGAGACGGAGCACCCGCCGATGACGACCCGCCGTGCCTGCCTGGCCGCCGCCCTGCTGACGACCGCCCTGGCCCTGACCGGGTGCGGGGACCCGGACCCGGGCGCGGGCTCCGTGCCCGACGGCTGGGGCACGCTGAGGACCAAGGGTGTCGACGTGTCCTACCCCGAGGGCTGGCAGGAGCAGAGCGCCGCCGAACGGGGCGGGCACAACGCGGCGGCCGCGGTGCGCACGGAGGGCGGCAGGAAGGTCGCGGTCCTCACCGTGCAACTGGGCTTCACCGAGGCCGGTTCGGCCGAGCAGGCCGCCATCGCGGCCGAGGCGGGCATCCAGATGGGCGCGAAGGTCGAGGGCCAGAAGGACGTCGACCTGGCCGGCACGGACGACGCGAAGCGGATCGACTTCTCCTTCGAGGCGACCGGTGAGGACGGGGGCCCCGCCAAGGGCACGCCGGTGAAGGGTGTGATCCTCACGGGACTCGACTCGACCGACACGGCGTTCGCCGTCCGCATCGACGCCGGGCGGGGCGCTCTGCCCGACGACGACCTGGACCGGATCGTCGACTCGGTGGAGGTGCACTGACCGTGGAGGTGCCGGGCTCCGGCTACGTCGTCCCCGCGCTGCTCGTCGCGCTGTTCGGGGCGCTGGCGGCGCGGTACGCGCGGCGGCTGGCGACGGTGGTGCGGGTGCTGCGGCGCGGCGCCCGCACCGAGGGCAGGTGCCTCCGGGTGGAGACCGAGCCCTATGGCCGCTCCGACGCCCGGCGGCACGTCTTCGCCTTCCGTACGGCCGACGGGGACCGCGTCGAGTTCGAGGACCTTGCGGCCTGGTCGACGACGGAGGGCACCGAGGTCACCGTCACCTACGACCCGCGTGATCCCCCGGGCACGGCGACGGTGGCGGGCCGGGGCAGCTGGTCGCCGGTGCTCCAGGCGCTGGCGCTGACGCTGGGCTGCGGCCTGGGCGCCCTGGGCTTCGCCGTCCTGCTGTACGCCGAGATCTCCGGAGGCATCCCATGACGCTCGTCCGCTGCTGGGCCGTCGGCATCGTGGTGCTGGTGGTCGCCGAGTACCTCCGGACGACCCTGCTGTACGACCCGCTGGTCGGCCCCGAGGGGGTCGGCTCGTTCGGTGCGGCCGTGGCGCTGGTGCACCTGCCGAACCTGGTGTGCGTGGTGCTGGCGACCTGGGCGGCGGCACGGGTGCACCCCGAGCCGTGGCGGGCGGTGCCCGCCCGGCATCTGACGGCGGCCTGCGCGGCTCCGGTGGCGGCGCAGCTGCTGTTGCTGGGCCTGCGGCCCGGCGTACTCGACCCGGCCGGACCGGCGTTGTGGATGTCGACGGGCGTGCTGCTGGCGGGGTGCGCGGTGGGGCTCCTGCTCGACAGGTTGGTCTGGACCTCTTGACAGCCGCTTTGGTCTGGACCATTTTCTTGTCATGTCCCCACACAGATCCCTGCGGCTGTGGTCGGGTGCCCTCATGGCAGCCCTGGCCCTCACTGTCACGACCGTCGGCCAGGCCTCGGCCGCCGACGTCAACAACGCCAGGAACGCCGGCTTCGAGGCGGGCCTGAGCAACTGGACCTGCTCCGCGGGCAGCGGCACGACGGTCTCCTCCCCGGTGCACTCCGGGTCGGCCGCGCTGCAGGCGACCCCCTCGGGGCAGGACAACGCCCGGTGCAGCCAGACGGTGGCCGTGAAGCCCAACTCCACCTACACCCTGGGCGCCTGGGTCCGCGGCGGGTACGCCTACCTCGGCGTCTCCGGCACGGGCACGACGGACGTGTCCACCTGGACCCCGGACTCCACCGCCTGGAAGCAGCTGTCGACGACGTTCAAGACCGGTGGGTCGACGACCTCGGTGACCGTCTACACGCACGGCTGGTACGGGCAGTCCGCCTACTACGCGGACGACGTGTCGGTCTTCGGCCCCGACGGTGGCGGCGGCACCGACCCGGGCCCCACCGTCCCCGCGGCGCCGGCCGGCCTCACGGTCTCCGGGACCACGACGTCGTCCGTGTCCCTCGCCTGGAACACCGTCTCGGGCGCGACCGGATACACCGTCTACCGCGACGGCACGAAGGTGACGGCGGTCTCCGGCACCTCCGCCACCGTGACCGGCCTCGCCGCCTCGACGGCCTACTCCTTCCAGGTCACGGCGACGAACGCGGCCGGTGAGTCGCCCAAGTCGGCGGCCGTCACGGCGACCACGAACAAGCCGAACGGGCCGGGTCCCGCCCTGCCGAAGCACGTGGTGACCGGCTACTGGCAGAACTTCAACAACGGCGCCACCGTCCAGAGGATCTCGGACGTCCCCAGCCAGTACGACATCATCGCCGTCTCCTTCGCGGACGCCACCTCGACGCCCGGTGCGGTCACCTTCAACCTGGACACGGCAGGCCTGAACGGCTACACCGTCGACCAGTTCAAGGCGGACGTCCGGGCCAAGCAGGCGGCCGGCAAGAAGGTCATCATCTCCGTCGGCGGCGAGCGCGGCACCGTCGGCGTCAACGACGCCACCTCGGCGGCCAACTTCGCCAACAGCGTCTACGCGGTGATGCAGGAGTACGGCTTCGACGGCGTCGACATCGACCTGGAGAACGGCCTCAACGCCACCTACATGACACAGGCGCTGCGGTCGCTGTCGGCGAAGGCCGGCCCCTCGCTGGTCCTGACCATGGCCCCGCAGACGATCGACATGCAGTCGACGTCCAACGCGTACTTCCGCACCGCGCTGAACGTCAAGGACATCCTGACGGTCGTCAACATGCAGTACTACAACAGCGGTTCGATGCTCGGCTGCGACGGCAAGGTCTACAGCCAGGGCTCGGTCGACTTCCTCACGGCGCTGGCCTGCATCCAGCTGGAGAACGGCCTCGCACCCTCCCAGGTGGGCCTCGGCGTACCGGCCTCCACCCGCGGCGCGGGCAGCGGCTACGTGGCGCCGAGCGTGGTCAACAACGCCCTGGACTGCCTGACCAAGGCCGTCAACTGCGGCTCCTTCAAGCCGCCGCGGACCTACCCCGACCTGCGGGGTGCGATGACCTGGTCGACCAACTGGGACGCCACCGCGGGCAACGCCTGGTCCAACGCGGTCGGACCGCACGTGCACGCGCTGCCGTAGCACCCGCTCGGCACCACCGACGGGGTGGAGGGGACCGGTTCCCCGCCACCCCGTCCGTCCGCCCGGGACGGCTGCCGCGGCCGTCCGGCTAGAAGAAGTCGCCCCAGGGCTGGTCCCAGATCTGCTTCAGGCACAGCACCAGGAAGAGCAGCCCGGCCACGGCCAGCATCACGTTGCTGAGCGGGCCGTTGCGCCACTCGCGTGGGGTGCGCGAGGTGTTGAGGAGCCAGATGAGCGTGCCGGCGAGGAACGGCATGAACGCCGCGCCCAGCACGCCGTAGATGATGACCAGGCGGAACGGCTGTCCCTCGAAGAGCAGCAGCATCGGCGGGAAGGTCAGCCACAGCAGGTAACCGCGGAAGGACCAGGAGCGTTCCCGCTCGCCCGAGGCGACCTCCTCGCCCTTGGCCTGGCCCTTGCCCGTCAGCCGGGCCACGAAGTCGGCGAACATCAGGCTCACCCCGTGCCAGACGCCGATCAGCGAGGTGAAGGACGTGGCGAAGAAGCCGATGAGGAAGAACTTCGCCGTGGCCGTGCCGTACTGCTCCTCCAGGATGTCACCGAGCTGCACCAGGCCCTTGTCACCGCTGGCGATCGCCACGTTCGCCGAGTGCAGCAGCTCGGCGCCGACGAAGAGCATCGCGATGACGAAGACACCGGTGGTGAGGTAGGCGACCCGGTTGTCCAGCCGCATGACCTTCATCCAGCCGGTGTTCGTCCAGCCCTTGGCGTTGACCCAGTAGCCGTACGCGGCGAGGGTGATGGTGCCGCCGACGCCGCCGATCAGGCCCAGGGTGTTGAGGATCGAGTCCTTCTCGTCCGGCAGGACGGGCAGCAGACCGGCGAAGGCGTCCCCGAGGTTCGGCGTGACCCGGACGGCCAGGTACACCGTCACCACGAACATGACGCCGACCAGGATCGTCATGACCTTCTCGAACACCGCGTACTTGTTGAACCAGACGAAGACCAGCCCGACCAGCCCGCAGGCGATGCCCCACCACTTCAGGTCCATCACGCCCGGGAACAGCGCCTGCAGCGGCAGCGCGCTGGAGGACATCGCCGCCGCCCCGTACACGAAGCCCCACACCACGACGTAGACCGCGAAGAACCAGGTGGTCCAGCGGCCCAGGCTCGCCCAGCCGTCGAAGAGGGTGCGGCCGGTGGACAGGTGCCAGCGGCCCGCCGCCTCGGCCAGGGAGATCTTCACCAGACAGCCGATGATCGCGGCCCACAGCAGGGTGTAGCCGAAGTTGCTGCCCGCGATGAGGGTGGCGACGAGGTCTCCGGCGCCGACACCGGTCGCCGCGACGACGATGCCCGGGCCGATGTACTTCCAGCCGGCTTTGCGGGGTTGTGGGGGGTGGGTGGCCTGGTTCTCCGTGGTGTCAGCCATGCAGATCAAGAAACCGCATGGCGCCGCAGCCGACAAGAGGGCGGTGGCCGTCCGGCTCAGGGGCGCGGGGAACCGCGCGAGGACCACAGTCGGCCCGCAGCCCGAAGCCGGACCGAGGCGGCACGCCACAGCTCCACGGCCCGCCCCGGCGGAGCGTCACGGCTGCCGCCGGCCGCAGCCGTCCGAACGGCACGTGGCGACTTCGAACCACACGGTCTTGACCGGCCCGTCCCGGTGGCAGCCCCAGCGCTGGGCCAGCGCGTCCACCAGGAACATCCCGCGGCCGCTCTCCCCGGTGCCCGCCTCGACGACCCGGGGCACCCGCCGCTCGGTGTCGGCGACCTCACAGCGCAGGACGCCGTGTGCGGCGGTGAGCGTGAGCCGGAAGGACGTCCCGGCGTGCACCAGCGCGTTGGTGGCCAGCTCGCCGACGAGCAGCTCCGCCACCTCCACGACCTCGCCGCGCTCGTCGAGACCCCAGTCCTCCAGTGCCCGGCGGACCTCCGCGCGCGCCTCGCGGACGGCGACGGGCCCGGGGGCGTACTCGACGCTGAGGTGGCCCGCTCCCAGGGGCGGCTGGGGGAACGGGCCGTGGTGGGCGTCGGGGTCCGGGACGGGGCACCCGGAGAGTTGCAGCATGACTCCAGGGTGATCCGCGGGTACGGCCGGGCGCAGGGGGAGGACTACCCGTTCCCGTACCTGCTCGCGCAGGTGGGGGGCTACGCGTACTGCAGGCGGACCGTGGCACCGTCACCGTCGTCGCGGATGTCCACGTACGCGCAGACCTGGCGCGCGTACCACAGGCCGGGGGCCGGTTCGCCGCCGTCGGCCCTGGGCGGGACGAATCCAGCGAGCGGGTCGTCGACGCGGCGGGCGGAGCGCAGTTCGCACACGCACGCGGGCGCCTCGCCCCACACCAGGGCGGAACCGTCGAGGGGTGCCAGGGCGGCGGCGGCCTCCGCGACGGCAGCGGCGAACAGTTCGGCCTCCGCGGCGGGCAGGCCCCGTCCCTCGGCCCAGCTCCGCACGGCCGCAGCGTCCGGCCCGGCCGGGAGGGGCCGGGCCTCGGCCGGGGGCAACGGCAGCGGGACGGCGTCGAGTTCGGCCGCGATCCGCTCCGGCTCCCGGTACACCCCCGTGCCCGGGTGGGCGCGCAGGGCCGCGGCGACGACGGCGGGCCCGGCGGTGCGGGTGTCGTAGGCGCACAGGGCCGTCGTGGCCAGGGGCGCGAACAGGAGGTTGGCGAGGGCCTCGTAGCGGATCCACTCGGTGGTCTCGCGCGCCGACCGTCCGGCGCGGCCGCTCCACACCGGCTCCATGAGGAGGTGGATGCCGCCGCCCGGACCGGCGTGCGCGGTGAGGTAGCCGGCGGCCTGGGCGACCGCGTTGGCGGCGGATCCGGTGTACCAGTCGGTGTGCGGGATGCGGACGACGTCCTTGGTGTCGCCGCCGAGGGCGTCGCGCAGCAGGTCCAGGTGGTGCGGGGCGGCGATGGCCACGGGCGGGGGCTCGCCGGGGGCGGCGAGGCCCTCGCCGAGGAAGGGCAGGGCGGCGGCGAGGAAGGCGTCGTCGGAGCCGAAGACGGTGATGCGGTGGTCGAACGGGGCGGGTCGTCCGTCGGTCATGCGATCCCCTCGGGGGTGGGTGCGGATGGGGGTGGGTGGCGGGTCAGCGCCGGGCCGCCACCCAGGCGGCGATCTGGCTGCGGTTGCTGAACCCGAGCTTGCTGAGGATGCGTTCGACGTGGCCCTCGGCGGTGCGGCGGGCGATCACCAGGCGGTCGGCGATCTGCTGGTTGGCGAGTCCTTCGGCGACGAGCCGGGCGACCTCGTTCTCACGGCGGGTGAGCCGGGCGACGTCGTTCTCGCGGCGGGTGAGCCGGGCCGCGCGGCCGTCCCGCGACGGCTGCGGCGCGTCGGGCCCGCCGGGGCGGGGGCGGCCGGGTTCCTGGAGTGCGTGGCCGGTGAGGTCGGTCAGGGTGAGGTCGCCGCCGTACCGGTGGGCCCGGTCGAACGCCTCCTGCCCCAGGGCCCGGCACGCCAGCTCCTCGCTGCGCCCGCGCGCCGCGTTGAGGGCGCGCGAGCCCCAGCGGCCGGCGTGGATGCCGGACCAGAGGCGGTCGGCGCCGCCCAGCAGCACGGCGGTGCGCTCGTGGGCGCCGCGTTCGGCCGCGACGGACGCGAGCAGGTCGAGGGTGAGAGCCATGCCGATGACGTCGTGGACGGCGGTTTTCAGCCGCAGCGCCTCACGGGCGTGCCGCTCGGCCCGGGCCCAGTCGCCGCGCACGGTGTGCGCCAGGGCGAGCATGCGCGTCACGTACGAGCGCACCCACTGCTCGCCGTGCCGTTCGCACAGCCGCAGGGCCCGCTCGCAGACGTCCACGGCCCGGTCCGCCTCGCCCAGGAAGCCCAGCGCGCAGGCCAGTTCGACCTGGTCGAGGCCGACGAGACTGAGGTGCTGGCCGGGCACCGGGCCGCGGGCGACGGTGGCCTCGAAGTGCGCCAGCGCCCCGGGCAGGTCGTCGCCGAACAGCCGGATGACGCCGATGACGTACTCGGCGTGCGCGACCTCGGGGGCGTCGCCCAGGGCGTGGGCCAGCGCGAGGGAGTCGGCGGCGTGCCGGCGGCCCCGGGGGAGGTCCTGCGTGGCGGCGGCGAGCAGACCGGCCACCCACAGGCCGCGGGCGCGCTCCCGGGTCGGCTCGGGGCAGGCCGCGAGGGCGCGGTCGAGCCAGTGCAGGCCCTCGCGGGAGGCGCCGCAGGCATGCCAGTAGAACCAGAGCGTGCCCGCGAGGCGCAGTCCGGTGAGGGCCTCGCCGGGCGTGGACAGACTGAAGTCCAGTGCCGCCCGCAGGGCGTCCCGGTCGGCGCGCAGCCGGGCGACGGCCTCCGGCTGGCCCGGCCCGAACCACGCCCGCTCGTACGCCTCGACCCGCCGCAGGACGTGGTCGCGCTGCCGCCGCCGGGCGGCCTCCTCCTCCCCCGCGACGCGCCGCAACTGCTCCAGCCCGTACTCCCGCAGGGTGTCGAGCATCCGGTACCGCACCCCGCCGGGCCCCGTCTCCCGCTCCAGCACGGACTTGTCCACGAGCCCGGCCAGAGCGTCCAGCACGTCGTCCGCACGCAGGGAGGGGCGACGGGGCCCGGCCGCGGAAGCGGGCGTCGGGCCGGGCACGGGCGGTCCCGCAGGGGGCGCAACCGTACGGGACGGCGGCTTCGGCTCGGTCCCGGCCACGGCCACGGATGCCGAACCGGGCCCGGACGGCCCCCCGGGTGGTGCGAGCGGCCGGGACAGCGGCTCCGGCACGGGCGGGGCCGCGAACGCCGGCGCCCGGCGCGGCGCCGGCCCGGCCGCCGACGGGGCCGGGGGGCGGGGTGTGGCCGCACCCCCGCACCCCGGCGCTCCGTCGTCCCCTTCCGCTGCCGCGTCCCCGCACACCGTCTCCGCGGTCTCGGCGTCGAACGTGCCCGCCAGGACCGACAGGCGGGCCCACGCCAGCCGTTCGGGGCCGGTGCACAGGTCGTGGCTCCAGGCCACGGCCGCGCGCAGGGTCTGGTGGCGGGGCTGGGCCGCGGGGCTGCCGGTGGTCAGGACGCGGTAGCGGTCGTCGAGGCGGGCCAGCAGCTGCTCGGCGTCGAGCACGCGCATGCGGACGGCGGCGAGTTCGATGGCGAGGGGCAGCCCGTCCAGGCGGCGGCACAGGCGGGCCACGGCGGCCCGGTTGGCGGGGGTGAGGCGGAAGCCGGGGACGACGGCGGCGGCCCGGTCGGCGAAGAGGGTGAGGGCCGGGTAGCCCTCGGCGGCCGACAGGTCGCCGTCCGGATCGGGCACCGGCAGCGGACGCACCTCCATCAGGTGCTCCTCGGTGAGCCCGAGCCGGTGCCGGCTGGTGGCGAGGATCCGGACACCCTCGGCGCCGCGCAGCAGAGCCGCCGCCAGCCGGGCGCAGGCGGCCGCCAGGTGCTCGCAGTTGTCCAGGACGAGGAGCAGCCGCCGCTCGCGCACCTGCTCGACCAGCGCGTCCGGCTGCGGCCGGCTGGAGTGGTCGTGCAGTCCGAGCGCGTCGGCGACGGCGAGCGGGACGAGGTCCGGGTCGTGCAGCCCGGACAGGTGCACGACCCGCACGCCGTCCGGGAAGGCCCGCCTGACCCGGGCCGCGAGGCGCGCGGCCAGCCGGGTCTTGCCGACGCCGCCCGGTCCGGTGAGCGTCACCAACCGTGCCCGGGCCAGCAGTTCGCGGCCCTCGGTCAGTTCGCCACGCCGGTCGACGAAACTGGTCGTCTCGGCCGGCAGGGAATGCTCCCGTCGTGGCGCTGATCCGCCCATGATCAGCCAGTCCTTCGGGGGTGTGGTCCCGGGGTCCGGTCACCCCGGCTCCCCTTGCGCGAGCCCCCACCCTCTCCCGGTCCCGGGCCGATAGGCTCACGCGGATCACACCCCCGGGTGCACTTGCGCCGCTCCTCCCCCACCACCACCCCGCACGCGTACACTGCGCGGCCGCTTTCAGTCTTGACCTGCTCATGCCATTGGCAGAACGATGTGCGCCACCCGCACCACGCACGTCGCACGGAACAACCCCACCTCCCACCAGGAGATTTCATGCGACTTCGCACATCAGGCCCGGGCACCGGCAGACGCACCGCCGCGCTCGCCGCCCTCCTCGCCCTCGCCCTCGCGGCTCCCCTCTACGGGACGACCTCCGACGCCACCGCCGACAGCGCGCCGAAGGCCGCCCCCTCGGCGGACGACATCCGGCAGTACGAGGTCCACCTGCACGCGACGGCCGAGGACCGCACCGCGCTCCAGCGCACCGGCGTGAGCGTCGACGAGGCCGACAGCCACGGTGTCGTGGTCTCCGGCCGCGCCGACCAGATCAGGAAACTGCGCGCCCAGGGCTACGAGGTCACCCCGCTCGGCGCGGTACCCGACCGGTCGGCGGGCAAGGACGACGTCCGCCTCTTCGACTTCCCGTCGGGCGACTCGAAGTACCACAACTACGCGGAGATGACGAGCGAGATCAACTCGATCGTCGCCGCCAACCCCTCCATCGCGAGCCAGCGCGTCATCGGCACCTCGTACCAGGGCCGCAACATCGTCGCCGTCAAGATCAGCGACAACGTGACCGCGGACGAGTCCGAGCCGGAGGTCCTGTTCACCCACCACCAGCACGCCCGTGAGCACCTGACGGTCGAGATGGCGCTCTACCTGCTGCGCGAGCTGACCTCCGGCTACGGCTCCGACGCCCGCGTCACCAGCATGGTGAACAACCGCGAGATCTGGATCGTCCCGGACATCAACCCGGACGGCGGCGAGTACGACATCGCCACCGGCTCCTACCGCTCCTGGCGCAAGAACCGCCAGCCCAACTCCGGTTCGTCCTACGTCGGCACGGACCTGAACCGCAACTGGAACTACCGCTGGGGCTGCTGCGGCGGCTCCTCCGGCTCGACGTCCTCGGAGACCTACCGGGGCCGGGCGGCGGAGTCCGCGCCCGAGGTGAAGGTCGTGGCCGACTTCGTGCGCAGCAGGGTCGTCGGCGGCGAGCAGCAGATCACGGCCGGGGTGGACTTCCACACCTACAGCGAACTGGTGCTGTGGCCGTTCGGCTACACGTACTCGGACACCACGACCGGCATGACCGCGGACGACAACGCGGCGTTCAAGGCGGTCGGGCGGAAGATGGCCGCGAGCAACGGCTACACGGCGGAGCAGTCCAGCGACCTCTACATCACGGACGGGTCGATCGACGACTACCTCTGGGGGGCGCACAAGATCTTCGCGTACACCTTCGAGATGTACCCCCGGTCCGGTGGGGGTGGGTTCTACCCGCCCGACGAGGTGATCGAGCGGGAGACCTCACGCAACCGGGACGCGGTACTGCAGTTGCTGGAGAACGCGGACTGCATGTACCGGTCCATCGGCAAGGAAGCGCAGTACTGCGGTTAGGCGCGCGCTTCGTCGCCCGCCTCGGGCTCACCGGCCCCCGCTTCACCGGCCCCTGCTTCACCGGCCTCCGACTCGCCGTCCTCGAAGTAGGCGTCGAGGACCGCGTCGAGCTGCTCGTCCCACTCGGCGAACCTGCTCCTGGCCGGCGCCTCGATCTCGATCGGGTACCAACGCCGGTCAGGCGTGTGGACGGTGACGGTGTACCGCTTGCCGAAGCGGGCCGTCTCCGTCTCCACCGCGCCGATCTCGTCCCAGCGGAACTCGCACTCCTGGTCGTCCAGGCAGAGCCGGACCCCCCTGCGGTCGGCGGTGATCCGCGCGCGGCGGTCGGACGCCTCGAACACGGGCCCGCCGGCCGCGGTGTCCTCCTCCGGCCCGGAGGAGGACACCGTGTCCGTCTCCTCCGGCTCGGGGGCGGCCGTCCCGGCGTCCTCGGCCTGCTCCGCCTCGGCCGTCTCGGCCGTCTCGGGTTCGTCCACCGGCTCGCCGCCCTTCGTCCGTGGGGACGCGGGTGACGTGAGCCCGGGGATGAAGGCCGGATCGAATCCGGCGCCTTCCAGGGGCTGGCTGCTCGAACCTATGCGCTGCTCCACAGCCCAGCAGTATGGTCGACAAACCTGTGCGGCACACAGTCGGGCCCGACTTCGTTATCAGACCCCTACACGAACAGGCTCAGCACCGCCGCGACCACGAACCCGGCGAGCGACAGCACGCTCTCCAGCACCGTCCACGACTTGAGCGTGTCGCGCTCGCTGATGCCGAAGTACTTGGCCACCATCCAGAATCCGCCGTCGTTGACGTGCGAGGCGAAGATGGAGCCCGCGCTGATGGCCATGATGACCAGGGCGACGAACGCCTGGGAGTGGTCGCCCTCGGAGAGCAGCGGCGCGACGATGCCGGCCGTCGTCACGATCGCCACCGTCGCCGAGCCCTGGGCGACGCGCAGCACCAGGGAGATCAGGTAGGACAGCACGATCACGGGCAGGCCCACGCCGTGGAACGTGTCCGACAGGGCCTGGGCCACGCCGCTCGCCTTGAGGACGGCGCCGAAGACGCCGCCCGCGCCGACCACCAGCAGGATGTTGCCGACCGGCTTGAGGGACGCGGTCGACACCGTCTCCAGGGACTTGCGGGACCAGCCGCGGCGTATGCCGAGCAGGTAGTACGCGAGGAACAGGGCGATCGTCAGCGCCACGAACGGGTTGCCGAAGAACTCGACCACCGAGCGGAGAGTGGAGGGGTCCAGGGCGATCGAGGAGAAGGTGGCGGCGAGGATGAGCACCAGGGGCGTGCCGATGATGCCGAGGACCGTGCCGAGCGGGACCGGGTCCTCGCGCGGCTCCACCCCGGCGGCGCGCTGCTCGTCCAGGACGGCCTGCCGGGCCTCCTGCGCGGCCTCGACCATGTCCTGCGGGACGGCGACGAAGACGCGCCGGCCGATCCACGCGGCGTAGCCCCACGCGGCCACCACGGCGGGCAGACCGCAGACGATGCCCATGAGGACGACCCAGCCGAGGTCGACGTGGAGGAGGCCGGCGGCGGCGACCGGGCCGGGGTGCGGCGGCAGGAAGGCGTGCGTGACCGACAGGCCCGCGAGCAGCGGCAGGCAGTACAGCAGGATCGACTTGCCCGACCGCTTGGCGGCCGCGTAGACGATGGGTGCCAGGACGAAGATGCCGACGTCGAAGAAGACCGGGATGCCGAAGATCAGGCCCGTCAGGCCCATGGCGAGCGGGGCGCGCTTCTCACCGAACAGGCCGAGCAGACGGCTCGCCAGCACCTGGGCGCCGCCGCTGACTTCGAGGATCGCGCCGAGCATGGTGCCCAGCCCGATGATGATGGCGACATGGCCGAGGATGCCGCCCATGCCGGACTCGATGGTGGAGACGGCGTCCGACTTCTGGACGGTGCCGAAGAGTTCGGTGACGGACAGGCCGGCCGCGAGGCCGACGGCTATGGACACCGCCAGCAGGGCGACGAACGGCTGGAGTCTCGTCCGGATGATGAGGAAGAGCAGCAGCGCGATGCCGAGCCCGGCGATGAGCAGGAGCCCGGCGGTGCCGTCGACGAGGAGGAGCAGTCCTCCGGTGTGCGGCGGGGCTTCGGCGGGGGCGGACGCGGCGAGCGGATGGGACATGCGGGGGTCCTCTGCGTAAGGGCATGCGGTTTCTGGGTAGGGGGGAGCGCGGCGCGGCGCATCGGTGGCGCCGCGCCTGGGTGAGGCGGGGGTGGGGGCGGGTCAGCCGAGGACGGCCAGGGCGTCGATCTCGACGAGGAGGCCCGCGGGGAGTCCGACGTAGACCGTCGTGCGCGCGGCGGGCGGCTGGGTGAGGCCCTGCTCCGCGAAGTACGCGTCGTAGAGCGCGTTGAACTCGGGGAAGTGGGCGACGTCGGTCAGGTAGACGCGGATCATCATCACGTCGTCCCAGGAGGCGCCGCCCTCCTCCAGGATGGCCTTGACGTTGGCGAGGGTCTGGAGGGTCTGCTCGCGCAGGGCCGGCCCGGCGGGCGTGGGCGCCTTGCCCTCCTCGGCGGGCAGGAAGCCGACCTGCCCGGCGACCTGGAGGATGTTGCCCTTCCTCACCCCGTGGGAGAACCTGGCCGGCGGGGTGGTGTGGGTCTTCGGGGTGAGTGCGATCTTGTCGGTCATGCGGTGGTGGTGCCCTTCACTGGTGTTCTGCCGGAGTACTCCCCGCTGATGGCGTCGGCCGTGCGGCGCACCAGCGGCAGGAGGGTGAGGAGTTCGTCGGCGGTGACGACGACGTTCGGCGCGGAGACCGACATGGCGGCGACGACCCGGCCGTCGGCGCCGCGGATGGGCGCCGCGACGCAGTTGATGGACTCCTCGTGGCCGCCGAGGTCGGTGGCCCAGCCCTGTTCGCGCACCTTCTCCAGCTCGCGCAGGAACGCGCCGGCGTGGGGGGTCGAACGGGACGTGTAGGAGGGGTAGTCGAGCTTCTCGGCGACGGCCCGCCGCTCGTGCTCGGGCAGGTCGGCCAGCAGCAGCTTGGCGACCGCGGCGACGGTGATGGCGACGGGCTTGCCGATCCGCGAGTACATGCGCACCGGGTAGCGGCTGTCGACCTTGTCGATGTAGAGGACCTCGTTCTCCTCGTACACGGCGAGGTGCACGGTGTGCCCGCAGCTCTCGTTGAGGCGGACCAGGTGCGGGTGGGCGATCTCGCGGACGTCGAGGTTCTCCATCGCCTCCTGGGCGAGGGCGAAGAGCCGGGCGCCCAGGCGGTAGCGCTGGTCGGACTGGCGGTAGACCAGGCCGTGCTCGTGCAGGGTGCGCAGCAGGCGCAGGGCCGTGGACTTGTGCACGCCGAGGCGGTCGGCGACCTGCCCCAGGTCGGCGGGGCCCTCGGCGAGCAGCGGCAGGATGCTCAGCGCGCGGTCGACGGTCTGGCTCATGACGTACGTACCTCCTCGTCGGCCCGCTGTGTGTCCTCGGTCCAGCCCGGGCCGAGTCGCAGTCTCCCCCATGCGTCGTCGTCCAGGGCGGCGAGGCGGTCGGCGTGGTCCCGGGCCGGTGGCGCGGCGAGGTCGCCGGGCTCGGTGAGCGCGGCGGCGGCCATGAGGTGCCCGTGGCGCAGCCGGTCCCGCACGGGCAGGCCGCGCAGGGTGGCGGAGAGGAACCCGGCGGCGAAGGCGTCCCCGGCGCCGACGGCGGCGACGACGTCGACCCGGGGGGCGCGGACGCGCGTGGTGTCCCCGCCGAGGGCGACGGCGCCGTCCGCACCCAGTTTGACGACCACCAGGGCGGGCTCGGGCAGCGCGGCCCGGATGGCTGCCGCGCCGCTCAGGCCCCACGCGTCGAGGGCCTCGTCGGCGCCGACGAACACGACGTCCGCGCGGCGGGCCACGTCGAGCAGCACCCGCGCCCCGGCCGGTTCGGCCCACAGCCCCGGGCGGTGGTTGACGTCGAAGGAGACCAGCGGGCGTTGCGTTCCCGGCTCGGTCAGTTCCCACAGCAGGTCGAGGCAGCTGCCGGAGAGCGCCGCCGTGATCCCCGACAGGTGCAGCACCCGGCCGGCCCGGACGGCCGCCAGGTCCACGGTGTCGGCGGACATCGCCGAGGCGGCCGAGCCGGCCCGGTAGTAGGCGACCTCGTGGGCGTCGTCCGCGCGGTCGCCCGCAGTGCGGAAGTAGATGCCGGTCGGGCGTGCCGGGTCGCGCCGTACCGACGCGACGTCGACGCCGTACCCGCCGATCTCCTCGACGAGATGGTCGCCGAAGCCGTCGGCGCCCACGGCGCTGACCCACCGGGTGGAGTGGCCGGCAGCCGCCAGCACGCACGCCACGTTGGACTCCGCGCCGCCGATCCCGCGCTCGAAGGACGGCACGTCGGCGAGGCGGCCCGGCCGGGAGGGCAGGAACGTGACCATGGACTCGCCGAGCGCGACGACGTCCACGACGTCGGGGGCGTTGCAGGGTCCGGTGGGGGTCACGATGCTCGTAGCTCCTCGGTGGTGCGGTGGGTGGCTGATTCATTGACCGGGGGTGGCCGAGATGTTAGACAGCGTTGAGCGATATACGCAATGGATGTTGCAAGCAGTGCAACACTGCTGATCAGGAGGGTTCATGCCAGCCGACACCACAGCCGAGCCCCTCGCCCGGCTGGCCGCCGAGCGCGTCGACCACCGCTTCAAGGGACTTCCGCCGGACGCCGACGGGCTGACCGTCGGCGAGCTGGCCGCCCAGCGCCGCAACCTCTTCACGGACGGCTTCGCCACCCCCGTGCTCGCGCTGTCCGCCGAGCGCCTGGAGCACAACCTGAAGCTCATGGAGACCTACGCGGCCCGGCACGGCCTGGCCTTCGCGCCGCACGGCAAGACCTCCATGGCTCCCCAGCTGTTCCAGCGGCAGATCGAGCACGGGGCGTGGGGCATCACGCTCGCCGTGCCGCATCAGGTGCGCCTCGCGCGGGCGTTCGGGATCCGGCGGGTGTTCCTGGCCAACGAGCTGGTCGACGCGGCGGCCCTGCGGTGGATCGCCGCCGAGCTGGACGCCGACCCGGACTTCCGGTTCGTCTGCTACGTCGACTCGGTGCGCGGCGTGGAGCTGATGGACGCCGCGCTGCGGGACGCCGGTGCCACGCGCCCGGTGGACGTCGTCGTCGAGCTCGCCGCCGGTGAGGGCGCCCGCACCGGCGTCCGTACGGAGACCGGGTGCGCGGCGGTCGCCGACGCGGTCGCCGGTACGCGGACGCTGCGCCTGGCCGGTGTCGCGGGCTACGAGGGCGAGGTGCCGCAGGCCGGCACCGAGCGGGTGACGGCCTGGCTGCGGCGGCTGGTCGCGCTCGCCGCCGACTTCGACAAGGCGGGCCGTTTCGCGGGCCTGGACGAGATCGTGGTCAGCGCCGGCGGCAGCGCCTGGTTCGACGCGGTCGCCGCCGTCTTCGCGGAGATCCCCGAACTGTCCACGCCGGTGCTGAAGTTGCTCCGCTCGGGCGCGTACGTCTCGCACGACGACGGCCACTACCGCAAGCTCACCCCGTTCAACCGGGTCCCCGAGGAGGGCGCCCTGGAGCCCGCGTTCCGCCTGTGGGCGCAGGTGGTGTCGCGGCCCTCCGCCGAGCAGGCCTTCCTCAACGCGGGCAAGCGGGACGCCGCCTACGACCTGGACCTGCCCGTCGCCCAGGTGCTGCGCCGCGACGGCACCGAGCGCCCCGCCACCGGCGTCACGGTGACCGCCCTGTCCGACCAGCACGCCTGGCTGAGCACCGCGCCGGAGGCGGACGTGGAGGTCGGCGACTGGGTCGGGCTCGGGCTGTCCCACCCGTGCACCTCGTTCGACAAGTGGCAGCTGATCCCCGTCGCCGAGGCGGACGGCACGGTCGTCGACTACGTGCGCACGTTCTTCTAGGAGGCAGCGGCGATGGAAGAGCTCGTCATCCGGGACGCCGACGTCGTCGACGGCTCCGGCGCGGACGCCTACCGGGCCGACGTCGTGGTCGACGGCGGCCGGATCGTGGGGATCGTCAAGGAGGCCGCGGCGGCCGGCTGCCAGCGGCCGAGGGCCCGCCGGGAACTGGACGCGGAGGGGCTGGTCCTCTCCCCCGGCTTCGTCGACATGCACGCGCACAGCGACCTGGCGCTGCTGCGGGACCCCGACCACAGCGCCAAGGCCGCCCAGGGCGTCACCCTGGAGGTCATCGGCCAGGACGGCCTGTCGTACGCGCCGGTCGACGACCGTACGCTCGGCGAGGTGCGCCGGGCGATCGCCGGGTGGAACGGCCCCGGGGACGACATCGACTTCGACTGGCGCACGGTCGGCGAGTACCTCGACCGGCTGGACCGCGGGATCGCCGTCAACGCGGCCTACCTGATCCCGCAGGGCACGGTCCGGGCACTCGCCGTCGGCTGGGAGGACCGGCCGGCCACCCCGCGGGAGCTGGACCGGATGCGGCAACTGGTGGCCGAGGGCATGGAGCAGGGCGCCGTCGGCATGTCGTCGGGACTGACGTACACCCCGGGCATGTACGCGCGGGACGCCGAACTGACCGAGCTGTGCCGGGTGGTGGCGTCCTACGGCGGCTACTACTGCCCGCACCACCGCTCCTACGGCGCGGGCGCCCTGGAGGCCTACCGGGAGATGGTCGCGCTGACCCGGGAGGCGGGCTGCGCGCTGCATCTCGCCCACGCCACCATGAACTTCGGTGTGAACAAGGGCCGGGCGCCCGAGCTGCTGGCCCTGCTGGACCAGGCACTGGCGGACGGGGCGGACATCAGCCTCGACACCTATCCCTACACCCCCGGCTGCACCACCCTCGCGGCCGTCCTGCCGAGCTGGGCGAGCGAGGGCGGCCCGGAGAAGACCCTCGGGCGGCTGGCGGACGACGCCACCGCCGAGCGCATCCGCCACCACCTGGAGGTCCTCGGCTCCGACGGCTGCCACGGCGTGCCCGTCGAGTGGGACACCATCGAGATCTCCGGCGTGACGGACCCGGCCCTGGCCGCGTTCGTCGGCCGGACCGTGGAGGAGTCCGCGGCGCTGCGGGGCGAGGAGCCGTGGGCGACGGCGCGGGGACTGCTGCTGGCGGACCGGCTGGCCCCGACGATCCTCCAGCACGTGGGCCACGAGGAGAACGTCCGTCAGATCATGCGCCACCGGGTGCACACCGGCGGCTCGGACGGCATCCTCCAGGGCGCCAAGCCCCACCCGCGCGCCTACGGCACGTTCCCGCACTACCTCGGGCACTACGTGCGCGAGTTGGGGGTGCTGTCGCTGGAGGAGTGCGTCGCGCACCTGACCTCGCGCCCGGCCGCGCGGCTGCGCCTGCCCGACCGGGGCCTGGTCCGCGAGGGGTACGTGGCCGACCTGGTGCTGTTCGACCCGGCGACGGTGGCGGCGGGCTCGACGTTCGCCGCGCCGCGCACCCTGCCGACGGGCATTCCGTACGTCCTGGTGGACGGCCGGTTCGTGATCGAGGACGGCCGGCGCACGGACGTACTGGCGGGCCGGGCGGTGCGCGGGACTCCCCCCGCGTGACCGCCCGGCCCGGAGGCTGCCCTGGAGCCCGGGGCAGTGCGTTGGGATCACCTCGCTGACCAGCTGAATGCGCTTGAGCCCGCCCATCACAGCCGCCCGTGCTGGTGCGATCACGACCGCTCGACCGGCCGTAGCCGGTCAGAGCCGGAACAGCACACCACGCCAGGTCCAGCCGGCGTCGAGGACAGCCTGGCGCAGGGGGTCCTTCATCTCCCGGGTCTCGAAGCGGAACGTCTCGACCCTGCGCTCGCGGCCGTCGGGCCCCGTCTCCTTGCCCCACACCCGGTACACCGCGTTCGCCGGCCCGCGGGAGCGCTGCCCGAGGACATGCTCGCTCAGCGAGACCTCCCATTGCTCGTCCAAGGCGCGCACTTCGCGCTTCGCCGCGTTCAGACGCATCCGGGTCCAGAGCCGCACGCGCAGCTCGGGCAGCCGGCATTCGGCCACCACGTCGCCCTCTTTCGGCGTGCCGTTGCGTACGACGAAGGGGACGCCCGGGCCGTTGAGCGCCAGCAGCGCTGACCGGACCTCCATGGGCGTGCGCGGTGCCACGCCTTCGTCGGGGCGCCGAGTGCCGAAGTAGTTGTCCAGCAGGCTCATTGCTCCACCCCTGCCCTGGTGTCCGGGCGAACTGTGCGCACGAACTCCTGGAAGTCCGCGAGGACCTCGTTGTGCTGGTCCGCGGTGGCGGTCAGCACGAGCTGGATCACTGCCCGCCTGAGCGGGTTCAGGACATCCGAGAAGGCCACGAACACCTGTGATTGGACGAGGTCGTGTCGCGTGCCACCGACGACGCCCGAGAAGGTCAACCGCTGCGCCAGGGCGGGCGCTTCTGCGGACCCGACCTCGCGGCGTCCGGTCACGACGACCCGCTCGACAGCCTCACGCAGGCGCTGCGCCGACGCATCAGCTAGTTCGGTCAAGGGAGCCGACTCCTGCGGAACCTCGCCGGCGACGGTGATGTTGGCGGTGAACCCGTGGTCCGGGTGCGGATGAACCGCGGCGAAGGCCACCCCTGGGACGTCGACGCCGTCCGGGGGCGCAGCCGTAAGCCAGCCCTCCGGCAGACGGAACTCGATCGGCACCGGCAGTTTCACGGGCATCGCACGCCCTCTTTCCTCAGTATGTGCATTACGACAACCAGCCGCCGACGGTGTCCGTGACCGAGTCGGCGGTGTCACCGATGGTGTCGACTCCGTCTCCGACCACATTGCCCAAAGCGTCAGCCGCGTCGCTGACGCTCTGGGACACCTTGTCCGGGTCCACAGTGAACTCGAGCCCCACGGAGCCGCCGAGGGCGGGGGACAGTCCCACCTTGCCGCCCAGCTTGTAGACGCCGTCCTCGTTCTTCTCGAGGCCATATTTGGCCTCCGCACCGGGGCCGGCCCAGCCCTCAGCCGTCGTGCCGAAGCCGATGCCGGCGAGCTCGCCGCCTCCGGCCACAGACGCCTTCCCACCGGCGAACGCCTTCGCGTTCACGACGACGGCATCCTTGCCTGCCTTGAGACCGGCACTTGCCTCAGCGCCGGCGAAGCCCTCGACCCGCCCATAGGCAGCAGCGTAGGGACCGTACTCGGCCCTACCTTCGGCGAGCCCACGCAGTCCCATGGACCCCTCGGCCTTCGCGTTGAGTCCCGTGTCGGTGAAGCCGAAGTTCGCTGTGGCCCTGGCCCCTCCGTAGGCATCGGCGACCCCGGAGAGCTTCCAGTCCCCACGGGTCATCGCCCCTTCGGCGTTGACGTGGAAAAGGTCTGCTGCTGCCTTGACCGAGCCCTCCTTGCCGTACTTGGGCCCGGTGACCTTGAACTCGGCGCTGGGCCCCTTCGCCGAGGCCTTACCCTCGGACGTCCACCCGTCGGTCTTCGTCTTGGCCTCGTCCGCCTTCGATCCTCCGGCGTGCGCGAGGTCCCCGTCGGCGTGGGCGTTGAATCCGTTGAAGGTGGCGTCGTCGCCCTTGCCGAAGGCGTCTTTGTTGCTGTCGACAACGGCGGCCGTGAGCGCGGTCTTGACGGTCTGATCAGCCTCCGAGATGGCTCTCACCCGATCGTCGATGTGCTGCTGCCACGTCGCGACTGATGCGCGAAGAGTTGCCTGACCATCGGGATCGTGGTGGTGCGCGCTTCGTTCGGCGGGTGTGAGCTGAGAGAAGTCGAAGGCTACGCGTCCCTGCTCGGAGACGGTCATTCCCGCGGCTATCGCATCGTCCCGCGCACTCTCGACCTTCTTCTTGAGGTCGGTGAACTGCTCGTGAGCGGCCCGCAGCAGGCTCGCGATTGCCTTGGCCTGCGTTTGTGCGGCCTGATACTCGTAACGGGTCGCGGCGAAATTCGTTTGGGCCACGCTCGCGCTCTCGCCGAGCCAGGTACGGTCCATCGTGATCTTCTGCACGCTGTCTCGGTAGCGCTTCTCGACCTTGTGGAACTCGTCCGCCATCTCCTTCCACTTGTCGGCGGCTGCCAGAAGGCGACCGAAGCCGGTTGTCATGACTTCGTAGTACGTTGGCATGCGCTGTTCTCCCCCAGAGAGCATGAAGCCCTGCGCGGTCTGGCCGTGCTACCGCTGCGCACCTGTCAGTGGCTCAGTACGTGCTGATGTCGGACCTGAGACCACTGAACTGCTGACGCCGGTCGAGTTCGTACTCGCCGAAGGTTCTCGCGGTGCCCTTCAGGGCGCCCTTCTCCGCCGCCAGCCGGCCCATGAGAGTTTTGACCTGCCTGTCCCACGTGGTCTGCACTGTCTTCAGACCCTCGGCGGCAGCCCACCCCGCGAACTCGGTGACGGCCGTGGTCGTCTCCGTATCTGCCCAGGTCGCGGCCCTGCCCGTGTTCGGCTCGAGTTCGGTCTCAATGGTGTTGGCCGCGGCCCTCTTCCTGGCCGGCGTCGAGGCCTGGTCGGGAGACCTGCCAGCCGCCGAGCCGGATGCCGCCTCGTCTGCGGCACGGTTCAGCCGCATCGATGCCGCTTGCTGTTCGACGGCGCCGGACCGCACCTGCGCCCATTCCTGGTCGAACCCCATGGCCCCGTACCCCCGTTGCTTCACGTGCCACCGATTTCGTGATCACGGCTTCGCAGTCGGATTGTATGCCTCACGCTGCGGCGCCGATTCAGGTGCACGCACGTCGCCAGCTGTTACTCGGCCCACCATGGGTCCTCGCGTCCTTTGGAGCATCCGCTGCGAAGGAGGTGCTTCGCCAATGACATCGAGTGCGGCCAACCGACCCCGAGCAACGAGGATTCACTGCCCTCCTCCATGCGAGGAGGGCCAGAGATCGTTGCCATCAGGCCGACACCGAAGGCCACCTCGACTGGAGCGCCGCAATCGAATTCACCATCGTCCGAGCCCACGGGCACGCTGCCGGGGCCCGTCGCCGGGGCTGTCGGCAAGCCGGACGACCGCGCCCCCTCCCCTGGCGGCACCACAGAGAACTGACCACGAGGACCCACGTCGGACAGGCAGCCGCTGCCGGCAGCTCGGCTTCGCCCTCCCCCGCCCGGGACCACACCAGAGATGGTCCCGGCCGACGAGGCCCGCTCGTCCCGCTCTGTCCGGACCACTCTCCGGCGGCGCGGGGTCCGGGCGGTGGCCCCCGGCCTTCCGAGAGGTCGCCAAGCGCAGGACGCGGTCGAGGGCGGCTGGCCCGCCCGCCTTCGACCGCGAGGCGTGCAAACGGCGCAACACCGGCGAGCGGTGCGTCACATACTCGAGCAGTGGCGCGGCCTGGTCACCCGATACGACAAGACCGCCACCACCTACCTCGTCGGAGTCCGCGTCGCCGACACCTTCATCCGGTCGTCCGGATGATCAGAAGAAACACCCTACGGCTTGGGCAGGGTGCAGCCGCTCGCGCTCAGGTCGAGCTTGCTGTCGATTCCGAAGCAGGCGGGGATCCCGTAGGTCTGCTGGGCGTAGTTGATGCCCTGACGGACCGTCACATTGCCGTTGGCGTCGACCTCGCACGGGTTGTTCACCGTGCAGCGCTCACCGTCCTCGTTGCCGGTGTTGTTGATGGCGACGACCTTGTTGGTGGCCTGGTCGACGACGGGTGAGCCGGAGGTACCGCCGATGGTGTTGCAGGCGGAGGTGTAGCGGACGGAGTCCTTCCAGGTCCAGCCGCCCTCCTTGAGCGTGGGCACGAACCCGTCGATGCTGCAGCTGTAGATCCGCTTCCAGTACCCGGAGGGGATGCTGATGGCGGTGCCGGCGACCGGGTGGGCGTCGTTCAGCGTCAGCGCGTCGATGCCGTACGAGCTCTTGATGCGCCCGTAGGTGGTGCCGAGCTGGTACAGCGCGACGTCCGTGTCGGTCATCGTGCCGTAGGCGAGCTTGGCGGCGCGCAGGGTGGCGACGCGCGAGCCGGAGGCGTTGAGCAGGCTGAACGTACGGCTGGACGACCTGTCGACGAGCACCTGCCCGGGGCTGGGGAAGCCGGACTCCAGGCAGTGGCCGTTGGTCATCACCAGCGCCGGGTCGTCGCTCTCGGAGTCCGGCATGCGCACGACGGAGCCGGAGCAGTTGCTGAGCGCGACGGTGCCGGCGAAGGTGACGGCCTGGGCCGACGGCCGGGTGAGCCCGGACAGCGCCTGCCCGACGGACGTGACCACGTCCGACACGGCTGACGTGGCCGGGCCCGGGTCCGCGGCCTTGCCGACGCCCGTGGGGGCGACGTCGGCGGCGGTCGCGGGAGCCGCGCCGGCCCCGGCTATCGCCAGGGCGAGGAACGCGGCGGCGAGAGGTTTTCTCATGGGGGGTCCCCTCTTGCGACGGAGGCGGCCGGAAATCCTCCGGCCGCCCGCACTGTTGTCATGTGCATTGTGATCGTCGCAAGGGGTCCGCACAAGAACCTGTTCCACAACCGGAACAACAGGTTCCGCTGCGGTTCGCCCCAACTGGCCTTTTCGGCCGACTACTTGGGCCCTTTCGTCCCACCCGGACCGCGTCCCGGTTTCCCACCGGGCCGGCCGGGTCCCGAGGACACGACCGTGGGCGAAGGGTCCTCCGGAGCACCGGTGACCGTGTCGCCGGCCGGGGGCGGAGCGCCGTCGGTGGCGGAAGGCGCCGGGGTCGGGCCCGCGGCGCGGGCAGGACCCGCGGACGCGGACGTGGACGGCCCGCCGGGCGCATCCGGGTCGTCCGGCGCGTCGGTGACCGGGTCGGCGAGCGGCACGGGGGCGGTGCCGGCGGATGACGCCGCCGGGGAATCCTGCGCCGTAGGCGCCGTAGGCGCCGTACGCCCGCCCTGACCGCCCCGCGTCCCGCCGGAGGGCGAACCGGACGGGGAGGACCCGCCGACGACAGCGACCAGGACGACCACGGCGGCCACCGACAAGGCCGCACCCACGGCGCCGACCAGCACCGGACGGCGCACGGCACCCTGCCGGGGCTTGCGCCGGGCCCCGCCCCCCGCGCCCGGACGACGCCGCGGCGGCCCGGCGGCCGGCTCCCGGGTGCGGTCCGCACCGCCGGGCCGCCCGTCGGCACGGGCGCCGTCCGCAGCACCACCCGCGGACGGGGCACCGCCCGCGGACGGGGCAGCGGCCCCGGCGCCGTAGCCGTCCTGCCAGCCGTGCGCGGCCGCCGGATCCGCGTACGCCTCGTACGCGGGGCGCGCGGCTCCCCGCGGCAGATAGACGGGCGGCGGCCCCGGCGGGCCGCCGCCCGTCGCTCCATCGGCGTACTCGAACTCCTCGGGCATGGCGGCGCATTCTAGGGACCGAAGGCGCTGGTGGGACAGCGCGCGGCGATATCCCACCAAAGCGCCCCGTCTCACGTGGCGGAAAACACGACCCGCCACGCGTTACCGGGCCGTAAGCTCCCTGCATGCAGGTGATCCAGTCGACCAAGCTCGCCAACGTCTGTTACGAGATCCGGGGCCCGGTGCTCGAGGAGGCGATGCGGCTGGAAGCGGCCGGCCACAAGATCCTCAAGCTGAACACCGGCAATCCGGCGGCGTTCGGCTTCGAGTGCCCGCCGGAGATCCTGGAGGACGTCCTCCGCAACGTCTCCTCGGCGCACGGCTACGGGGACGCCAAGGGCCTGCTGGCCGCGCGCCGGGCCGTCGTCATGCACAACCAGACCCTCGGCATCGAGACGGACGTCGAGCACGTCTTCATCGGCAACGGCGTATCCGAGCTGATCGTGATGGCGATGCAGGGCCTGCTGGACGACGGCGACGAGGTGCTCGTCCCCGCCCCGGACTACCCGCTGTGGACGGCGGCCGTCTCCCTCTCCGGCGGCACGGCCGTCCACTACCGCTGCGACGAGCAGTCCGACTGGATGCCCGACCTGGCCGACGTGGAGCGCAAGGTCACCGACCGCACCAAGGCCCTCGTCATCATCAACCCGAACAACCCCACGGGCGCGGTCTACGACGAGGCGATGATCAAGGGCCTGACCGACATCGCCCGCCGCCACAACCTGCTGGTCTGCTCCGACGAGATCTACGACAAGATCCTCTACGACGAGGCCGTGCACACCCCGACCGCCAAGGTCGCCCCCGACCTGCTGACCCTCACCTTCAACGGCATGTCGAAGGCGTACCGGGTGGCCGGCTACCGGGTCGGGTGGATGTCGATCTCGGGGCCGCGCGCGCACGCCGACTCCTACATCGAGGGTCTGACGATCCTGGCGAACATGCGCCTGTGCGCCAACATGCCGGGACAGCACGGGGTCGTCGCCGCGCTCAGCGGACGCCAGACGATCAACGACCTGGTCCTGCCGGGTGGACGGCTGCGCGAGCAGCGGGACGTCGCCTACGAGCTGCTCACGCAGATCCCGGGCGTGAGCTGCGTGAAGCCGAAGGGGGCGCTGTACCTCTTCCCGCGCCTGGACCCCAAGGTCTTCAAGATCAAGGACGATCGCCGGATGGTGCTCGACCTGCTCCGGCGCGAGAAGATCATGGTCGTGCAGGGCACGGGCTTCAACTGGCCCGAGCCGGATCACTTCCGGGTGGTGACCCTGCCGACGGTCGGGGACCTGCGCGACGCGGTCACCCGGATCGGCCACTTCCTGGACGGCTACGGCCAGATCTGACCGGGCGCCCCGCTCACTGCCTGTATGCGCCCCGTCCGCTTTTGTGAACAACTCAACTTTAGACGAAATCTAAGCTAGGATGGTTTCCTGTTGAATTCAGGAGGCCCTCCCATGTACGAACCGATCCGCACCAAGTCGGTCCACCACACGGCTGACGGCCCCAACCCGGACTACCCCCACCGTTCCCGGGAGGAGGAGCTGGACATCCAGCTCGCCGGGCACCTCGCCGCCCTGCTCGCCGTCACGGACGAGCTGCGCGCGCAAGAGGACTCGGCCGACCTGGACACGGCGGCGGAGCGGCTGGCGGAGCAGGTGGGCCGGCTGAGGGGAGGCCCCGCCCCGGCCCGGGTGACCGGCACGCGGCGCGAGCGCAGTGCGGCGGCCCTGCACCGTCGGGCACACGCCCTGGCCGGGCGGGCGCTGGTCGTCGCCGCCTCCCGCGCCGACACGGCGGCCGCGATCCTGGCCGCCGAGCGGATGGACGCGCACACGGCGGCCCTGGGGCCCCGCGAACTCGCGTCCCGCTGAGCCCACTCCCGGGCCCCCCTGGACGGCCCCGGTCCGCGTGCACCCGCAGCGACGCGCGGACCGGGCGCCACACACGCGCTGCGTCCCCCGCAGGAACGCCCGGGCGCCCCGGTCGACGTGAGCCGTCGGCCGGGGCGCTCGGTCATGCGTCGGCACGTTCGTGAGCCCGCGGAGCGGGCCGCGCCGAAGCGGGCGGGAGTGTGCCCGTCGCCGCCGGTTTCCGTCGGGGCGGACGGAGGGCGGCGACGGGCCCGGAAGCCCGCACGCCGTTGTGCGGGACCCGCCTGTTCGTCCCGCGGCCGGCCGTGACGATCACTGGTCAGGGCACATCCGTGCCGGCCGCGGAGTTCGGGGTGGGGCTCAGCCCAGGCGCTCCACCAGGGCGCGGTACTGGTCCCACAGCTCCTTCGGCGTGTGGTCGCCGAAGGTGTTGAGGTGCTCGGGGACCAGGGCGGCCTCCTCGCGCCAGACCTCCTTGTCCACCGTGAGCAGGAAGTCGAGGTCGGACTCGGCCAGGTCCAGGCCGTCCGTGTCGAGGGCCTCCTTGGTCGGCAGGACGCCGATGGGGGTCTCGACGCCTTCAGCCTTGCCGTCGAGGCGCTCCACGATCCACTTCAGGACGCGGCTGTTCTCACCGAAGCCGGGCCAGACGAACTTGCCCTCGTCGTCCTTGCGGAACCAGTTGACGTAGTAGATCTTCGGCAGCTTGGACTGGTCCTTGTCCTTGGCCACGTCGACCCAGTGGGCCATGTAGTCGCCCATGTTGTAGCCGCAGAAGGGCAGCATCGCGAACGGGTCGCGGCGCAGCTCGCCGACCTTGCCCTCCGCGGCGGCGGTCTTCTCGGAGGCCACGTTGGCGCCGAGGAACACGCCGTGGTTCCAGTCGAAGGACTCCGTCACCAGCGGCACGGCGGTGGCGCGGCGCCCGCCGAAGAGGATCGCGGAGATCGGCACGCCCTTGGGGTCCTCCCACTCCGGCGCGATGATCGGGCACTGCGAGGCCGGGACGGTGAAGCGGGCGTTGGGGTGCGCGGCCGGAACGCCCGACTCGGGCGTCCAGTCGTTGCCCTTCCAGTCCGTGAGGTGGGCCGGGGCCTCCTCCGTCATGCCCTCCCACCACACGTCGTTGTCGTCGGTGAGGGCGACGTTGGTGAAGACGGCGTTGCCCCACAGCGTCTTCATCGCGTTGGCGTTGGTGTGCTCGCCGGTGCCGGGGGCGACGCCGAAGAAGCCGGCCTCGGGGTTGATGGCGTACAGGCGGCCGTCCTCGCCGAAGCGCATCCAGGCGATGTCGTCACCGATGGTCTCGACCGTCCAGCCGGGGACGGTCGGCTCCAGCATGGCGAGGTTGGTCTTGCCGCAGGCGCTCGGGAAGGCCGCGGCGACGTACTTGGCCTCGCCGCGCGGCGGGGTCAGCTTCAGCACGAGCATGTGCTCGGCCAGCCAGCCCTCGTCGCGGGCCATGACGGAGGCGATGCGCAGCGCGTAGCACTTCTTGCCGAGCAGGGCGTTGCCGCCGTAGCCCGAGCCGTAGGACCAGATCTCGCGGTCCTCGGGGAAGTGCGAGATGTACTTGGTCTGGTTGCACGGCCACGGCACGTCCTCCTGGCCGGGCTCCAGCGGGGCGCCGAGGGTGTGCACGGCCTTGACGAAGAACCCGTCGGAGCCGAGCTCGTCCAGCACGGCCTGGCCCATGCGCGTCATGGTGCGCATCGAGACGGCCACGTACGCCGAGTCCGTGATCTCGACGCCGAGCGCGGACAGCGGCGAGCCGAGCGGGCCCATGCAGAAGGGCACGACGTACATGGTCCGGCCGCGCATCGAGCCGCGGAACAGGCCGCCCTCGCCGTCGGCGCCCTGGAAGATCTCCCGCATCTCGGCGGGGGCCTTCCAGTGGTTGGTCGGGCCCGCGTCCTCTTCCTTCTCGGAGCAGATGAAGGTCCGGTCCTCGACGCGGGCGACGTCGGTCGGGTCGGAGGCGGCGTAGTAGGAGTGGGGGCGCTTGATCGGGTCGAGTTTCCGGAAGGTGCCCTTCTGGACGAGCTCCCCGCACAGTCGCTCGTACTCGGCCTCGGATCCGTCACACCAGACCACGTTGTCCGGCTGCGTCAGTTCGGCGATCTCGTTGACCCACGAGATCAGTCCCTGATGGGTGGTGGGGACGGTGGGAGCCGCGATGTCGCGCGCCACGATTGCTCCTAGATGAGGGATTTTTGTCGTTGTGGAGGCCCCGTGGGGGCTGCGACCCGGATGCTTGTCGATGACTTGGCGCTCATCCGGTGCCGACCGCACTCATTTGATCATCCGATGGAAGTGCCCATCTGTCCAGAGGGGCGCACAGGTGAGCAACGTGAGGATCGCCACGGTTTCTCGCGCGCGCTTTGCGTGCACGTTGCGTTCACCTGACCGTCCATTTGCGTGACCATCGGCCGAGGTGAGGTGAGGCCGGCCACGTGTGACCGCCTGAAGGGACCCGGCTGATGGGCCACTTACGGTTCCGTAGCTACCATTCCGACATGACTGCGTTCGCCCCCGACGCGCCCACGGACACGCCGGACGACGGCAGCGGTCCGCAGGCGCTGCACTTGCCGCACCCGGTGAAGCCCAAGCTCCGCGGCTGGCTCCACCTGGGCATGTTCCCGGCCGCCCTCGTCGCGGGCCTCGTCCTGACCGCGCTCGCCGACTCGACCCGAGGACGCATCGCCTGCGGGATCTACGCACTGACGGCGTGCCTGCTGTTCGGTGTCAGCGCGCTGTACCACCGCGGGGACTGGAGCCCCCGCATGGACGGCATCCTGCGCCGACTGGACCACGCCAACATCTTCCTGATCATCGCGGGCACCTACACCCCCCTGACCATGCTGCTCCTGCCGGACGCCAAGGGCCGGTGGCTGCTGTGGGGCATCTGGGCCGCGGCCGCGGCCGGCATCGTCTTCCGCGTCTTCTGGGTCGGCGCCCCGCGCTGGCTCTACACGCCGTGCTACATCGCGATGGGCTGGGCCGCCGTCTTCTACCTGCCCGACTTCATGCGCACCGGCGGCATCACCGTCCTCGTCCTGATCGTGATCGGCGGCCTGCTCTACAGCGCGGGCGGTGTCGTCTACGGCATCAAGCGGCCGAACCCGTCCCCCCGCTGGTTCGGCTTCCACGAGGTGTTCCACTCCTTCACCCTCGCGGCCTTCATCGCGCACTACGTGGGCATCTCCCTGGTCGCCTACCAGCACGGTTAGCCCTCCCGGCGTGGGCCGTGCGCGCGGCCGGTGTCCGAGAATGACGGACATGACGGCCGCACGCACCACCCGCCCCGACCGCCCCCAGCCGGGGCTCCGGGAGCGGAAGAAGACCAGGACCCGCCGGGCGATCCGCGTCGCGGCCTACGCGCTGATCGAGGAACAGGGCTACGACGCCACGACCATCGGGCAGATCGCCCGGCGCGCCGACGTGTCGCCGTCGACGGTCCTGCGGTACTTCCCCGCCAAGGAGGACATCGTCGTCGGCGACGAGTGGGACGCGGTCATGGCGGCGGAGCTGCGGGCCCGCCCGGCGGACGAGCCGTGGGCGGACGTCCTGCGGCACGTGCTGCGCGCGGCCCTGGACCTCAGCCTCGCCGAGGAGCCCGAGGTGACCCGGCTGCGGGCCCGGCTGGGCGTCGAGGTGCCCGCCGTGCGCGCCCGGATGACGGAGAGCATGGCCGGCGCCGGGGACCTCCTGCGCCGGGCCCTGGCCGAACGCTCCGGGCTCGCCCCGGACAGCCTGGAACTGCGGGTGTTCTCCACGGCCGTCGTGAGCGGCCTCATGGAGGTCTCCCGCTACTGGGCCGAGACCGGCCACCGGGACGACATCCGGCAGCTCGCCGACCGGGCCCTGGACGTCCTCGAGCGCGGCCTGCCGGCCGGAGATCCCCGCGGCCGGCGCCCGTCCCCGTGACATCCTGACCGGGTGAACGGTCCCGAGATCCACGTCGAATTCGCGCCCCTCCTGCACGTGTTCGTCCCCCGCGCCCGCCGGGACGGCACCGTGCGGGCCGCCACCGACGGCGTCTCCAGCCTCGGCCACGTCGTCGAGTCCCTGGGCGTGCCGCTGACCGAGGTGGGCGTCCTGCTGGCCGACGGCCGCGAGGTTCCGGTCTCGCACGTCCCGGTCGCCGGGGAGTCGGTGGAGGTGCGGGCCGTCACCCGCCCGCAGCGCGTGCCGGGGGCTCCCCTGCGCTTCCTCCTCGACGTCCACCTCGGCACGCTGGCCCGCCGGTTGCGCCTGCTCGGCGTCGACACGGCCTACGAGTCGACCGACATCGGCGACCCCGCCCTGGCCGCCCGTTCCGCCGCCGAGCAGCGGGTCATGCTGAGCCGCGACCGGGGGCTGCTGCGCCGGCGCGAGCTGTGGGCCGGGGCGTTCGTGTACAGCACCCGGCCCGCGGAGCAGCTCGACGACGTCCTGGACCGGTTCCGGCCCGAGCTGCGCCCCTGGACGCGCTGCACCGCCTGCAACGGGCTGCTGCGCCGGGCGACCAAGGAGGAGGTCGCCGACCAGCTCGAACACGGCACACAGGCGACCTACGACGTCTTCGCGCGGTGCGGTGCGTGCGGGCGGGCCTACTGGAAGGGTGCGCACCACGAGCAGTTGGAGGCCATCGTGGAGCGGGCCGTGGTGAGCTTCGGTCCGAGCGCCGTGGAGGGTTGAGGAGCGTGGGGCACCGCGCGGCCGTCGTGGCCGGTCGCGCGGTTTCCCGCGCCCCTGAGGGGGCGTGCCGCCCCTAGCGCCTGACCAGGTCCCCCTTGCCGCAGGCGACGCCGTCCTTGTTCCGGTCCAGGCCCAGGGGGTCGTCCCTGCCGTTGACCTCCAGGCGGCCGTAGTCGTTCTTCTCGAGCCAGTCGCAGCGGGCCGCCGCCGTCTTCTTCACCTCCGCCGGGAAGCGCGTCGGCACGCAGACGTTGATCGAGCCGTAGTGCCGGTCGCAGCCGGAGACCGCCGGGCCGACCTTCTGCGAGGTGCGCTTCCTGCCCGGGCCCGTCACCTTGCCCTTCGGCGCGTCCGCGAAGTCGTGGACGTGGGCCGAGGCGTCCGTCGCCTTCAGGGCCTGCGGACCTTGCAGGTGCACCCATTTCGCCACGGACGGCACGCCGTTGGCGTCGACCGCGAAGAGCATGTACCAGCCGGGCGGGGCCAGGTCGGGGTTGCTCGTCACGTTCAGGTCGACGTTGTCGCCGTCGACCGACAGCGGCAGGTCCACGAACCGCTGGTTCGGATCGGAGGAGTGCGTGACCGCGGCCGGGCGGATCAACTCGGCCTTGGCGATGGGCCGGTCGACCGTGATGCGCTGGGTGTCGCCGTAGGTCCACTCGGTGTCGATGACCGACGTGATCTGCGGGCGCGGGCCCTTGAACAGGTAGGGCGGGCTGTAGACCGACACGTCGTGGTTCCAGGAGCCGTTGCCCGGGTTGTCGCCGGTGGTCATCACGCGGCCGTCGGGCAGCAGGAACGCCGAGGAGTGGTAGCCGCGCGCCTCGGGGTCGACGGCCACCGGGTCGAAGGTCTCCGTCACCGGGTCGAAGAGCGACGTCTCGTAGACCGGGTCGGCGCGGTTGTGGAGGGCACCGCCCGTCTCCAGGACCTTGCCGTCCGGCAGGAGCACCGCGGAGACGTACATCTTCCCCTGGTCCCCGGTCTGCGGGACGGGCCCGTTGCCCAGGTCGACCGTGCCCTGCGGGATCGGCGGGCCGGCCACGTACGACGGGTTCGGCTGCTTGAGGTCGATGATGTCGGTCAGGCGGTTGGCCTGCGGGTTGGAGTCGATGTTGCCGCCGCCGAGGGTGAGGACCTTCTGGTCCTGCGCCGGGGGCAGCAGCACGCTGGCCGACTGGTCGCGCTCGTCCTTCTTCCGCAGGCCCGGGACCTGCGTGATCGTGTTGGCGGCGTAGTCGTAGATCGCCGAGCCGGTACCGGGGATGTTGTTGCCGAAGACGTGGCTGCCCGAGTAGAACAGGCGGCCGTCCTGCATCAGGATCATCGACGGGTACAGGCCCCAGTACGACCAGGTCTGGTTGACCTTCCACAGCGGCTGCCACTGCTGCTCGGCCTCGGAGAACAGCTCGGCGGCGACCGAGCCGGTGGAGTCCTCGCGCAGGCCGCCGAAGGAGATGACGTCGCCGTTGCCGAGGACCGTGGCCGAGGGGTACCAGTGGCCGTCGTTCATGTCGTTGGTCTTCGTGTAGGTCTCGGTCTCCGGGTCGAAGACGTACGAGTCCTTGTACCCCTGGTAGCCGATGCGGCCGTCCGCGGTCGGGTAGCCCTTGTTGCCGGACATCACCAGCACCCGGCCGTCCTGGAGCTGGACGTGCCCGGCGCAGAACATGTCCTTCGGTGTCGGGACGATCCTGTAGGAGCCGTTCGCCGGGTCGTAGACCGCCGAGGTGAAGGTGCCCGCCTCGAACATCGACTCGTCGTTGCCCGAGCCGGCGATCAGCAGCACCTTGCCGTTGTGCAGGACGACGGAGTGCATGGAGCGGACCGGGTTCTGGGTGGGCAGCACGTCCCACTTGCCGTTCGCGCACTGCTCCGCCGTGCCGGTGCACTGCGGCGGCAGGACCGGGTCGGGCACCTGGTCCATCGTGTAGTCGTCGGTGGTGGCCGAGCCGGTGCCGTAGACCGACACGCCCCAGGAGATGCGGTCGGTACCGGCCGGGACCTCGGGGGTGCGGACCGTGGCCTCGGTCCACTCGCCCGCCATGTCCAGGGTCTTGAGGTCGGTCCAGTACTGCCAGCCGGCCGTGGTGTCGTGCCGGAACAGGGTGATCGCCGCGTCGGGCGTGGTCGTCTTGTACCAGAGGCCCAGGTCGTACTGCCTGCCCGGCGTCACCACCGGGGCGCAGGCCGCCGACTCGGTGATCAGGGCCTTGCGGTCGCCGTCGACGCGCCGGGTCAGTTCGACCTTCATGGCCTTGGTGCCGGTGTGCCCGTCGGCGGTGGTGGTGAAGGTGAAGTCGTTGTCGCCCCAGCCGGACCTCTCCCAGCAGTACGGCATGTCGCCGCTGCCGGCGGTCTCGAAGCCGGGGTTCTTGATCAGGTTGGCGGCCGACGCGGTCTGGGGCGCGGTCAGCAGCAGACCCGCGGTGAGGCCGGCCACGGACAGCAGTGCGGTCGTTCTGCGACGGAGGTTCACGCGGCTCTCCTTGCGGTGCGTTCGTCGCGCGCGGGCTTCTCACGTCCCCGGCGCGGCAGGTAGACCAGCGCTTCGGTCGCCGCGAAGCGCAGGACGAACGTCGTCACCAGCGCGAGCGCGGTGGCGGACAGCACGCCCAGGTGCAGCCGGTGCACGAACAGGGCGATCAGCGGGATGCGCAGGGCCAGGTCGGCGTTGGCCAGCAGGGCGAACCGCCCGGCCCGGTCCCACCAGCGCCGGTGCCGGCGCCGCTCGCGGAACAGCAGGTGCTCGATGAGCAGGAAGTTCCAGGCGACGCCGAGCTGGTTGGCGAGGACCTCCGCCGGTACGTAGTGCATGCCGAGCGCGGTCAGGGCCCACAGCCCCAGCAGGTTCGGCACGAAGCCGGTCAGCCCGATCAGGCCGAAGCCCACCATCCGCGCGACCGGTGAGGCGGCGCGCAGCCCGGCCAGGTGGCGCAGGAAGCGCATCCCCTCCCGCGCGGTCGACTTCGACTCCCCCGCGAAGCGGTCCTGGAAGACGAACGGCACCTCGGTGACCGTGCGGGGCCTGCTGCGCACGGCGAGTTCGAGGAGGATCTTGTAGCCGAGCGGCTGGAGGACCTCGGCGGTGACCGCGCTGCGGCGGATGGCGAAGAAGCCGCTCATCGGGTCGCTGATGCCGTGCAGCCGCCGCGGGAACAGCGCCTTGGTCAGCCAGGTCGCCCCGCGCGAGACGGCGATGCGGTAGCCGCCCGCGAGCCCGGCCCGGCTGCCGCCCTTGATGTACCGGGAGGCCACGACCAGTCCCGCGTTGGCCCGTTCGCCCGTGGCGACCAGGTCGGGCACGAGGGACGGCGGGTGCTGGCAGTCGCCGTCCATGACGACGATCCAGTCGGACGTGGCCGCCTTCAGTCCTTCGACGACCGCACCCCCGAGCCCGCCGGCCGGCTCCTCGCGGTGCAGCACCGTCACGGGGAACGGGCAGTCCTGCGCCGCCTGCTCGACGACCGCGGGCGTGTCGTCGGTGGAGTCGTCGACGAACACCACCTCGCAGGGCAGCCGGGCCGGTACCGAGTCGGTGATCAGGCGCAGCAACTGCCGCACGTTGGCGGACTCGTTGAACGTCGGTACGACGATGGTGACGGCGCCCGGTTCGGGGACCTCGGCGGTCTCGACGACCTCGCGGGGGGCGGTGTACTCCTGGCTCATCGCGCGCCTCCGGCGGACGTGTGGATGCGGCGGATCTCGATGCGGTCCTCGCCGGTGCCGAAGGTGGCGACCGGGTCCGAGTGCTCCATGGCGGCCTTGACGTTGGGCAGGTCGGCCGCGTCCCGCCGCACGGTGGGCGAGGCCACGACGTAGTCCAGGTCCTTCCAGCCGCGCGGCATCGTCTTCGTCACCGCCGGGTCGAGGTCGGCCTTGTAGAACCAGATGACGCCGAGCCCGGGCCGGTAGCCCTGGTGCACCAGGTCCAGCCACAGGGCGTCGTCGACCAGCACGCGGGTGCGCTCCGGGTCCTCGACCTCGGTGGCCAGCCACGCGGAGGCCGCCCGGTAGGGGGCGTTGGCGTCGGTGGTGACGGCCGTGTGCGCGCCGTCGTACCAGCGGGGCACCACATAGGCGCCGGCGGCCAGGGCGAGGACGGTGGCGAGCGCGTAGCGGCCCACGCGGATGTGCCGCTTCTCCGCCTCGGAGCGGCGGCGCCTGAGCACCGCGTGGGCGACGGAGGCGGTCCCTCCGGCCAGCACCAGGGCGAGGAACGGCAGGGCCTGGATGACGTACATCGCGGGCAGGTAGCCGTTGGGCCGCAGGGCCAGCGCGGCGAAGATCGCCACCGCCAGGGCGGGTCCGGCCAGGGCGCGGGCGGTGACCGACCAGCGCCAGGTGACCAGGAGCAGCAGCGCGCCCGCGAGGCCGCCCAGGGGGAGGATCTTGTCGTAGTACAGCCACGACTGGAGCACGCCCCAGGAGCCGGAGCCCTGGTCGAGGATGAAGCCCGAACCGGGGCGGGTCATCTGGTACGTGACGCCGTCCCAGAGGGAGACGTGCCCGGCGCCCGGCAGCAGCTCGCCCTTGAGCAGGGCGAACAGCGGGTACGAGAAGCCGATCAGGGCGCAGGCCGTCACCGCGCCGGTGAGGGCGAACTTGCGGGTGTCGCGGTGGCTGTGCCGCCACATGGTGAGGAACAGGGCCGGCAGGACGACGAGCATCGTCTCCTTGGTCAGCACGGCCGTGGCGGCCGCGATGCCCGCGCCGAAGTGGTGCCACAGGTGGCGGTTCGGGGAGGCGGCCAGGGTGAACGCCAGCAGCGTCCACATCACCGCGAGGTTGTCGAGGAAGATCTCCCGCTGGAGGACCACCGACAGCGGGGACAGGCCGAACAGCGCCATGCCGAGCCCGGCCGCCCAGCGGGGCAGGGCCAGCCTGCGGCCGAGCACGTAGACCAGGACCGCGCTGATGCCGCTGATCACCAGCATCGCGGCGCGCATGGTGCCCACCGTCATCGACTCGGGGCTGATCAGCGCCGGGATCCAGGTCAGCAGGGCTATCTGGATCCAGCCGAGCGGCGGATGGTCGTACCAGTAGGTGTAGTGGGCCAGGCCGTCGCCCTGCTGCACCGACCAGGCCTGGGCGAGATAGGTGCCCTCGTCGTCGCTGAGGGCGGGGTAGTCGGCGATGTTCCAGCCCTGCACGACGAGGATCGCCAGCAGCAGCACCCCGCACAGGAGCAGGTCGGGCCGTGAGGAACGCAGCCGGCCCGGCGGCTCGGGACGACGGTGCGCGGTGGTGCCGGGCGCGGGCCGGCGCTGTGCGGGGACCTTCGCGGAGGCCGCCGCGGGAAGGGTGGAGGTCACGCGGGAACGTCCTCTCGGGTCACGTCCGGCCGGGTCACGGCCGTCTCGTCGAGATGCGCCCCGACATGGCTGGTCAGCTCCCAGTCGTTGCGGCCGCGCTGCTCGCGCCAGACCGCGCGCAGGGCCGCGCCGGCGAGGAGGACCTGGTAGAAGGGACCGCCCACGACCAGCTTCAGGTAGTGCACGAGGCGTACGCGCAGCCCGTACTGCCTGCCGAAGTCGTGCAGTCCGACGATCTCGAACACGAAGGTCACCAGGGCGGTGACGGCCGGCAGGAAGGTGATGAAGGCGATCCCGACGGGTACGTCGAGGAAGAGCGCGATCGCCACGTTCAGCGGGATGATCAGGCCCGTGAAGGCCTGCATGAACGGCGTCATCAGGGTGTAGCGGGCCAGCAGCCGCTGCCCGAGGGTGGGCAGCTGCTTCCAGTCCTTCTTCCGGTACACCTGGAGGAAGCCCTGGTTCCAGCGGGTGCGCTGCTTCAGCAGGGACATCAGCGAGCCCGGGGTCTCCTCGCGGGTCACCATGTCGGAGTCGTAGGCGACGACGACCTTCTTGCCGACGCTGGACAGGCGCACCCCGAGGTCGCAGTCCTCGGCGAGGCAGTCCGGGTCCCAGCCGTCCGCCTGCCGCAGGACGTCGGTGCGGACGAAGACCGTGTTGCCGCCGAGCGGAATGAAACCTTTCTGCGCGTGCAGGTGGAGCCGTGAGCGGAACCAGAAGAAGTACTCCAGGCAGTTGCGCAGGCTGTACCAGCTGGAGTGGAAGTTGATCAGCTGCACCCCGCCCTGCACGACGTCGGCGCCGGTGGTGCGGAAGGCGTGGTCGACGTGGGCGAGCAGCTCGGGATGGACCTGGTCCTCCGCGTCGAAGACGCCGACGACGTCGCCGCGGCAGTGCGGCAGCGCCGTGTTCATGGCCTTCGGCTTGTTCTTCTTCTCGTGGGTGTCGACGACGACCCGGACCCGTGGGTCACGCGCCGCGGCGCGTTCGGCCACGGCGGTGGTCTCCGGGTCGTCGTGCCCGACGATCACGATGATCTCGAAGTCGGTGTGGCTCGACTCCAGCAGCCGCTGGATGGTGTGGTCCAGCACCGCCTGTTCGTGCCGCGCCGGCAGCAGCAGCGAGAACGAGACGTGCTCGTCCCCGTCCGGACTGCTGAACCGCGTGGAGGCGAGCACTTCCGGCGTGCGCCAGGCGTGCATCTGCCACCACAAGGTGAACGCCGCCATCCAGAACAGAGCCAGCGAAACGGCAGCGATGAAGACAGACGTCAGCAAGCAGATCCCCCCAGATCCCTAAGCCCCCGTCGTGACGGTGTGCCGATGCGGCCCTTACCCGTCACGTCACCGTGCAGAGATTAGGGGGGAACTGTGAAGCCCGGGGGCTGTTCCGATAAAGAGCGTGTTTCCGTTGATTCCCGACTTCAGTCGCTCAGCACCGCACGCAACCGTTCAACTTCCGTCGTCGGTGCGTCACATGTGAAGTTACGGCAGACATAGGCGGATGGTTCACCACCGACCAGCGGACGGTCGCCGAGCAGCGGGAACTCCGCACTGCCCGGCACGCCCACGGCGACGACCGCACCCGGCGCCGTCCCCAGGAGCGCCGTGCGGTGCAGGGCCCTCGTGCCCGCGTCGTCCAGCGACGGCCCCACGATCGCCACCTCGCGCGGACCGTCCAGCACGGCCTCCGCGACGGCGAGCCCCCAGCCGATGAACCGGGGCACACGCGGCCCCAGCGCCTTCACCACGCCCAAAGCCTTCTCCGCGGCCGTGCGGTGCGGCACGGAACCCGTGTGCGCGGCGTAGCTCAGCAGGGCACCCGCCGCCGCGCTCCAGCCGGACGGCGTGGCGTTGTCGGTCGGGTCCTGCGGCCGCCGGATCAGCCGCTCGGCGTCGGCGGCCGTGTCGAACAGCGAACCCGACTCGGGGTCCGTGAACCGGGCCAGGACATGGTCGAGCAGGAACCCGGCGAACTCCAGCCACACCCCCTCGCCGGTGACCGACGCCAGCGCCAGGAAGCCCTCCGCCACGTCCGCGTAGTCCTCCAGGACACCGGCGTTGGCACCCGCGTGCCCGTCCTTGCTGGTACGCGTCAGACGCGCCTGCTCGTCCAGGTGCAGCCGCACCAGGAGATCGGCGGCGGCCACGGCGGCCTCGACCAGGTCCGGCCGGTCGAAGTAGGCACCCGTCTCGGCCAGCGCGGCGATCGCGAGCCCGTTCCACGCGGCGACGACCTTGTCGTCCCGGCCGGGCGCCGGGCGCTCCGCCCGCGCCGCCAGCAGCCGCTCGCGGATCGATGCGATCCGCTCCGCGTCGAACAGTCCGTCCTGCACGGGCAGTTGCAGCACGGACTGACCGTGCTCGAACGTGCCCTCCTCGGTCACGCCGAAGTACCGGACGGCCACCTCGGCGTCCTGCTCCCCCAGCACCTCGCGCAACTGCTCCGGCGTCCACACGTAGTACGCGCCCTCGACGTGCCGGCCGGTGCCGTCGTCGCTGTCGGCGTCCAGCGCGGAGGCGAACCCGCCCTCGTTCGTGCGCAGTTCGCGCACCATGAAGTCGGCCGTCTCCAGCGCGACCCGCCGGGCCAGCTCCGAGCCCGTGGCACGCCACAGGTGGGCGTAGACCCGGCACAGCAGGGCGTTGTCGTACAGCATCTTCTCGAAGTGCGGCACGATCCAGTCGCGGTCGACGGAGTAGCGGGCGAAGCCGCCGCCGAGCTGGTCGTAGATGCCGCCGCGGGCCATCCGCTCACAGGTGTCGGCCGCCATCTCCAGGGCGCCCTCGGCGCCGGTGCGGGCGTGGTGGCGCAGCAGGAACTCCAGCACCATCGACGGCGGGAACTTCGGCGCCCCGCCGAACCCGCCGCGCTGCGCGTCGTACTCCCGGGTCAGCCCGAGCAGCGCCTGTGCCGGCTCCTGCTCCCCCGGCGTCTGCGCGTCCCCGTAGGAGATCTCCCGCCCGGCCAGGTCCCGGACGATCTTCCCGGCCACCTCGGTGACCTCGTCCCGCCGCTCCTCCCACGCCTGGCTGACACCCTGCAGCACCTGCCGGAACGAGGGCATGCCCTGCCGGGGCTCGGGCGGGAAGTACGTACCGAAGTAGAACGGCTCGGCCTCGGGCGTGAGGAACACGGTCATGGGCCACCCACCGTGGCCCGTCGCGGCCTGCACGGCCTCCATGTACACGGCATCGACGTCGGGACGCTCTTCGCGGTCGACCTTCACGCTGACGTAGTGGGCGTTGAGGTACTCGGCGGTCCGCTGGTCCTCGAACGACTCGTGCGCCATCACATGGCACCAGTGGCACGCGGAGTATCCGACGGACAACAGAACGGGTACATCGCGCCGTCTCGCCTCCTCGAATGCCTCCGGCCCCCACGGCCACCAATCGACCGGATTGTCGGCATGCTGAAGCAGATAAGGCGAGGTCACACCAGCCAACCGGTTCATACGACCCAGCCTCTCACGCCGACACGGTCCTGCCCGTTCGACCCGGAAGCCCTCGCCCTACTTGGCCGATTTGCATCGATGCGCCATCACGTGGTGAATGCGGACCCCCCTCTTGCACCCCCGGCCGCCCTGCGGACGCTGGAGGTTCTGCCCCGACCCAAAGCCGGTGCCCGACTGGAAGCGGGCAGTACGCTGAGTCGAGCAGCACCGCATCCTCGAAGGAGGTACTTCATGACCGCCGAGATGGTGGCGCCCGCGTGGATGCACACGCAGATCAGCGCGGAACAGTACGACTCCTGGTCCGAGGAGCAGTGCGCCGGCATCGAGATCGTGGACGGGATGGTCGTCGTGAGCCCGAGCGCTTCCAAGCGGCACAACCGGCTGGCTCGGCTCTTGGCCAATGCCCTGGACGCCGCCGCGGGCCCGGACTGGAACGCCGACACGGACTTCGACGTCCGCCTGCAGGACGTTCCACTCACCAACCGCCGACCGGACGTCACCGTCTACCGGGCGGAGACCATCGACCTCACGCCCACCCGCCCCGAGCACGTACTCCTGATCGTCGAAGTCGTATCGCCCGGTTCGGAGACCACCGACCGGATCGTGAAGGTGGACCAGTACGCCAAGGCCGGCATCCCCTTCTACTGGCGCATTGAGCAGTCCGCCACCGGTGTTCCGATCGTCTACACCTACGTCCTCGACCCAGCCACCAGGGCGTACCGGGACGGCGAGGTGTTCACCGGCACCGTGAAGGCCACCGCGCCATTCCCTGTCACGGTCGACCTCGGGGCCCTGTGAGCAACGAGGAATCGCCCGCACCCTCGGCGCCTCCGACGCCCTGCGGGCGGAGACATGTCCGCAACCGGGGACCTCTGGGTATCGACCCCCAACTCGTCCCGGACCCGTGGTAGGCGGTCCGGAGGGAAGCTGGACAGCTTCAACCAGGTGCCGACCTGTGCGTTCTCGCCGGGGCCCTCGTTGAGCTTCTTGTCGGCCACGGCCTTCGCCCGGCTGTAGTACTCGCCGCTGGTCCCGTCCTCCCTGGGGACGTCGCGGAGGTCGATCGTGGCTTCGCCCAGTACGTGACGGAGCTCGATCGCAATTCCATGGCGGGGGTAGGACTCCAGGAAGAGAGGGACGCGGTCGCCCGAGATGTGGACGGCGGACGCGCTGTCTGTTGGGTCAGTTCGACTTGCTGCCCCCGGACCTGACCGATCATCCGCAGCACAGTGGTCGTACGGTCCGGTGCGATGCCGGTGACGTGCTTGATCCGGTCTTCGTGAGCGTGCACGAGCGCGAATAGCTTCTCGACGGTGAAGACGTCGAGGGTCTCCGGCGCGTCGATCTCGTCGTGCTCGTCGGCGCAGATCAGCATCACGTTGTCCGCGGTGTCGCGCTCGACGAGATCGTTTTGGCCCCCGGGGAGAGCCTGCCGTGTTCTGCTGGCCGACGACTCACACGCCCTCGCTAGTGACACGCAGAGTACCCGACTGGTAGCAGAACGGGAACATCGTGCCGAGCCCGCCACACTCGGCCGGGTCGGGGTCCCACTGCCCCGGAACCGCCGACTGGACCGCCGGCCATTCAGCCACGCCAGGCCCCTTGGGGGCGAGTGGTGCATCGATCGCGCCGTCCCGACTTCTTGTGCAAGTGACAGTATCTGAACTACTCTGCACAGCATGTCAGATGACACATGGTCACCACCTCCCGTCCTGCTGACAGTCGATCTCGTGATCCTGACGCTGCGGGAGAGTCGTCTGCACGTGCTCTTGGTGGAACGGGGCGAAGAACCCTTCCAGGGCGCCCTCGCGCTGCCGGGAGGATTTCTGAACCACGATGACGAGGAGATCCTCGACGCCGCCCACCGCGAGCTGAGCGAGGAAACGGCACTGACCTCCGGCTGGGTGCACCTTGAGCAACTGGCCGTGTACGGAAGTCCGGGCCGCGACCCGCGGGGGCGAGTCGTCTCCGTAGCTCACCTGGCGATCGCACCGGGGCTGCCCGATCCCGTCGCGGGGACGGATGCCACCGAGGCCGCGTGGATTCCCGCGGACGCCGTCCTGTCCGGCGAGACCGTTCTCGCGTTCGACCACCGCCGCATCGCCGAAGACGGGATCGAACGCGCGCGCGCCAAGATCGAGTACTCGGCGCTGGCCACCGCTTTCTGCGGGGAGAACTTCACCATCGCGGAGCTCCAGCAGGTGTACGAGGCCGTCTGGGGCACTCCGCTCGACACCCGCAACTTCTACCGGAAGGTCCAGGCCGCGAAGGGATTCATCGTTCCCACGGGCGCGGACCGCAAGGCCACAGGGGGGAGGCCCGCGCGGCTGTACCGGGCCGGGCCGAACACCGTGCTGTTCCCACCGCTGATCCGACCCCACACGACAGGGGAAGAGGAGTAGATGTCGAAAGACCTGGTGGTGATTCTCACCGCCCTCAACCTTGAGTACCAGTCGGTGCGCGAGAGGCTGGTGGATCTTCGATTACATCTCCACAAGAGTGGTACCCGGTTTGAAGTGGGCGTTGTGAAGGGCACGTCGTGCCGTGTCGCGCTCGGGCTGACGAGCAAGGGAAACCAGTCCTCCGCGGTGATCGCGGAGCGCGCGATCCAACAGTTCTCGCCCGCGGTCGTGCTGTTCGTCGGGGTCGCCGGCGCCCTGTGGGATGCCACGAGGCTGGGTGACGTGGTGGTGGCGTCTCATGTGTACGCCTACCACGGCGGCACCAGCGAGGACGATGGGCTCAAAGCCCGCCCCCGGGTGTGGGAAGCGCCGCACGGTATCAGCCAGCTCGCCTCGCACCTGGCCCGTCTGGACGATTGGGCGGATCCCCCGCCTGGTCACGAGGACCGACCGCAGGTGCGTTTCGGGGCTGTCGCCGCCGGCGAGATAGTCCAGAACTCGAGGATCTCGGCCGAGGCGAAGTGGATCCGGCAGCACTACAACGATGCGCTCGCCATCGAGATGGAGGCCGCCGGTGTGGCCCAGGCCGGCCATCTCAGCGGAGCTCCCGTGGTCATCGTCCGGGGAATAAGCGACCGGGCGGACGGCACGAAGAACAGTTCGGACGACCGCAACTGGCAGCCTCGGGCCGCGGCGAACGCGGCGGCTTTCGCCCTCCGCCTGGCAGTGGAACTGGTGAACGAGCAGGGGGAGTCCGCCATGCAGTCCGCGATGACCCGGGACGACAGGGACCGATCGGTCGAGCGATTGGACCGGGGGGTCGTCAACACCGCTCACAACAGCACCGTCGGCATCATGGCCAGCTCGGTCACGGGCAGCAATGTCCACATGGGCACGGCCCCGAAGGCATCCGGTCCGACGGACCTGGTCACGGAACTGAACGGGTTCCGTGACCAGCTGAGGTGGCACCGTGCCGAGGGCGTGCTCGACGAGGACAGTTACCAGGCGGCCCTGACCGATCTGGAATCCTCTCTCCGGTCGGCCGGAGAGCGTGCCCCTGGGTCGTCGAAGCAGACCGTCCTTGCGCTCAAGAGGCTGCGTGGACTGGTCGCGGAATGCCCCGCGCTGGTCGCCGCGTTGGCACCCCTGGTCGCTGCGGCCGGTGGTGGCCTGGCATGAGCCGCGACGACAGTGCCACGTACAGCTCGGATTCGTACAACTCGGCCGCATACTCCACCGTCGGGATTCAGGCCGAGACCGTCCACGACTCCCACGTCTACATCGTCCACCCGGACGCCTCGCCGCAGGAGAAGTACCGGGTCGGCGTGCGACTCCTGGAGGACGGCGTCCCCAGTCGCGCCCGGGAAATGATCACTGATGCGATCGCCCACGGCCACGACGGCACGGAGGTGCGCTTCCATTGGGTGCTGGCCATGCTCAGCGGACGTACCCACCACGACCTGAGCGACGAAGAGGTTCAGCGGTTGCGCTACACCGCCGGACGCGTGCGGGACTACGCCGAGGACGAGTGGACGGAAGCCCTACGCGTCACCTTCGACCTGTTGGCGGCGCTCAGCACGGCCAACAGCGAGACCGGACGCGTGCTGAAGCAGTTGCAGGACCTGCCGCAGCGCCAGCACGACGCGATCCTCCGCCACCTCGACCTCATGCTCACCGGAGGCCTGAAGGACTACCTGTGGGCGGAAACCCTTGAACGCGCCAAGGCAGAACGCTTCGCCAACGACCGGGGCCAGCGGGTCTGGACCTACTTCGCACCCACCCCCATCGGGGCACGGGCCGTTCCGCCCCGCCCGAGCACCGCTGCCGCCGCCAAGGCGGCCCTCCCCCTCCGCGCGGTCCTGTTCGTCGTCAGCAGTGCGCTCCTCTGGGCTCTGGCGCTGATCACGGATCCGGCTCAGGCGATCATCGAGTTGACGGTGGCACTCGGCGCGGGCCTGACCGCGGCCCGCTTCGGCGTCCGCTGGTGGGGCCGGTGGCCCGGGCCGGGCCTCGCGGCCGGGGCGCGCGCCCCCCACCCACGCGATCCTGCCTCCGGCTCCGCACCCGGCCCGGACTCCGTACCCAACTCCGATGCGGACTCCGCCGAGAACAGGTTCACCAAGCGCGTCCGCCATTCGTTCGACCACTACTTCAGCAGGCGCAGGCCCCATGGGTTCACCTCGGACGCCTGGCTCGCCCACACGGATCAGATCCGCAGCGGCCTCGCCGCCGAGATCGCGGATCTCTACCGGGAGAGCCGGATCGGTGTGGAGCGGGTCGAATGGCTGATCCGGTACCTCGCCGAGGATGCCCGGAATCGCTACAACAGCGGCACCCTGTTCGATCAGCACCACCAGGACCGGACTCCGGGCGGGACTAAGGCCCTGACCGTGGCAGCCCTCGCCGTTCTCGGCACGGCGGCTCTGGCCGCGTTCGCCACAGCGGTCACCGGTGCCGCCCGGCAGCAGGTTCTGTGGGCGTTCCTAGCCGTGCTCGGTGCGGCCTGGTCCGGGCACGCAGCCGCTTCGCGTTGGCTGGAGGTACGGCGTGAGGAGCACCGACTGGACCGGGAGAATCGGGAGTACCTGGAACAACTGGCCGCACGGCAGAGCGCCTACCAGCGCTGGCAGTCCTTCCTGGACGACAAGCGGCCCAGCGAACAGGAGATGGAGACTTGGCTCGCCTGCGACAAGACGTCGTTCGTCGAGGAGGCGCTCCAACACCACCGGCTCACCTGGCGCGACCTGATCACTCACACCATCCTGGTGGCCCCGGCTCCCTCCTACAAACGCGGCCGGGTCCGCGGCGGCCCATGGCGGTACTCGCACTACGTCTTCCGACTGTTCCTGTTCACCCAGGACGGCATCCGCGAGATCAGCTCCGAGTTCGACTTCTCCGACGCGACGCGCAGGAACGAGCAGCGGAACAACTACCGGTTCGACGCCCTGACCTCCGTGCAGGTGACGGAGAACGCCAACGTCGGCTACGACCTGGAGCTTCTCCTCGCCAACGGACCAGCCAGGAAGATCCGCGTCAAGGACGCCGAAGCCCGTCAGCTGGCGCCAACCGAGAAGCCCCAGGAAATCTCCGAGATCAGCCTCAGCGCGGCCGGCTCCACCCACACCTTCCGCCTCCTGGAGGGGATAGCGGCGGACGGGAAGAGCTGGATCGAACGGCACGGCCCCGACAGCCTGGCGCCCTTCCAGATCGCCGGCTGATCCTGAACTCGAGCCGAGGAGCACCTGTGACCTGCACGGACGACGTTACCGAGAGCAAGGTCCTGCTTGCCGAGTACGACCGTCTCAAGGAGGAACAGAAGACCCGCATAGGGTTTCGCGACAACCTGCTCTACTTCACGCTCGCCGCAGCCACCGCGGTCGTGGCGATCACCGCCCAGAGCCGACAGTCCCGGCTGCTGCTCTTCGTTCCGGCGATCTGTCTGATCCTGGGCTGGACCTACCTGGCCAACGACGAGAAGATCTCGGCGATCGGCGACTATGTCCGCGACCGGCTGGGACCCCGCCTGGGGGAGCTCACCTCCGCCGACGGCGCGGTGTTCGGCTGGGAGGTCTACCACCGCGACGTCGCGGGCCACACAGTGCGCAAGCGGCTTCAAAGCGCAGTGGACCTGTTCACGTACCTGGTCCTGCCCATGGTCTGCACGACCGCGTTCTGGTGCTCTCCCGTCGTTCAGCCCCTGCTCCTGCTCGCGTCTCTCGGACAGACGCTTGCCCTGGCCGTACTGGGCTTGCAGTTCCTGCGCCGTACAGAGCGGTAGCAACAGGCCTCGACAGGAAGGCGTACGGCACCCCCGGCCGCGGGGCGCGAGTCGAACTCCGCCGTAGAGTCAGCAGGCGTCCGACTCGGGTTCTCGCGGACCAGCCGAGCAGTAGGTTCTGTCAAGCGACAACAGCATCGGGATAGGAAATGAAACGTTCCGGGGGGATGCCGGGGCTGCCTCGGATCGACCAGTAGGACGTGTGTGGGAGACGGGGCACCTTACGCAGACCAGACTCCTTGTATCGCTTCGCTGACGCGTGCGCCACATGCTCTGCGGCCCACACCGACGTCAAACCTGCGAGGTGTTTCCGGTCTCAAGCCATCCCTACTCGCCGGCGGCCAGAGTGCCTCCCTCCAGGTGCTGGCGGACGCTGAGTGTACTGCTCGGGCGTCCACTTGGGAGAGGCAACGCCCCAGGTCAGAACCACCTGGTCGTTCACTTGCACTGGCGCCGGTGACAGCTGCTGTACCCGACGCTGAGCAGCACGGGCACGTCCCGCCTTCGCGCCTCCGCGAAGGCCTCCTCCGACCAGGGCCACCAGTCGACGGGGTTGTCGGCGTGCTGCAGGAGGTAGGGGGACGTCTCGTGCGCCAGTCGGTTCGGCATGGTGTCCATCCTGCCGCAGTACCCCGCGTGTCACCCGGCAGGCGTCCCGAGGCGCGGGCCGGGCGCGGGGCCCGGGATCACCGTGCCCCCTCCCCAGGGCGTGCGGGGCACAGCACACTTGACGGGAACGCCGTTGCCACCGGAGGGGGACGTGACATGCGGGACGGTCATCGGGGGGAGGCCGAGCGGTTGTTGGCCCGGGCCGTGGAGGAGGAGGTGCGGCGTTCCGGCGGGCGCACCGACGGCGGCGTGCTGCTCGCGCGGGGCCGCGCGGCGCTCGACGAGCTGGCGCGCAGCGCGTCGGAGGAGTACGAGGCGTACACGCGCGCCCTGGACGAGGCCGCGGCCGGGCAGCTGACCTTCGGGCAGCGCTACGCTCGGGAGGGCGCGGGCACTCCCCTGCTGGTGGCGGGGGCGGCGGCGGTCGCGGCGGTCGTCGCGGACCTGGCGCTGGGCACGGGCACGGGGACGGCCCTGGGCGCGGGCGCGACGGTGGCGGTGGTGGGCGCGGCGGCGACCGTCGCGAAGGTGGCCGGCGCGCACGTGCCGGCCGCGCACCACAGGGCCGGGGCGCTCGGCCAGCCCGGTGGCCCGGAGCAGCTGCGGCTGCAGTGGCTGACGGCGCTGGAGGTGCGGGGCATCCGGCCGTTCCTGGACCAGCAGCGGATGCTCGCCGCGTCCACCGGGCCGAAGAAGGCGGGGCCGCGGCTGCGGGGCGCGGACAAGAGCGCGGCGGCCCGCGGGCGGAACGTGCTGGCGCAGTCGTTCGCGCAGGTGCCCCGGGCGGTGGAGCCGTTCGCGGGACGGCGGCGGGAGCTGGCGCAGATCCGGCAGTGGGTGCAGGCGGCCCGGGCGAGCACGCAGACCCGGGCGACCGTGGTGGTCCTGCACGGCACGGCCGGCAGTGGCCGCACGGCCCTCGCGGTGGCCGCGGCGCACGAGTTGAAGGACTACTTCCGCGGCGCCTGCGTCGTCGACCTGCGCGCGGAGGGCCCGCGCGGTGCGCCGCTGTCCACGCGTGACGCCCTGCTGCATCTGCTGAACCGGCTGGGCGCACCGCGCGAGCAGCTGCTGTTCCGGGAGCGTTCCTCGCCCGACCAGCAGGTCAGGCGGTTGACCGAGCTGTATCACCAGCATCTGACGGGCGTGCCGGTGACGATCGTCCTGGACGACGCCTCGGACGCGGGGCAGATCAGCGCCCTGGTCCCGGAGCGGTCCGACAGTCTGGTGCTGGTGACCGCGCGGGAGCCGCTGGAGCCGGCGGACCTGCCGGCGCGGGTGCACCGGCTGGCGGTGGAGCCGCTGGACGCGGCCGGTGCGGAGGAGCTGCTGGGCGCGGTGGCGGAGGACCGGTCCGGGCCGTACGACGCGGAGTCCGCGGAGCGGGTGCGGGAGCTGTGCGGCGGGCTGCCGCTGGCGCTGCGGATCGCGGGCTCGTCCCTCGGTGTGCGCTCCCCGCGTGCGCTGGCCGCGGACCTGGCGGCGTACGGGCCGGTCGAGCCGGTGGAGCGGGCCCTGTGGCTGCGCTACACCGACCAGCCGGAGACGGTGCGCCGGCTGCTGCGCCGGCTGGCCCTGGCGGGCCGGGCCTCGCTGGGCGCCGCGGCGGCGGCCGCGCTGCTGGCCACGGACGAGGCGGAGGCGACGCGTCAGCTGCGGGCCCTGTCCCGTGCGGGTCTGGTCGACCCGGTGCGCGGCGACCGCTACCGGCTGCACGACCTGGTCCGTTCCTTCGCCCGGGCCCGGCTGCTGGACGAGGAGGACCCGGCCGAGCGGGCGGCGGCGCAGGAGCGGCTGATCGTGAACTACGCGGAGCTGGCCGACTCGGTGCTGCGCATGGTCGACGGCAACATGTCGACGCGCACCAACCGTTTCAGCCCGTACGGCTTCACCTCGCTCGACGAGGCGCTGCGCTGGCTGGACGACGAGTCGAGCTTCATCACGGCGGCGCTGCGGCACACCGAGGGCGTGGACCGGGGGGCGGTGCTGAACCTGCTGGGCGCGCTGTGCGACTACTGCCTGCTGCGCGGCGACCTGTACCGGCTGGGCGAGATCAGCGAGCTGGCGCAGGCGGTGGACGAGGGGCTGCTGGTCCGCTCGGTGCAGTGGCGCACGGGCATCGCCGCCCGGCAGCTGGGCGAGCTGGACAAGGCGCGTACGACGCTCGCCTCGGTGGTCGACCTGTACCGGGAGGCCCACCACGACGCGGGGGCGGCCCGGGCGCTGTGTTCCCTGGGCATCACGCTGCACCACCAGGGGAATCTGACGGAGGCGTCGCAGAAGCTCCGCGAGGCCCTGGCCCTGCAGTCCTCGGCGGAGCTGGCGGCGGACCGGGCGTGGACGATGCACGCCCTCGCGGCGGTGGAGCGGGACCGGGCGCGGCTGGGTGAGGCGCTGGAGCTGCTGACGGAGTCGCTGGTGCTGCACCGCAGGGGCGAGTCGGTGCACGGCCAGGCGTGGGCGCACTTCCAGTTGGGTCAGCTGGGTCTGCGCATGGGTGACGTGGCGCGGGCGGAGGCGGAGCTGCGGGCGGCGCTGGAGCTGTACGGCCGGACCCGTGACGCGCGCGGGGAGGCGTGGGCGCTGACGCAGCTGGCCCGGGTGCTGCTGGTGTCGGGGGAGGCGTCGCAGGCGGTGGAGGAGCTGCGGGGCGCGGCGGGGCGGCACCGCGACAACGAGGACGCGCGCGGTGAGGCGTGGACCTTGTACTACCTGGGTCAGGCGCTGGAGGAGACGGGCGACCTGGACCGGGCGGTGCGGGAGCTGGAGCGCTCGCGGACGATGTTCTCCCGGATGCGGGACGTCTACGGCCTGGCCTGTGCCCGTCACCACTCGGCGCGGGTCACCCGCGACCAGCGGGCGGCGCAGACGGGTTCGCTGCGCAACTCCGGCTTCGCCCGGCAGCTGCTGGTCGACGCCCGCGCGGACTTCCAGCGGATCGGCGTGGCCCACGGGGAGGCATGGACGTGCCTGGAGCTGGCGGTGGTGGACGCGGGCAACGGCCGCACGCAGCAGGCGCTGGCCCTGTGTGACGAGGCGGCGGAACTGTTCGCGTCGTACGGGGACCGCCGGGGCGGGGACTGGGCGGGCTTCCTGCGCTGCACGCTGCTTCCGTACGCGGCGCCGGGCGGTGTGGAGGTCGGCACGGCGGTGGCCCAGGAGGAGCTGTCCCGGCTGTCCCGGGCGGACCATCCGCTGCGCGACGACAAGCTCGACGACTACGCCGGCGCGTGGGCCCTGCTGCTGGAGCGCGGCGTGAGTCTGGAGTCCGGCTGGCAGGCCTGGGGCCTCGGGATGACCCCGAGCAGGCACGCCCGCGAGGTGATGGGGGTACCGGTGGAATCCCGGGCGTGAGGTTCCGGGCCACCGGTGGATACCGGTGGACTGTCGGGCCGGAAGCCCGGGGACGGGCGGCGCGGGCGGGTCCGGGGTACGGGCGGAACCGGCCGGTTCCGGGATGCGCGCGGCGCCCGTCGGCGGTGGTGCGTGCCGCCGACGGGTGCGCGTCCGGCCGGGGGGAACCCTGGCCGGACGGGGTCAGCCCTGCTTCCTGCCCTGGCCCGAGGGCTCCGCGTCGGCGGCGCCGGCCGGTCCCTCCGGGGACGCGTCCGTGTCGGAGGGCTCCCTGGGGTCGGGGACCTCGGTGAACTCGACCCTGTTCATGTGCCGGCTCATGGACTTCATCAGGGCCCACACGGCCAGGGCCATCGCCGCGAAGACGATGAAGCCGAGGACGCCGGGGGTGACCTTGTCCTCGTCGACCTCCTTGGCGAGGGTGACGAGGTGCGTCATTGCCAGGCTTGCGCTTGCGCTCATGTCAGGCATTGTCGCGGATGCCCGCAAAGAGGTCGTCCTCGGGGAGGGAGGTATCGACGAGGGACTTCGCCAGCTCGTACTCCTCGGTCGGCCAGACCTCCTTCTGGATCTCCATGGGTACCTTGAACCAGCCGCCGTCGGGGTCGATCTGCGTGGCGTGCGCGATCAGGGCCTTGTCGCGGATCTCGAAGAACTCGCCGCACGGGACGTGGGTGGTCAGCGTGCGCTGCTTCATCCCGAACTCGTCCCAGCGCTTGAGCCAGTCCCCGTAGGGCGACTCCAGGCCGCGGTTGAGCATCGCCTGGTGCAGGGCCTCGGTGCGGGGGCGGTTGAAGCCCTGGTTGTAGTAGAGCTTCTGCGGCTGGTAGGCGGGGCCGTACTCGGCCTCCGGGTACTTCTCGGTGTCCGCCGCGCTCTCGAAGGCCACCATCGAGATCTTGTGGGTCATGATGTGGTCGGGGTGCGGGTAGCCGCCGTTCTCGTCGTAGGTGGTGATCACCTGCGGGCGGAAGGCACGGATCTTGCGCACCAGCTCCCCGGCCGCGTGCTCCACGTCCTCCAGGGCGAAGCAGCCCTCCGGCAGCGGCGGCAGCGGGTCGCCCTCGGGCAGGCCCGAGTCGACGAAGCCGAGCCATTCCTGCTTGACGCCCAGGATCTCCCGGGCCTCGTCCATCTCCTTCTTGCGCACCTCGTGGATGTGCTCCTCGATGTACGCGTCGCCCTGGAGCTTGGGATTGAGGATGGAGCCGCGTTCCCCGCCCGTGCAGGTCACGACCAGCACGTCCACCCCCTCGGACACGTACTTCGCCATGGTCGCAGCGCCCTTGCTCGACTCGTCGTCGGGGTGGGCGTGGACGGCCATCAGTCGCAACTGGTCAGTCAAGACTCAATCCTCAGTAAGTCGGCGCCCGGTGTGCGTCGGCGCAATCGGCGGCTTCTATAGTGACCGAATCGGGGGGCGAATAATTCCGGGACCGGGTCCCGGAGCCCCTTTCGGGACTCGCGTCCCGGCCCTGTCTGGAGGACGATCAATGACCACGGCGAGCACGCGGCCGCCCGAGGGCCGCTACGGCCGCACCTCGGACGAGCGCGCCGACCGCACGCTCAAGGTCGTCGGCGCCGTCCTCGCGGTGGCCCTGCTGGGGCTCGTCGGCTGGTTCGGCTACCACTACGTCGCCACGAACGAGATCAGCGCCGAGGTCATCAGCTTCGAGCAGGGCGAGCAGTCCGTGCGGGTGCACCTGGAGGTCCGCAAGGACGCGGGCACGGACGGCTACTGCACGGTCCGCTCGCAGGCCGAGAACGGAGCCGAGGTCGGCCGGGCCGACTTCCGCTTCGCGGGCGACGCGACCCGCATCGACAAGGTCGTCACGCTCCGCACGACCTCGCCGGGGACGACGGCCGAGCTGCTGGGCTGCCACGCCGACTGACCGCCGCCGGGTGTCGCCCGCAATACGCCAGGGCTGACCTGCGCGGACGTGATTCTGGTCGCTTATGTCCTCCCCCTTGGGCCCCTGAATTGTTAGGCTCGTGGTTTCGCCCTTCCGTGAAGGAACATGCTTCTGGGTAGGGCGATGCTTTGTATTCCCAGTACCTACGAGGAGCACCTGTGACCCAGACCAGCGAGAACGTCACCTGGCTGACCCAGGAGGCGTACAACAAGCTCAAGGCTGAGCTTGAGTACCTTACTGGTCCTGCGCGGGCGGAGATCTCGGCGAAGATCGCCGCGGCGCGTGAGGAGGGCGACCTGCGGGAGAACGGCGGGTACCACGCGGCCAAGGAGGAGCAGGGCAAGCAGGAGCTCCGTGTGCGCCAGCTCACCCAGCTCCTCGAGAGCGCCAAGGTCGGTGAGGCGCCCGCCGCCGACGGTGCGGTGGCTCCCGGCATGGTCGTCACGATCGCCTTCGACGGTGACGAGGACGACACGCTGACGTTCCTGCTCGCCTCGCGCGAGTACGCCAGCTCCGACATCGAGACCTACTCCCCGCAGTCCCCGCTGGGCACCGGCGTGATCGGCCACAAGGTCGGCGAGGACGCGGAGTACGAGCTGCCGAACGGCAAGAAGGCCTCGGTGAAGATCCTCAAGGCCGAGCCGTACGAGGGCTGACCCTCCCCTTTCCGGATCATCGACCTGCCCCCGGCGCCGCGCGGCGCCGGGGGCTTCGTCATGCGGTCGCGGAGCGGTACTTGCGCACGGCCAGGGTGCGGAACACCACGATGATGACGACCGAGTAGATCAGCGAGGCCCACACGGGGTGCTGCATGGGCCAGGCGTCCGAGGTGGACTGGCCCGGGTTGGCGAACAGCACCCGGCAGGCCTGCACGGTGGCGCTGAACGGGTTCCACTCGGCGATGTGCCGCAGCCACGGGGTCATATGGCTGGTGTCGACGAACGCGTTGGAGATGAAGGTGACCGGGAAGAGCCAGATCAGGCCGCTGGAGGTGGCCGCCTCCGGTGTCCGCACGGACATGCCGATCAGCGCGCCGATCCAGGTGAAGGCGTAACCGAGCAGGAGCAGCAGGCCGAAGGCCGCGAGGACCTTGGCGGCGTTGGTGCTGCCGTCGGACCCGACGCGCCAGCCGACGAGCAGGGCCACCGCGGCGAGGACGACGAGGGTGAGGGCCGTCTGCACCGAGTCCGCGAGGGTGCGTCCGGTGAGGACCGCGCCGCGTGCCATGGGCAGGGAGCGGAATCGGTCGATGAGCCCCTTGTGCATGTCGTCGGCGATGCCGGCGCCGGAGCTGGCGGTGGCGAAGGTGACGGTCTGCGCGAAGATGCCGGCCATCAGGAAGTTCTTGTAGGCGGTGGCGCTGGTGCTCTCGCCGATCTGCATGGAGCCGCCGAAGACGTAGGTGAACAGCACCACGAACATGATCGGCTGGATCAGGCCGTAGATGATCATCTCGGGGATGCGGCTCATGCGGATCAGGTTCCGCTTGGCGACCACCATCGAATCCCGGATCGACTGGCTGACCGGGTTCGCGGTGGGCGCGACCCGCACGGTGTCGGTGACGGCGCTCACTTCGCGGCCTCCTTGTCGCTGTCCTCGTCCTTGGTCTCGGCCACGTGCCCCGTCAGGGACAGGAAGACGTCGTCGAGGGTGGGCCTGCGCAGCCCGATGTCGTCGATCTCGATGCCGCGGGTGTCCAGCTCGCGGATGACCTCGGCCAGGAGCTTGGCGCCGCCGGTGACCGGGGTGGTGAGCTTGCGCATGTGCTCCTCGACCGTGGTGTCGCCCTTGCCGAAGCCGGCGAGCACCTCGGCGGCGGTGCCGATGTGCTCGCGCTCGTGCACCACGAGTTCGACGCGCTCCCCGCCGGTGCGGGCCTTGAGCTCGTCGGAGGTGCCCTTGGCGATGACCTTGCCCTGGTCGACGACCGCGATGTCGTGCGCCAGGTGGTCGGCCTCCTCCAGATACTGCGTGGTCAGCAGCAGCGTCGTGCCCCCGGAGACCAGTTGCTTGATGACCTCCCACAGCTGCTGGCGGTTGCGCGGGTCCAGGCCGGTCGTCGGCTCGTCCATGAACATCACGGGCGGTGAGACGACGAGGGCGGCGGCGAGGTCGAGCCGGCGGCGCATGCCGCCCGAGTAGGTCTTCGTGGGGCGGTCGGCGGCGTCGGTGAGGTGGAACTGCTCCAGCAGCTCGGCCGCGCGCTGCTTCGCCGCCTTGGCCTTCATCTGGTAGAGCTGGCCGACCATCTGGAGGTTCTCCCGGCCGGTCAGGTATTCGTCGACCGCCGCGAACTGGCCGGACAGGCCGATGGAGCGGCGGACCGCGTCGGGCTCCTTCAGCACGTCGATCCCGGCGACGACCGCCCGCCCGCTGTCGGGCCGCAGCAGGGTGGTCAGGCAGCGGACGGTGGTCGTCTTGCCCGCGCCGTTCGGCCCGAGCAGGCCGAGGACGGTGCCTTCGGGCACGTCGAGGTCGACGCCGTCCAGAGCCTTGACGTCACCGAAGGTCTTGACCAGCCCTTCGGCATGGATGGCGCCTGGCATATGAGTCTCCACGTCTTCGGGGATTCCCGGACGGACGTCCGGTGAGGTTGCTCACAGACACACCATAACGCGATGTATCGCGTCTCACAACGAGTTTGCGCGCGTCGCACCCCGTGATCACGAACCGTCCCCGGACCGGCCGAACGCCGGCCGGTCCACGAGCGTCTCCCCGACCGGCCGGACGGGCCGACCCGGTCCGCGGAGCCCTCAGTCCATGATCGTGTAGCCCGCGTCGCGCAGCGACCGGCCCACCTCGGCGCAGTGCTCCGGCCCCTTGGTCTCCAGGTGCAGCTCCACCTCCGCCTCCGTGAGCCCCAGCCGCGGGTCGGTCCGCACGTGGCTCACGTCCAGGACGTTAGCGTCCACCTCTGACAACACGCCCAGCAGTTGCGCGAGGGCGCCGGGCCGGTCCGTCAGCCGCAGCCGGACCGCGAGGTAGCGGCCCTGCGCGGCCATGCCGTGCCGCAGCACCCGCTCCATCAGCACCGGGTCGACGTTGCCGCCGGACAGCACGGCGACGACCGGGCCCGTGAAGGAGCCGGGGTCGCTCAGCAGCGCCGCGACCGGGCTCGCCCCGGCCGGCTCCACCACCAGCTTCGCCCGCTCCAGGCACAGCAGCAGCGCGGCGGACAGCTCGTCCTCGCTGACCGTGCGCACCTCGTCGACCAGCTCCCCGATGATGCCGAACGGCACGTCACCGGGCCGTCCGACCTTGATGCCGTCGGCCATCGTGGCCGGGTTGTCGACCGTCACCGGCCGTCCCGCCGCCAGCGACGGCGGATAGGCGGCCGCGCCCGCCGCCTGCACGCCCACGATCCGCACGTCGGGCCGCAGGGCCTTGGCCGCCACCGCGATCCCGGCGGCCAGCCCGCCACCGCCGATCCCCACGACGATCGTCGCGGCCTCGGGGCACTGATCGAGGATCTCCAGCCCCACCGTGCCCTGCCCGGCGATGATGTCGGGGTGGTCGAAGGGGTGGATGAACACCGCGCCCGTCTCGGCCGCGTACTCCTGCGCGGCGGCGAGCGTCTCGTCGACGACCTGCCCGTGCAGCCGCACCTCGGCGCCGTACTCCCGGGTCGCGCTGACCTTCGGCAGCGGGGCGCCCTTGGGCATGAACACCGTCGAACGCACGCCGAGCAGCGACGACGCGAGCGCCACACCCTGCGCGTGGTTCCCGGCGCTCGCCGCGACCACACCGGCGGCGCGCTCCTCGGGCAGCAGGCCGGAGATCCGGACATAGGCGCCGCGCAGCTTGAACGAGCCCGTCCGCTGGAGGTTCTCGCACTTCAGGTGGACCGGCGCGCCCACCATCCGGGACAGGTGCCTGCTGCCCTCCAGCGCGGTCGCCCGCGCCACACCCGCGAGCATTTTCTGGGCACCGCGCACGTCGTCGAGGGTGACCGAGCGCAAGGAGTCAGCCGTGCTGTAGCTCATGACTCCCAGCATCGCAGTTCACGGGCGGGAACGACCGTTGTGACCAACCTCCGAGACCCGCTTTGCGCAGCGCCGGTACGGCCCGCCCCCCGGCCGCGTACCCTGTCCCCCAATCTGCCAGCCCTCCACGAAGTGAGCCCCCGGCCATGCCCACAACACCTGGAATGTCGATGGACATGACGACCGTCGGTGACAGCGGTCTCCTCGACACGCTGCAGCACGAGGTGGCGCTGTTCGCCCGCCGTGCCGAACAGACCCGGCTCGGCGGCGTCGGGCAGGTGCGCAACTCCATGGACCGCGCCGCCTACCTGCTGCTCAACCGTCTGGACAAGGAAGGCCCCATGGGCGTCAAGGCGCTCGCCGCGAGCATGGGGATCGACTCCTCGACGGTCACCCGCCAGGTGGCTCCGCTCGTCGACACCGGCCTCGTCAAGCGCACCTCTCACCCCGAGGACGGGCGCGCGGTGGTACTGCAGCTCTCCCCGCGCGGGCAGGCCCGCCTGGAGGAAGTGCGCTCCTCGCGTCGCCAGTTGATGGCCGAGCTGACCCAGGACTGGCAGCCGGAGGAACGCGAGGCGTTCTGCTCGCTCCTGACCCGTTTCAACAGCGCGCTGTCCTCGCGGATGTCGGCGCAGGGGCTGCCGGGCCCGGAGGCCCCGCAGGAGTCCTGACCAGCCGTACGAACGGACCGCACACGCGCGTGGCACTCGGAGGCGGACGCCGACACCGTCGCCCGGGCGGCGCGCGTGAGGGTCGGTCCGGTGCTGCGCGGCTCTTGACCGCGAAGGCGTCGCCGGTCTGATATGAGACCGGGTCCCCGTCCGATACGGCCGGGACCGCATCCCCGGGGTCGCCGTCGGGCGGGAGGCGCGGTGCGAGAGCGGCACGCTGTCCAGGCAGCCCGCCGGGCCCGTGAGTTCGAGGCGTTCGTCGCGGGCGCGGCCGGGCGGCTGCTGCACGCCGCCACCCTGCTCACCGCCGAGACCCCGGACGACAACCCCCGCGCGCGGCGCCTGCTGACCCTGGCGCTGGCGCACACGTACGCGTGCTGGGACCGGCTGCGCGGCGACGACCCGTACGACCGCACCCGGCAGTACCTGGCCACCCGCTTCGCCCGTGGCGCGTGGCACCACCACGCCGTCTTCCGGCGGCGGGCCCCTGCCGCCGGGCCGCTGGCGTCCCTCACCCCGCAGGAACGGCTGGTCCTGGTGCTCCGGCTCCACGAGGGCGTCGCCGAGGAGCAGGTGGCGGCCCTGCTCGGGCTGTCCCCGGAGCGGGTGCGAGCGATCTGCCACCGCGCGAAGTCGGCCCTGCTGCACCGGCCGCACCCTCCCGCCCCGGCCGTCACGGCGGCGAAGGCGGTGCCGTCATGACCCGTACGGCCCGTGCGGTGCGCGGCGGGGGCCCGGCATGAGGGGCGCCGACCGGGAGGCCGCACTGCGGCGGATGCTGGAGCAGGGGCAGCGCACCGTGCCGCCCGGGATCCACGCGGAGGCGGTGCGCCGGGGCGGCCGGATACTGCGGCGCAGGGCGCTGGCCCGCCGTCTGATGTGGCTGGTGCTCGTCGCGGCCGCCACGGCGTTCACCGTGTGGGCGCTGACCGTCCAGCCGTGGGTGGAGCCGCCGTCGGAGACGACTCCACCCCTGTCCGGCTGGTGATCCGGCCGGGACCTCCCCGGGTCCTAGCCGAGCGCCTGCTGCAGGTCGGCCAGCAGGTCGTCGGCGTTCTCGATGCCGACCGACAGCCGCACCAGGTCGCCGGGGACCTCCAGCAGCGAGCCGGCCACGGACGCGTGCGTCATCCGGCCCGGGTGCTCGATCAGCGACTCGACGCCGCCCAGGGACTCGCCGAGGGTGAACACCTTGGCGCGGTTGCAGACCTCGACGGCCGCCTGCTCGCCGCCCTCGACCCGGAAGGAGATCATGCCGCCGAAGGACTTCATCTGCTTGGCGGCGACCTCGTGGCCGGGGTGCTCCGGCAGACCCGGGTACAGCACGCTCGTCACGCGCGCGTGCCGGGACAGCATGTCGGCGACCTTGGCGGCGTTCTCGCTGTGCCGGTCCATGCGCACGGCGAGCGTCTTGGTGCCGCGCAGCACCAGCCAGGAGTCGAAGGGACCGGCGACCGCGCCCATGGCGTTCTGGTGGAAGGCCAGTTCCTCGCCGAGCTCGGCGTCGGCCGTGATCAGCGCGCCGCCGACGACGTCGGAGTGGCCGCCCATGTACTTGGTCAGGGAGTGCACGACGACGTCCGCGCCCAGCGCCAGCGGCTGCTGGAGGTAGGGCGTGGCGAAGGTGTTGTCGACGACGAGGCGGGCGCCCCCGTCCCGGGCGACCTGGGCGACGGCGGCGATGTCGGTGATGCCGAGGAGCGGGTTGGAGGGCGTCTCCACCCACACGGCCTTGGTCTTCGGCGTGAGGGCGGCGCGCACGGCCGCCGGGTCGCTGGTGTCGGCCACCGACCACTCGACGCCCCAGCGGGCGACGACCTTCGCGAACAGCCGGAACGTGCCGCCGTAGGCGTCGTTGGGGATGACCACGTGGTCGCCGGGGGCGAGCAGCGTGCGCAGCAGGCAGTCCTCGGCCGCCAGCCCGGACGCGAACGCGAGACCGCGGCGGCCGCCCTCGAGGGCGGCGAGGTTCTCCTCCAGCGCGGTCCGGGTCGGATTGGCGCTGCGGCTGTACTCGTAACCGCCGCGCAGGCCGCCGACACCGTCCTGCTTGTAGGTGGAGACCTGGTAGATCGGCGGGACGACCGCGCCCGTCAGGGGGTCGGCGGTGTTGCCCGCGTGGATCGCGAGCGTCTCGAAGTGCTGACTGATGTGCCTGTCGCTCATGGGCCCGAGGGTAGTGCTCCGGGACGCGGAGTGCCGTGGGACGGGGCGACGCGGTCGCCGCAGCGGCGATTCCGAGGGTTTTCCCCCGGGCCGGCCCGGCCGCGCGGCGAGGTTTTCCACAGGTTCGCGGAGCAGGTTGGCCAATTGTCGGCGCGGTCTGGTTCGCTTGACGCATGGAGATTCTCTGGGTCCTGATCGCGCTGGTCATGCTGGGCTTCGTGCTGCTCCCCTTCCTGCGGCGCAGGCGCGGCGCGGTCGGGCTGGTCTCGCCCGACCACCCGGACGCGGCGGACCCGGCGAACTACGGCTTCGTCCGCGAGGAGGAGCTCGACATCCGCATGCCCGGCCCCGACCAGGACCTGCTGGACGTCCTGGACGTGGTGCAGCGCACGCAGGACTACCGCGCGGCCCAGCAGCTCCTCGCGGGCACGGAGGCGGAGGGCGAGCGCCGCTGGCAGCGTGTGCAGGCCTTCGCGGGAGCGGCCTCGCTGGAGCTGGCCCGGCGGCCGGGCGGGGTGAGCGACGCACCGGGCGGCCAGTGGCTGCGGGTGTGGCGGGCCGAGGCGCCCAAGGACGCGGGCGGCGCCGCGGTGCACGCCGAGTTCCTGGTCCAGCAGGCGTGGCGGACGGCCACGCCCGGGACGGACGAGTTCCGGATCATCATGGAGGAGGCCAGGGCGGCGTGCGGCGAGGCCGCGCTGCTGGCCCCGGGCGACCCGGTCCCGTACATCGTGGAGCTGTCGGTGGCCCGCGGACTGGCCTACTCGCAGAAGGACTTCGAGCAGGTGTGGCTGAAGATCCTGGACCGCGCCCCGGTCCACATGGGGGCGCACCTGGCCGCGCTGCACTACTGGTGCGAGAAGTGGCACGGCTCGCGACAGGAGGCGTACGCGTTCGCGGAGGCCGCGGCGGCCCGTGCCCCGCAGGGCTCCCTGCTGGCAGCCATGCCGCTCTTCGCGGTGTTCGAGCACCTTCCCGAAGTGACTCTGGTCAGCAGCTTCTGGCAGAGCGAGGTCGTCACCAAGGCGGTGCACGGCGCGCTGCACGCGGTCCACTCGGCCCGCCCGGACGACCCGATGCTGGCGCACGTGCGGCACATGCTGGTGTTCTTCCTGGTCCGCAGCGAGCGCTGGTCGGAGGCGATGAGCCAGCTGGTGCACATCGACGGTCATGTGGGCGCCCTGCCCTGGACGCTGTCCGCCGACCCGGCGGCGGAGTTCGCGGTGTACCGGGCGCTGGCGGTGGCGGGCTACGAGGCGAACGGCGGCAGCCCGGCGAACCTGCCGCACTGAGCCGGAGCGGCGGCTGCCCGCCTCTTCCACCCGGCCGAGCCGTACCACCAGCAGGACCCGGACAAGAACCGGGCGGGCCACCGCGGCATCGGCGGGACCGGGGTCTCCTGTCCGGTGGGGGTGGCCCGGGCCGCGGGCTGGGGCGGGAAGCCGGAGGTGACGCGGGGGTTCGGCCCTCGGCGGGCACCCAATAGGGTGCCTGCGTGACTGCGCCCCTGAGTTCCGACAAGTCCCGTGCCGCGCTGCGGATAAGCGCGCGGGTGTCCGCCGAGTTCCTGCTGGTGTTCGCCGCGACGGCGGTCGCCCTGTGGTTGCTGGGCCGGATGTGGTCGATCGTGTGGCCGCTGGTGGTCGGGCTGCTGCTGACCACCCTGACCTGGCCCGCCGCCCGGTATCTGCGCCGGCGCGGGTGGCCACCCGCGCTGGCCGCGTCCGTGGTGACCGTGCTGTTCCTGCTGCTCGCCGCGGGTGTCGTGGCGCTGATCGCCGTCCCGGTGGCCTCGCAGTCCGGCGAGCTGACCGACGGGGTCGTGGAAGGCATCCAGCGCCTGCGCGAGTGGGCGGCCGGGCCGCCGCTGAACATCGGGGACGCGCAGATCAACAAGGCGTTCGACAGTGCCGTCGGCCGCGCCCAGGAGGGCGTGGGCAGCATGGTCGGCGCGGTCGTCACGGGCGTGAGCACGGTGGTGAACGGCGTCGTCACCGCGGTCCTCGCGCTGTTCCTGATGTTCTTCTTCCTCAAGGACGGGCCGCGGTTCCTGCCCTGGCTCGGCCGTCAGCTGCCCGGTCGGCTCGCCACCGACGTGCCGACCGTCTTCGACCGCGGCTGGGCGACCCTCGGTGCGTTCGTGCGCTCGCAGGCCGCCGTCGGTCTGATCGACGCCGTGCTGATCGGCCTGGGCCTGTGGATCCTGGACGTGCCGCTGGTGCTGCCCCTGGCGGTGCTGACGTTCGTGTCGGCGTTCGTGCCGATCATCGGCGCCTTCTTCGCGGGGTTCGTCGCGGTCCTCATCGCGCTCGTGTCCAACGGGCTCATGGACGCGCTGATCGTGCTGGCCATCATCGTCGTGGTGCAGCAGCTGGAGGGCAACGTCTTCCAGCCCATGATCCAGAGCCGGGGCCTCGGCCTGCACGCGGCCGTGGTGCTGCTGGCGGTGACCCTGGGCGGCAGCCTCGCCGGCATCGTCGGCAGTCTGCTCGCCGTGCCGATCGCGGCGCTGATCGCGGTGGTGTGGAACTACGTCCGCGAACAGCTCGTCGACCGGGCGGCCGGACCGGACCCGGACGGCACCGACACGGCCGGTGACCCCGTCACCCCCTGACAGCCACCCGTCGCGTCCGCGCGGTCACCGTCCTGTCGGCCCGATGGCAGGGCTCGGCAGGGATACCGTCGGCACATGAACGGTGATCGTCCGGGATGGCTCCGCTGTCTGCTCGCCGGCGCCGTGTTCGCCGTGTGCATGGCGGGGACCACCCTGCCCACCCCGCTGTACCCCCTCTACCAGGCGGAACTCGGCTTCTCCGAGCTCACCGTGACCGTCGTCTACGCGGTGTACGCCTTCGCCGTCATCGGCGTGCTGCTGCTGGCCGGCAACGCCTCCGACGCCGTGGGCCGGCGGCTGGTACTGCTGGGCGGCCTCGGCTTCTCGGCGGCCAGCGCCATCTGCTTCCTGTGCGCGACGGGGCTGGGCTGGCTGTACGCGGGCCGGCTGCTGTCGGGACTGTCCGCGGGCCTGTTCACGGGGGCGGCCACGGCGTACGTGATGGAGCTGGCACCCCGCGGCGGCGCCTCCCGGGCCACCTTCGTGGCGACGGCCGCCAACATGGGCGGTCTCGGCTGCGGGCCGCTGCTGGCCGGGCTGCTCGCCCAGTACGCCCCCTGGCCGCTCACCCTGCCGTTCGCCGTGCACCTGGCCCTGGTGGTGCTGTCGGCCGCCGTCCTGCTGCGCCTGCCGGAGACCGTGCGGGAGCTGCGGCCGCTGCGCACCGTCCGGCCGCAGCGGCCCGCGCTGCCCGCGCAGGTGCGGGCCGTGTTCGGCCCGGCGGCGACCGCGTCGTTCGTCGGGTTCGCGCTGTTCGGCGTGTTCACGGCCGTCAGCCCGGCGTTCCTCGCCGAGTCCCTGGACCTGCACGACCACGCCGTGAGCGGGCTGGTCGTCGCCCTGGCCTTCTTCTCCTCGACCGCCGGGCAGCTCGCGGTCGGGCGGGTCGGCGTCGGCCGGTCGCTGCCGCTGGGCTGCGCCGTGCTGTTCGCGGGTCTGCTGCTGCTCGCGGGCGCCCTGCACTGGAACCTGCTGGCGCTGGTGGTGCTGAGCGCGCTGGTCGGCGGGGTCGGGCAGGGGCTGGCGTTCCGCGGGGCGCTGTCCTCGGTGGCCGCGGCGTCTCCGGCGGACCGGAGGGCGGCGGTGATCTCGACGCTGTTCGTCGTGGCGTACGCGGGGATCTCGGTCCCGGTGATCGGCGTCGGGCTGCTGACGGAACCGCTCGGCCTGGAGGGCGCCGGGCTGGTGTTCATCGCGTGCATGGGCGTCCTGGTCACCACGGCCGCGGTGTACCTGCTGCGCCGGCCGGTCCGGGCCGGGGCCTGACCGCGGGGGCCGGCCGTTGGATCAGCCGCCGCTGCCGTAGGGCCTGGTGATGATCTCCAGCCGGTGGCCGTCGGGGTCGTCGAAGTAGGTGCCGCGGCCGCCGTCGTGGTGGTTGATCTCGCCGGGGCGGCTGTGGAAGGGATCCGCCCAGTACGTCACCCCGGCCTCCCGGATACGGCCGAAGATCACGTCGAACTCGTCCTCCGAGACGAGGAAGGCGTAGTGCTGCGGCGTGATGGCTCCGGGGCTGTCCATGAAGTCGAGGGTGACGCCGTTGGGGATCTCGACCGGGAGGAACGGGCCGTAGGGCGGGCCGACCGCCAGCCCCAGGATGCCGGCGAGGAACCGGGCCGATGTGCCCTTGTCGTGCGAGGCGACGATGGTGTGGTCCAGCTGCACGGTCATGGCGGGCCTCCCCTGACGGAGCGGTGAACCCGTGGTGCACTCCCCTGTGTACCCGGGTGCGCGGGCGCGCGCACCAGGAACGCCCGAGGGCCCCGGCTCGTGGCCGGGGCCCTCGGGGGCAGGGGGGCCGGGGCGCGCCCCGGGTCCCGGGGCGTACGGCGACCGTCCGGTCTCAGATGGTGGCCGTGTCGATCACGAAGCGGTACCGCACGTCACTGGCCTGCACCCGCTCGTAGGCCTCGTTGACCTGGTCGGCGCGGATCAGCTCGATCTCGGCGCCCAGGCCGTGCTCGGCGCAGAAGTCGAGCATCTCCTGGGTCTCCGCGATGCCGCCGATCATGGAACCGGCGAGCGACTTGCCGCCGCCGATCACCGAGAACAGGTTCAGGGAGATGGGCTCCTCGGGGGCGCCGACGTTGGCCAGGGTGCCCTCGGTCTTCAGCAGCGACAGGTACGCGCCGAAGTCCAGCGGGGCCGAGACGGTGGAGACGATCAGGTCGAAGGTGCCGGCCAGCTCCTCGAAGGTCTTCGGGTCGCTGGTGGCGTGGTAGTGGTCCGCGCCCAGCTTCAGGCCGTCCTCGCGCTTGCGCAGCGACTGCGACAGCACGGTCACCTCGGCGCCGAGCGCGTGCGCGATCTTCACGCCCATGTGGCCGAGACCGCCGAGGCCCACGATGGCGACCTTCTTGCCGGGGCCGGCGCCGAAGCGCCTGAGCGGCGAGTAGAGGGTGATGCCGGCGCACAGCAGCGGCGCGGCGACGTCCAGGGACAGGCCGTCGGGGATGCGGACGACGAAGTTCTCGTCGACGACGACCTTCTGCGAGTAGCCGCCGTAGGTGGGTTCGCCGTCCTTGCCGATGCCGTTGTAGGTCGGGATGTTCCCCTTGACGCAGTACTGCTCGCGGCCGGCCTTGCAGTTCTCGCACTCGCGGCAGGAGTCGACCATGCAGCCGACGCCCACGCGGTCGCCGACGGCGAACTTCGTCACGCCGGAGCCGACCTCGGAGACGACACCGGCGATCTCGTGGCCGGGGACCATCGGGAAGATGCCCTCGCCCCAGCCCTCGTTGGCCTGGTGGATGTCGGAGTGGCAGATGCCGGCGAACTTGATGTCGATCAGGACGTCGTACTCGCCGACCTGGCGGCGTTCGATGGTGGTGCGCTCCAGCGGGGCCTTGGGGGCGGGAGCGGCGTACGCAGCGACGGTGGTCATGCCGGGGGTTCTCCTAGCGACGGGGTGTGCCCGGCTGCCTTCTGGATCTTCTGCCCGGGCACGTCTCCCAGCCTGCGCGATCCGCGAGCCGCTACCCAGACCACGCTTTTGCGTACGCACACCGTGCGTACCACTGGCGGGGTCAGGCTCGTGTGCGTACGACCAGGAATACTGGACGGCATGGACGTACAGCCCGAAACCACCCCGAGCAGCGGCGGCGGCCTGGACCGGCGGGCCGAACTGAGCGAGTTCCTGCGCACGCGGCGGGCGCGGCTGAAGCCCGAGGACGTCGGACTGCCCGACTTCGGGCGGCGCCGGGTGCCCGGCCTGCGCCGGGAGGAGCTGGCGCAGCTGGCCGGGGTGTCCGTGGCCTACTACACGCGGCTGGAGCAGGGCAACGGGCACAACGTGTCGGCGGAGGTGCTCGACGCCATCGCGCGCGCCCTGCGGCTGAGCGGCGCCGAGCACGCGCATCTGACGCACCTGGCGAAGCCGAAGCAGCACAAGAAGAAGCCGGCGGCGCGCAGCCAGCAGGTGCGGCCCGCGCTGCGGCACCTGCTGGACGCGATCGACAGCGTGCCGGCGTACGTCGTCGGGCGCCGTACGAACGTGCTGGCCTGGAACCGGATGGCCGCGGCCCTGTTCGGGGACTGGGCGGAGCTGCCGGCGCCGGAGCGGAACTGGGCGCGGCTGGTGTTCCTGCGGCCCGAGTACCGCGAGCTGTTCGTCGAGTGGGACCGGAAGGCGGCCGACATCGTCGGCTACCTGCGCATGGACGCGGGCTGCCACCCGGACGACCCGCAGTTGTCGGCGCTGGTCGGCGAGCTGTCGGTGAAGAGCGAGGACTTCCGCCGCCTGTGGGCCGCCCACGACGTGAAGGAGAAGAGCCACGGCATCAAGCGCCTGCGCCATCCCCTGGTGGGCGACCTGACCCTCTCCTTCGAGACGTTCCGCCTGGTCGACGACGCGGAGCAGTCCCTGATCACCTATCACGCGGAGCCGGACACCTCCTCCGCCGAGGCCCTGCGCCTCCTGGCCAGCTGGGGCACGGACGCGACCCGCGCGGGAACGACCACGACGGCCCCCCGGGACTAGGGTCCGTCTTCAACGGATCTCGCCCAGAGCAGAAATGACGCGAGAGTGACCGCCGCTTCGTGGGAGGTGGCGGTCTTCCCATGTCCAGGTCCTCCCTCTTCGGTGCTGCCGGACTCAGGAACCATGGCTCTTCAGGTGATCGTTGAGGCGCTTGAGACGTGTCCAGGCAGTGGGCTCAGTGCCGTCGCCGAGAGCGTAGTGCAGGGCAGGTCGTGCTGTGGGCCCGAGGAGGGCTGGGCGCACGTCCCGGAGGCCGGGGACCCCTTCGATGAGCGCGCGACCGAGGGCATGTGCCGCGTCGGGACCCAGCGTGAAGCAGAGCGGGACCGGAGGGGGCTCGTGGTGAGACGGGGTCGTCAGGTCAGCCCGGGCCGTGCGCAGGTGGACGAGCATCGAGATCAGGCGGTGACGCGTGGCCAGGGTCTCGGCGAGCTCGGGCAGTGCGTCGAGGGGCTGGGCCTGGCCGGCGGTGTAGCCGAGGGCGAGGGTGATGTGTTCCTCGATGCCCGCGGGCGTGTGGATGACTCGGAGAGTGGCGATCGCTGGGCGGTCCGGGGCGCCGACTGCCACCAGCCACGTCGGAGCGGACTTCTGGGCGCGTGCACGTGCCAGTTCCGTCAACTGCCTCGTTGACCATGGCAGGTTGACGGGCTCGGCGGTGGACCAGCCGACCGGTGGCGAACCGGTGAGGATCTGCCAGCAGGATTCGAGCGCGCCGCCCAGGACGAGGTGTTGGTCGGCAGGGTGAGTGGTGCGGAGGGTTAGCAGCAGTTGCTGGTCACCCTCGGTGTCGGGGGCGGGTGCCATGAAGGAGTCCGCGAACTGCGGGTCACCGTCCGCGGCCTCGGCCAGGGTGAACTTCCCGTCCCGCCAGCGCAGTACGACGCCGGTGAGCCCGTCGTAGAAACGGCCCTCCGTGTCGTGGACGACCCAGCGCGCGGGAAGACCGGTGAGCAGAGTACGCGTGGGAAGCGTGAGCCGAGTGCCGGGCGGGGTGACGATCTGCAGCTCGCGGCCCGATCCGATGCTGGTCCGGAGGAGATCTGTGAGAGACGCCGTCGCCGCGACGACTGGACGGTCCTGGACGACCACGGCTGCCTCGTCGGTGAGCACGTCGGCACCCAGCGGATGACGGGTGTCGGGGCGCTCACCGCCCGGACCGGACACAGTGACGACCTCTGTGTGCGCGGCGTTCGGTGGCCAGGTGGTGCCGCCCAGCACCGCGGTCAGTCGTCCGGCCACCGACCCGGCCAGCCGACCGGCCTCCTCGACCGCCGAGGTGGCCCGTACCTCGGTCCACCACATCGGCGCCTCGGCCCGCACCCCCTCGCCGAGCAATCTGCCTGGCTCGCCGGGCACTTGGACGAGGATTGGCACTTCGACGGTCAGCACGGGGGCGCCGTCGGGCGTGTGCAGTTGGATGACAGCACCCTCGGAAACACTGTCCGCGCACAGATCGGGCCCGCCCGCGTACAGCGCTGCGAGCAAGGTCTGGTTGTCCGGTGCCCTCGGCGTGAGGGCAACGACGTCGTGAGTCACAGGATTCCTCAACGCGATGGGCGGCCACCGGCGGGCCGGGGGGGGCGGTCCACAGAACTCCCAGGAAACGTCTTAGCCCTTAGGCATAAAACTCGCCTGAGTCTCGGACTCGGTTGCCCACATCTCGGCGTATTCAGGACTGATCGACATGACTCTGGCGCCCATCCGGTCGACCAATACCAGAGCCACGGAAACGAATCCTTTCAGCAATGCTCTGAGAGTCTCGTTGTTGGATTCCTGATATCTCTTGACCAGGGCGTCTACGAACGCAAGGAACACTTCCGGGTCGATTTCACATTCATCCTCGATGATATCGCCTAGACCCGTGTCCTTGCCGATGAGCCGGGACAGCACATCAGCCTGCCCCAGGAACGCTCTGGCGAGCGAATTGGAGGGGTTCCACACATCATCGTCACCCATTTGGAAGTAGCAGCTCAATCCGCCCACCTCACCTTTACCTCGACGTCAGGGTTCTTTGTCTGCCATTCGGCCACACCGGACTCTACTGCAATTCTGAACTCAGGTGTTGCCCCGGGTTCCGTGAAGCTGAGCCCGATCGGCGCATCTTCGAATCCCGGCATGTACGGGCGAGCCCTGACGTAGGCGTCGAGCTTCTTGAAAACGTGTTTGGCGATCCATTTCTGCACATTGAGACGCGGATCACTTCCCGTCGCGGTCTTCTCCTCCCACAAGGTGCCGTCTTCGATTTGATCGATATCGGTGATGGTGTCTGCCCAGTTGTCCGGGTTGTCCACCACATAGTTGGTGTCACCTTCTCGGGGAGGTCGCTCCCGATTCGAGGAGCCGTTCCCGCCCGGGGCTTCGTGAACAGCCTCCGGCGTGCCGCTCCCCCTATCGCCATGCCCGGACGCCGAGTCGCCATGTCCAGACGCCGGATGGTCGGAGCCGCCGCCAGAGTGCGAATCTGGACCGCTTGTGTGGCGCCCATCCTGAACTTCGCCGGCTTGGCCGTTATGGGTCGAAGAATTGCCGTCCTGAGCGCCTGCTCTGCCCGGCGCATCGTGGCTGGCTCGCGCCGACGAACCGCCGCTCTCATGCGCTGTGGTCTCGCCCGTGCGGGCGCCCGCACCGACCGGTACGTGGTCGCGCGGCGGTGCGACCGGGGGGCCCTCGGCAGCCGACGGCTCGTGCGGAGCGGGGGCGTTGTCGGTGACACCGTTCTTGCCGGGAATGAACTGACCGTCCGCGATGCGGACTTCGGATCCATCAGCGAGCCGAAGCACGCTGTGGGCCGAATCCGCGGTGGCGGCCGCGCCCGTGGCCGCGCGAACCCCAGCAGTCAGCTCCGAGATCTTCGGCAGAGTCCGTGACGCAACCCCGACTGTCTTGGCGGCAGCACCGACCGGGTCAAGAACCTCACCAATCTTGGCCACGGTGCCGAGGGTCCGGGCGCCGGCGCCCGCTTTGCCGCCTGCCGACAGGCCCTTGGCTGTGCCGCCGAGAGGGCCCGAGCCAAGAGTAAGGCCGTTGAAAAGCGCCGTCCCGAAAGCTTTGCCCGGGTTTGTCTCCCAGTCGTCCCAGCCGACAAGTCCCTTGCCGAACTCCTTCGCGAACGGTCGGCTCTCCTTCGCGAACGGCAGATTCCACGGACCCTTGTCCTCCCGGTCGCCGTGGGGATCCAGCAGATACGACTCGAGCCCAACGACAACCCGGGCCAAGCCCTCCCGTGCGGCGTCTCCATCCTCCCCAGGGCTGAAGAGGTCGACCAAGCCCTCGACCGAGCCGACGGCGTTGTCCCACAAGCCGATCCCGACCTGCTGCAGGTGGAAGTCGATACCAAAGGGCAGAGCCTCGTGATGCGCCGGCGTGCCCCACGGGAGCTCACCCGCCTCAGCCAGTTGCTCCGCGGTGAAGCCGTAGGCGTTCTCCTGCTTGGGGCTGCCATCGTTGATGTGCCACTGGGTGCCGCCCACCAGTGCGGTGATCTTGTCGGCGCAGGTCACCTCGGCCTGCTGGAAGGCGGCGACGGCCGCGTTCACGCCGTCCCAGATCGCCTGATGCTCCTCTACCTTGTCCCGGTCCTGCTGCCAGTTCCGGAACAGCCCGTCGTCGTCCTTCACCGACTCGACGAACACCTGGGCCTGTCCGCGAAGCGACTCCAGTCGCTTGACGATCTCGGCCGCCTCAGCCACGTAGTCGCTCAGCGCGCCGGCCACCGTGTCCAAGTCTGAGGCGAACGACGAGGACTTGTCTCCCACCGCCTGGGTGGTGGCGAACAGATCCGCCGCCTCGGGCGCCTGATAGAAGGCGGACAGACCCTGGAAACGGGTGTGCACATCACCCCCGTTGTCCCGGATCGCCGACGCTGCCCGCCGCATGGCGGCGATGTACTGCTGCATGCCGATCAGGTCGCCAGTGAACGTGGGAATCTTGTCCGGGTTGATCACTGGCTGTCACCTCCCTGTTTGCGGGCCGCATCCAGGAACGCCGTCACGTCCGGGGCGAGACTTGCCTGACGCTGCGCGTTCCACGCCTGCTCCGTATCCCCAGCCAGATAGGCGTTGGTCGCCTCCACCGCTCCGTTCGCGGAGTTACTCGCGCGCAACGGCAAAAACGCCACGTCCCGCTCGGCGCCCTTGGCGAACTCCCCGAGCGCAACGGCCACCAGGCCCATCGACTGCTGCTGCCCGCCGAACGACAGTGTGCCCGCCGACTCCATCGCTGCCTGAAGGCTGCTCCCGTACAGCGAGATGCCCTCGTTCATGGCCTCGGCGGCCTCTCGCACCTTGGAGATCACCGACTGCACCCCGCCAGGCGAGATGTCCCACCCCGTCACACAAACCCCCGTGGATCCCCGGCCGATGCGGTCCTCGTCCCGCGTCGCAGCATCACAGATGCCACTGACGACAGCATGTCATCTCTACCAACACGCGAGTTGCGGCAGCAACGTAGATCCAGCCAGGATCCTATTAGCGTCCGTTTTCAACAGTTCGTCCGGGTGGGAGATCATGGTGTTGTGGTATGTCGCCATGAGCTCACTGACCACGACTAGGACTGGGAGTTACTCGCTCCGCTGATACCCCGGGCCGCGATGGCGCACAGCACTTCCGAGAGGACTGACCAGCGGCGGCCTCGGCTGAGGCGCGGTGGCCGCGGCGGCTGACCGCCAGGGTTTGACCGGGAGACCCACGGACGGCGCAACACGGTCGAGCGTTGCTTCACTCGGCTGAAGGGCTTCGCGGCATCGCTCCCGGATGCGAGAAGACCGCCAGCTCCTACGAAGCGCGGTCACTCTCGCGCCGTTCGTGCTCTGGGCGAGATCCGTTTGCAGACGGACTCTGGTTACCGGCACGCTTCAGTCGGTGATGCCGAGATCCTCACGCATCAGCCGGCGCATCGCGGACAGCCTGGTTTCGGCCTCCTTCAGGTCGCCCAGGGCGCGCTGGGCGCTCTCGCCGTCCCGGGCGACGTCGCGGTCGAGCCGCTTGACCACGGCGTCGATACCCGCCAGGACCTCGTTCACGGACCGCGAGGCCTCGAGGATCCGCTCGGACACGATCATCTGTGCCTCCGCGTAGCGGTCCCGGTGGTCGCGCCGGGCCTCCTCCAGCCGTTCGCGTTCGGCGTCGCCGTAGACCTCGTCGCGCAGCCGGTGCAGGGCGTCCTTCAAGAGCGTGTGGAACTGGCGTGAGGCCCTGTTCATCGCCGTGTACGCGTCCCGGCGTTCCTCGAAGCGGCGTCGTTCCTCCGCGGTCCGGGTCTCCTCGCCGCGCTGCCGTGCCGTCAGCCGCTGGCTGAGCACGGGGGCGAGGAGCGTGCCGAGGACGCCGACCACCGCGGTGATCATTGCGGTCACGGCAGCGGTCATGGGGTGATCCTTCCTGACACGGCGGCCCGCCGCAGGCCGGGGTCTGCGGCGGGCCGTTCGAACGGTGTGTTCCTGCGGGCTACTTGCCGTAGTACGCGTTGTAGATCGAGATCGTCGACTTGTTGCCCTTCTTGTCGGCGATCTTGGCGTGGAAGGAGATGGCCTTCCCCTTCTCCGGGTTCTTGACGCCGACCTTGCCGTCCTTGACGGTCAGCTTCTTCCAGGTCTGGCCGTAGTCGTAGGAGACGTACACCGACAGCGACTTGAGGTTGGCGCCCTTGGCGGCGCCCTCGACGGTGACCGGGATCTTGACGGTCCGGCCGGCCGCGACCTTGCTGTCCGGGCCGGTGGTGGCGTGGAAGACGGCCGTGGAGGCGGGCAGCTGCTTCAGGTCGGCGGTCTTCTTGGAACGGAACGTCCAGCTCGCGTCGATGCGGGTGGAGGCCGCGGCGACCTTGACGCTCCGCTTCACCGACGTCGACAGCTTGTACTCGGCGTCGGCGGCCGGCACCTTGAACTGCTTGTCGCCGAACAGCGGGTCGTCGTTGCTGCCGACCTTGGCGCCGTTGCGGTCCAGGGTCGTGACGGACGAGGTGAACAGGGAGTACCCCACGTTGCCCTGGCTGTCGGAGAACAGCGGCAGGGAGCCGAAGATCTTGTTGCCGTCGCGGAAGAGGCCGAAGTCGGCGCTCAGCCGCGGCCCGAAGACGGCCGTGTTGACGGTCGTGGAGTAGCTCTTGCCGGCCGTGTACTTCCGCTCGCCCATCGCGTAGGCGGCCTCGGTGATCGGCCAGCCGTCCTCGTCGACCCCGCCGTTCTGGGCGAACTCGAGCTGCCACCGCACCCCGCCCTGCGCGGACAGGTGCAGCGTCCGGGTGCCCGGCAGGGTCTGCGGCAGGCCGATCGAGGTGGCGGAGCTGCTCCACGGCATCCAGCCGATGGCCTCGACCGAGCCCTTCTTGCCGGCGGACGGGCCACCGAGGCCGACCTTCAGCGTCGCCAGCTCGCTCGCCTTGTAGTGCTTGGTGAAGCCGGTGGCGAGCTGTTCGACCGGGCCGCCGGCGACGGTGTCGTACTCCTCCTTGCCGCCCTTGCTCCAGTGGCCGTCCCACTGCTGGGTCACCGAACCGTCGGTGATCCGCGGGCCGACGTGGGCGGTGCGGATGTCGGAGAAGGAGTCCAGCCACCAGCCGTAACCGTAGCTGTCGTCGCCCTGGGTGACCGTGAAGTCGGCGGAGGCGAACTCCGGCTTGGTGCCCGTGGCGGGGACGGTGATGTCCACCGGCTTGGCCGTGCGGGCGTCCAGGGTGACCGTCGTGTCCTTGGACACCTTCAGCTTGGGCTGGGCGAGCCAGTCGGCGCCCTCGAACTTCTCCGGGTCGTCACCCACGTAGACGCTGCTGTTGAGGACGTACGTCCCCTTCGGCAGGCGCGTGGTGACCGTGCCGTCGGCGTCGTACGGCGTGGCGCCCTTGCCCTTGGCCAGGCCCGCGATGCCGGTCAGGTCGGCGCTGTAGTTCTTCGCCGGCTTGCCGTCGCGGTCCAGGACCTTCAGCGTGACGTCGTACGACTCAACCTCCCGCTGCACCGCCGCCGCCGTGCGGACGCTCTGGCCGCCGCCGGTGGCCGTCACGTACGCGGAGTACGCGCCGTCGAGCGTGCCGCCCAGCCTGGTGTTCACGGTGAAGGGGACGGAGGCCTTGCCGCCCGCGGGGACCGTCACCGACGCGGCGCCCAGCTTGAAGAAGCCGGACGGGGCGGCCTGGCCCTTGGGGCCGGTGGCGGTCGACGCCAGCTTCAGCGTGACGTCCTCGGTACCGAGGTTGCGGTACGTCAGCTCCTTGGTGACCGGCTTGTCGTCGGTGTGCGGCCACTGCTGGACCCCGAAGCTCACCGACGCCGACTCGACGATCACGGACTGCTTGATGGCCCTGTCGACCTGGATACGGCCCGAACCCTGCTCGAACGGCGTGTAGGGACCGCCCTTCGTGGACCCGGTGAGCGCGCCCTTCAGCTCGGCGTACTTCCACTGCGGGTGCTGCTGCTTGAGGATCGCCGCCGCGCCCGCGACGTGCGGGGTCGCCATCGACGTGCCGGAGATCGTCATGTAGCCGGCCGGCTTCTCGCCGACCTCGCCGGCTATCTGGTTGCCCTTGGCCGAGGCGGCCGTGATGTCCACGCCGGGCGCGGTCACGTCCGGCTTGAGGGCGCCGTCCAGGCCCGGGCCGCGGCTGGAGAAGTCGGCGAGCTCGTCCTTGCCGTCGACCGCGCCGACGGTCAGCGCCGCGGCGGCGCTGCCCGGGGAGCCGATGGTCTGCTCGCCGAAGTCGCCCTCGTTGCCGGCGGCGATGGCGAACAGGACGCCCTTGTCCTCGGAGAGCTTGTTGACCGCCGCTTCCATCGGGTCGATCGCGGGCGTGTCGCCGCCGCCCAGGCTCATGTTGACGACGTCGGCGCCCTCGGCGACGGCCCACTCCATGCCGGCGAGGATCTCGGAGTCGCTGCCGTAGCCGTCGTCGTCGAGGACCTTGCCGTTGAGGATCTTCGCGCCGGGCGCGACGCCCTTGAACGTGCCGCCGGACTTCTTGCCGGTGCCGGCCGCGATGGAGGCGACGTGCGTGCCGTGGCCGACCTTGTCGGAGGCGTCGGGCGAGGCGGTGAAGTTCCTGGCCCCGATCACCTGGCCCTTGAGGTCCTCGTGGGTGGCGTCGACCCCCGTGTCCAGCACGGCGATCTTGACGCCCTTGCCGTCGTACCCGGCGGACCAGGCCTTGGGCGCGCCGATCTGCGCGACGGACTTGTCGAGGCTGGCCTTGCGCACGCCGTCGAGCCAGACGTGCGCGATGCCGGAGGCGGTCCGGTCGCCGTCGGTGACGGCCTCCCAGAGCTCGGGCGCCTCCTGCTGCGGTGTCTGCACGGCGTCGGCGTTCAGGGTCTTCAGTGTGTGGCGCAGGGTGCCCGCGTCCCGGACGTCGGCCCTGGCCGCGGCGGCGCCGCCCCGGTAGCCGACGATGACCTTCAGGCCCCTCTTCTGGGCCTTGCGGGTGGCCGACGTGCCGAGTTCGGTGACGTCGAAGAGCCGCTGGTCGAGCTTGCCGGTGGCGATCAGCCTGGCCGCGTCGGCCGGGATCACTAGGGTGTGCCCGGCGAGCCTGCGGACCTGGACCGGTATGCCCTCGCGGCCCTCGGCCCGTTCGAAGCCGACGACGCGGCCCTTCGCGTCCAGGGCGACCCGGTCGCCGGTGATGAGGGTGACGTGGTGCTTGGCGGCCAGGGTCGCCGGCGCGGCGGCCGCGGCCGCCTGCTCGCCGCTGGCCGACGCCGGGCCGGTCATGCCCGCCGCCAGAGCCACGGCCGCCGCTGTCGCTACCGTGGCGGCGCACGCCCTTTTCACTTGTCTGCGCAAGTTTCCCCCTTGCAGAAGAACCGGGCGACTTCCCCGTTCACCCGGCCGGGGGTGGTCTCGCACGCATGGGCGTACGCCCCCGAGGACGCAGTATGCCGACGGGTGATCAGCTGCTCAAGAGGTGAGAAGGGGGTGCGGGATCCGTCGGCCGGCTGTTACACGATCGCCGGAACTCCGTTACGAGGAAGCGGAGTTGGTCACGCGTGTACCCCTTGACGAGGCGCGGCCCCCGGGCATGCCGGTCGGCAGCCCACGACCGGGAGCGGCAGAAGGCCGCCGCCCGGCCCTCGGCGGGGTGGGCGGCGGCCTTCTGTGCGCGCGGGTGGTGGCGGCCCGTCAGACGGCCGAGCCGGCCTTCCAGTCGGCCCAGCTCATGTTCCAGCCGTTGAGGCCGTTGTCCGGCGCGATGGTCTTGTCGCCGGTGTTCTCGACGACGACCACGTCACCGAGGATCGAGTTGTCGAAGAACCAGGCGCCCGGCATGTCCGGGTCGTTCGCGCCCTTGGCGTCCTGGAGCCCGACGCAGCCGTGGCTGGTGTTGGCGCTGCCGAAGATGGACTTCGCGCCCCAGTAGTTGCCGTGGATGAAGGTGCCGGAGCTGGAGAGGCGGATGGCGTGCGGCACGTCCTTGATGTCGTACTCGCCCTTGCCGTCGTCGTCCGTGAAGCCCACGGTCGCGCCGTTCATGCGCGTCTCCTTGAACTTCTCGGACATCACCATGATGCCCTCGTAGGTCTTGTTCTCCGGCGAACCGGCGGAGATCGGGATGGTCCGCACGACCTTGCCGTCCTGCGTGACCTTCATCTGCTTGGTCTTCGCGTCGACGTAGGAGACCTGGTTGCGGCCGATCTTGAAGGTGACCGTCTTCTGCTGGACGCCGAAGACACCCTTGGCACCCTCGACACCGTCGAGCGCGAGCTTCAGCGTGACGGTGGAGCCTTCCTTCCAGTAGTCCTCGGGGCGGCAGTCCATGCGGTTGGCGTTGAACCAGTGGCAGGCGACCTCCTGGCCGCCGGTGGTGGTGACCGTGATGCCCTTCTGGACCGCGGCCTTGTTGGTGATCGCCTTGTCGAAGTTGATCGAGACCGGCATGCCGACACCGACGGTGGTGCCGTCGTCCGGGGTGAAGTTGCCGATGAAGCTGTTGGCCGGGGAGACCGTGGTGAACGAGGCGTTCTCGTGCGCGATGCGCCCGTCGGCGTCCTTCGCCTCCGCCGCCAGCTTGTAGGTGGTGGACCGCTCGAGCTGCGTGCTGGGCTTCCAGCTCTTCTTGTCGGCGGATATCTGGCCGCTGACCTCGGTGCCGTCGGCGGTGGTCATCTTCACCGTCGTGAGCGTGCCCTTGCTCACGGTGACGGCCGCCGAGTTGTTGATCGAGGCGTTGTTCGAGCCGTCCTTGGGTGTGATCTTGATCTGGGCCTCGGAGGTCTTCTTGGCCGCGGCCTCGTCGACCTTCGACTGGGAGCTGTCGCCACCGTCCCCGCCGGAGGCGCTGTCGTCGCCGCCGGAACAGGCCGAGAGCACCAGCACTCCGCCGAGCAGTGCGGACGCGACCGTCAGGCCCTTGCGCCGCTTACTGACCGTCATCACACGCTTCTCCATCGTTGCCGATTTCCCCAAAACCCCGAGTCCCCCGCCACCGACCAAGTGCCCACGCGGCGCCGCGTGAGTCCCGGCCGAAAGTCCCCGTCGATAACTTTCAACGCTACGACCGGTCGGTCCGGTTCCCCAGTGGCACAGGTGTGGGGCTCGACACGTCCGCGGTGGACCGTGCCGGACGAGGCGGGTGCGGCCGGTGCGCGGCCGAGGGGGGCGGACCCCGGGCGACGGTCGCCGCCCGGATCGGTTCTCCCGCGCGCTCAGCCGTCGTTGTCGTCGTCCCCATCATCCTCGTCGAGGTCCCAGTCCGGCGCATCGGGGTCGTGGTCGATCCGCTCGGCACTCCAGGAGGCCTGCTGCAGCTCCACCCCCGGCACCTGGCTGACCAGGTCGAACGGGTCGACGAGGTAGGCGAGCGCCTCCGCGGTGTCTTCCGTCACAGCGCTCTCCGCATGGGCCCGCTCGGCCGTCGGCATGCCGTCGTCCTCGCCGATCCGGCGCAGCGCCGCCTTGGTGACCGCGTCGGCGTCGTCGACCTCGAGGACGAGGTCCACCCGAAGCCGTACAAAACGTGATGTCTCAGGAGTGCTCATGGCGCGAGCGTACGTCGAGGCCCACCCGTGACTTTCCCGTGACCCGCGACTTTCACTAACATCGCCCCACACGGCCAATTCGCCGACGTCACAAGGGGATCGATATTCCGTGTCATCCGCTCGCCGCCCGTTGCTGACCGCCACTGCCGCGGCGTCCCTGCTGGGCGCCATGTGGTTCGTCCCGTCCGCCAACGCGACGTCGGAGACCCCGGTGAGAGAGCCGGTCTCGGCCGGTCCGTCGCCGCAGGTCACGGAACAGGCGAGGATCGCCGCCGGCACCGCCGGCACCGCCGACGCCTCCGTGCCGGGGACCCGGCTCGCCGACACCGGCAGCTTCGACAGCACGCCGTACGTCATCGGCGGCACGTTCTGCCTGGCGCTGGGCGCCGGGTTCGTCGTGTACTCGGTCCGCCGGGAACGGCTCGGTCTCTGACCGCAGTTGGGCCGGGCTCCGCCCGCACGTGAGGGGGCCCCGCCGTACGGCAGGGCCCCTCGTCGTGCTTGCCGCGGCCCCTACTTGAGCGGCCCGGTGACCTTCTCCACCACGGCCAGCAGCCGCCCGTCGCGTACGAACGCGTCCGCCGCGGCGAGGTCGGGCGCCAGGAAGCGGTCCGGCCCCGGCCCCCGGACTCCCGCCTCCCGTACGGCGTCGATGACGGCCCGCGTGGCCGGCGCCGGGGCGAGTCCCTCGCGCAGTTCGACGGCGCGGGTCGCGGCGTACAGCTCGATGGCCAGCACGCGGGTGAGGTTGTCCACGGACGTGCGCAGCTTGCGCGCCGCCGACCAGCCCATCGAGACGTGGTCCTCCTGCATGGCCGAGGAGGGGATCGAGTCGGCCGACGCCGGAACGGCGAGCCGCTTCAGCTCGCTCACCAGGGCGGCCTGCGTGTACTGAGCGATCATCAGGCCCGAGTCCACACCGGGGTCGTCGGCGAGGAACGGCGGCAGCCCGTGGCTGCGGTTCTTGTCGAGCAGCCGGTCGGTGCGCCGCTCGGCGATGGAGCCGAGGTCGGCGGCGGCGACGGCCAGGAAGTCCAGGACGTAGGCGACGGGCGCCCCGTGGAAGTTGCCGTTGGACTCCACCCGGCCGTCGGGCAGCACGACGGGGTTGTCCACGGCGGCCGCCAGCTCACGGTCGGCGACCAGACGGGCGTGGGTCATGGTGTCCCGCCCGGCCCCGGCGACCTGGGGGGCGCAGCGCACCGAGTAGGCGTCCTGGACCCGCGGTGCGTCGTCCTGGTGATGGCCGGTCAGACCCGAGCCCTCCAGCACGGCGAGCATGTTGGCGGCACTGGCCGCCTGGCCCGGGTGCGGCCGGATGGCGTGCAGCTCGGGGGCGAGGACCCTGTCCGTGCCGAGCAGGGCTTCCAGCGACAGGGCGGCCGTGACGTCGGCGGACCGGTAGAGCGTCTCCAGGTCGGCCAGGGCCATGATCAGCATGCCGAGCATGCCGTCGGTGCCGTTGAGGAGGGCGAGCCCCTCCTTCTCGCGCAGCTCGACGGGCTGGATGCCGTGGGCGGCGAGGAGTTCCGCGGCCGGACGCACGACGCCGTCGGGGCCCTCGGCGTCACCCTCGCCCATGAGGGCGAGCGCGCAGTGGGACAGCGGCGCGAGGTCCCCGGAGCAGCCGAGGGAGCCGTACTCGTGCACGACGGGGGTGATCCCGGCGTTGAGCAGGTCGGCCATGGTCTGCGCGACCTCGGGACGCACGCCGGTGCGCCCCGAGCAGACGGTCTTCAGGCGCAGGAACATCAGGGCCCGGACGACTTCCCGTTCCACCCGCGGGCCCATGCCGGCGGCGTGCGAGCGGACGATGTTGCGCTGCAGCTGAGCGCGCAGCTCGGGGCTGATGTGCCGGGTCGCCAGGGCGCCGAAGCCGGTGCTCACGCCGTACACGGGCTCCGGCTTGGCCGCCAGCGCGTCCACGATCTCGCGGGCCGCGGCGAGGGCGGCCACGGCCTCCGCGGAGAGCTCGACGCGGGCTCCGGCACGCGCCACGGCGAGCACGTCGGACGCCGTCGTCCCGGACGTCCCCACCACCACAGTGTGCATATCCATATTCAGGAGCGTACGCAGTGAATTCGATGATGTCACCACTGGGGACCGGGTTCACCCCTTACCGATACGTCACAGCGCCCTGCCCCGCGCGGCCGCTCAGGGGGCGTGCCGGCCGCGGAAGCTCCGGCGCTCCCCGTCGGCCGCCTCCTTCGACGGCTCGTCCGCGAGCCGCAGGACGGGGTCGTCGGGTCCGGCCCGGCCGGCGACGACCGGCTTCGCGGCTCGCTCCGCCTTGGCCCTGTACTGGGCCGCGTCGGCGAGGCGGAACAGCCGCCGCGCGGAGCGCACCGGACCGATCGGGTCCTCGGTGGACGCGACCCCGCAGGCCACGCCGTCGCCGAGCCCCAACTCGGCCGCGCGGCGGCACAGTTCCCCGGCCGCCTTCACCACCTGGTCGGCGGGCGGCCCGACCGCGAGCAGGCAGAACTCGTCCCCGCCGAGCCGGGCCGCGAGCGCCCCCGGCAGCATCGCGCCGCACAGCGACAGCACCGAGCCGAACCGTTCCAGCAGCCGGTCGCCGGCCGCGTGCCCGTGGGTGTCGTTGACCCGCTTGAGCCCGTTCAGGTCGCAGACGACCAGGCTGACCACGGCGTCCTCCCGCCGGTGCCGCTCGATCGCCTGCTCCAGCCGTACGTCGACGGCCCGGCGGTTGGCGAGTCCGGTGAGGGAGTCGGTGAAGGCCAGCCGACGGGCCTCCTCCAGCCGCTCCGTCTGGGCGATGCCGGCCGCCACGACGGAGGCCAGGACGGTCGCGAAGTCGGCGTCGGCCCGTCCGAAGACGGGCTCGCCCACCGGCCGGGCCACGTACAGCTCGCCCCAGGCCCTGCCGTGCAGCACGATGGGCGCGACCACGCAGCAGCCGCGGCCGCGGCGGCGCAGGGCGGCGACGCGCTGGTGGCAGTACCCGGGCTGCCCCCCGGCGGGCCCCTCGGCGGTCTCCACCCAGGCGTCCGGCTCCCCGCCACCGGCCCACTGCTCGTGCAGGAACTCGGTGATCTCGGCGAACTGGTGCACCGGGTAGGACTCGTCCTCGGGGAACTCCTCCTCCCCCTCGGCGAGCTCCCCGACGTTCACGAGGACCTTCAGCCGCCCCAGCTCCCGCTCCCACACCGACAGCGCGGCGAAACTCCCGCCCAGCGCCCGGCAGGCCCCGTTGGCAGCGGCACGCCACGCCTCACGCGACCCGTGCGCGGCCGCCATCCCCTGAGCCAACGCGACGACGGCGACCAGCCGTCTGTCCTCACCCATCACTCCAGGCTAGGGAGTTTTCAGCCAAACCGACCTGTTCTTGACGCGAACGGGGAGGGACGAGCGCCGGTTTGACGGCAGCCCGGGGGCACCGCCCCGACGCGGGTGCCGCAACCCGCCAGAAGGCCCCAGCCCAGGCCAGGCCCACCCGGGCGAGCACCGCCCCGTCCCCGCTACCGGCACACGGAGCCGCGCCCGCCCCCGGTGTTCACTCCCCCGGCCACTCCGGCTTGCGGCGTTCGTTGAAGGCCGCGACGCCCTCCGCGCGGTCCCCCGAGAAGGCCGTGGCCCGCCACGCCGCGTCCTCCACCTCCAGGCCGGCCCGCAGGTCCAGCCCCTGGCCGAGCCGCAGCGCCCGCTTGGCCGCGCGCAGCCCCACCGGGGAGTTCCCGGCGATCCGCGCGGCCAGCGCCAGCGCCTCGTCCCGGTCCCGGCCGGCCTCGACGACCTGGTCGACCAGTCCCCATTCGCCCGCCTCCGCGGCCTCCACCCGGCGCGCCGAGAAGATCAGCTCGGCCGCCCGGGCGGCGCCGACCCGGCGCGGCAGGAGCTGCGTACCGCCGCCGCCGGGGATCACGCCGACGGACACCTCCGGCAGCCCCACCACGGCCGTACGGTCCGCCACGATCACGTCGCACGCCAGAGCCAGCTCGAACCCGCCGCCCAGCGCGAAGCCGTGCACCGCGGCCACCGTGGGCACCGGCAGCTCCAGCACCCCGGTGTACGCCCCACGGGTCACCGGCCGCTGGCGCAGCAGGTCGGCGTCGCTGAACGAGTTTCGCTCCTTCAGGTCGGCGCCGACGCAGAACGCCCGCTCGTGCGTGGAGGTCAGGACGACCGCCCGCACCTCCCGGTCCTCCCCCAGCGCCGAACAGGCCCCGGCGATGGACCGCGCCATCTCCGTCGACACGGCGTTCATGGCCTTGGGCCGGTCGAGGACGAGCTCCGCGACGCGCCCCTGCTCATGCCGCCGCACCAGCACGAACTCCCCGAACCGTTCCTCACTCATGACACCCTCCGGTTAACGCGGGTTAACAAGACACCGCTCCGATCATCGCAGCCGCGCCCCACCGGCGGAAGGCCCGACCGTCCGATCCCATCCAGGCCCGCCCACCCGTTCGAGTGAAGTCCTCCCCACTCGGACCCGATCACCGAGAGCAGCGCATAACGTGCGTCAGCCATGGCGTACCGGGGGCGCGGGGCATCGGGGAGGGACCGACCGCATGACGACGAAGAGACCGGCGACACCACAGCCACGACGGAACACGGCCACCACCACGGCACAGCGCCGTCAGCGCCCGGCCACCCCGCGCGAGCCGGCCATCGCGCCGGCCGCACCCGCCTCGGACAGTTCGAGGTGGGCGTCGGAGCGGTCCCCGGCGGCCCGAACGGGAACGGGTTCGGCCTCGCCGGAAGCCGGCCCCGGACCCGCACACGGTCGCCCGCCCGGACGGGAACCCGCACCCGCACACGGTCGCCCGCCCGGACAGGGACCCGCACCCGGACGAGCTGCCGCGAGCAGGCCCGCCCAAGCCGCACCGGCGGCACCCCCGGCGAAGGCGGCACCCTCGGTGAAGGCGGCACCCTCGGTGAAGGCGGCACCCGCCCCGGCCGGGAGCGGCCGGCTGATAGCCCGGGTGCGTGGGCGGCACCGCAAACCCCGCCCTCGCAAGGTACTGCTCGCCGCCGGAGGGCTCGCCCTGGCCGCCGGCGCGCTGAGCCTGCTGCGCCTGTCCTCCGGACCGGCTCCCGACGGCACCGGCACCCACGAGGCGGGGCCTCTCCCGGGCCCCGTCACGACCGGCGCGGACGGGACCGGCCGCAGCGCCGCGACCACACCCACCGCGCCCGAGGCGGGTCCCTCGTCGCCCACCGCGCTGGGCGGTCTGACCCCGTCGCCGTTCACGAAGGAGGCGTCACCGGCCACGCCCTCCGCGGCCACCGCCGACGGCCCGCGGGGCACCACGGAAGCACCCGGCGAGCCCGCCACGGCCCCCGGGAACGCGGACGGGTCCACGGGCATCCCCGAGAAGCCGAACGCACCGGACGCACCCCGCGCCCCGGGCCCGACAGCCCCGACGGGCGCCCCGGAGCCCGCCCCGGCCCCGCCGGCACCACCGGGCCGGACCACCCCCGCGCCCCCGCCGCCCGCGCGCGGGGAACCGGAGAAGCCGGAGAAACCGCGGGATCCCTCGCTGTGCGTGCCGATCATCGGGCTGTGCGTCGACTCCCCGCTCGCCGCCCGCCCCTGAGGGATGACGCGCCTAGGGCGTCTCGTCCCGGCGCGTGAGCAGCCACGGCTCCACGACGCCCAGGCCACGCACGGGCCGCTGCCACATCGGCTGGAGGGCGAACCGGTACGACGGGGGCTCCTCGCCCTCCTTCTCCGCCGCCGCGGCCTCCTCGGCCGCCTCCGCCTCCGAGGACGGCGCGTCCTGCGTGCGGATGAGCTCCTCCGCGAAGGCCGTGTCGACCAGGACGGCGTCCTTGGGCGCTATCGACGTGAGACGGGAGGCGAGATTCACGGTCGTGCCGAACACATCGCCCATGCGGGTGGTGACCGTGCCGAACGCCATGCCGACGCGCAGCTCCGGCATGGTCTCGTCGTGCGCCATCGTCTCGATCAGGCGCAGGGCGATCTCGGCGGCCGTGCCGGCGTCGTCGGCCGCGTAGAGCACCTCGTCACCGAGGGTCTTGATCAGTCGTCCGCCGTTGGCGGCCACCAGGTCGGCGGCCGTCGTCTCGAAGGCCTCGACCAGCTCGCCGAGCTCCTCCTCCTCCATGCGCCGGGTCAGCCGGGTGAAGCCGACCAGGTCGGCGAAGCCCACGGCGAGCCGCCGGTCGACCATCTCCTCGTCGTCGGCGGCCTGCACGACCCGCCCGGCCGAGGCCGCGAGCTGGCGGCGCCAGACGTAGACGAGGAACTCCTGCAGCTCGGGCAGCAGCAGCTCGACGATCGGGTACGTGACCTCCGTGCGGGTCATACCCGGCTCCGGCGGCTCGGTCAGCCCCTCCAGGAAGGAGTCGATCTGCCACTCGGCGAGCCGCGCGGTGGTCTGCCCGGTGGACCGGGCCACCTGCACGGCCATCGCCTCGCTCAGCAGGCCCGCCTCGACCAGACCGGCCAGGCGGCGCAGCGCGAGGACGTCCGCCTCGGTCAGGGCCTTGGCCTGGCCGATGTCGGCGAAGCCCATGGCCCGCCAGAAGCGGGAGGCCAGTTCCATGGAGACGCCGGCGCTGCGGGCCGCCTGGAACGGGGTGTAGCGGCGCTCGGCGCCCAGGATGAGCCCTTCGAGGCGCAGGGCGAGCGGATCCTCGCCGGAGTCGGCGCCCTGCGCGTCCGTGCCGGAGCCCGAGTCGTCGACGGTCACGCGTGCTGCCCTTCCGATCTGTCACGGTCAGGTATCGACCGGCCTCAACTCTACGGCAGGTGTGCGCCAGCTCACTCCGTCAGTTCGGCCGGCGGGTGAGGTGCCAGGCCCTGTCCGGCCGGAACGCCCTCGTCGTCGAGCTCCGGACGGGCCGGACACCCCCGGCCGCTCGTTCAGCCGGTCCGCGACCCGCAGGGGCCCGGCCCCGGCTCCGGCCCCGCCCGCCGGCCCGTCTCACGCCGGCCGCAGGTGCACGATGTCCCCGGCCCCGACCGGCTCCACGCCCGCCTCCGTCGCCAGCACCAACCGCCCGTCGCCGTCCACGGCCACCGCTTCCCCCACCACGGCCCGGTCCCCCGGCAGCTCCGCCCGCACCACCCTCCCGAGGGTCGCGCACCCGGCGGCATATGCCTCCTGCAACCCGCTGAGACCCGGGTCGCCCTCCGCCGCACGCCACTTGCCGTACCAGTCCTCCAGGGAGCGGAGCACGCCCCGCAGCAGCGTGTCCCGGTCGGTGCTCACCGCGCCGGCCAGCCCGAGCGACCCGGCCGTCGGCACGGGCAGCTCGTTCTCCCTGAGCGTGACGTTGATGCCGACACCCATCACGACCCCGCCGTCACCGGCCCGCTCGGCGAGGATGCCCCCCGCCTTGCGCTCCTCGCCGCCCACCGTGACCAACACGTCGTTGGGCCACTTCAGGGCCGTGTCCACCCCGGCGGCCCGGGACAGGCCGGTGGCCACCGCGACGCCCGTGAGCAGGGTCAGCCAGCCCCACCGCGCCACCGGCACCTCGCGCGGGGCGAGCAGCACGGAGAAGAACAGGCCGGAGCGCGGGGGCGCCGTCCACTGCCGGTCCAGGCGTCCGCGCCCGGCCGTCTGCTCCTCGGCGATCAGCACCGCGCCCTCCGCCGTCCGGCCCTCCTCGGCGCGGGCGACGAGGTCGGAGTTGGTGGAGCCGGTGCGCTGCACCACGTCGACCCCGGTCCACAGCCCTCCCTCCCGCACCAGGCCCCGGCGCAGGGCGGTGACGTTGAGGGGCGGCCGGTCCAGGTCGGACCAACGGCTCCCGTTCGGCTCTGATGCATCTCGCGGCGTCATGCAAGCCACCCTAGGTGTGGTAAACGCCGCACTGCCGATGCGGAGGCACCCCACTACTCTACGGATGAGTAACCGTCCCCCCTTTTGAGCAGGCAGGGAGCCGCATCCCGATGTCCGAGCCGGAAGAGCAGCAGCCCGACATCCACACGACCGCGGGCAAGCTCGCGGACCTGAAGCGCCGCATCGAGGAAGCGACACACGCCGGATCCGCCCGCGCGGTGGAGAAGCAGCACGCCAAGGGCAAGCTGACGGCCCGTGAGCGGATCGAACTCCTGCTGGACGAGGGCTCCTTCGTCGAGCTCGACGAGTTCGCCCGGCACCGCTCGACCAACTTCGGCCTCGACAAGAACCGCCCGTACGGCGACGGGGTCGTCACCGGTTACGGCACCGTCGACGGGCGGCCGGTCGCCGTGTTCTCGCAGGACTTCACCGTCTTCGGCGGTGCGCTGGGCGAGGTCTACGGGCAGAAGATCGTCAAGGTCATGGACTTCGCGCTGAAGACCGGCTGCCCGGTCATCGGCATCAACGACTCCGGCGGCGCGCGCATCCAGGAGGGTGTGGCCTCGCTCGGCGCGTACGGCGAGATCTTCCGCCGCAACACCCACGCCTCCGGTGTGATCCCGCAGATCAGCCTGGTCGTCGGGCCGTGCGCGGGCGGGGCGGTCTACTCCCCGGCCATCACCGACTTCACGGTGATGGTCGACCAGACCTCGCACATGTTCATCACCGGCCCCGACGTCATCAAGACCGTCACCGGCGAGGACGTCGGCTTCGAGGAGCTGGGCGGCGCCCGGACCCACAACGCGACCTCCGGCGTGGCCCACCACATGGCGGGCGACGAGAAGGACGCGATCGAGTACATCAAGCAGCTGCTGTCCTACCTGCCGTCCAACAACCTCTCCGAGGCGCCGGTCTTCCCCGAGGAGGCCGACCTCGAGGTCGGCGACGAGGACCGCGAGCTCGACACGATCGTGCCGGACAGCGCGAACCAGCCGTACGACATGCACGCGGTGCTGGAGCACGTCCTGGACGACGCCGAGTTCTTCGAGACGCAGCCGCTGTACGCGCCGAACATCGTCACCGGCTTCGGGCGCGTCGAGGGCCGTCCGGTCGGCATCGTCGCCAACCAGCCGATGCAGTTCGCCGGGTGCCTGGACATCAAGGCCAGCGAGAAGGCGGCCCGCTTCGTGCGGACCTGCGACGCCTTCAACGTCCCGGTGCTCACCTTCGTCGACGTCCCCGGCTTCCTGCCGGGCGTGGACCAGGAGCACGACGGCATCATCCGGCGCGGCGCCAAGCTGATCTACGCCTACGCGGAAGCCACCGTCCCGCTCATCACGGTGATCACCCGGAAGGCCTTCGGCGGCGCCTACGACGTCATGGGCTCCAAGCACCTGGGTGCCGACCTCAACCTGGCCTGGCCGACGGCCCAGATCGCCGTCATGGGCGCCCAGGGCGCGGTCAACATCCTGCACCGCCGCACCCTCGCCGAGGCCGAGGCCGACGGTGAGGACCTGGAGGCGGTCCGGGCCCGGCTGATCCAGGAGTACGAGGACACCCTCCTCAACCCCTACGTCGCGGCCGAGCGCGGGTACGTCGACGCCGTCATCCTGCCGTCCGAGACGCGCCGGCACATCGTCCGGGGCCTGCGTCAGCTGCGCACGAAGCGGGAATCCCTGCCTCCGAAGAAGCACGGCAACATCCCCCTCTAGGCCTGCTGGGAGCCGCCATGAACATCAAGGTCCTGCGAGGCAACCCGACCCCGGAGGAGCTGGCCGCCGCCCTGGCGGTGGTCAGGGCGCGCGCCGCGGCGGCCGCCGCGGCGCCGTCCGGCGCGCCCACGCCGCGCGACGCGTGGTCCGACCCGTCCCGCATCGCGGCCCACCGCCTGCCCCAGCCGGGGCCGACCGCGTGGGGCCGCACCTACTGGCCGGGGTGACACCTCCCCTCGTCGTACGAGGGACCCGGTAGCGGAACGCGGGGCGCCGATTTGAGTACGCCTACTCAGGCGCCCCGCCCCGCCGGGCCGCACGCTGGGGTCATGCTGTGGTCCGACCCCGAGAACGAACCGCCCGAGGAACTGCGTGACATGCAGGGCATGCTGCGGCGGCTGAGCGTTCTCCTGGCGGTGGCCATGGTGCTGGTGATGATCGGGATCGGCGTGAGGTGAGCCGGCCCGCCCGGGTGACTAATCTGACGGCATGACCGCTCAGCGCAGCAGGCGACTCGTCCTCGCCTCCCAGTCCCCCGCCCGGCTCGGTCTGCTCCGCCAGGCCGGCCTCGCCCCCGAGGTGATCGTCAGCGGCGTCGACGAGGACGCCGTCACCGCCCCCACCCCCGCCGAACTGGCGCTCGCCCTCGCCGAGGCGAAGGCCTCCGTCGTGGCCGCCCGCCCGGAGGCCAAGGGCGCGCTGGTCATCGGCTGCGACTCCGTGCTCGACCTGGACGGCAAGGCGCTGGGCAAGCCCGCGCACGCCGAGGAGGCCACCGCCCGCTGGAAGGCGATGCGCGGCCGGGCCGGCACCCTCCAGACGGGCCACTGCGTGTACGACACGGTCACCGGCCGGTACGTCTCCGCCACCGCGTCGACGGTCGTCCATTTCGGTGAACCCACCGACGAGGAGGTCGCCGCCTACGTGGCCTCCGGCGAACCCCTCCACGTCGCCGGTGCGTTCACCCTGGACGGCCGTTCCGCCCCGTTCATCGACGGCATCGACGGCGACCACGGCAACGTCATCGGCATCAGCCTGCCCCTGGTCCGGCGGTTGCTGGCCGAACTGGGCGTGGGCATCACGGAGTTGTGGGCGCCGGCGGAGAGGTGACCGTGGGCCCGCCGTCGCCCGGGCCGTCCTCGGGCGCGGCGCCGGCGGGCGCGGCCGGACGGTCGTACGTCATCAGCAGCAGCACGATCAGGGCGAGCACCAGCATCATGAAGAGGAACGCGGGCGGGCCCACCGGGCCCCAGGTGAACGCCCCGAGCAGCCCGTGCACCACGGCCGCGCTGACCAGCAGCACCCGCCCGAAGCCGGCCGGGCGCTGGTCCCGCAGCGCCACGAGCAGGGCGACCAGGCCGCACACCGCGAAATAGAGCCCGAAGACGATCCCGCCGATCTTCGACGACACCGACATCATGTGCGGATCGAGCCCGGCCAGCGACATGTCCTGCCGGTCGACGGCCATCCCCAGGAACCAGTTCAGCGCGGCGATGCCGAACGCCTCGGCGAACAGCACGACCGCCACGACCCACGCCACCGGCCTGCGCACCACGCGCCCCCTTCCGCCGTTCGGGACACCGCGAAGGCTACTCACGGGTAAACGGAGGAACAAGGGTCCGGCGGCAGGCAAAGAATCATTGGGCCATTCGTAGGGACTCCACAAAGAAACAGAGTGGCCCGCAGCACGTGATGACAGAGACCTTGACCACAGGAGACGGCTAGGGTTTCCCGGAGGAGTACTGCGTTCTGCGGTGCGACAAGGGATTTCGCAGGTCGAGCGAGCCTCGAATCACGCTCCGTGTGGGCAAGCTCACCATTGGGGACGGGTCGAAGTGCCGTGTCGGCAGTCCCTAAACTCGGCTTGTTTCAAGGAGGGAGCCTCAATCGTGCGCAAGGTGCTCATCGCCAACCGTGGCGAAATCGCTGTCCGCGTGGCCCGGGCCTGCCGGGACGCCGGGATCGCGAGCGTGGCCGTCTACGCCGACCCGGACCGGGACGCTCTGCATGTCCGCGCCGCGGATGAGGCGTTCGCCCTGGGCGGTGACACCCCGGGCACCAGCTACCTCGACATCGAGAAGGTGCTGAAGGCCGCCCGGGAGTCGGGCGCGGACGCGATCCACCCCGGGTACGGCTTCCTCTCGGAGAACGCCGAGTTCGCCCAGGCGGTGCTGGACGCGGGTCTGATCTGGATCGGCCCGCCGCCGCAGGCGATCCGCGACCTCGGTGACAAGGTGGCCGCCCGGCACATCGCCCAGCGCGCCGGCGCCCCGCTGGTGGCCGGCACGCCCGACCCGGTCTCCGGCGCGGAGGAGGTCGTCGCCTTCGCCGAGGAGCACGGCCTGCCCATCGCCATCAAGGCGGCGTTCGGCGGCGGCGGCCGCGGCCTGAAGGTCGCCCGCACCCTCGAAGAGGTGCCCGAGCTGTACGACTCCGCCGTCCGCGAGGCCGTGGCGGCCTTCGGCCGGGGCGAGTGCTTCGTCGAGCGTTACCTCGACAAGCCCCGCCACGTGGAGACCCAGTGCCTGGCCGACCAGCACGGCAACGTGGTCGTCGTCTCCACCCGTGACTGCTCGCTGCAGCGCCGCCACCAGAAGCTGGTGGAGGAGGCCCCCGCGCCGTTCCTGTCCGAGGCGCAGATGGAGGAGCTGTACTCCGCCTCCAAGGCGATCCTGAAGGAGGCCGGCTACGTCGGCGCCGGCACGGTCGAGTTCCTCGTCGGCATGGACGGCACGATCTCCTTCCTGGAGGTCAACACCCGCCTCCAGGTGGAGCACCCGGTCACCGAGGAGGTCGCCGGCATCGACCTGGTGCGCGAGATGTTCCGCATCGCCGACGGCGAGGAACTCGGCTACGGCGACCCGGAGCTGCGCGGTCACTCCTTCGAGTTCCGCATCAACGGCGAGGACCCGGGCCGCAACTTCCTGCCCGCGCCCGGCACCGTGACCACCTTCGCCCCGCCGTCCGGTCCGGGTGTCCGGCTGGACGCGGGCGTGGAGTCCGGCTCGGTCATCGGCCCGGCGTGGGACTCCCTGCTGGCCAAGCTGATCGTCACCGGCCGTACGCGCAAGGAGGCGCTGGAGCGGGCCGCGCGTGCGCTGGAGGAGTTCCAGGTCGAGGGCATGGCCACGGCCATCCCGTTCCACCGCGCGGTGGTGAAGGACCCGGCGTTCGCGCCCGAGCTCACCGGTTCCGCCGAGCCCTTCACGGTCCACACGCGGTGGATCGAGACGGAGTTCGTCAACGAGATCAAGCCGTTCGCGGCACCCGCGGACGCGGAGGCGGACGAGGAGGCGGGCCGCGAGACGGTCGTCGTCGAGGTCGGCGGCAAGCGCCTGGAGGTCTCCCTGCCGTCGTCGCTGGGCATGTCCCTGGCCCGTACGGGCCTCGCGGCCGGCGCCAAGCCGAAGCGCCGCGCGGCGAAGAAGTCCGGCCCCGTCGCCTCCGGTGACACGCTGACCTCGCCGATGCAGGGCACGATCGTCAAGGTCGCGGTCGAGGAGGGCCAGGAGGTCAAGGAGGGCGACCTGGTCGTCGTCCTGGAGGCCATGAAGATGGAGCAGCCCCTCAACGCCCACCGCTCCGGCACGATCAAGGGCCTGTCGGCGGAGATCGGCGCGTCGGTGACGTCGGGCGCGGCGATCTGCGAGATCAAGGACTGACCCCCGAAGGACCACCGTCTGCGGCGCGCCCCCACCCCGGGGACGCGCCGCAGGCGTTTCCACCGGGCCACCGGCCCACCACGTCACGGCGTCGGTCGGCGGCCAACCGTGACGTGGAGCGCCCGCCCGGCCGGCCGCAGGCGCGTCAGCGGCGGCGCAGGTCCGCCACCCGGGCCCGTTCGGCCGCCGGGCCCTGCTCGCCGAGCATCGCGGTGGAGCGCAGCGCGCCGCCCCCGCCGCCCGGCACCTGCCGCCGGGGTCCCGGCAGCGGCACGTCCCGGCGCTGCTGGCGCGCCGGGGCGGCATCACCCCCGGAGCCTGCCGCTCCCGTGGTACCTCCCTGCCCGCCGGCCACGGCGATCTGCACGCCCTGGTCGGCGAGGGCCTGGAGCTCCGTCCCGGCCCGGTCGTCGTGCGCGGGCGGCTCGTCCGTCACGAGGCGGGTGATGAGGTCCGTCGGCACGGTCTGGAACATGGTGTCCGTACCCAGCTTGGTGTGGTCCGCGAGGACCACGACCTCCGCCGCGGCCTGCACCAGCGCCCGGTCGACGGACGCGGACAGCATGTTGGACGTGGACAGCCCCCGCTCGGCGGTCAGCCCGCTCCCGGACAGGAACGCCCGCGACACCCGCAGCCCGTGCAGGGACTGCTCGGCCCCGCTGCCGACGAGGGCGTAGTTTGAACCGCGGAGTGTTCCGCCGGTCATCACGACCTCGACCCGGTTGGCGTGGGCCAGTGCCTGCGCCACTAGGAGCGAGTTGGTGACGACGGTCAGGCCGGGCACCCGGGCGAGCCGGCGGGCCAGCTCCTGGGTCGTCGTACCCGCCCCGACCACGATCGCCTCGCCCTCTTCCACGAAGTTCGCGGCGAGGTCGGCGATGGCGGTCTTCTCGGCGGTCGCGAGATGAGACTTCTGCGGAAAGCCGGACTCCCGCGTGAAACCGCCCGGCAGTACCGCACCGCCGTGCCGGCGGTCGAGGAGTCCTTCTGCCTCCAGCGCGCGCACGTCCCGCCGTACGGTCACTTCGGAGGTCTGGACGACGCGGGCGAGCTCACGGAGCGACACGGCTCCGTTCGCTCGCACCATTTCGAGGATCAATTGGCGACGTTCTGCAGCGAACACGAAACTGACAGTAACGCCAGCGACCGTCTGCTTTCAGCAGTTTGCGCTGAATAGCAGAAGATGTTCGCAGCGGACCCCGCGTAGTGGTATAAGGCCTAGTCCCGCCGCCTATGCCGCCCGCACGGTCGGACACTCCTCGTGAGCGGCGGGGGAACGGAACCGGCCTCTCAGCCCTCGGCCGACTCCTTGCGCGTGTGCAACTGCCGTGCCACCTCGGCGATCGAGCCCGACAGGGACGGGTAGACGGTGAAGGCGTTCGCGATCTGTTCGACCGTCAGATTGTTGTCGACCGCGATCGAGATGGGGTGGATCAGTTCCGAGGCGCGCGGGGCCACGACCACACCGCCGACGACGATGCCCGTGCCGGGACGGCAGAAGATCTTGACGAAGCCGTCGCGGATGCCCTGCATCTTGGCGCGCGGGTTGCGCAACAGCGGCAGCTTCACGACCCGCGCGTCGATCTTCCCGCCGTCGACGTCGGACTGCGTGTAGCCGACGGTCGCGATCTCCGGGTCCGTGAAGACGTTCGAGGAGACGGTCTTCAGGTCCAGCGGCGCCACCGCGTCGCCCAGGAAGTGGTACATGGCGATGCGCCCCTGCATGGCGGCGACCGACGCGAGGGCGAACACCCCGGTCACGTCACCGGCCGCGTACACACCGGGAGCGGTCGTGCGCGAGACCTTGTCGGTCCAGATGTGCCCGGAGTCGCGCAGCCGGACACCGGCCTCCTCCAGCCCCATGCCGGCGCTGTTGGGCACGGCGCCGACGGCCATGAGGCAGTGCGAGCCGGTGATGACCCGCCCGTCGGACAGGGTCACCTCGACCCGGTCCCCCACCCGCTTGGCCGACTGCGCGCGGGTACGGCCCATCACGTTCATGCCGCGCCGCCGGAAGACGTCCTCCAGGACGGCGGCGGCGTCCGGGTCCTCACCGGGCAGCACGCGGTCCCGCGACGACACGAGCGTCACGCGGGAGCCCAGGGCCTGGTAGGCGCCGGCGAACTCGGCGCCGGTCACGCCCGAGCCGACCACGATGAGTTCCTCGGGCAGCTCGTCGAGGTCGTAGACCTGCGTCCAGTTCAGGATCCGCTCGCCGTCGGGCTGGGCGTCGGGCAGCTCGCGGGGGTGTCCGCCGGTGGCGATGAGGACCGCGTCGGCGGTGAGAGTCTCCTCGCTCCCGTCGGCGGCGCGCACGACGACCTTGCGCGACCCGTCGAGGGCCTGCATGCCCTCCAGCCGCCCGCGCCCGCGCACGACACGCGCCCCGGCACGCGTCACGGAAGCCGTGATGTCGTGCGACTGGGCGAGCGCGAGCCGCTTCACACGCCGGTTGACCTTGCCCAGGTCCACGCCCACCACCCGGGCGGCCTGCTCGATGTGCGGGGTGTCGTCGGCGACGATGATCCCCAGCTCCTCGTACGAGGAGTCGAAGGTGGTCATCACCTCGGCCGTGGCGATGAGAGTCTTCGACGGGACGCAGTCGGTCAGCACCGACGCCCCGCCCAGACCGTCGCAGTCGACGACGGTCACCTCCGCGCCGAGTTGAGCGGCCACCAGGGCCGCTTCGTATCCGCCGGGTCCGCCACCGATGATCACGATCCGAGTCACGTACTCCATTGTCCCGCACTCAACAAGGGGACACCGCCCGGGGGCCCGCCGACGGGCCGGTCGTTACCCGAGTGACGCCGGAGCACCTGCCGTACCCTTCCCCCATGTCGCTCTACGCCGCGTACGCCGGCAACCTCGACGCGCGGCTGATGTCCCGCCGCGCCCCGCACTCGCCGCTGCGCGCCACCGGCTGGCTGAACGGATGGCGGCTGACCTTCGGCGGCGAGCACATGGGCTGGGAGGGCGCGCTGCCGACGATCGTGGAGGACCCCCTCTGCCAGGTCTTCGTCTCGCTGTACGACATCGCCCCCATGGACGAGGAGTCGCTGGACCGCTGGGAGGGCGTGGGGCTCGACATCTACCGCCGCACACGCGTACGGGTGCACACGCTGGACGGCGAGGAGTCCGCGTGGGCCTTCACCCTGAACGCGTACGAGGGCGGTCTGCCCTCCGCCCGCTACCTGGGCGACATCGCCGACGCGGCGGAGTCGGCCGGGGCCCCGCACGACTACGTGATGGAGCTGCGCAAGCGCCCCTGCTGAGGGCGCGCCCGGGCCCCGCTCGTCGGAAACGACAAGACAACGATCGCCACCCCGTGAGCTTTGACATCTACGCGCGTAGGCAATCAGCGGCTACCCTCATGCGCGTGAACGCATCTCTTCTTCCGGACGACATCCAGGGCGACCCGCACGCGGCCGCCGACGCCGCCGCGGCCCGCCTGCGCGAACTGACGGGCGCCGAGACCCACGACGTCGCCCTCGTGATGGGCTCCGGCTGGGCCCCGGCCGTGGACGCGCTGGGCGCCCCCGAGGCCGAGTTCCAGGTCACCGAGCTGCCCGGCTTCCCGCCGCCGGCGGTGGAGGGCCACGGAGGCAAGATCCGCTCGTACCGCATCGGCAACAAGCGGGCGCTGGTCTTCCTGGGCCGTACGCACTACTACGAGGGCCGCGGTGTGGCGGCGGTCGCGCACGGCGTGCGCACCGCGGTCGCCGCGGGCGTCAAGACGGTCGTGCTGACCAACGGCTGCGGCGGCCTGCGCGAGGGCATGCGTCCCGGCCAGCCGGTCCTGATCAGCGACCACATCAACCTCACGGCCACCTCCCCGATCATCGGCGCGAACTTCGTCGACCTGACCGACCTGTACTCGCCGCGCCTGCGCGCCCTGTGCAAGGAGGTCGACCCCACGCTGGAGGAGGGCGTCTACGCCCAGTTCCCCGGCCCCCACTACGAGACCCCGGCGGAGATCCGCATGGCCCGGGTCATCGGCGCGGACCTGGTGGGCATGTCGACGGTCCTGGAGGCGATCGCCGCGCGCGAGGCCGGCGCGGAGGTCCTCGGCATCTCCCTGGTGACGAACCTCGCCGCCGGCATGACGGGCGAGCCGCTGAACCACGAGGAGGTCCTCCAGGCGGGCCGCGACAGCGCCACCCGCATGGGCTCCCTGCTGGCTCAGGTCCTGGACCGCCTCTAAGGGCCGCTTCTGCAGGTCGTCCGGCGGCTGCGGGCCCGTAGTGGCTGGTCGCGCAGTTCCCCGCGCCCCCAGGGGGTGCAGCCGCAGCCGCCCACAGCCATCGGGACGCAGCCGCACCCGCCGGACGACGCAAGGGGTCGCGTCGGGGGGTGTCCGCCCGCAGCGGTTGGCGCGTCAACGGACGGTTAGTCGGTATCCGACCCCATCGCGCCGTTCCGAGGACGGACACCCCCCGGCGCGGCCCCGACCCACCACCCGGCGTCACGCGCGACGCGCACACCCCCCGCAGCGGCACAGGCCGCCGCAGGCACACCACACACGACGGAGAGGCTGACACCGAACCGTGCACGAAGAACTCATCGCACAGGCCCAGACCTGGCTCGCCGAGGATCCCGACCCGGACACCCGCGCCGAACTCGCGGGCCTCCTCGACGCCCGGGACCACTCCGAGCTCGCCGCCCGCTTCGCCGGCACGCTCCAGTTCGGCACCGCCGGCCTCCGCGGCGAACTCGGCGCCGGCCCCATGCGCATGAACCGCACGGTCGTCACCCGCGCCGCCGCGGGCCTGGCCGCGTACCTCAGGAAGCAGGGGCACGGCGACGGCCTGGTCGTCATCGGCTACGACGCCCGCCACAAGTCGGCCGACTTCGCGCGCGACACCGCCGCCGTCATGACCGGCGCGGGCCTGCGCGCGGCCCTGCTGCCGCGCCCGCTGCCCACGCCGGTGCTCGCGTTCGCGATAAGGCACCTCGGCGCGGTCGCCGGTGTCGAGGTCACCGCCAGCCACAACCCGCCCCGCGACAACGGCTACAAGGTCTACCTCGGCGACGGCTCCCAGATCGTCCCGCCCGCCGACGCGGAGATCGCCGCCGAGATCGAGGCGATCGGCAGCCTGACCGACGTCCCCCGGCCCGACAGCGGCTGGGACACGCTCGACGACGGCGTCCTCGACGCCTACCTCGCCCGCACGGACGCGGTCCTGGCCGAGGGCTCCCCGCGCACCGCCCGCACGGTGTACACGGCGATGCACGGCGTCGGCAAGGACGTCCTGCTGGCCGCGTTCGCCCGCGCCGGCTTCCCCGAGCCGGTCCTCGTCGCGGAGCAGGCCGAGCCGGACCCGGAGTTCCCGACCGTCGCGTTCCCCAACCCGGAGGAGCCCGGCGCGATGGACCTGGCGTTCGCCAAGGCCCGCGAGACCGGCCCGGACCTCGTCGTCGCCAACGACCCGGACGCGGACCGCTGCGCCGTCGCCGTGCGGGACGGCGACGGCTGGCGCATGCTCCGGGGTGACGAGGTCGGCGCGCTCCTCGCCGCCCACCTCGTCCAGCGCGGCGCGACCGGCACCTTCGCCGAGTCGATCGTCTCCTCCTCGCTGCTCGGCCGCATCGCCGAGAAGGCGGGCCTGCGGCACGTGGAGACCCTCACCGGGTTCAAGTGGATCGCCAGGGCGGAGGGCCTGCGCTTCGGCTACGAGGAGGCGCTGGGCTACTGCGTCGACCCCGACGGCGTGCGCGACAAGGACGGCATCACGGCCGCGCTGCTGATCACGGAGCTGGCGTCCCGGCTCAAGGAGGAGGGCCGCACCCTCCTGGATCTGCTGGACGATCTTGCGGTGGAGCACGGGCTGCACGCGACGGACCAGCTGTCGGTCCGCGTCGAGGACCTCTCGGTGATCCCGACGGCCATGACCCGCCTGCGCGAGCACCCGCCGACGCAGCTCGCGGGCCTGCCGATCACCCGCACGGAGGACCTCACCCGGGGCACGGAGTCCCTCCCGCCCACGGACGGTCTGCGCTACACCCTGGACGGGGCGCGGGTGATCGTGCGCCCGAGCGGCACGGAGCCGAAGCTGAAGTGCTACCTGGAGGTCGTCGTCCCGGTCGCCTCCCGCACGGACCTGCCCGAGGCCCGGGCGAAGGCGACGGAGATCCTGGAGGCCGTCAAGCGCGACCTCGCGACGGCCGCGGGCATCTGACAGGACAGGGCGCCCGGCGGACACCGGGCGCCTCCACGGCCGTAGCGGCTTGAGGGGTGCTTCCCCGGAGCGGACCGGCGGTGCCGCGCGGCGAGCCTCCGCCCTTGCCGCCCGGCAGTCCGTCCGGCGGACTCACCGGATCGAAGGCGGCCCGCCCGACCCCCGTCGGCGGGCGCCCGGTCCCCCTACGGACCCGGCGGCCCCGCGCCGCCGGGCGACCGTCCCGAACCCCTACGCCATCTTCTTCGCGGCCTCACGCCGCTGCCGCTTGCCCAGGGGCGCCTGGGAGAGGTCCTCGGCCGAGGACCGCAGGTTCTTGTAGCCGTACCCGCGCTCCTCCAGCCACGACCGCGCGGCGTTCTCGGCCCGCTCGGTGGCCTCCAGGATGTCCTCCTCGGCGTCCCCGGAGTCCAGGAACCGGAAGGTGAAGGCGGGGCGCGCGGCCACGTCGTAGGACAGGTGCCCCTCGGGCGTGAAGGCCGCGTGCAGCATGTCGTGCTCCGCGGCGCGCTCCAGCAGCGCGGCCCGTTGGTCGTCGCTCAGCCCGTCGAAGACGCCGCGCACGGTGACGCGGAAGGTACGAGTGCTCATCCCCCGAACCTAGGCTCACGGCCCTGCCCGCTCCACTGCTTTTCGGCGGGGCCCCAGGCCCGGGCGCGCAGGGAGGGCCACACGCGGCGAGCGGTCCACCCGCCCACAGGCCGAGCCCGCCCACGACGGCCAACCGCCCGCAGGCCCCTGGCGCCACAAGGCGGCGCGCCCACCGGCCCGCAGGCCCCTGGCGCCACAAGGCGGCGCGCCCACCGGCCCACAGGGAACGACAAGGGTCCCCCCGACCACCACCCCGCCTCGGAGCCGACCACCGCACAGAACGGACGACCGGCAACCAGCCGGCCCACGAGGCGACTGTCCGGGCGGCCGGCCTCCGACCCTCAAGGCCGGGCCGTCGCGCACCCCGCCGCCCAGAAGGCCGCAGCGGCCTCGTCGGCCGAAGGTCAGCCCGCCGCCAGCAGGATCAGCACCAGGACCGCCCCGGCGGCCGCCGGGCCCATGATCTCGTAGGCCCATCGCACGGTGACCTCGCCCTGCGCCGACGCGAACCCGTGCCGGTCCTCGTGCAGGGCCCGCAGGTCGTCCATGATCCGGTCGGTCTCGGCCCGCACCGGCCCGTCGGACATGGTCCCGCCGCCGCGCCCGGCCGCGAACCCGAGCGCACCGCCGCCGTCCTGGCCCAGCTGCCGCCGGGCCTGCGCCGTCGCGCGCATCTCGCGCCGTCTGGCCCGCTTGCGGGCCCGCAGCGAGACGGGGACGGCCCACAGCTGGTACTTGGTGCCGGACTGGGTGAGGACCTCGTTCGAGTAGGCGGACTTCAGGGCGGCAACCTCTCCCCAGGGCAGCACGATGACGCGGAAGGGGTTGCGGATCCGCAGCCGGTCCTCCCCGACGTACACCGCCGGCCGCAGCGTGAAGGCGACGACCAGCGGCACCACGAGGAGCAGGACGGCGAGCGCCAGCCAGGGGGTGCGGCCGTCCCCGTTGACCACCGCGTCGATGCCGATCCACGCGGCGATGGCGAGCAGCATCACGCCGCCGGCGATGGCCGGAACCGACCGGTGGACCCGGTCCCCGGACGAGGAGTCCGGGGGCTGCGGCGCGGGTGACTGGGAATCGGGGCTCGTCATGCCTCGATTCTGCCGGACCTTCCTCGCCCCACAGCCCCGGGCCCACCCGGACCCCCCGGGAGGCGGGGCGCCCGGGCTCCGGAAAATCCGGGGGCTGTACAGCCGCTACGCGCGTAGATATGCTCGTCTGGTGACCATGCCCAGTTCTGCACTCACCGCAGCTCACCCCCTCAAGGACGTCGCCTCGTCCGACACCGCGCTGCGCCGCTTCCTCCACGGGCTCCCCGGCGTCGACGCGGTCGGACTAGAGGGGCGTGCGGCCTCCCTCGGCACCCGCTCGATCAAGACGACCGCCAAGGCGTACGCGATCGACCTCGCCATCTCGATGGTCGACCTGACGACGCTGGAAGGCGCGGACACCCCGGGCAAGGTCCGGGCGCTCGGCGCGAAGGCGGTCAGGCCCGACCCGACCGACCGCACGACGCCCACGACGGCCGCGGTCTGCGTCTACCCCGACATGGTGGCCGTGGCCAAGGAGGCCGTCGCCGGCTCCGGCGTGAAGGTCGCCTCGGTGGCGACGGCGTTCCCGGCCGGCCGCGCCTCGCTCGACGTGAAGCTGGCCGACGTGCGCGAGGCCGTCGCCGCCGGCGCCGACGAGATCGACATGGTCATCGACCGCGGGGCGTTCCTCGCGGGGCGATACTTGAAGGTGTACGACGAGATCGCCGCCGTGAAGGAGGCCTGCGGCACCTCCGCGCGTCTGAAGGTCATCTTCGAGACGGGCGAGCTCTCGACGTACGACAACATCCGCCGCGCGAGCTGGCTCGGCATGCTGGCCGGCGCGGACTTCATCAAGACCTCCACCGGAAAGGTCGCGGTGAACGCGACCCCGGCGAACACGCTGCTGATGCTGGAGGCGGTGCGCGACTTCCGCGCGCAGACCGGCATCCAGGTCGGCGTGAAGCCGGCCGGCGGCATCCGCACGTCCAAGGACGCCATCAAGTTCCTCGTGCTGGTCAACGAGACGGCGGGTGCGGACTGGCTGGACAACCACTGGTTCCGCTTCGGCGCCTCCTCGCTGCTCAACGACCTGCTGATGCAGCGCCAGAAGCTGGCCACCGGCCGCTACTCCGGTCCCGACTACGTGACGGTGGACTGAGACCACATGAACATGGACAACGTGTCTTCGGTATTCGCATACGCCCCCGCCCCCGAGTCCCGCTCGATCGTCGACATCGCGCCGTCCTACGGCCTGTTCATCGACGGCGAGTTCGTCGAGGCGGCGGACGGCAAGGTCTTCAAGACCGTCTCGCCGTCCTCCGAGGAGGTCCTCTCCGAGATCGCCCAGGCCGGTCCGGAGGACGTGGACCGCGCGGTGAAGGCCGCGCGCCGCGCCTTCGGGACGTGGTCGGCGCTGCCGGGCTCGGAGCGCGCCAAGTACCTGTTCCGCATCGCCCGGATCATCCAGGAGCGCAGCCGGGAGCTGGCCGTCCTGGAGACGCTGGACAACGGCAAGCCGATCAAGGAGACCCGCGACGCCGACCTGCCCCTGGTCGCCGCGCATTTCTTCTACTACGCGGGCTGGGCCGACAAGCTCGACCACGCCGGCTTCGGTGCGAACCCGAGGCCCCTCGGTGTGGCGGGCCAGGTCATCCCGTGGAACTTCCCGCTGCTGATGCTGGCGTGGAAGATCGCCCCGGCGCTCGCGACGGGCAACACGGTCGTGCTGAAGCCGGCGGAGACCACTCCCCTCTCGGCGCTGTTCTTCGCGGACATCTGCCGCCAGGCGGGCCTGCCCAAGGGCGTCGTCAACATCCTGCCGGGTTTCGGCGACTCGGGCGCGGCGCTGGTCGCCCACCCGGACGTGGACAAGGTGGCCTTCACCGGGTCCACGGCCGTCGGCAAGGAGATCGCCCGCACGGTCGCGGGGACGAAGAAGAAGGTCACGCTGGAACTGGGCGGCAAGGGCGCGAACATCGTCTTCGACGACGCCCCGATCGACCAGGCCGTCGAGGGCATCGTCAACGGAATCTTCTTCAACCAGGGCCAGGTCTGCTGCGCCGGCAGCCGCCTGCTGGTGCAGGAGTCGATCCAGGAGGAGCTGCTCGACTCGCTCAAGCGGCGTCTGTCCACGCTGCGCCTCGGTGACCCGCTGGACAAGAACACCGACATCGGAGCGATCAACTCCGAGGAGCAGCTCACCCGCATCACCTCGCTCGTCGAGCAGGGCGAGGCGGAGGGCGCCGAGCGCTGGTCCCCGGCCTGCGAACTGCCCGAGAGCGGCTACTGGTTCGCCCCGACGCTGTTCACCAACGTCACCCAGGCGCACACCGTCGCCCGGGACGAGATCTTCGGCCCGGTGCTGTCGGTGCTGACGTTCCGCACCCCGGACGAGGCCGTCGCCAAGGCCAACAACACGCCGTACGGCCTGTCCGCCGGCATCTGGACGGAGAAGGGCTCGCGCATCCTGGCGGTGGCGAACAAGCTCCGCGCGGGCGTCGTCTGGTCCAACACGTTCAACAAGTTCGACCCGACCTCGCCGTTCGGCGGCTACAAGGAGTCGGGCTCCGGCCGCGAGGGCGGCCGTCACGGCCTGGAGGCGTACCTCGCCCCGTCGAGCCCGGAGGGCGAGCGTTAAATGAATGCAGTTGACCGTCTCAGTGTGTTCAAGACCTACAAGCTGTACGTCGGCGGGAAGTTCCCGCGTTCCGAGAGCGGCCGGGTGTACGAGGTGACCGACGCAAAGGGCAACTGGCTGGCCAACGCTCCCCTGTCGTCCCGCAAGGACGCCCGGGACGCGGTCGTCGCGGCCCGCAAGGCGTTCGGCGGCTGGTCCGGGGCGACGGCGTACAACCGGGGCCAGGTGCTCTACCGCGTCGCCGAGATGCTGGAGGGCCGCCGGGACCAGTTCGTGCGCGAGGTGGCCGACGCGGAGGGCCTGTCGAAGTCCAAGGCGGCCGCGGTCGTCGACGCGACGATCGACCGCTGGGTCTGGTACGCGGGCTGGACCGACAAGATCGCCCAGGTCGTCGGCGGCGGCAACCCGGTCGCGGGCCCGTTCTTCAACCTGTCCTCCCCCGAGCCGACGGGTGTGGTGGCGGTGCTGGCGCCCCAGGAGTCGTCCTTCCTGGGCCTGGTGTCGGTGCTCGCCCCGGTGATCGCCACCGGCAACACCGCCGTCGTGGTGGCCAGCGAGAAGGCCCCGCTGCCCGCGCTGTCCCTGGCCGAGGTGCTGGCCACCTCGGACGTGCCGGGCGGCGTGGTCAACGTCCTGTCGGGCCGCACGGCGGAGATCGCCGCGCCGCTCGCCGCCCACCAGGACGTCAACGCGATCGACCTCGCGGGCGCCGACGAGGCGCTGGCGAAGGAGCTGGAGATCGCCGCGGCCGACAACCTCAAGCGCGTCCTCCGTCCACAGCCTGTGGATTACGCGCGGACGCCCGGCACCGACCGCATGACGGCGTTCCTGGAGACCAAGACGGTCTGGCACCCGACGGGTTCGCTGGGCGCGTCGGGTTCCAGCTACTAGGCGCCCCGCAGCCGAAGCCCCGGCCCTCCTCCGTCCGGGAGGGCCGGGGCTTCTTCCGTGCCCGCGTCCCCTACCGCTGCGACAGCAGTCCGGCCGCCTGCCCCACCACCGGGATGCCCGCGATCGACTGGGCCTGCGCGACCGGCCCCGTCAGCGCCTGGGAGGTCAGCGGCCGGAAGTCGCCGAGCTGGGTGCCCACGCCGTTGTCCAGCGGGTCGACTCCCGTGCCGGCGAGCGGATTGGGCTTGAGGCCGGCGACCGGCCCGGTGACGTAGCCGACGGTGCCCGTGGCGGCCTGGAGGCCCGACTGGGGGTCGATCTTGCCGAGCGAGGTCGGGCGGGTGTTGACCACGCCCAGGATCGAGGTCGTGTCCGCCGCGGCCGACGCCGTGCCCGCGCCGAGCGCCACGCCCGCGGTCGCGAGGACGGCCAGGGCCCGGTGGGCGGTCGGCTGCTTGGGAGAGTCGTGTCGGGCCATGACTGCCACCTTCTGATGCACTGGGTAATCGATTCAGGACCGAGGGTAGTTGAGGTGTGACGCGCGCATCAAAGACGACCCGCAGGGTCGTACGGCGCCCGGTGGATGCCTCACACTGGTGTCCCGTGAGTTCCCCTCTGCCCATACAGACCCGAGTCGTGCTGCTCTGCGGCCCCTCCGGCTCCGGCAAGTCCCTCCTCGCGGCCCGCTCCGGCCTCCCGGTGCTGCGGCTCGACGACTTCTACAAGGAGGGCGACGACCCGACTCTGCCGCTGGTGGCGGGGAGCTCCGACATCGACTGGGACCACCCGGACTCCTGGGACGCGGATGCGGCCGTGGCCGCCATCGTCGACCTGTGCGGCACCGGCCGTACGGATGTCCCGGTCTACGACCTGTCGCTGAGCGCCCGCACCGGCGCCGAGACGGTCGAGATCGGCCGGACCCCGCTGTTCATCGCGGAGGGCATCTTCGCCGCGGAGATCGTCACGCGCCTGCGGGAGCTGGGTGTGCTGGCCGACGCGCTGTGCCTGAGCCGCGGGGCGGTGAAGACGTTCCGCCGCCGCTTCCTGCGCGATCTGCGGGAGGGCCGCAAGTCGGTGCCGTTCCTGCTGCGCCGCGGCTGGCGGCTGATGCGGCAGGAGCGTTCGATCGTCGCCCGCCAGACCGCACTCGGCGCCTATGCCTGCGACCGCGACGAGGCGATGGGCCGCCTGGCGTCCGCGGCGGCGGGCCACTGCGCGGGTCTGCGCACGGCGGCCTGAGAGGAACGCGGGACGAGCGCGCACGAAAACGGGGCTGGACGGACCCCCCGGCCCTCCAGCCCCGCTTCGGTGCTCCCCCGTGTCCCCCACTCTTCCGAAGCGGACGCCCCCCAGCGCCCCTCCGGTTTCCCCCGTGGGTCCCACCCCTTGTGGTGCTTCCCCCCTACCTTCAGGCGACGAGCTCGCCGAAGGCGTCCTCCTCGTCACGGCCGAAGCTGAGGACCTCGTCCTCGCGCAGCCGGCGGAGCGACCGCCAGATGCTGGACTTCACCGTGCCGACACTGATGTCGAGGATCTCCGCGATCTCCGGGTCCGTGCGGCCCTCGTAGTAGCGCAGGACCAGCATGGTGCGCTGGAGTTCGGGCAGCCGGGCCAGCGCCTGCCACAGGACCGCGCGCAGTTCGGTGCCGCGCATCGCGTCCGTGTCGCCGGGCGTCTCCGGCAGTTCCTCGGTCGGGTACTCGTTGAGCTTGCGGCGCCGCCAGGCGCTGATGTGCAGGTTGGTCATGGTGCGGCGGAGGTATCCGCCGACCGCGGCCTTATCGCTGATCCGGTCCCACGCCCGGTAGGTCGAGAACAGCGCGCTCTGCAGCAGGTCCTCGGCCTCGAAGCGGTCACCGGTCAGGTGGTAGGCGGTTGCGTACAGGGAGGCGCGGCGCTCCTGGACGTAGGCGGTGAACGCCGCTTCGGCATCCACGGTCTCCGCCGGCGAGCTGCGCTCCCCCGAGCCCTCCCTGTACGCGGCTCCCCCGTGAGCCGCCCCCGTCCCCTTGTCCTCCCCCGTGCGTGCGTCGACCACCGTCATGATCCCGGTGTGCTGACGCCCCGTACCGCGAGCGCACCCCCGTGCCCCCCCGAGCTCGCGGCTGCGGTCGGTGCCCCGGTTCACGTCGTGCAGACGCGTGATCACTGCGCTGGTGCTGGTGCCGTGCAGCGTGTTCATCTCGCGCCCCCCGTCGTGGACTTCCGGTGTGCGGCCCGCCGGAGCGGGCTGCCTTCCCTGTGCCGAAAAGCTTGCCGCGGCACTTTCATCGCCGTGTCCGCCGACTGTCACAGACCTGTCACAGGGGTCGGTCACAGGAAGAGCACACTCTTCACAGGAGTCGCCGGTGCCGGAGCAACCGTGTGCGCCCCACCGGTCGAACCCCGGGCCCTCCATGGGCCAGAATGAGCCCGTGCCTTCCCTGTTGCTGATCGAGGACGACGACGCCATCCGGACGGCCCTGGAGCTCTCTCTGACGCGCCAGGGCCATCGCGTGGCGACCGCTGCCAGCGGTGAGGACGGTCTGAAGCTCCTGCGCGAGCAGCGGCCGGACCTGATCGTGCTGGATGTGATGCTGCCCGGCATCGACGGGTTCGAGGTGTGCCGGCGCATCCGGCGCACGGACCAGTTGCCGATCATCCTGCTGACCGCGCGCAACGACGACATCGACGTGGTGGTCGGGCTGGAGTCCGGTGCCGACGACTACGTGGTGAAACCGGTGCAGGGACGGGTGCTGGACGCCCGTATCCGGGCCGTGCTGCGGCGCGGCGAGCGCGAGTCCAACGACGCGGCCACGTTCGGCAGCCTGGTCATCGACCGTTCGGCGATGACCGTGACGAAGAACGGCGAGGACCTCCAGCTCACGCCGACCGAGCTGCGGCTGCTGCTGGAGCTCAGCCGGCGGCCGGGGCAGGCGCTGTCGCGGCAGCAGTTGCTGCGGCTGGTGTGGGAGCACGACTACCTGGGCGACTCGCGGCTGGTGGACGCCTGTGTCCAGCGGCTGCGCGCCAAGGTCGAGGACGTGCCGTCGTCCCCGACGCTCATCCGTACCGTGCGGGGTGTGGGCTACCGGCTGGATCCGCCTCAGTGACCCAGCAGCACCCAGGGGGGAACCGCGGCTGGACCGCGGAGCGCAAGGGAGTTCTGTCGCGGCTGCGTTTCACGAGCCTGCGGCTGAGGCTGGTCCTGGTCTTCGCACTGGTGGCCCTGACGGCGGCCGTGTCCGCGTCCGGCATCGCGTACTGGCTCAACCGCGAGGCCGTGCTCACCCGCACGCAGGACGCCGTGCTGCGGGACTTCGAGCAGGAGATGCAGAACCGGGCGGGCGCGTTGCCCGAGCGGCCCACGCAGGACGAACTGCAGCACACCGCGGGCCGGATGGCCGGCAGTGACCAGCGGTTCAGTGTGCTGCTGGTCGCCGAGAACCCCGACGGCCGGACCGTCTACGGCAGCTCCGGCGGACTGAGCGGCTTCTCGCTGCGGGACGTGCCGGCCTCCCTGCGCACGGCGGTGAACAGGACGCAGAAGGTCGACGGGGCGAACAAGTACCCGCACCACCTGTACTGGCAGCGGATAGTCCGCCACGACACCCCGTACCTGGTGGCCGGGACACGGGTGATCGGCGGCGGTCCGACCGGCTACATGCTCAAGTCGCTGGAGCCGGAGGCCAAGGACCTCAACTCGCTGGCCTGGTCGCTGGGCATCGCCACCGGCCTGGCGCTGATCGGCTCGGCGCTGCTCGCGCAGGCCGCCGCGACGACCGTGCTGAAGCCGGTGCAACGGCTCGGGGCGGCGGCCCGGCGGCTCGGCGAGGGCAGGCTCGACACCCGGCTGAGGGTGTCCGGCACCGACGAACTCGCCGATCTGTCACGGACGTTCAACAACGCGGCCGAGGCGCTGGAGAAGCGGGTCGCGGACATGGCGGGGCGCGACGAGGCGTCCCGGCGGTTCGTCGCGGACATGAGCCACGAGCTGCGGACGCCGCTCACCGCCATCACCGCCGTCACGGAGGTGCTGGAGGAGGAGCTGGAGGCCGAGACCGGGAGCATGGACCCGATGATCGAGCCGGCCGTGCGGCTCGTCGTCAGCGAGACACGGCGGCTGAACGACCTGGTGGAGAACCTGATGGAGGTCACCCGCTTCGACGCCGGCACCGCCCGGCTCGTCCTGGACGACGTCGACGTGGCCGACCAGATCACCGCCTGCATCGACGCCCGGGCCTGGCTGGACGCGGTGGAGCTGGACGCCGAGCGCGGGATCCACGCCCGGCTGGACCCGCGCCGCCTGGACGTCATCCTGGCCAACCTCATCGGCAACGCGCTCAAGCACGGCGGCTCGCCGGTGCGGGTGTCGGTACGGGTGGCGGACGACTGGGTCGTCATCGAGGTGCGGGACCACGGCCCCGGCATCCCCGAGGACGTGCTGCCGCACGTCTTCGACCGCTTCTACAAGGCCAGCGCCTCGCGCCCGCGTTCGGAGGGCAGCGGGCTGGGCCTGTCCATCGCCCTGGAGAACGCCCACATCCACGGCGGCGAGATCACCGCGGCCAACTCCGACGCGGGTGCGGTGTTCACGCTGCGGCTGCCGCGCGACACGTCCGCGTCCCCGGACGAGCCGTCCGGGGACGGGCCGGACTCGGGGGACGACGGCCCGCAGCGGGGCACGGACGCCAAGGGGGACGCCTGATGCACGTACGACGCCCATGGGCCCGGACGGCCGCCCGGGTCCCCGGCGACGGCCCCGTGACCGTGCGCCGGGCCGCGGGACGCCCCGCCGGCCGGCCGGGGCACGTGCGGGGTGCCGTCCGCCTCGCCGCGCTTCCCGCGCTCGCCCTGCTGCTCGCCGGCTGCGGGATCCGGGCCACCGAGGTGCCGACGAACTTCGGGCCCGCGCCCTCGCGGGTGCAGTGCTCGCTGTCCGAGGCCGACACGGCGACCCAGGCCGCCCGTGGCCTGCCGGTCCGGGTGTTCCTGCTGTGCGGGTCCTCGCTGGTGACCGTCGACCGGACCGTGCGGGTCGCGGACGGCGCGGCCGACTCCGAGCGGCGCCTGCTCGTGGCGCAGGGGCTGCTGGACCAGCTCGCGACGCCGCCGTCACCGGCCGAGAAGGAGGCCGGCTACAGCACCGACGTCCGTGAGGGCATCACCGCCGGCGGGCCCCGGCCCGGCGACCCGGAGGACACGCTGCGGCTGAGCACGGCCCCCGACGGCCTCACCTCGTACGCCCTGGCGCAGATCGTGTGCACCTTCTCCGACTCGGCGGCGGCCCAGGGCGACGGTTCGGTGGTCCTCGGCGGACCCGGCGCCGGTCCCCCGCGCCGCTACGAGTGCACCGAGGAGGTCCGGGCCCGTCCCGGCAGCAACGAGCCGCCGTCGAAGGACGCGGCCGGGGAGTGAACCGGCCGGGCCCCGCCGGGCTGTGGCGCATGCCTCACCCGTGTGCGGGGGCCCGGCGCGGAACCGATCCGGCCGGACGCGGCGTCTTGGGGGTCGTGCAGCGTCAAGGCTCCATCGGCGGCAGCGCCGCGTTCCGCATCCGGGTGACAGGAGGTGTCCTCCTCGTCGCACACCTGGCGTTCGTCGCCTGGTTCACGCTGCGGCCGCTGGACGTGCCCTGGGTGATGCCGGCCAACCTGCGGCCGTTCGACGGGGTCAGGGCCGATCTGGTCCTGGGCTGGCCCGCTGCGGTGCGCAGCATCGGGGAGAAGCTGGCGCTGCTGGCACCGCTGGGCGTGCTGCTGCCGCTGGTGGGCGGCCGGCTGACCGGCTCCCCGCTGGCCTCCCTGCTGCGCACGGTCACGGCCGGCGCCCTGCTGTCGACCGTCATCGAGCTGCTGCAGACCGGAGTTCCCGGTCAGGTCGTCGACGTCGACTCGCTGTTCCTGAACACCGCGGGTGTCGCCCTCGCGCACCTCGCGCTGGTCCCGGCCGGCCGCTCCTGGCTGCGCCGCCACGCCGGGCGTCCGGGCCGCGCGGCCACGGCCCCTCAGGAGCCGGCTCAGGGTCGGACCCCGACGATTCCCAGGGTCGGGATCGCCCCGTGGAGCGACGCTTTGCCCCCTTCGTCTCCGTAAGGTCGAGGGCAGATGGGGTACTCGCGGAGAAGACCTCACCGCCCGACGCTGAAGGAGACGCACATGTCCCGCCTCGCCCGCCCCACCCACGGCCGCATGATCGGCGGAGTGTGCGCCGCACTGGCACGGCGCTTCGGCACGTCCGCGACGACGATGCGGGTGATCTTCCTGGTCTCGTGTCTGCTGCCGGGCCCGCAGTTCCTGCTCTACATCGCCCTGTGGATCCTGTTCCCCTCGGAGAGCAAGGCGCAGAGCAAGGCGCAGACGGCCTGGTGACGCCGCAACGCGCGAACGCCGATGGGGCGCTCCCCCGCTGGAGGGGTGCGCCCCATCGGCGTGTGGTGTCCGCCCGGGCGGGAGGGCTCAGCCGACCGGCACGCCGTTCACCGGCAGGCCGTGGGTGGGCAGGTTCTGCACCGGCAGTCCGCCGAGCAGCTTGGCGGCCGGGCCGGTCGGCCCCTCGGCGAGCAGCTGCTCGGCGACCGGCTGCGCGGCGGCGAGGCCGGCACCGGCCGCCGTCTGTCCCTGACCCAGCGCCTCGGCCGAGCCCGGCAGCGTCTGGGAGAGCTGCTCCGCCGGGAGCGCCGCGGTGACGGTCTTCAGCGCCTGGGCGGTGTCGGGGAGGGAGGAGGCCGCGTCGGCGGCGCCCGCACCGGTGGCGGCGAAGGCGGCACCGAGCGCGGCGACGCCGAGGGACTTGACAGCAGACTGCTTCATGAAATGCGTCCTCGAAAAGGGATGACGGGGATGTGAGCGGTCCAGCGACGTTAAACACCGCGCGCCACCCGCCGCAAACATCGAAATGCGGACGATTGGTGAACGCGATCCGCGCCCGCAGAGCCCCGACGTCCGCGAATCACTCCCCCGAAGGTGAAGAACCGCTGGTGGAAGCCGTCTGCCGGAACAGCCATTCGGATTTCAGCTCGGCATATCCGGGCTTGATCACGTCATTGATCATCGCCAGTCGTTCATCGAAAGGAATGAACGCTGATTTCATCGCATTGACGGAGAACCACTGCATGTCGTCGAGCGTGTAGCCGAAGGCCTCGACAAGGTGCTCGAATTCCCGGCTCATGCTGGTGTGGGACATCAGGCGGTTGTCCGTGTTGACCGTGGCGCGGAAGTGCAGCCGGCGCAGCAGCCCGATGGGGTGCTCGGCGTACGAGGAGGCCGCCCCCGTCTGGAGGTTGGAGCTCGGGCACAGCTCCAGCGGGATGCGCTTGTCCCGGACGTAGGAGGCGAGCCGGCCGAGTTCGACGCGGCCGTCCTCGTGGACCTGGATGTCGTCGATGATGCGGACGCCGTGCCCGAGCCGGTCGGCGCCGCACCACTGCAGCGCCTGCCAGATGCTGGGCAGTCCGAAGGCCTCGCCGGCGTGGATGGTGAAGTGGTTGTTCTCGCGCTTGAGGTACTCGAAGGCGTCCAGGTGCCGGGTGGGCGGGTAGCCGGCCTCGGCGCCCGCGATGTCGAAGCCGACGACGCCCAGGTCCCGGTAACGGTTGGCCAGTTCGGCGATCTCCAGGGCGCGGGCCGCGTGGCGCATGGCGGTGAGCAGGGCGCCGACGCGGATGCGCGCGCCGTTCTCCCGGGCGCGCCGCTCGCCTTCCCGGAAGCCCTCGTTGACGGCCTCGACGACCTCCTCGAGGCTCAGCCCGCCCTCCAGGTGCTGCTCGGGGGCGTAGCGCACCTCGGCGTAGACGACGCCGTCCGCGGCGAGGTCCTCGGCGCACTCGGCGGCGACCCGCACGAGGGCGTCGCGGGTCTGCATGACGCCGACCGTGTGGGAGAAGGTCTCCAAGTACCGCTCCAGGGAACCGGAGTCGGCGGCCTCGCGGAACCAGAGGCCGAGCTTGTCCGGGTCGGTGTCGGGGAGCTGGGTGTATCCGGTGTCACGGGCGAGTTCCACGACCGTGGCGGGGCGCAGTCCGCCGTCGAGGTGGTCGTGCAGCAGAACCTTGGGCGCCCGCCGGATCTGGTCCGGTGTCGGGGTGTTCGCGATGGTCTGGCTCGTCATTTCCGCACTCTAACTCCTACGCGCGTAGAGGGCGCCTGCTCGTCGCTTTACGTTTTCGCCGATACGTAACGGTGACCCCGAGGACGGGTCGCGTACACCCACGCTTCTGACACTGTTCTGTCATGGCAGACCAAGCGACGCCGGCTCGCAGGGCCCGGCTGGGAAGGGCATGGGGTCCGGAGCCGGAGGCGGTGAGTGGTGCCGTGCTGCTGCTGCCCGGGGGCGAGGAGATCTCCGGCCGCCGACCGTCCCCGTTGCTGGCGACCGCGTCCGTACGCGCCCTCGGACGCAGGCTGACCCTCGCGGGCCGGGAGGACGGCCTCGCCACGCACGTGGTGCACTACCGCCTGCGCGGCTGGAACGGCGGCGAGGCCAACCTCGCGCAGGACGCCGCGTGGGCGGTGGACGAGGTGGTGCGGCGCTACGGGGACGTCCCGGTGTGCCTGGTGGGACTCGGCATGGGCGGGCGGGCCGGGCTGCGGACGGGCGGGCACGAGGCCGTCAACTCCGTGGTGGCGCTCGCCCCCTGGCTCCCGGCGGAGGACGTGGCGGCGCCACCCGAACCGGTGAAGCAGCTGGCGGGGCGTCAGGTGCTGATCGTGCACGGCACTCACGACGGGCGCACCGATCCGGAGCTGTCGTTCCGGTTCGCGGCGCGGGCGAAGAAGGCGAACCGGGACGTGTGCCGGTTCGAAGTCCATGCCGACGGCCACGGGTTGACCCAGTACCGGGACGAAGTGCTGGCGCTGGCCGAGGACTTCGTGATGGGGGCGCTGTTCGGCAGGCCGCTGTCGCGACCCGTGCGGGACGCGCTGGCCGCGCCGCCGCCGCTGGGGTTGCGGATGCCGTTGGCGGTGGGATTCAGCCCCTCCCGGCGGTAGCGCCAGGCCGGGCGTCGGCGGTCCGCGGGGTGCGGGTGGCAGGTGGCAGGTGGCGCTCGCGCCCTTCCCCGCGCTTGTTCAGGTGGGGAGCAGGCTGCCCCTTCTGGAGAGCAGGAACTTCTTGAACGCCGCCACCGGGGGTGTGTCCGGATGACCCTGGAGCCAGGCGACGCCGATCTCGCGGACGGCTCTCGGGGCCGTGACCGTCAGTTCGACGACACCCGGGCGGGGGACGGCCGGTGGAGGCAGCAGGGCGACCCCGAGACCGGCCGCCACCAGGCCCCGCAGGGTCTCCGCCTCCTCCCCCTCGAAGGCGATCCGGGGCCGGAAGCCGGCCTCCTTGCAGAGGTCGTCGGTGATGCGGCGCAGGCCGTAGCCGGGCTCCAGGGTGACGAACGTTTCCTCCGCGGCCTCGGCCAGGCGGATGCGGCGGCGCCCGGCCAGGGAGTGGTCGGCCGGGACCACCAGGCGGAGCTTCTGCTCGTCCAGACGGCGGGCCACCAGGTCGGGCGCGTCGGGCACCGGGGACGTCAGGCACAGGTCGAGTTCGCCCGCCCGCAGGCGTTCGAGCATGGCCTCGCCGTAGTTCTGGACGAGGCTGAAGCGGACCCGGGGATGGTCGGCGCGGAAGGCGTGCAGGAGGCCGGGGACCGTCTCGGCGCCCATGGTGTGCAGGAACCCGAAGGCGACCTTGCCGCTGGTGGGGTCGGCGTCGGCGCGGACCTCCTCGGCGGCCCGCTCGATCTCGGCCAGGGCGCGTTCGACGGAGGCGAGGAAGGTGCGCCCGGCCGGGGTGAGGGAGACCGTGCGGCCGCGCCGGGCGAACAGGTCGACCCCGAGATCCTGCTCCAGGCGCGCCATGGACCGGGACAGGGTGGACTGCGGGACGTCCATCTCCTGGGCGGCCCGCGTGACGTGCTCGGTACGGGCCACGCCGGCGAAGTACGCCAGGCGCGGGGCCAGCACCCTGGACATCTCCGCGCTGTCTTCTGTGTCACTGGACGGTGACAGGCGCCGCCCTGAACTCGGTTGATGCACCATGGGAACGATTATGACCGTTCCATGCATTGGACGGATCAGTGCGGCGGTCCGTACGTTCGAGGCATGTCTCCCGCCAGTACCGGGGCGTCCACCGTCGTGGGCGCCGATGCCGCTGTCCCTGCCGCCGACTCCCGCATGGTCCCGGGCGGGCCCGGCTACCGCCGGATGAGCCTCGCCCTCTTCCTCGCGGGTGTCGCGACCTTCGCGCTGCTGTACTCGACCCAGGCCCTGCTCCCGCTGATCTCCGGCGAGTTCGGGGTGGCGGCGAGCGACGCGAGCTGGACGGTGGCCGCCGCGACGGGCGGACTGGCGCTGTTCGTCCTGCCGATGAGCGCCCTGTCGGAGCGTTTCGGGCGGCGTACGGTCATGACGGCCTCGCTGGCCGTGGCGGTGACCGTGGGCGTGCTGGTACCCCTCGCTCCTTCTCTCGGCGCGCTGATCGCGCTGCGGGCGCTGCAGGGCGCCGCCCTGGCGGGGCTGCCGGCGTCGGCGACCGCGTACCTCGCGGAGGAGGTCAGTCCCAGGGCGCTGGTGACGGCGATCGGCCTGTTCGTCGCGGGCAACAGCGTCGGCGGGATGAGCGGCCGCGTCATCACCGGCTGGGTGGCACAGGAATGGGGCTGGCGGATCGCCGTCGCGGTGATCGGCGTGATCGCGGTGGCCTGCGCGGTGGCCTTCCGGCTGCTGCTGCCCGCCCCGCGGCACTTCCGGGCCGGCTCCCTGCGCCCGCGCGTGCTGGCGCGGACCGTCCGCGACCACCTGTCCAACCCGCTGCTGCGCCGGCTGTACGCGATCGGCGCGCTGTTCATGACGGTGTTCGGCGGGGTCTACACGGTCATCGGCTACCGGCTGACCGAGGCGCCGTTCTCCCTGCCCCAGGGCATCATCGGCTCGATCTTCCTCGTCTACCTCGTCGGTACGGTCTCGGCGTCCACGGCGGGGCGCCTGGTGGGCCGGCTGGGCCGCCGCGGCGCGCTGTACGCGGGCGGCGGCACGACGGCCGCGGGTCTGCTGCTGTCCCTGGCCGGGTCGCTGCCCCTGGTCCTGCTGGGCCTGGTCCTCATCACGGCGGGCTTCTTCGCGGGCCACGCGGTGGCCTCCTCGGCGGTGAGCAGGACCGCCACGCACGGCCGCGCCCAGGCGTCCGCGCTGTACCAGTCCGCGTACTACATCGGCTCCAGCGCGGGCAGCACGGCCGGCGCGGTCGCCTTCCACGCGGGCGGCTGGGCCGGCACGGTCGGGGTCGGACTGCTGGCCGTGCTGGGCGTCGTGACGATCACCGTCCTCGGCACCCGGGCCGCCCGCGCCGAGCGCCGCCTCGCCACGGCGGTGTGAAACGGGGTCGGCTGCGCCCCCGTCCGTGGATCGTGTGAAGGTCTTCACGGGCGCCGCGGGCGTTCTGGATCACCAGCCCTGAGCTGCGCTTTCGTGCGCTCGGGGGGCCGTTGTCAGTGGGCTGCGGTAGCTTCCGAAGTGCTGGGGCGCAATGGCGCGTGAACAGAACGTCCACAGGGGTGGGTGGAGATGGCGAACAGCACGGCGGCACCGACGGACCTGGACACCAGGCTGGAGGCACACCGCACCGAGCTGACGGGTTACTGCTACCGGATGCTCGGCTCCTCCTTCGAGGCCGAGGACGCGGTGCAGGACACGATGGTCCGGGCCTGGCGCAGCTACGACAAGTTCGAGGGCCGCTCCAGTCTGCGTTCCTGGCTCTACCGCATCGCGACGAACGTGTGCCTGGACATGCTGACCGCGGGCAACAAGCGCGCCCGGCCCATGGACCTCACCGAGTCCACCCCGCTCGCCCGGGCGGCCCTCTCGCCCCGCCCGGACAACACCTGGCTGGAGCCCATGCCGGACGGCCGAGTGCTGCCGACCACCGACGACCCGGCGGAGGCGGCCGTGGCCAAGGAGTCCGTGCGGCTCGCGTTCATGGCCGCCCTGCAGCAGCTCCCCGCCAAGCAGCGGGCCGTGCTCATCCTGCGCGAGGTGCTGGCGTGGCGGGCGAGCGAGGTCGCCGAGCTGCTGGACACGTCCGTCGCGTCGGTCAACAGCGCGCTGCAGCGGGCCCGCGCCACCCTCGCCGAGCGCCAGCAACCGGGCGCCGACGCGGCCGTCTCGGACCCGCTGGACGAGGACCAGCAGAAGCTGCTGGACCGCTACATGGCGGCCTTCGAGGGCTACGACATGACGGCGCTGACCGCGCTGCTCCACGAGGACGCCATCATGACGATGCCGCCGTTCGACCTGTGGCTGACCGGCGCCGACGACATCACGGGCTTCATGACCACCCTGGGTGCGCCCTGCGCGGGCTCCCGGCTGGTGCCGGTGCAGGTCAACGGCCTGCCGGGCTTCGCCCAGTACAAGCCGGACCCGGAGAAGGGCGGCTTCACCCCGTGGGCCGTCCAGGTCCTGGAGATCTCAGACGGCCGGATCACCGGATTCCACTGCTTCCTCGACACCCAGCGCTGGTTCCCCCTCTTCGACCTGCCCCTCCACCTCGAAGCGGAGGCCGACCAGGTCGAGCAGGGCGCATAGCGCCGGATCCGGATCGCGCAGCCGTATCCGCCCTCCGGCGCGCCGGGCGGCCAGCTGGAGGCGCGCCAGCAGCTCGACGGCGGCCAGACCCGGCGGTCCGAGGCCGCCGACGTCGCAGACCACGACCCGGGCACCGCCGCCCTCCAGCAGTGCCCGCACGTCGTCGCTCAGCCCCCTCACCTCGTCCCGGTCGACGGGGCCGGGCAGTACGAGCACGGGCGGTGTCATGGCGTCCACGATCGGTAGACCGGGCGGCGGGCCGTAACTCATCGCGGACGCCGGTCCGGCGCATGCCGTGCGGGCCGGGCGGGCGCCGCGAGGATCACATTGACCTGGGCCGTGCCGCCCCCGGAGGGTTGGCTGTATGCCCCAACCATCTCCCCCCGCCGCGCTGCCCGATGCCCGCTTCGCCGGTGAGGGGGGTCCGTGCAGGGGGTGCTGAGCGGGTTCGCGGTCATCGCCGTGGTCATCGGCGTGGGCTATCTGATCGGCCGCCGGGGATATCTGGGCGAGGGCGGCCGCGAGGTCCTCACCAAGCTCGCCTTCCACGTGGCGTCGCCCGCGTTGCTCTTCACGACCCTCGCGCAGGCCGACCTGTCGGTGATCTTCTCCGACCGCCTGCTGGTCACGGCGATGAGCACGGCAGCGGCGGCGGGTGTCTTCGTGGCGGTGGGCGCGGCGCGGGGCTGGGGTGTGGGCCGGACGACGATCGGCGCGCTGTGCTCCAGCTACGTCAACTCCGGGAACCTCGGCATTCCGATCGCCGTGTACGTGCTGGGTGACGCGTCCCTGGTCGCGCCGGTCCTGCTGTTCCAGCTGGTCGGTGTCACCCCTGTCGCCCTCACCGTCCTGGACCTGGCGAGCGGCGGGCGGAAGCGGCCCCTGTGGCAGCGGCTGCTGACGCCGTTGCGCAATCCGATAGCCCTGGGCTCCCTGGCCGGGGTGGCGGTCTCGGCCTCGGACCTCACGGTGCCGGGCCCCCTGCTGGATCCCCTGACCCTGATCGGCAACATGTCGGTCCCGGCGGTCCTGCTGGCCTTCGGCATCTCCCTGCGCGGCAGCACGCTCCCGCTGCGCGGCGCGGAACGGGCCCCGGTGCTCCTCGCCGTGGCGCTGAAGTCCGTGTTCCAGCCCCTCACCGCCTGGGCCCTGGCAGCGGGCGTCTTCGGCCTGCGCGGGGCGCCGCTGCTGGACGTGGTGGTGACGTCGGCCCTGCCCGCGGCCCAGAACCTGTTCACCTACGCGAGCAGCTACCGGGTGGGCGAGGTGCTGGCGAGGGAGGCGATCCTGCTGTCGACGGTGCTGGCGGTGCCGGTCCTGGTGGTGGTGGCGGCCGTGCTGGGGTGACTCAGTTCTCGGAGAACTCGCCGGTGTCGAGGTCGAGGCCGAACGGCTCGGGCAGCGTGATGAGTTCTCCGAACTTGCCCGCATCGAGGACCCGGTAGACCTCCCGTTGCGGTTCGCCGTAGAGCGTGATGGTAGGACCTCCGGGGGCCCAACCGTCGATGAGCAGATACAGCGGGACACCTGCTTGGGCGTAGCCTGCGGCCTTCTCGATCCGGTCGTGCGCCGCGTTCGACTTGGAGGTGATCTCGACGATGAGTTCGGCGGCAGCCGCCGGGATGAAGTTGCCACCCTCGTCACGCAGCACCTGCCTGGGGGCTACCGCAAGATCAGGAATGTAGAGCCCGTCACGGGACGGGACCGCCGTACCCAGGGTCTGGTAGATGCCCCAGTGCTTCGGGATGACCTCGTACAAGGCTCGCTGAACCAGGTCGGCGATGTCGTTGTGGGCGTTGGACGGCCGTGGTGCCACGGTGACGATCCCCTCGATGATCTCCACCTTGCAGCCCTCCGGCGCGTCCGTCTCCTGCCAGATCCGGACGAGGTCGTCCCACTCGTGTCCGTTGGCCGGCGAGTGGTCGACGGTGAGTGCGCTCATGGCGGTTCTCCAATCGGGTGCGTCACCCATGCCAGCATGCCGAACGGGACCGGAGGTGGTCCACCGATCCCGTTCACCCGAAAGGGAAACCGCCTGGTCAGGCGATGCGTTCCAGGACCACCGGGGACGCGGTGAAGTCCGTGCCCGGGGCCGCCACGTCGTAGGAGCCCTCGACCGCCTGGAGGGCGTACTCGAAGCGCTCGGGGGTGTCCGTGTGCAGGGTCAGCAGCGGCTGGCCCTCGGTCACCGTGTCGCCCGGCTTGGCGTGCATCTCGACGCCCGCGCCCGCCTGCACCGGGTCCTCCTTGCGGGCCCGGCCCGCGCCGAGGCGCCAGGCGGCGACGCCGATGTCGTAGGCGTCGAGGCGGGTGAGGACACCCGAGGCCGGGGCCTTGATCACGTGCTGCTCGCGGGCCACCGGCAGCGTCGCGTCCGGGTCGCCGCCCTGGGCCGCGATCATGCGCCGCCAGACGTCCATGGCCGTGCCGTCGGCCAGGGCCTTCGCCGGGTCGGCGTCCTTGATGCCCGCAGCGTCCAGCATTTCGCGGGCGAGGGCGATCGTCAGCTCGACCACGTCCGCCGGGCCGCCGCCCGCCAGGACCTCCACCGACTCGCGGACCTCCAGGGCGTTGCCGGCGGTCAGGCCGAGGGGGGTCGACATGTCGGTGAGGAGCGCGACCGTCCTCACGCCGTGGTCGGTGCCCAGGCCGACCATGGTGGAGGCCAGCTCACGGGCGTCCTCGATGGTCTTCATGAACGCGCCGGTGCCGACCTTCACGTCCAGCACGAGCGAGCCCGTGCCCTCGGCGATCTTCTTGGACATGATCGAGGACGCGATCAGCGGGATCGCCTCGACGGTGCCGGTGACGTCGCGCAGCGCGTAGAGCTTCTTGTCGGCGGGGGCGAGGCCGTCGCCCGCGGCGCAGATGACCGCACCGGTGGTGTCGAGGACGTCCAGCATCTCCTCGTTGGACAGCAGTGCGCGCCAGCCGGGGATCGACTCCAGCTTGTCCAGGGTGCCGCCGGTGTGGCCGAGGCCGCGGCCGGACAGCTGCGGGACGGCCGCGCCGCAGGCCGCGACCAGCGGGGCCAGCGGGAGGGTGATCTTGTCGCCGACACCGCCCGTGGAGTGCTTGTCGGCGGTCGGGCGGGACAGGGACGAGAAGTCCATGCGCTCGCCGGAGGCGATCATCGCGGCCGTCCAGCGGGCGATCTCGCGCCGGTTCATGCCGTTGAGCAGGATCGCCATGGCGAGCGCGGACATCTGCTCGTCGGCGACCTCCCCGCGGGTGTACGCGTCGATGACCCAGTCGATCTGCGCGTCGCTGAGCTCGCCGCGGTCCCGCTTGGTGCGGATGACGGAGATGACGTCCATGGCCATGGCTTGGCTTCCTTCCGAGGGTTGCGGAAACCGCACGGCCCCCCTGAGCCCGTCGCTTGGGCAACTCAGGGGGGCCGGGCGGGCGTTACTTGGCGAGGTGGTCCGGGCCGAAGGCCTGGGGCAGCATGCGGGACAGCGGCAGGATGCCCTCCGGGGTCTCCAGCAGCAGGTCCGGTCCGCCGAACTCGTGGAGCAGCTGGCGGCAGCGTCCGCACGGCACGAGCGTGGCGCCGTCGCGGTCGACGCAGGTGAAGTGCGTCAGCCGACCGCCGCCGGTGTTGTGCAGTTCCGAGACCAGGCCGCACTCGGCGCACAGACCGAGCCCGTACGAGGCGTTCTCGACGTTGCAGCCGGAGATGATCCGCCCGTCGTCGACCAGGGCCGCCACACCGACCGGGTAGCCCGAGTACGGGGCGTACGCCCGGGACATGGCGTCCCGGGCCACCGCGCGCAGCTTCTCCCAGTCGGCGGCGGGGCCGGAGCCGGTCACTTGCCCTGCCCCTTCCGGTACGGCAGTCCGTCCGCCTTGGGCATCCGCAGCCGCTGCGCGGACAGCGCGAGGACGATCAGGGTGATGACGTACGGCGTGGCGGAGACGACCTGGTTGGGGACCTCGTCGGTGGTGGCGTACCAGGCGAAGACCAGGGCGGCGACGACCGCGGTGATCATCGACGGGGCGTACTTCTTGCGGACGACCAGCCAGATGGCGCCGATGATCAGCAGCAGCGCGCCGAGCAGCAGCAGGGCGTGCACGTTGGCGGAGCCGCCGCGCAGGTTGAGGCTGTCGGTGTAGCCGAACAGGCCGGCGCCGAGGGCGAGGCCGCCCGGCATCCAGTTGCCGAAGATCATCGCCGCGAGGCCGATGAAGCCGCGGCCGCTGACCTGGCCCTCCAGGTAGAAGGGGTTGGCGACGATGGACAGGAAGACACCGCCGAGGCCGGCCAGACCGCCGGAGATGACGACGGCGATGTACTTGTACTTGTAGACGTTGACGCCGAGGGACTCGGCGGCCACCGGGTTCTCGCCGCAGGAGCGCAGCCGCAGGCCGAAGGCCGTGCGCCACAGGATCCACCAGGTGCCGGGGATCAGCGCGACGGCGATCAGCGTCAGCCAGGACACGTTGGTGACCAGGCCGCCGAGCAGGCCGGCGATGTCGGAGACGAAGAACCAGCCCTGGTTGTTGAGGTCGCGCAGCGCGTCGGACAGTCCCGGCACCGTGAAGTGGCCGAGGGACTCCACCGCCGGGGACTGCTTGGCCGAGCCGCCCGCGTGGCCCTCGAAGGCGAGGGGCGCGAGGTAGCGGGTGGCGCCGAGGGCGAGGATGTTGATGGCCACACCGGAGACGATGTGGTTGACGTTGAAGGTGACGGTGACGATGGCGTGCAGCAGGCCGCCGATCGCGCCGCCGAGGATGCCGACCAGGACACCGGTCCACGGGCCCCACTGGAAACCGGCCCAGGCGCCGAACCAGGTGCCGAGGATCATCATGCCCTCGAGGCCGATGTTGACCACGCCCGCGCGCTCGGCCCACAGACCGCCGAGTCCGGCGAGGCCGATGGGCACGGCGAGCTGGAGGGCGGTGGACATCTGGCTGACGTTCGTGATGCCGTCGGCGCCGGTGATCAGGCGCACGATCGAGGTGAGCGCCAGTCCGCCGGCGATGATCAGCAGCAGGACGGGCCACGACAGGCGGCGGCCGGTCGGCGCCGCGGGCTGCAGCGTGGGCTGGTTGACGTCGGTCGCGGTTGTCATCGGCCAGCCACCTCCTTCGTGTTCTGGGCGCCGAGGACGTGGCCCGCGGCGAGTTCGGCGCCGACGCGGCGCTGCTGGCGGCGCAGGCCCCATTCGCGGACGGCCTCGTAGGAGACGACGACGGAGAGGACGATCAGGCCCTGCATGATGACCGCGATCTCCTTGTCGTAGCCGTGGAAGTCCAGCTCCGGGGAGGCCTTGTCGAGCCAGGCCCACAGCAGGGCGGCGAAGGCGATGCCGACGGGGCTGTTGCGGCCGAGCAGGGCGATGCCGATGCCGAGGAAGCCGATGCCGGTGGGGAAGTTCAGGCTGTAGGTGTGGGTGTCGCCGAGCAGGATCGGCAGGCCGGCCAGGCCCGCGATGCCGCCGGAGATCAGCATGGCGCTGAGCACCATGCGCCTGGGGTCCACACCGCTGGCCGCGGCGGCGGTCTGCGAGGCGCCGGAGGCGCGCAGGTCGAAGCCGAAGCGGGTGCGGTTGAGGACGACCCAGTAGCCGATGCCGAGCAGCACGGCGAGCAGCACCAGGCCGTAGATCTCGCCGGCGTCGCCCATCGGGATGCCGGGGATCCAGCCGGACTCGTGCATCTCGCCGGTGGTGTTGTTGTTGCCGACCTTGACGCCGAAGACGTCCGGCAGCCACAGGTAGGCGATCACGGAGGTGGCGATCGCGTTGAGCATGATCGTGGCGACGACCTCGCTGACGCCGCGGGTGACCTTGAGGACACCGGCGATACCGGACCAGAAGGCGCCGGTGAGGACGGCCGTCAGGAGCAGCAGCGGGACCTGCAGGGCGGCGGGCAGGTTCATGTGCGCGCCGACGACGGCGGCCATCATGGCGCCGAGCTGGTACTGGCCGTCGACACCGATGTTGAACAGGTTCATCCGGAAGCCGATGGCCACCGCCAGGGCCGCGATGTAGTACAGCGACGCCTGGTTGATGATCAGCACCTGGATGTCCGAGAAGCCGAGCTGCTCGAACATCAACGCGAAGGGCTCGACGGGGTTCTTGCCCGACGCGATCAGCACGATCGCGCTCAGGACGAAGGCCACGGCGAGCGCGATGACCGGCCCGGCCACCGCCAGGAGCACGCGCTCCTTGTCGAACTTCTTCATCAGCGGGCCTCGTCTTCCGGAGACTCGGGGGCGTCTGCCTTCGAGATCTCGGGGGTCTCGTCGTGCTCGAGGTGCCCGGTGGCGGCACCGGTCATGGCCGAGCCGAGCTCCTCGGGGGTGATGGTGGCCGGGTCGGCGTCCGCGACCAGCTTGCCGTTGTAGATCACGCGCAGCGTGTCGGACAGGCCGATCAGCTCGTCGAGGTCGGCGGAGATCAGCAGCACGGCCAGACCCTCGCGGCGGGCCTCGCGGATGTGGTCCCAGATGGCGGCCTGCGCGCCGACGTCCACACCGCGGGTGGGGTGGGCGGCGATGAGGAAGCGCGGCTGGTGGCTCATCTCGCGGCCGACGATCAGCTTCTGCTGGTTGCCGCCGGACAGGGAGGCCGCGGTGACGTCGATGCCGGGGGTGCGGACGTCGTACTCGGTGACGATCCGGCGGGTGTCCTCCTGGGCCGCCTTCGGGTCCAGCCAGACACCCTTGGCGAGGGGCTTCTCGGTCACGTGGCCGAGGATGCGGTTCTCCCAGAGGGGCGCCTCCAGGAGGAGACCGTGGCGGTGGCGGTCCTCGGGGATGTAGCCGATGCCCTGCTCGCGGCGCTTGCGCGTGGGCCAGGCGGTGATCTCCTCGTCGGCGAGCCGGATCGTGCCGCTGTCGGGGGACCGCAGGCCGATGAGCGCGTCGACGAGCTCGGTCTGCCCGTTGCCCTCGACACCGGCGATGCCGAGGATCTCACCCGCGTGGATGGTGAAGCTGATGTCGTCGAGGAGGGCCTTGCCGCCGGGGGCCGCGAGGCGCACCCGGTCGACGGTGATGACCGGGCGGTCGGTGACCGTGGACTCGGCCGTCTCGGGCGTGGGCAGCTCGCTGCCGACCATCATCTCGGCGAGCTGACGGGGCGTCGTCTCGGACGGGACGGCGGTGCCGACGGTGGTGCCGCGGCGGATGACGGTGATCTCGTCCGCGACGGAGAGGACCTCACCGAGCTTGTGCGAGATGAAGATGACCGACAGGCCCTCGGACTTCAGTTCGCGCAGGTTGGCGAAGAGGGCGTCGACCTCCTGCGGGACGAGGACCGCGGTCGGCTCGTCGAGGATGAGCGTGGTCGCACCGCGGTAGAGGACCTTGAGGATCTCCACGCGCTGGCGGGCGGCGACGCCGAGCTCCTCGACCATCAGGTCGGGCTCGACGCCGAGGCCGTAGCGGTCGGAGAGCTCCTTGATCTTGCGGCGGGCCTTGGCGCCGATGCCGTAGAGCTTCTCGCTGCCGAGCGCCACGTTCTCCAGGACCGTGAGGTTGTCGGCGAGCATGAAGTGCTGGTGGACCATGCCGATGCCGCGGGCGATGGCGTCGGCCGGCGACGAGAAGGTGACCTGCTGCCCGTCGACGGCGATGGTGCCCTCGTCCGGCTTCTGCATGCCGTAGAGGATCTTCATCAGCGTCGACTTGCCGGCGCCGTTCTCACCGACGAGGGCGTGCACGGTGCCCTTGCGGACGCTGAGGTGGATGTCGTGGTTGGCCACGACGCCGGGGAAACGCTTGGTGATCCCGGCGAGCTCGACGGCGGTCACCGAATCGTTGACCGCCGCTCCGGCCGGAGGGCTGCTGGACGCGTTGATGGCGCACTCTCCTGGGGACGGGGGCCGTCTACGCGCGTAGCGCCCCTACGGCATACAAAGGGGTCGGCGCCCCGCGGCGACGGGGCACGAGGAGCTGCCTCCCCGTACCCCGTCGAGCGGACGCAACCCCCGCGGGTTACCGCCTGCTTCGAGGCAGTCGCTCGTCAGCTGCTCTTGACCTTGATCTCGCCGCTGATGATCTTCTCCTTGGCCGTCTTGATGGCTTCCTGGAGCTCGGCGTCGTCCGCGAACTTCGGGTTGGAGTTCGACAGGCTCACCTCGCCGGTCTTCAGATCGCCACGAACGATACCGGTCTCGGGCTTGCCGTCCTCGACCGACTTCGCCAGGTTGTACACCGCCTTGGCGACGTCCTTCATCGCCGAGGTCAGGATCGAGTCCTTGTACTTGGCGAGGGCTTCCTGCTGGTACTGGTCGGAGTCCACACCGATGGCCCACACCTTGTTGGCGGCAGCGGCCTCGATGACGCCCTGACCGGACAGGCCGGCGGCCGCGTAGACCACGTCCGCCTTCTTCTCGATCTGGCCCTCGGCGGCGGTCTTGCCCTTGTCGGGGCTGGAGAAGCCGCCCTCCTCCGCCGTCTGGGTGAGGTACTGCGAGAGGACCTTGGCCTTCGGGTTCGTGTCCTTGACGCCCTGCGCGAAGCCCGCCTGGAACTTGTGGATCAGCGGGATGTCCACGCCGCCCACGAAGCCGACCACGTTCGACTTGGTGCTCTTGGCGGCGGCGACGCCGGCCAGGTAGGAGGCCTCCTCCTCGCTGAAGACCAGGTCCGCGACGTTCTTGGCCTCGATGGTGGCGTCGTCGACGATGCCGAAGGTGGTGTCCGGGAACTTCTCGGACGCGCCCTTGATGGCCGCGGCGTACGCGTAGCCCACGCCGATCACCGGGTTGTAGCCCTGCTTGGCCAGGGACGCCAGACGCTGCTCCTTGTCGGCGTCCGTCTCGCCCTCGGTGGGCTCCAGGTCGGCGGTCGTGTAGCCGAACTCCTTCTTCGCCTGCTCCAGGCCCGCGAAGGCGGCGTCGTTGAAGGACTGGTCGCCCTTGCCACCGACGTCGTAGGCGATGGCGAGGCCCTTGTCGCCGCCCTTCGACTCCGAGGACCCGGAGGTCGAGGTGCCGCCGCAGGCGGAGAGCGCGAGGGCCAGGGAGGCGGTCGCTGCGCCTGCGACCGTGATCCGGGAAATCCGGCGCATGTGTGGGTGCTCCTGTCGTACAACCGAGGTCGCACAGCGCCGGGACGGTTCAGCTTCAGCGCTGGCTTCGCCGCAGATTAACGCGCGTAGACCTGCCTGAAAACCCCTTCTGTCCACCTTGTTATGCGCCCGTGCCCAAGCCATCACCGGCCCTTGGCCGGGCCGTTGCCGACCGCAAACGGGGGGTGGCGCTGGGTGATCCGGCGGCCGGATGCCGGGGCTGGTGGCCCCCGGCGCACGCGAAGCGGGCGGGCACCGTGGGTGCCCGCCCGCTCCACTGCTTCTTCTACGGCGTCGTCACTCGGTGTTGACCTTGATGGAGCCGTCGTCGATGCCTTCCTTGGCCTTGGCCACGGCGTCCTTCAGGCCCGGGACCTTCGCGTACTCCGGGTTGGACTCCGACAGGCCCACGCCGTTGACCTTCAGGTCGAAGGTCTGGGTGCCGGTCAGCGGCTTGCCGTCCTTGACCGACTTGGACAGCGTGTAGACCGCGCCGCCGACATCCTTGAGCGCGGAGGTGAGGATGGAGTTCTTGTACGGCGCGAGAGCGGCCTGCTTGTACTGGTCGGAGTCGACGCCGATCGCCCAGACCTTCGCCTTGGCGGCGGCCTCGATCACGCCCTGGCCGGACAGGCCGGCCGCGGCGTACAGCACGTCGGCCTTCTTCTCGATCTGACCCTCGGCGGCGGCCTTGCCCTTGTCGGGGCTGGAGAAGCCGCCCTCCTCCGCCGTCTGCGTCAGGTACTGCGACAGGACCTTCACCTTGGGGTTGGTGTCCTGCACGCCCTGCTTGTAGCCGGCCTCGAACTTGTGGATCAGCGGGACGTCGACGCCGCCGATGAAGCCGACCACGTCGGACTTCGTCGCCTTGGCGGCCGCGACACCGGCGAGGTAGGAGGCCTGCTCCTCGGCGAAGACCAGGGAGGCGACGTTCTTGCCCTCGACGACCGAGTCCACGATGCCGAAGGTGGTCTTCGGGTACTTGGCGGCCACCGCCTTCATCGCCGGGCCGTAGGCGAAGCCCACGCCGATGACCGGGTTGTAACCCTGCTTGGCCAGCGACGACAGACGCTGCTCCTTGTCGGCGTCCGTCTCGCCCTCGGTGGGCTCGATGTCGGCCGTCTTGTAGCCGAACTCGTCCTTGGCCTTCGTCAGGCCGGCGTAGGCGGCGTCGTTGAAGGACTGGTCGCCCTTGCCACCGACGTCGTAGGCGATGGCGACGCCCTTGTCGTTGCTGCCGCTGTCGCCGCTGTCGCTGCTGGTGCCGCCACACGCCGTGGCAACGAGCCCGAGCGACGCGACCCCCACCGCGACGCGGGCCATCCTGGAAATCCGACGCATCTGAAGTTCCCCATTCTCCAAAGCCCCGCGATGGGTGCTCGGTTCGGCGCACATTAACGCGCGTAGACACTCCTGGGAACGGTTCGCCGCGGGGCCGTTATCCATTCGTGCCGATGGCCGGTTACGCCCTTGTGAACCACGGGTTCGAACAGGGTCGAAAGGTGTACTCGGGCACACGGCGCATGCCTGCTCGTCACGGGCACCAGGCTGCCCCCGGGTTGCGTGGGACGCAACCGGGGGCTGTGCCGGGGGTGACGGTCCGCTGGTCGTCTGCCTTGTGCGGCGCCGTCGTGGCTGGTCGCGCCGTTCCCTGCGCCCCCAAGGGGCGTACCGACAAGGGTGGGTGTCAGCGCAGGCCGTCGACCAGGGCCGCGGCCGTGAAGAGTTCCACTCCCACCGTGATGGCCGACTCGTCGACGTCGAAGTCGCCCTGGTGCAGGTCGCGGATCTGGCGTTCGCCGGGGGTGCGGACGCCCAGGCGGGCCATCGCGCCGGGGACGTGCTCCAGGTACCAGGAGAAGTCCTCGCCGCCGAGGCTCTGCTCGGTGCCCTCCACGGACTCGACGCCGCGCCGGGCGATCATGGCCTCGCGCAGCAGCTCGGTCACGCCCGGCTCGTTCACCACCGGCGGGACGCCGCGCACGTAGTTGATCTCCGACTTGGCGCGGTGCAGGTTGGCGATCTCGTCGATGGCGCCCACCACCACGTCGGGGGCCAGCCGCCACGCCTCGAGGTCGAGGCACCGGACGGTGCCGGAGAGTTCGGCGTGCTGCGGGATGACGTTCGGGGCGTGGCCCGACTCGATGCGGCCCCAGGTGATGGCGAGTCCGCTCCGGGTGTCGAACCGCCGTCCGACCAGGGCGGGCACGTCGGTGACCACGCGGGCCGCCGCCGTGACCAGGTCGGTCGTCAGGTGCGGACGGGCGGTGTGGCCGCCCGGGCCGTCCAGGCCGATCTCCAGCCGGTCGCAGGCGGAGGTGATGGGACCCTCGCGCAGCCCGATCCTGCCCGCGTCCACGCGGGGGTCGCAGTGGACGGCGATGATCGCGCCGACCCCTTCCAGCGCACCGCACTTGATGGCGTCGGCGGCGCCGCCGGGCAGCACCTCCTCGGCCGGCTGGAAGATCAGCCGGACGGGGCGCGGCAGCTGACCGCGCCGGTGCAGGTCGGCGAGGACCAGGCCGGCGCCGAGGACGACGGTGGTGTGCACGTCGTGGCCGCAGGCGTGGGCGCGGTCGGGCACGGTGGAGCGGTACGGGCAGTCCGCCTTCATGTCCGGGATGGGCAGGCCGTCGATGTCGGCACGCAGGGCGAGCATGCTGGGCCCGCCCTCCCACTGGTCGCCCTCCAGGCCGATGTCACAGACCAGTCCCGTCCCCACGGGGAGGACGCGTGGCGTGAGGCCGGCCCGCTCCAGCCGCTCCTTGATCGCGGCGGTGGTGCGGAACTCCTGGTTGCCCAGCTCCGGGTGCATGTGCAGGTCGCGCCGGAACGCGATGAGCTCGGCGCGCAGAGCGTCGGGCAACGCGCCGGGGAGCTCGGCTCCCCCAGGAAGATCGACCTCGGACTCCAGTGACATCAATTGCTTCACCCTTTGAAGGGTAGGGCGCCAGGGCGGTCGGCTGACCCTCGATCACAAAAACTTCAACCCGTTAGGGGAGGAAAATTTGACCGCCGGACGCATAGGTATCAACTGAGATGGGTAACCTGCCTGCCTTTTGGGCCCCGCGGGTGCACACCATCCCACGGAGTGTGACATCCCGCACTCGTGCATCACTCCGGTATCCCTCCATCCTCTTCCACGTCTACCACGCCCCGCGCGCCGAACACCGTCGGGTTCACCGACCGGACGGTGTCCTGGATCACGGTGCCGCCAGCCCGACCGGGCCCTGCCTCGCGGTGACGGTTCCGGCGCTGCCCCCGGTTTCGGCCGGGCCGGGGCGGTTCCGGCCCGCCGGAGGGAGGCGGTGGGCGTCGCGGGCCGAGTCGGTGACCCCGGAGAGGAAGCCCTGGGCCCGGGGGGAGGCCGTGTCGGTGAGCCAGGCCGGGTCGATGTCGCAGACCGCGACGCGCACGCCCGTACCGGTCAGGGCGAGCGGCAGGGTGTGCACGACCGTGGAGGGGAAGCTGACGACGGTGCGGCCGATGGGGCCGCGCCGGGCGATGAGTTCGAGCGGGAGTTCCGGGCGGACGATCTCCAGGCCCGTCTCGACGGCGAGGCGGTGCAGCTTCTCGGTGCTTTCGCGGCGGTGGGCGAAGTAGCGCGTGGCGCCGTGGGCGGCGGCCAGGGCGCGGACGGCCTCCAGGTAGCGGCCGTCGTCGACCACGCCCGTCTCCACCAGGGACGTGCCCACCATGTCGGCGCCCTTGGTGATGCGGGGCGGGCCGAAGCGGGCGCGGGTCCAGGCGAAGGTGTGGGCGCTGACGGTCACGCCCGCGGGGGCCTCGGATATCGGCATGGAGGAGAAGATCTCCACCCGGCGCCCGCCGCCCGGGGTCAGACGGCGCCGGGCCGAGGACGAGACCGGGGCGAAGAGCACGTCGCGGGGGCCGGGGCGGCCTCCCTTGCGGTGCCAGCGCACCAGGCGTTCGCCCCGGGCCAGCTGGCCGACGAACTCCATCGTGGCCGTGCCGTCGTCGACGACGACCAGGTCGCGGGCGCGGGCGATCGTCAGCAGCAGCTGGACGTAGCGGGAGAAGGGGTCCCCCAGCACGATCCGGCGGGCCCTGCGCAGCAGGCCGGCCAGGCCGCCGATGGTCTGGAAGGGCGCCAGCGGGCCGCCGCGCGCCTCCTCCCAGCGGATCTCGTGCCCCTCGTCGCGGGCCAGGTCGGACATCCGCCGCAGCTGGCCGCGCGTCATCGGGTCGACGGGTGACAGCACCACGAGGGTGAGCCCCACGCCGGGCGCGTGCGCGTGCGCCCACTCCAGCACGTTCAGCAGCTGTACCGGACTCTCGACGAAGGCGAGGGTGTGGGGGCCGGCGTTCCCGGCGCGGGGGCTCATCGACGTACGACCGTCCCGTCGTAAGGGGGTGATGGGGTGGGTGCTCAGACGCCGACCGGCTCGCCCGCCGCCGTGGCGATCTCCGCCTCGGCGACCACACCGGCGACACGGCGCAGCTTCTTCATCGGGGCCAGCTCGGAGTCGTAGACCTTCTTCACGCCGTCGCCGAGGGAGGCCTCGATGGTGCGGATGTCGCGGACCAGGCGGGTCAGGCCCTGCGGCTCGACGGAGGCGGCCTGGTCCGAGCCCCACATGGCGCGGTCGAGGGTGATGTGGCGCTCGACGAAGGTGGCGCCCAGGGCGACCGCGGCGAGGGTGGTCTGCAGGCCGGTCTCGTGGCCGGAGTAGCCGATCGGGACGTTCGGGTACTCCTGCTGGAGGGTGTTGATCACGCGCAGGTTGAGCTCCTCGGCCTTGGCCGGGTAGGTCGACGTGGCGTGGCACATCAGGATGTTGTCGGAGCCGAGGACCTCGACGGCGTGGCGGATCTGCTTCGGGGTCGACATGCCGGTGGACAGGATCACCGCGCGGCCGGTGGCGCGCAGGGCGCGCAGCAGCTCGTCGTCGGTGAGGGAGGCGGAGGCGACCTTGTGGGCGGGGACGTCGAACTTCTCCAGGAAGGCGACGGCCTCGGTGTCCCACGGGGAGGCGAACCAGTCGATGTTCTTCGACGTGCAGTAGTCGTCGATGGCGCGGTACTCGTCCTCGCCGAACTCCACGCGGTGGCGGTAGTCGATGTAGGTCATCCGGCCCCAGGGCGTGTCCCGCTCGATGTCCCACTGGTCGCGCGGGGTGCAGATCTCGGGGGTGCGCTTCTGGAACTTGACGGCGTCGCAGCCGGCCTCGGCGGCGGCGTCGATGAGCTTGAAGGCGTTCTCCAGCTCGCCGTTGTGGTTGATGCCGATCTCACCGCAGACGTAGACCGGACGGCCCGGGCCGACCTCGCGCGAACCGAACTGGCGGATACGGGAGTTGGTGCTCATGGCAGCAGATGTCCTTACTTGGTGAGGGAATCGAGAGAGGGGCCGAGGATCCAGCTGGCGATCTCTCGGATCGCGCCGTCGCCACCGGGGACGGTGGTGACCGCGCGTGCGGCGCCGCGCACGACGTCGTGGGCGCTCGCGACCGCCACGGGCCAGCCCACGAGGGCGAAGCACGGGAGGTCATTGACGTCGTTGCCGACGTAGAGCACGCGCTCCGGCGCGATGCCCTGCTCCTCGCACCACTGCTTCAGCGCGAGGTCCTTGCGGTCGATGCCGTGCAGCACCGGGAGCTTGAGCTTCCGGGCCCGGGCGGCGACCACCGGGTTCTGTTCCGTGGACAGGATCAGCATCTTCAGGCCGCTCCTGCGGAGGGCCGCGATGCCGAGTCCGTCCCCGCGGTGCACGGAGACGAACTCCCGTCCGTCGGAGTCGATCAGCACCCGGTCGTCGGTCTGGGTGCCGTCGAAGTCGAGGACGACCGCGTCGATGTCGTCGGCGGTCGGGAGGGCGCCGGGCCGGTCCGCGTCGAACAGCGGCGCGAGGGCCCGGGCGCGGGCCAGGTCGTGCGGGTCGTCGATCTCCAGCACGCGGGCGGGGTCGGTGCGGACCAGCTCGGTGCGGCCGAAGAAGCGGTGGCCGTGCTCGCGGAACCCGGCGGCGTCCATGGCGTAGGCGGCGCCGGTCTCCAGGAGGTCCTGCGGGCGGTCCTGGCGGCGGGGCCGGAAGGACTTGTCGTGGTTGACGCCGTAACCGCCGCCCACGGCCGCGTCGTTCTCCGCGACGGAGCCGGCCGCGAGTTCGTCGTCGGCGTCCCGCCAGACGAACCCGTGGAAGGGCGCGACGGTGACGGCGGTGTCGGCGCCGTTGGCGGCGACTGCCCCGGCGACCCCGTCGATGTCCTCGCGGACCAGGAACGGGCTGGTGCACTGCACGAGCAGGACCACGTCCACCGGGGCGCCGTGCAGGGCCTCGTGGGCGTCCATGGCGTGCAGGACGGCGGCCTCGGAGGTGGCGGTGTCCCCGGCGATGGCGGCGGGGCGCAGCACGACCTCGGCGCCCGCCTCGCGGGCGGCGGCGGCGATGGCCTGGTCGTCGGTGGAGACCACGACGTCCGTCACGAGCCGCGCGGAGCGGCACTCGCGCACCGCCCGGGCCACCAGCGGGACGCCACCGACCGGGAGGAGGTTCTTCGCGGGCACGCCCTTGGAACCGCCGCGCGCGGGGATCACCGCGAGCACCCGGCGTACTGCCGGGGCGGCCGGGCCCGCTTCCGAGTGGGACATGGGTTCAGCTCCTTGACGTGGGATGGGGCGGCGGCTCACAGCTCGCCCATCCGCCGGATGACGGGCGCCACGCGCTGCACGCCGTGCCGGTAGGCGCCGCGGGCAGCGCGGCGCACGATCTGCCGGACCGGTCCGGGCTCCCGGTCGGCGGCGGGCGCTCCGGGCAGGGGCGCGCCGTCGGGTCCGAGGTGGTGGCGGGCGAGGACGCCGGGCAGGTAGCCGGGCGCGGTGACGGGGGTGTAGTACGGCGCCAGCGGGGGCAGTCCGCCGGGCCGGCCGAGCAGCTCGGCGATGCGCTCCCGTGCGGTGTCGAAGGCGCTGCCGTAGGAGCCGTCGGCGCCCACGCCCTGGCGGGCCACCCACTCCTCGTCGGGGACGGGCCGGTGCCCGGCGTCGAGCTGGTCCCAGGAGGCGAGGCAGCCGGAGCCGACGAAGTGGTGGTTGCCGAGCGACTCGCGCACGCCGAGGTCGGTGAGGACGACGGTCGGGATCCGGCGGTGCAGCGACTCCAGGGCGGCCGTGGAACTGACCGTCACCAGCAGGTCGGTGCGGTCCAGGACCTCGCCCATGTTGCCGTACACCAGACGGAAGTTGTCCGGTGCGTCGAGCCGCTGCGCCAGCTTCTGGTACGGCAGTTCCTCGATGTGGGTGGTGTGTTCGCCCGGCTTGGAGCGCAGCTTCAGCAGGACCTCGCGCTCGGGGTGCCGGCGGGCGTGCCGCACCAGCCGGTCCAGCAGGTACGTACGGTCCCGGCGGCTGCCGGGCACCGAGGGCTGGGCGGCGAAGACGACCCGGTAGGGGTCGTGCTCCCCGGCGTAGGGCGCGCCGCCCAGGAAGGGCAGGGCGACCTCGGTCACCGACGAGGCGTCGGCGCCCACTCCCGCGTAGACGGCGCGGAAACGGTCCGCGTCCTGGCGGGAGTTGGCGAGGACCAGGTCGGCTCCGTGCCGCAGCAGCAGGCCGTCGGCGAGCTTCTCGTAGACGACGCCCACGTAACCCGTGACGACGACGGGGCGCGAGGTCCGCCCCGACCAGGCGTGCCGGAGGCCGTGGAGCACCGCCTGCACACCGCCGCCGACGAGTGCGAGGACCAGGACGTCGTAGGTCTCCTCGCCCATGACGCGCAGGAACTCGGCGGCGGTGACCTCCCGCAGCGAGTCGGCGCTCACGCCCACCTCCCGCAGCTGGCGCGGGGTGGGTGTGGCCCGGCCGCGCAGCAGGAACCCGTCGAGGACGGGTCCGGGTTGCGCGGCCCGGTCCTCTGCGGTTTCCATGGACGGTCCGGGGACGATGCGGTGCGCGGTGAGGGCACCCCATTTCCATCGGGTGTCGGAGTCCGCGAGAACCGCGATACGCGGGCGCTTCGGTGTACTTGCTGGCACGTCGACGACGCTAGGAAGCGAATCCGAGGTACGGCGGAACCGGGACTCAACGAAAAGTTAACAACACCCCACCGCGAGCCGAACTGGCCCGCCGGAAAGCGGGAAGTACACGGGGTGCACCGTTCTGACACATGGAGTTCACTCCGTGTACGCGCATCGGAAAGTTGCCCTGCCGGGCGGCCTCCTAACGTTTTGCGGGTGCCTAAGCTTTCCGTGATCGTGCCGTTCTACAACGTGCAGCAATATGCCCCGGACACCCTCAGAAGCCTTCGGCTGAACGCCGATCGGGATTTCGAGTTCGTCCTCGTCGACGACCATTCCAGGGACGAAACCCCGGCCATTCTCGAACGGGCCGCCGAGGAGCTCTCGGATGTCGCGCAGGTGCGTTACATCCGACACGAGCGCAACGGGGGTCTGGCCACCGCCCGCAACACCGGACTGGACGCGGCTCAGGGCGAGTACCTGACGTTCCTGGACGGCGACGACTGGCTTGCCCCGGGTTACCTCACCGAACTGGTGTCCGCCATGGACCGGTTGGGCTGCGACTTCGTGCGCACCGACCACGTCCAGGCCACCGCGCGCGCCCGGTCCGTGCACCGGGTGCCGGTCGGGCGCCGCTGGGAGGCGTTCGACCCGCGCGAGGCGATCCTGCCCGCGCACCGCTCCACCTCCGTGGACTACGCGTACGCGTGGGCCGGCGCCTACCACCGGCGCCTGGTGGACCGGGGCCTGCTCCACTTCACCGACGGGCTGCGCACGGCCGAGGATCGGCCGTGGATCTGGAAACTGCACCGGGAGGCGGAGTCGTTCGCCGTGGTGAGTCTGCTGGGCGTGTTCTACCGGCGCGGGGTCGCCTCGTCGCTCACCCAGATCGGCGACGTCCGCCAGCTCGACTTCATCCGCGCCTTCGACCAGGTGGTCGAGGAGACGGCCCGGGACCGCGAGGCGGACCGGCTGCTGCCCAAGGCGGTGCGGACCTACTGCGCGATCATCGCCCACCACCTGTCCCAGGAGGACCGGTTCGAGCCGTCCGTGGCCCGGCAGTTGCGCTCGATGAGCGCGGCGGCCGTCAAGCGGTTGCCGCAGGACGCGCTCGCCGACGCACTGGAGGCCATGGACATGGACCGCTCTGCCCGACTGCGGCGGCTGCGCCGCCGGGTCACCACGACGGGAGCGGCCGCCTGATGCCCGGGACCACCCAGATCTTCTGCGCCTCGACGCTGTACGGCGTCGCCACCCTGGCCGCCGCGATCGACTCCGACCTCTTCGAGGAGCCGGACCGCCGGGTGCTGCTGGTGTTCAACAACTCCGCGACGCCGGAGGTCACTCCGGCCCTCGACGAGATGCCGGGCTTCGAGCCGCTGCGCTCGCACTTCGACGAGGTGCTGTCGTGGAACGAGGCGATCCGCCCCTTCCACCCCGGGGCGTGGACGCCGCGCGCCGACGACGTCCCCCTGTTCGAGCGCCATCTGCGGTTGCTGTGGGGTCTCGGCGACGACCGGATCAGCCTGGTCCTGGAGTCCCTCCAGGTCGCACCGGCGCTGACGGTGGCCCAGCTGTTCACCGACGCCCCCGTCGACGTCTACGCCGACGGCCTGATGAGCTACGGCCCCACACGCAACAAGCTCGACCCGCTCGTCGGCACCCGGGTGCGGCGGCTGCTGCACCTGGACCTGGTGCCGGGCCTGACGCCGATGCTGCTCACCGAGTTCGGCGTGCCGGCCCGCCTGGTGCCGACGCCCGCCTTCCTCAAGGTGCTCGGCGAGGTCGGAGCGGCCGTCCCCGGACTGCCGGATCTGCCCGGCGACGCGGCGCTGCTGCTGGGCCAGTACCTGTCGGCGCTGGACATCCTCTCCCCCGAGGAGGAGGAGGACCTGCACGTGCGGATGCTGCGGGGCGCCGTCGCCCGCGGCCACCGCACGGTCGTCTTCAAGCCCCACCCGACCGCCCCGGCCCGCTACAGCCGCGCCCTGGAGACCGAGGCCGGCGAGCTCGGTGTGGACCTCACGGTGCTGGACACACCCGTCCTCGCCGAGGTCCTCTTCGACCGCGCCCGCCCGGCCCTGGTCGTCGGCTGCTTCTCGACGGCGCTGTTCACCGCCTCCGCCTTCTACGACCTGCCGGTCGCCCGCGTCGGCACCGAGCTGCTGCTGGAGCGGCTGACGCCCTACCAGAACAGCAACCGCGTCCCCACCACGCTGGCGGACGCGGCCCTGCCGGACCTGGACGACGCCCGAGGCGGTGACCTGCTGCCGGCCGAGCGGCTGCCCGGACTCCTCACGGCCGTCGGTTTCACCATGCAGCCGCAGATCTATCCGGAACTGCGTCCGAAGGCGGAGCAGTTCCTGGCCCGTCATCTCGGGCCGCGCACCCGGCGCTATTTCAAGAAGCGCCGGCTCACCGCGCTGGGTCTGCCCGGCGGAATTCCGCAGCGGCTGGCTTTCCTGCCGCGCAATTCCACGGCCCGCCGCGTCGTGCGGCGGGCACGGGCCCTGCGCAAGGCGGTCCGCGGCTGAATGCCGCGGGCCCCGGCGGCCCGTCCGGGCGACATCCAAGTGAACCCGTGGAAACGGACAGGAGAAGCCTGTCATCTTCGAACGTGATTGCGCCCCTTCACGCCCTAGGGTGACAGGCGCCCTGCCCGCCTCCAGGCGGCTCAGGTAGAGACGGACGAGCCACACAGAGGTTTCCAGCGTGACCGAGACGGTCGTCAGCACCCACCGGCCCCGGCCCACCGCCGCAGCACCGGCCGAACCACCGGGCGTCACGCTCGTCCCGCGCCGCCGCGAGCGGCCCGGGAGCCGGCTGCGCGCCCTGGACGGACTGCGGCTGCTGGCCGCCCTGATGGTGGCGGCGTACCACTACGGCGGGCGCGACGGCGAGATCGCGCAGGCCTGGGGCACCTCGCCGAAGGAGCAGTTCCCCACCCTGCACGAGTACTTCGCCTACGGCTGCCTCGGTGTGCAGGTGTTCTTCGTGATCAGCGGGTTCGTGATCTGCATGAGCGGCTGGGGCCGGCCGCTGAAGTCGTTCTTCGCCTCCCGGGCCTCCCGGCTGCTGCCCGCCTACTGGGTGGCGGTGCTGATCGTGACGGCGGTGTTCGCCCTGCCGGTGGTCGCCTACCGGGCGGTGTCGCCGAGCGACGCGCTGGTGAACCTGACGATGCTGCAGATGCCGCTGGGCGTGGACCGGGTGCTCGGGGTGTGCTGGACGCTGTGGGCGGAGGTCCGCTTCTACGCCCTGTTCGCCCTGTGCGTCGTGCTGCCCGGGGCCACCCGCCGCCGGGTGATCATGTTCTGCGCCGGCTGGACGCTGGCGGCGGTGATCGCCGACAACGCGCACCTGCCGCTGCTCGACATCGTCGCGATGCCGGAGTACGCCCCGTTCTTCATCGGCGGTGTCGGCCTCTACCTGGTCCACCTCGACCGGCGGGACGTGTACGGCTGGGGCATCGTCGCCGTCAGCTGGGCGATCGGGCAGCACTACGCGGTGCAGGGGCTGTGGCACGCGCCGGACGCGGGCGGCTTCTCGCAGCGCTCCTCGCTCGGGATCGTCCTCGTCGTCACCTTCGGCTTCCTCGCGGTCGCGGCGATCGCGCTGGGCCTGCTGAACCGGGTGGACTGGCGCTGGCTGACGGTGGCGGGTGCGCTGACGTACCCGTTCTACCTGGTGCACGAGCACCTCGGATGGGTGGTCGTACAGGCGCTCCACCAAGGGCTGCGTCTGCCATCAGGGGTGACCTTCGGGCTGACGGTGCTCTCAATGCTGATGCTGGCGTGGCTGCTGAACAAATATGTGGAGGAACCGCTGACACCACGGCTGCGGGCCGCTCTGGCCAGGGGCCGCTGAGCTGTCCACGGGACGTTCACCCATCCGCCGGTTCGGGCACCGCCCGGGGAGAAGGCTCGCCTCATGACCCACGCACAAGCGACCACCGACCAGTACCCCGGCGAACTGGCCGACGTCCCCGGCTGGTTCCCGGCACTGGACCAGATGCTGTTCACCTGGTTCCTGGAGCGGCAGCGCGAGCAGGGCGTCCGGGGCGATCTGCTGGAGCTGGGCGTCTACCTGGGCAAGAGCGCCATCCTGCTCGGCCGGCACCTCGGCGAGGACGAGACCTTCACCGTCTGCGACCTGTTCGAGGGCGAGGCCCCGGACGGCGCCAACCAGGTGGAGACGGCCCAGTCGTACTCCACGCTCACCCGCCAGGCGTTCGAGCGGAACTACCTCTCCTTCAACGACAGCCTGCCGGCCGTCATCGCGGCCCCCAGCTCCGTGGTGACCGAGCGGGTCGCCCCGGGCTCCTGCCGCTTCGTGCACATCGACGCCTCACACCTGTACGAGCACGTCCACGGCGACATCGGGGCGGCGCGCGAGGTCCTCCAGCCGGGCGGCATCGTCGTCCTGGACGACTTCCGCTCCGAGCACACCCCGGGCGTATCCGCCGCCGCCTGGGAGGCCGTCCTGAACCGGGGGCTGAACCCCGTCTGCCTGAGCACCCAGAAGATGTACGGCACCTGGGGCGACCCCGAGCCGCTCCAGGAGGAGCTGCTCGCCATGCTGCGGGAGCGCACGGACTGCTCGGTGAGCGTGCAGCAGGCGGCCGGGCACCGGCTGGTGCGGGCCCGCTCCCGGGGCATGAAGCCGCCCGCCTTCCCGACCTCCCGGCACTACGTGGCGCCGGTCCCGGCGCAGGCCCCGGCCCCGGCGGCACCCGAGCCCCCGGCTGCCGCGCGCCCCGCCCGGCCCGTGCCCTCCCGGGCCCGCCGGCTCGCCAAGGACCTGCTGCCGCCGCTGGTCACCCGAGCCGTGCGGCGGGCCCGCAAGCGGGGGAACCGGGGAGCCTCAGCGGTGTCATGAGACGCCGTGGCGGGCCGCGATCCCGCCGACGACGAGGGACCTCGCGGACACCGCCTGAGCCCGACGCACCGGCCGTGACTCAGCCGCTCGCGAGCGACAGCTTGACCGCGAAGCCGAGGAACAGCGCGCCCGCCGCCGAGGTCGCCCCCGCCGACAGGCGCCTGCGGCGGCGGAAGGCGGCGGCGAGCCGGGTGCCGCCGAAGATCAGCGCGCTGAGGTACAGCACGCTGGCGAGCTGGGCCAGGATCCCGAGGACGACGAACGACAGCGCGGGATGGGCGTACCCGGGGTCCACGAACTGCACGAAGAAGGCGACGAAGAACAGGATCGCCTTGGGGTTGATCAGGCTCACGACCAGGGCGCGGCGGAACGGCCGCTCCTCGGCGGGCACGGGCGTCGACGCCGTGGCGGCGGTCCGCTCGGCGCGGGTGCGCCACATGGCCCGGGCGGCGCGCAGCATGCCGACGGCGAGCCAGGTCAGGTATCCGGCGCCGGCGTACTTGACGACGGCGAACAGCACGGCGTTGGCCTGGAGCAGCGAGGCGACGCCGGCCGCGGACAGCGTCATCAGCACCGCGTCGCCGCACCAGACGCCGGAGGCGGCGGTGTACCCGGCCCGCACGCCGCGGCGGGCGGCCACGGACAGGACGTACAGCGAGTTGGGACCGGGGAGCAGGATGATCAGGGCGAGGCCCGCCAGGTAGGTGGGCAGATCGATGACACCGAACATGCGAAGGAGTGTCGCACGCGGGACGGGCGGTACGACATGCCGTTTCCCGCTCGCTCCCCGGATCAGAAGGCGTCCGACGGGACGTGCGTGCCCCACACCTCGCGCAGCGCGTCGCAGACCTCGCCGACGGTGGCCCGGGCGCGCAGGGCGTCCTTCATCGGGGGCAGGAGGTTGTCCTCGCCCTCGGCGGTCTTCCTGAGTGCGGACAGGGCGGTGCGCACGGCCTGCCGGTCGCGTTCGGCGCGCAGCACGGCGAGGCGTTCGGCCTGCCGGGCCTCGATGGCGGGGTCGACGCGGAGGGGTTCGTAGGGTTCCTCCTCGTCGAGCTGGAAGCGGTTGACGCCGACCACGACGCGTTCGCCGGAGTCGGTCTCCTGGCTGATGCGGTACGCGTTGCGCTCGATCTCGTCCTTCTGCACGCCGCGTTCGATCGCCTCGACCGCGCCGCCCAGGTCCTCGACCCGGCGCATCAGGGCCAGGGCGGCCTCCTCGACGTCGTCGGTCATCCGCTCCACGGCGTAGGACCCGGCGAAGGGGTCGACGGTGGCGGTGACGTCGGTCTCGTGGGCGAGGACCTGCTGGGTGCGCAGGGCCAGGCGGGCGCTCTTGTCGGTGGGCAGGGCGATGGCCTCGTCGAAGGAGTTGGTGTGCAGCGACTGGGTTCCGCCCAGGACGGCGGCCAGGCCCTGGACGGCGACGCGGACGAGGTTCACCTCGGGCTGCTGGGCCGTCAGCTGGACGCCGGCGGTCTGGGTGTGGAAGCGCAGCATGAGCGACTTCGGGTTCTTCGCACCGAACTCCTCGCGCATCACGCGCGCCCAGATCCGGCGTGCGGCGCGGAACTTGGCGACCTCCTCCAGCAGGGTCGTGCGGGCGACGAAGAAGAAGGACAGGCGCGGCGCGAAGTCGTCCACGTCCATCCCGGCCGCGAGGGCCGTGCGCACGTACTCGACGCCGTTGGCGAGGGTGAAGGCGATCTCCTGCGCGGGCGAGGCGCCGGCTTCGGCCATGTGGTAGCCGGAGATGGAGATGGTGTTCCAGCGCGGCAGTTCGGCGCTGCAGTACTTGAAGATGTCGGCGGTGAGCCGGAGCGAGGGCCGGGGCGGGAAGATGTAGGTGCCGCGGGCGATGTACTCCTTGAGCACGTCGTTCTGGATGGTGCCGGTCAGCTGCCCGCCGCTCACGCCCTGCTCCTCGGCCACCAGCTGGTACAGGAGCAGCAGCAGCGCCGCCGGGGCGTTGATCGTCATGGACGTGGAGACCTGGTCCAGGGGGATGCCGCCGAACAGCACCCGCATGTCGTCGATCGAGTCGATCGCCACGCCGACCTTGCCGACCTCGCCGTGCGCGAGGGGGGCGTCGGAGTCGTGGCCCATCTGGGTGGGCAGGTCGAAGGCGACCGACAGACCCGTCGTGCCGTGCCCGATCAGCTGCCGGTACCGGGCGTTGGACTCCGCCGCCGTCCCGAAGCCCGCGTACTGGCGCATCGTCCAGGGCCGGCCGGTGTACATCGTCGGGTAGACCCCCCGCGTGTACGGATACGCCCCGGGCTCCCCCAGTCGCCGCGCCGGATCCCAGCCCTCCAGGGCCCGCGGCCCGTAGACCGGCTCGATCGGCAGACCCGACTCCGACTCGCGCGCCATGGTGCATTGCCTCCCGCTCAGCAGTGACCTCGCTCACCACCATGCCCCCTGGTTCGCGGCGGGTCACGCCCGGGGAACATCTCAGGTGACATCCGGGCACGGCGGTGGGACGACAGGGGGGCGCGTGCGCACCACGGGCAAGGGACGAGCCGTCGCGACGGCACTGGCCGTACTGGCCGCACTCACCGGCTGCACCGTGCAGACGCCCGCGGGCGAGGGCGGGCGCCGCCCGCCGGTGCACGTCGAACCACCCGGCGGCACCCCCTCCCCCGCCCGCACGCCGGGCGGCGGGGACAGGACCCCGTCCGGCGCCGACGGCAAGCCGCGCACCCCGCCGCGCGTGCTGTGGTCCTACGGCGACACCGGCCGGGACGTCCGGGAGCTCCAGGCACGGCTGCGGCAGGTGGCGTGGCTGTTCGAGGGGCCGACCGGAACCTACGACGAGCGGACGCGGGAGGCGGTGAGCGGCTTCCAGGGCAAGCGCGGGCTGCCGCGCACGGGCCGGACCGACACCGTCACCTGGCAGCGGCTGCTGGGCATGACCCGCGAGCCGGGCCGGTGGGACCTGTATCTGATGGGCGGCCAGCCCGCGGACCGGCCCGACCCGCGTTGCGCGAAGGGGCGCGTGCTGTGCATCGACAAGACCAGCCGGACCCTGCGGTGGATGATCGACGGCCGGACGGTGTCGACGATGGCCGTCCGCTTCGGCTCGGAGTACACACCGACCCGGGAGGGTGTCTTCTCCGTCTACTGGAAGTCCCGCCACCACGTGTCGACGCTGTACGACTCGCCCATGCCCTACGCGATGTTCTTCAGCGGCGGCCAGGCGGTGCACTACTCGGCGGACTTCGCGGCGAGGGGTTACGCGGGCGCCTCGCACGGCTGCGTCAACGTCCGGGACGAGGCGGCGATCGCCGGGCTGTACGCGCAGGTCCGCGACGGCGACAAGGTCGTCGTGTCCTGGTGAGGGGCGCGGGCCGGAGATGGGGCGCGGGCGGGACCGGGGGAACGTGTCCCGCCCGCGCTCAGGTGCACGAGCCGTAGGTACGGGGGGAACCCCGGCTCTGTGCGACAGCCGATGACCAGTCGGCTCACTCATTACTGCGTCGCGGGCCGCAAAAACGTCACACCCGCGGCGAGGCACCCTTCACGGTGTACGAAACCGCAGGTCGCAGCGGTGCGGGCGCGTGCTGGGTCCTCCGGTCGGGCTTGTCCTGCTTGCGGCCCCGGTCGCGGTCCTGCTTGCGGTCGGGCTTGTTCCGGTCCCAGCCCTGGTGGCCGCCTCCGCCCTTGCCCGCGCCCTTGCCGGAGCCCGTGCCGTCGCCGTGGGCCGTGCCGTTGCCGTTGTCCGCGCCGCCGCCCTTGCCCGTGCCGCCGCCCGTGCCCGTGCCGTTGCCCTTGCCCGTGCCCTCGCCGTTCCGCCCGGCGGAGCCCCGGTCGGCTCCGGCCAGGAGGCCCTTGCAGTACGTCCACACCCGGGTGCCGTCCGCCGCGTCGCGCAGGGCGCGGTGGCGGTGGTCGTCCAGGCGCTTGCCCTGGCGCAGGTCGCGGCAGGCCGAGGCGAGGACCTCCCGGCCCCCGCCGGACGGCCCGGGCCGGCTCCCGGGTTCCGGCTTCGCGGTCGAGCCGCCTCCCGCCTCGTGGCGTCCGGCGCCGCCGGTCGTACCCGTCGGGCCGCCGCCGGGGGCGAGACCACCGGAGCCGGCACCGCCCTGGGCGGCGTCGCCCGGCGAGGGTGACCCCGGCGCGCGACCGGAGGAGGGGGCGCCGGCCGAGACCGAGGAACCGGGGACGGGCTCGTCCCCGCCGAACGGCGTCAGCGCTCCGGTTCCGGCGGCCACCGCCACCCCGCCGACCATGCCGACGGCCAGCGCGGCGGCCAGCGCGAGGCGCGCGGGCCGCAGACGGCGGGGTCCGCGGGCGGCCGCAGGGGTGTCCACGCGCGCGTGCCCGATGTGCACGAGGCCCGCGTCGGCCGTCCCGGACGGCTCCCGGCCCACGGCCGCGGCACGGGCCGCGAGCGCGTCGGCGCGCTCGGCACGGGCCTTGCGGAAAGCGGCCACCGCGGCGGCCTCACCCGGCAGTTCCTCACCGGCCGGCGGGGGTGCGGGGGGCAGGGCTGCGAGGATTCCGGCGAGTCGTGCGGCCTGGTCCCGGCCGGCGCCGTCGACAGCCTCCGGTGGCTCTCCGCTCAGCAAACGCTCCGCCGTTTCGCGGTCCAGCCACCCGTACTGCTCGTCGGCCATCACACATCCTTCTGCGTCCGCGCGACGCTGTGCGTCACACCTGCGGACGTCACCGCACCGCCACGTGGTTCTCTCTGGGGCGGCAGGGCGTCGAGCACCCCCGCCGATTCCGGATCGGCCCGAGGGGCGTCGCCGAGCAGCTCGGCGAGCCGCTTCAGGCCCCGGTGCGCGGCCGTACGGACGGCGCCGGGCCGCTTGCCGAGCGTCTCGGCCGCGCTCTTGGCGTCGAGTCCCACCACCACGCGCAGCACCACCGCCTCGGCCTGGTCCTGCGGCAGCCTGGATATCAGGGAGAACGTTCCGTCGGTGGCGAGGGCCTCGATGGCCTCGCCGGCGGTGTCGGACTCGGCGGCCCGGCCGGTCAGTTCGGTCTCGTCGCCGCCGATGGCGGGACGGCGTCCGCGCATCCGTATGTGGTCCAGCGCCCGGTTGCGGGCGATCCGGGCGGCCCAGCCGCGGAAGCGGTCCGCGTCGCCGGTGAACCGCTCCAGGTCGCGGGCGATCTGCAGCCACGCCTCGGAGGTGACGTCCTCGGCGTCGGGGTCGCCGACCAGCGTCCGTACGTATCCGAGCAGCCGCGGGTGCACGGCGCGGTACACGGTCCGGAACGCGGTCTCGTCCCCGTCCTGTGCCGCGCGCACCGCGGCGGTCAGCTCCGCGTCGTCCCCCAGCACCGCGCGCCCTTCTGCGCCTGAGCCGGCGCCGCTCTCGCGGGCCGGGTTCTCGCCGTCGTGGTCGTTCGATTGATGCTTGCGGTCACAAGCCCGCAGGTGATCGCGGTGGTCTTGCCGCCTCCGCCCCTGGCGCGAATGGCACGTTACGACCTGAAACCACTCCCCGTCCATGTCCGCCGGAGATGCAACTAAGCCGTGACACGGCGGGGTGTGACAGAAACCGCACTCAGCGCGCTGTAGGGAGTACGGGCCGCCGCGCGGCCCGTGCCGCGCGACGGCCGGGGCCTCTCCTGTGGGGGGTGGCGGCCCCGGCCGTTGCCATCGGCACCGGCCGGACGGCGCGAAGTCCCTCAGGGGCGGCGGCCGTTGGAGGGTGAGCGCTTGCCGTCGGAGCGGCCCTTGTCCGCCCCCTGGCCCTCCTTCGCGCCTCCCTTGCCGTCCGAGCCCTCGCCCGTGGCCGGGGAGCCCTGCGGCCCCGGACGCTCCGTGGCGGGAGTGCCGCTCCGGCCGGGTTCGGCCCCGGACCCCTGTGCGGCGCAGTACGCCGTGACGTTCCTCTCACCGCCCGCGGCGTCGATCAGACGCTCCCGGGCCGTGGTCTCCATCGCCCGGCCGCTGCCCCCGGCGCGTCCGTAGGCGCGGCAGTGCGCCTCGATGTCCTGGGCGTCCGCGGCGTGCCCGTCCTTCTCCGCCCCCGCCGTCTCCCGGCCGGGTGCCGGGCCTGCCGAGGCCGAGCCGTCGCCCGGGTGCGGGGTGCGGGTGGTCCCGCGCGGGTGCGGGACCGGGTCGCGCGGGGCGGCGCTGGAGGAGGGCGGCCGCTCGGGGGTGTCGTCCGGTCCGTCCGCCGATCCGCCCGCCACGCCGATCGCCGCCACGGCGACCCCGCCCAGGGTGAGGCTGGCGAGCAGCACGGACAGCGTGGTCCTCAGGGACCGTCCCACCAGGCGCCGTTCCCGGGGCCTCCAGTCGTGGCGCCGCCGGCGGACGTGCCGCTGCGCCGCCCCGGCGTCCCGGGCGGCCCGGAAGGCGGCCACGGCCCGCTGCTCGGCCTCGGCGTCGACGCCGTCCCGGACGAGGCACGCGACGATCAGCGCCTCGACATCGGCCTCGAGGAGGGTGTGACGGGAACCACGGCCGGCAAGCCCGCCGTCGTTTCGCCGTTCACCCATGTCCGCCCCGCCTCTGCTCGATCCGCCCGACCCGGCCCACCGGGTCTCCTGTGTACGTCCCGCCGATCGGCCCTGTTCAGAGCCCTGCGGGGTGAGTGCGCCCGGAAGCCCGGGCCCGCCCGGCGGCGGAGCCCGAGGCTCCGCTCACGTCGACTCACCCAGCGTCCGCGGCGCCTCATCCGTCACACTCGGCGGGCCGAGCCGGCTCGCGAGCCGCTTCAGACCCCGGTGGGCGGCCGTGCGCACGGCGCCCGGCCGCTTGCCCAGGACGCGGGCGGCCGCCGGGCCGTCGAGACCGACCACCACGCGCAGCAGCACCGCCTCGGCCTGGTCGCGCGGCAGCCCGCGCACCAGCTCCAGGGCCCACTCGGTGGACAGGGCCTCCAGCGCCTGGTCGTGGGTGTTCTGCGGCCCGGGCAGGTCCAGCACGTCCTGCTCCAGCGCCGACGGCCGGGGCCGTACCCGCTGCCGGCGCAAGTGGTCCAGCGCCCGGTGCCGGGCGATGGTCGCCGTCCAGCCGCGGAAGCCCGCCCCGTCGCCGCGGAACCGCCCGAGGTCCCGGGCGATCTCCAGCCAGGCGTCGGACGCCACGTCCTCGGCGTCGTCCCCGACGAGCCCGCGCAGGTAGCCGAGCAGCCCGGGCTGCACCAGCCGGTAGGCCGCCGCGAAGGCGTCCTCGTCACCCTGCTGGGCCCGCGCGACGGCCGCGCCCAGTTCCCCGTCGTGCGCCTGCGCGCGCCGGGGTTCCGCTCCCTGACCCAAGTGACGTCCTCGTCCGTGCCGCGTGCGCGATCCTCACGGTGATCAGCGCCGCTGCGCGCGGAAGTGTCACAGCGCGTCAGGCTCCGGGGCCCCGCCCACCGTTCGGGTCAATCCGACCCGCCGTCCTCGGGAGCGCGGGGCCGGACAGGTTTGGTCCAACTGCCGTACCGGGGAGTGCTGCCGGCGATGCCACCGCCCACGAAAGGCGAGCGCCGTATGACCTCCCGCCTGCTGCACACCACGGTCGCCACCGCCCTGGCCCTCGGTGCCCTCGGTCTGGCCCAGCCCGCCCGGGCCGACTCCTCCGACGGGGTGCACACCGTCCGGGTGCCGGACGGGGACCCGCACGACCGGTCCCTCGCCCCGCGCACCACCGAACCGTTCAGCCTGCTCGGGGTCACCTGGGACGATCCCCGGGCGCAGCTGGACGGCACCGCCCAGGTGCGCACCCGCTCCCGGACGACCGGCGCGTGGAGCGCCTGGCACGCCCTGGACTCCGGCGTCCGGACCCCCGAGACCGGGCCCGACCGCGACCGCGCCGGGGTGCGCGGCGGCACCCAGCCGCTGTGGACCGGTCCCTCGGACGGCGTGCAGGTGCGGGTCTCGGGCACGGCGCTGCCGGAGGGACTGCGCGTCGAACTGGTCGACCCGGCCGGTGGGACGGACGCCGTGCACACCGAGGCCGTCGACCCGGACGCGGTGCCCCCGGCCGCCGGGGCGCCCTCGGCGGAGCGCCCGGCGATGACGTCCCGTTCCGCGTGGGGAGCCGACGAGTCCCTGGTGAAGGACCCGCCCACCTACACCTCCGACACGAAGGCGATCTTCGTCCACCACACGGCGGGCACCAACGACTACGCGTGCTCGGAGTCGGCGTCGATCGTGCGGGGCGTGTTCCTGTACCACGTGAAGAGCAACGGCTGGAACGACATCGGCTACCACTTCCTCGTCGACAAGTGCGGCACCGTCTTCGAGGGCCGCGCCGGAGGCGTCGACAAGCCCGTCCTCGGCGCGCACACCTACGGCTTCAACACCGCCACCAGCAGCATCTCCGTGCTCGGTGACTATTCGACGGCGACCGCCGACGCCGCGGTGCGCGAGTCGGTCGCGAAGGTCGCCGCCTGGAAGCTCGGCCTGTACGGCCTCGACCCGACCGGGACCGTGGTGCTCACGGCCGGGGCGGACAACGGCAAGTACAAGCTGGGCCAGCAGGTCACGATGCACCGCATCTCCGGGCACCGCGACGGCTATCCGACCGAGTGCCCCGGGCAGCACCTCTACGACGACCTGCCCGAGATCCGCACCCTGGCCGCGAACGCCGCCAAGCCGGCGGAGCCGGCGGAGCCGGCACCGGCCGCCCTCGGCGGCGCGGGCTCGCCCGGCCGCTGAACCCGCCGCCGCCGGCCTACCGCCGGGGCGCGGCGCCCGCCGCGTCCCGGCACAGCAGCCGCAGCGAGCCGTGCCCGGACCAGCAGCGGCGGGCCTCGTCGATCGGGTCCCACAGGCGCCCGTCGGGCGTGCGGATCCAGTGCTCGCCACCGCTCGCCCACCACTCGGCACCGCTCTGACGCGCCATCACCTCACCGGCGTAGGCGCCGAAGCCGCGCAGCACCTCCTGCACCGCCGCGTAGGGCGCGCCCTCGCGCCGTATCTCCTCGATCATCCGGTCGATCCTCCACAGGCTCTGCGCCGAGTAGTCGAGGCGCAGTCGTGCTCCCTCGCGCATGGTCGCCACTGTGTCCGCCGCCCAGCGCACCGGCTTGGCCGCGGCGGAAGGCCTGGTCTCCGCTTGAGTCGTCACACTCGGGAAAGCGCTCGGGAGAACCGTTTCGTCACCCCGATCCGGCGGCTTTCCCGAAGCGGCGCAGGACCACCCCACGGCGTCCGGGGGACACTCACAGGACCCTTGCAGGACCGGGGTTTGGGCCGGGCGGCGGCACGGGAGGGCGTTCCGCGACCGGCTCAGCCCTGCTGCCGGTTGCGGCGCGACACCACCGCGCGCAGCACCCGGCGGCCCTCGACGGAGATCTCCAGGGCCCGGCGCAGTCCGGCCGGACCGTGCCCGGCGAGGACCTCCAGCACGATGACCTGGCGGCGCAGCTCCGCGGCGACGAGCGGCGACATGCCGTCCGTGCGCCCCTCGCGGCGTGCGTCGACCGACCCGGCCTCGTCCTCGGCCGTGTCGAGAAGGCGGTGGATCTGCAGGGAGGCCACGGAGCAGGCGTCGGCCCACGCCCGGACCCGATCGCCCGAGAGCTCGGCGGGGGCGTCCCGGAGCATCCGGTGGGCGAGCACGGCGGCCTCGTCGTCCGCGCCCGGGGCGTCCAGCTTCGCCCGGGTCTGCTCCAGCCGCTCGCCCCACTCGTCGGCCCCGGCGGCCTCGGTGAGACCGGCCCACACCGGTCGCAGCACCTCGTCGTCACCGCCCAGCAGGGGCACGCACCGATCCAAACAAGCCAGCCCGCTCGCGGCCAGCCCGCGCTCGTCGGCCTGTGCGATCAACTCCACCAGACTCATCCACGCCTCCCTCCGCGGGCCTCCCCCAGGGCCCTGCCAGGCCTTTCCCGGCCACACCCCTCACGGATCCCGCACTTCCCCTTACTGCGTGCAACGGACCGGGAGTGTCACAGAGGCACCACACCCAGCCGGTCGAGGAAGCGGAAGAACAGGTTTTCGGCCAGGGGGTCGGGCTCCGCGGTCAGTACGTCGGCCACGGCCTCGGCGTCCGCCTCGCGCCCGGCCTCGGCAGCCCAGCGGACGGCCCGTTCGGCCGCGTCACGCGGCTCCAGGAAGTAGTCCTCCAGGGTGAGGCCCTGCCCGCCACCGCCCACGTACGCGGCCGTCGCGGACCGGGCGAGGCAGGTCGTCCACGCCCCGCTCTCCGGGGCCGCGGCCTCCAGCACCACGCAGGCGCTGTTCATCACGTACCCGAACAGCGCGGGTGCCCCGGTCTCGCCGGCGAGGGCGTTCATGCTCCCCAGGTCGCCCTCGCGGCTCGCGTACTCCCAGACCTGCCACCCGCCGGGCGCCGACGCGCGCCGGGTCAGAGCGTCCCGCGCCCCCGACAGCGCGTCCAGTCCGGCCAGCGGGCGGTCCCCCCGGCCCACGACGAAGTAACCCCAGTAGCCCATGTCCGGTCCCCCCGGCCTGTCCGACTCGGCTCGCGACGCAAGACCACCACAGCCGCACGGGCGTTCGCAGCCGGACGGTGCAATTCGTGCGCCGGTCAGCCGAGCCTGTCCGCCAGTGCCCGGAACTGCGTCCAGGACGGTTCGGGCTTGCCCGGGTCCCACAGCTTCTGCACCATCGCCCGCAGCGGCATCCGGATCCCGGCGGCCACCTGCGCCTCGGTCTGCGCGTTCGCCTGATCGCACCAGACGGCGAACGACCCGCCGAGGATCTGCGCGTCGTACCGCGCGGGCACGGGGGTGGTGCCGCGCAGCACCCGTGGCGTCCACTGCTCGTAGATCCGCTGACCGGTCGGGTAGACGAAGGTCTGCGGTTCGCCGAGCACGTAGTACAGGAACTCGTCGTTGTAGTTGATCACCTTGCGTCCGGCCTCCAGGTACTCCAGGGGTGTCCGGGCGCCGATCTCCTTGCCCGTCCAGTAGGCCACCTGGATGTCCTTGCCGGCCTGCACGGACCCGCCGCGGAAGAACCCGTCGTTCCAGGCCCGCGGGACGCGCTGGTGCTCGCGGACGGTCGCGGCCCGGTCGTTCAGCCAGCCGGTGGTGAGGTCGGCGACGGTGGCGCCGGAGCCGTACTTCTCGCGCGCCGCCGCGGCCAGCTGCGGGAAGGACGCCTCGGGGTCGGAGCGGACCAGCGCCTGGTACTCGTCGGCCCCCAGATGCCAGGGCTTGCCGGGGAACAGCTCCGCGTACTCGTTCAGCAGGTCGTCGACGATCTCGGCGCTCTCGGCCTTGGAGATGTCGATGGCGCCCTGCACGGGCGACCCCTGCACGGTGCGCAGCTGCAGGTCGGGGTGGGCGTCGATGACCGCGCCGAGGTGCCCGGGCGAGTCGATCTCGGGCACGATCGTGATGTGCCGGCTCTCCGCCAGGTCGATGATCCTGCGCACCTGCGCCTTGGTCAGGTGCTCGGCGGAGACGATCTCCGGGTGCGTGTCGGACTCGATGCGAAAGCCCTGGTCGTCGGAGAAGTGCAGCCCCAGCTGGTTGTACTTCAGGTCGCCCAGCTCGCGGATCCGGTCCTCGATCCAGCCGGCGGTGAAGTTCTTGCGGGCGATGTCGAGCATGAAGCCGCGCACCGGCTTGGCCGGCTCGTCCTTCACCACGCCCTCGGGCGCGGTGCCGCCGTCGTGCGTCTCCTGCTTGAGGGTGCGGGTGCCGTGGAAGACACCGGCCTCGGTGGGTCCGCTGATCTCCACGCGCCCGCCGCCCACGGTCATCACGTACGACTCGGGGTTCGCCCCCTTGCCGTCGTTCAGCGTCAGCCGCAGGTCCCCGTCGCGCTTGTCGTCCTTCTCGCCCGCGTACGTCAGTCCCAGCTCCCCGGCGACCAGGCGGCCCTCGTCGGCGAGGGCGGAGTCGTTGACGACGACCCGGTCGCCCTTCGCGGGGCGCCAGCCCGGCCCGCGTGCGGGGGTGTGCTCGCGCACGGCGGGGATCGTCCTGGGCGCCTCGGACAGGGGGTAGGAGCGGCTCGGACTCGGGCTGGCGCCCCCGTCCGGCCCGGTCGTGCTCGGCGCGGCGGCCGCGCCCCGGGTGGAGCCCGCCTCCGGCCCGGTGGACCCGCCGTCGCCGCCGGAGGCCGCCCACAGGCCGAGACTCACCCCGGCCGCGACCACCACCAGGGCTACCGCCATGGTCACGACCAGCACCTGCCGCTGCTTTCCCTGCTTCGCCGGAACCCGGCGCCTGTGCTGATTCACACCGCCAACCTAAGACCCGATCCGGTACCGCGCGCGTCCACCACGCGTTCCGAAACTCTCTCTCCCGAGTGAAATTCGGGCATCCGTCGGACACGTCTCGGTCGCACTCGATAGCGTGACGTCACAACTCTCACAGAGTGCCCTGCTGACACACGTGACGCCCACGAGGACCCACGCTGCCCGCGCACCGTCTCCCCGATCTCCCCGGCCGGCTCGACATACCGGTGGAACCGTTCAACGCGGCCTCCACCGAGGAGCTGCGCCGCACCCTCCTCCGCTGCCTGCACAGCGCCCGGTGGTCAAGGCGGGTCGCCGACCACCGCCCTTACCCGGACGTGGACTCCCTGCTCGCCGCCGCGGACGAGGCGGCCTACGACCTCACCTGGGCCGATCTGAGCGAGGCCCTGGCCGCCGAGGCCCTGCCCGCCCTCCCGCCGGACACCTACGCGGCGGCCCACACGGCCCTGGGCGCGGCTCACGCCGCCTACGAGGCCCGCTTCGGGCACGTGTTCGTCATCTGCCTGGACGGGGTGCCCCCCTCCGAGGTCCTGGACCGGATCCTGGAGGCCGTCCGGTCACGATTGGCGAACGATCCGGAGGAGGAGCGCGGGGTGGTCGCCGACGAGCTTCGGCGCCTCGCGAGGGAACGGCTGATCAGCGCTCTGCGGGGCGCGGGGGACTGCGCGGGCGACCACGGCGCGTCCGCACCCGGCCGATAGCCGGCCGTCCCGCTCCCCTGGCCGCACTAGCCCACCCGTACCCCTTTGCGTGCCAGTTTGATCACACCCGGGGACCCCCGCTCAGCGCCGCGTCGGCGCCTCGCTACGATGCTGGGGGCCGGTGGACCGTACCCGGCCGGGCCCGACCGACAAGGAAAGCCGGCGCGGCCCCAATCACCGCTCCCGGAGGAAACTTCCGTGCCGGCTGGAACGCTGTACCGCGGCCGGGAAGGAATGTGGTCCTGGGTGGCTCACCGAGTCACCGGCGTCCTCATTTTCTTCTTCCTGTTCGTTCACGTGCTGGACACCGCGCTCGTCCGTGTGTCCCCCGAGGCCTACGACAAGGTCGTGGCCACGTACAAGACGCCGATCGTCGCGCTGCTGGAGTACGGCCTCGTCGCCGCCATCCTCTTCCACGCGCTCAACGGCCTGCGTGTCATCGCCGTCGACTTCTGGATCAAGGGCGCCCGCTACCAGAAGCAGATGCTCTGGACCGTCGTCGCCCTGTGGGTCGTGCTGATGCTCGGGGCGATCTACCCCGTGCTCGGCCACGCCGCTCGTGAACTGTTCGGGAGCTGACGCCAATGTCCACGACTGACAAGACCGCAGCCGGCGTGGGCCCCGTCGAGGGCGGGGCCGTCTACACCGTCGACAACCCGGCGCCCCTCATCGAGGCCCCGCGCAAGCGCACCAAGAAGTCCCCCCGGTCCACCCGGGGCAACTTCGAGCTCGCCGCATGGCTCTTCATGCGCCTGTCGGGCGTCGTGCTGGTCGTGCTGGTCCTCGGCCACCTGCTGATCCAGCTCGTGCTGGACGGCGGCGTCTCCAAGATCGGCTTCGCCTTCGTGGCCGGCCGCTGGGCGTCCCCGTTCTGGCAGGTCTGGGACCTGCTGATGCTGTGGCTGGCGATGCTGCACGGCGCCAACGGCCTGCGCGTGGTCATCAACGACTACGCCGAGCGCGCGCAGACCCGGCTGTGGCTGAAGGCTCTGCTCTACACCGCCACGGTGTTCACCATCCTGCTGGGCACGCTGGTGATCTTCACCTTCGACCCGAACATCCGCTAGGCACGGGGCTGCGAGAATCATGAAGATCCACAAGTACGACACCGTCATCGTCGGCGCCGGTGGCGCCGGTATGCGCGCCGCCATCGAGTCGACGAAGCGCAGCCGCACCGCCGTGCTCACCAAGCTCTACCCCACCCGCTCCCACACGGGCGCCGCGCAGGGCGGCATGGCCGCCGCGCTGGCCAACGTGGAGGAGGACAACTGGGAGTGGCACACCTTCGACACGGTCAAGGGCGGTGACTACCTGGTCGACCAGGACGCCGCCGAGATCCTGGCGAAGGAGGCCATCGACTCCGTCCTCGACCTGGAGAAGATGGGCCTGCCGTTCAACCGCACGCCGAACGGCACCATCGACCAGCGCCGCTTCGGCGGTCACAGCCGCAACCACGGCGAGGCCCCGGTCCGCCGCTCCTGCTACGCGGCCGACCGCACCGGCCACATGATCCTCCAGACGCTGTACCAGAACTGCGTCAAGGAGGGCGTGGAGTTCTTCAACGAGTTCTACGTCCTCGACCAGCTGATCACCGAGGTCGACGGCGTCAAGAAGTCGGCCGGTGTGGTGGCCTATGAGCTGGCCACCGGCGAGATCCACGTCTTCCAGGCGAAGTCCGTGATCTACGCGTCCGGCGGCTGCGGCAAGTTCTTCAAGGTGACGTCCAACGCGCACACGCTGACCGGTGACGGCCAGGCGGCCGTCTACCGCCGCGGGCTCCCGCTGGAGGACATGGAGTTCTTCCAGTTCCACCCGACCGGCATCTGGCGCATGGGCATCCTGCTGACGGAGGGCGCCCGCGGTGAGGGCGGCATCCTGCGCAACAAGGACGGCGAGCGCTTCATGGAGAAGTACGCGCCGGTCATGAAGGACCTCGCGTCCCGTGACGTCGTGTCCCGCTCCATCTACACGGAGATCCGTGAGGGCCGCGGCTGCGGTCCCGAGGGCGACCACGTCTACCTCGACCTCACGCACCTGCCGCCGGAGCAGCTGGACGCCAAGCTCCCGGACATCACCGAGTTCGCCCGCACCTATCTCGGCATCGAGCCCTACACGGACCCGATCCCGATCCAGCCCACCGCGCACTACGCGATGGGCGGCATCCCGACCAACGTCGAGGGTGAGGTCCTGGCGGACAACACCACGGTCGTCCCGGGCCTGTACGCGGCCGGCGAGGTCGCCTGCGTGTCCGTGCACGGCGCCAACCGCCTGGGCACCAACTCGCTGCTGGACATCAACGTCTTCGGCAAGCGGGCCGGCATCGCGGCGGCGGAGTACTCGCAGAAGGCGGACTTCGTCGAGCTGCCGGAGAACCCGGCGGAGCTCGTGCTGGAGCAGGTGGAGCGGCTGCGCAACTCCACCGGTGCCGAGCGCGTGGCGGAGCTGCGGCGCGAGCTGCAGGAGACCATGGACGCCAACGTCATGGTGTTCCGCACCGAGCAGACCATCAAGACGGCGGTCGAGAAGATCGCGGAGCTGCGCGAGCGCTACAAGAACGTGGCGATCCAGGACAAGGGCAAGCGGTTCAACACGGACCTGCTGGAGGCCATCGAGCTGGGCAACCTGCTCGACCTCGCCGAGGTCATGGCCGTCTCCGCGCTCGCCCGCAAGGAGTCCCGCGGCGGTCACTACCGCGAGGACTACCCGAACCGCGACGACGTCAACTTCATGCGGCACACCATGGCGTACCGCGAGGTCGGCGCCGACGGCTCCGAAACCGTCCGTCTCGACTACAAGCCGGTCGTCCAGACCCGCTACCAGCCGATGGAGCGTAAGTACTGATGGCTACCCCCGTTCTGGACAAGGAAGACGCGGCCGGCAAGCCCGAGCCCGGTTTCGCCGACTCCCCCTACATCACGGTCACCTTCCGGGTCCGCCGCTTCAACCCCGAGGTCGCGGCCGAGGCCACCTGGGAGGACTTCCGGGTCGAGATCGACCCGAAGGAGCGTGTGCTCGACGCCCTTCACAAGATCAAGTGGGAGGTCGACGGCACGCTGACGTTCCGCCGCTCGTGCGCGCACGGCATCTGCGGGTCGGACGCGATGCGGATCAACGGCAAGAACCGTCTTGCCTGCAAGACCCTCATCAAGGACATCAACCCCGAGAAGCCGATCACGGTCGAGCCCATCAAGGGCCTGACGGTCCTGAAGGACCTCGTGGTCGACATGGAGCCGTTCTTCCAGGCGTACCGGGACGTCATGCCCTTCCTCATCACGAAGGACACGAACGAGCCCACGCGTGAGCGGCTGCAGTCCGCCGAGGACCGCGAGCGCTTCGACGACACCACGAAGTGCATCCTGTGCGCGGCCTGCACCACGTCGTGCCCGGTCTTCTGGAACGACGGGCAGTACTTCGGCCCGGCCGCGATCGTCAACGCGCACCGCTTCATCTTCGACTCGCGTGACGAGGCCGGCGAGCAGCGCCTGGAGATCCTCAACGACCGCGAGGGCGTGTGGCGCTGCCGCACGACCTTCAACTGCACGGACGCCTGCCCGCGCGGTATCGAGGTCACGAAGGCGATCGCCGAGGTGAAGAGGGCGCTGATCACGCGCCGCTACTGAGCCCGACCGCTCGACCGCTCGACCGAGAAGGCCCCGTCACCGCTGGTGACGGGGCCTTCCGGCATATGCCCCCTCTCGATGTCCCGTCGGTGCGCCCTTGTGTTGAACATGTTCAAAAAGAGGTCTACAGTCATCTCCGACAGCATTTTGAACGCGTTCAAGAGGGGTGGGGGCAATGGACCGTACGGTCATCGCCTATGTCATCTACCTGCTGGTCAGCATCGGTCTGACCATTTGGGTGGCCCGGACGCTCAGCCGGAACGGCAGGGTCTTCCTCGCCGACGTGCTGCAGGGCAACGAGAAGCTCGCCGACGCCGTCAACCATCTCCTGGTCGTCGGCTTCTACCTCGTCAACCTCGGGTTCGTCGCGCTGTACCTGAGCGACGACGAGACCATCACGGACACGCGCGGCGTCTTCGAGGCCCTGTCGACCAAGCTCGGCGTGGTGCTCCTCGTGCTCGGCTTCATGCACCTGGCCAACGTCTACGTGCTCAACCGCATCCGGCGCCGGGGCGCGATGGAGCGGGAGCAGGTGCCGCCGGTCCCGCCGCAGGGCTGGGTCGCCCCGCAGGCCCGGGCCTGAGCGGAGACCGCCCCGTGAACGCCACCACACCGGCCCCGCGGCCCGCCGCCGCCCCGGTCCGCCGGCTCACCGTCCTGTACGACGCCGAGTGCTCCCTGTGCGCGTTCCTGCGCGACTGGCTCCTGCGGCAGCCACACCTGGTGCCGCTGGAGCCGGTCCCGGCCGGCTCCGAGGAGGCCCGGCGGCGCTTCCCCGGGCTGGACCACGCGGCGACCCTCGACGAGATCACCGTCGTCGGGGACGCCGGGCAGGTCTACCGGGGCCCGGCCGCCTGGGTCGTCACCCTCTGGGCACTGCGCGGGCACCGGCGTCTCGCCCACCGGCTGAGCACCCCCGCGGGGGCCCTGCTGGCCAGGGGGGCGGTCCTCGCCGCCGCCAAGTGGCGCGGGGCGCAGGGGAACCGGCGGCAGGGCGGCGCCGGGCAGTGGGGCGGCCGGACGTACCGGCGGGCGGACGGCTGGTCCTACGCCCCGGGCACCGGCTGGACCTACGGCGGCCCGGGCTGCGCGGACGGGACCTGCGCCCCACGGCAGGCACCCGGGCGCTGACGTTAGGCTCTCTTTCCGTGCCCGCGAAGAACGACGGCCCCGACGACGGCGCCAACCCGACCAAGTCCGAGCAGACCCGCGCGCTGATCCTGGAGACGGCCATGCGGTTGTTCCAGGAGCGCGGTTACGACAAGACGACCATGCGGGCCATCGCCACGGAGGCCGGGGTCTCCGTCGGGAACGCGTACTACTACTTCGCGGGCAAGGAGCACCTGATCCAGGGCTTCTACGACCGGATCGCCGCCGAGCACCAGGTGGCCGTCCGGGAGATCCTGGCCCGGGAGACCGACCTGGAGGCCCGGCTCGCCGGCGTGCTGCGGGCCTGGCTGGACATCGCGGCGCCCTACCACGAGTTCGCGGTGCAGTTCTTCAAGAACGCCGCCGACCCGGACAGCCCGCTCAGCCCCTTCTCCCCCGAGTCGGAGCACGCGCGCCAGGAGGCCATCAGCGTTCACCGGCACGTGCTGGCCGGGGCGACGAAGACCAAGGTGCCCGAGGAACTGCGGGACATCCTGCCCGAGTTGATGTGGCTGTCCCAGATGGGCCTGTGCCTGTACTGGATCTTCGACCGGACCGAGGGCCGCGAGCGCAGCTACCGGCTCGCGGAGCGGGGCGCCCGGCTCACCGCACGCGGCGTCTCGCTGGCCCGCTTCCGGGTGCTGCGCCCGCTCGTGCGCGAGGTGCACGAGCTGTTCACGGACTTCCTGCCCGGGATGACCCGGGCGATCCCGGACCCGGCGGCCCGCCGCGACGGCACGGCGGGCCGGGGCGACTCCTAGGGCGCCCCGGCCGGAGGGGACGCCTACGCCTGCTTCGAGGCCAGTTCGATCACCGTGACGTCCGAGGGCGCCCCCACGCGCGTGGGCGGGCCCCAGGCCCCGGCCCCGCGCGAGACGTACAGCTGGGTGTCGCCGTAGCGCTCCAGGCCCGCGAGGGTGGGGTTGGCGCCGGAGGCGACGAGGTTGCCGGGCCAGAGCTGGCCGCCGTGGGTGTGGCCGGAGAGCTGCAGGTCGACGCCGTGCTCGACGGCGTCGTGGATCTGCACCGGCTGGTGGGCGAGCAGCACGCAGGCGCGTGCGGTGTCCCGGTCGCCGAGCGCCCTGGCGAAGTCGGGGCCCCGGCCCTCGTCCTCGCCGGCCACGTCGTTGACCCCGGCCAGGTCGAAGTGGGGCATCTCCCTGCGGGCGTTCTCCAGGGGGATCAGCCCGAGCCGCCGCACCTCCTCGACCCACTGCTCCGCGCCGGAGAAGTACTCGTGGTTGCCGGTGACGAAGTAGGACCCGTGACGCGCCTTCAGCCGCGCGAGCGGGGCGGCGGCGGGACCGAGGTCCTTCACGCTGCCGTCGACCAGGTCGCCGACGACGGCGATCAGGTCGGGCTGGGTCGCGTTGACGGTGTCGACGACCTTCTGGGCGAAGCCGCGGCCCAGGACGGGCCCGAGGTGCACGTCGCTGACGACGGCGATCCGGTAGCCGTGCGCGGCGCGCGGCAGCTTGGCCAGCGGCACGGTGACCCGCTTGACCTTCGGACCGCGCAGGACGCCGTACGTCCCGTACCCGACGGTTCCGACGGCGGCGGCAGCGGCCGTCCCGGCGACGACCCGGGAGACGAAGAGGCGGCGGGAGGGACCCGAGGACGCGGCGGGGGCCGGGTCCGTGGCCGTGGGCAGCTCGGCGGGGCCGCCGGACGCGGGCGCGGGGCCCGGCTGCCGCCGGTCGGCCGCCGTGGGGACGGCTCCCGTCCCGGGCACGGTGACCGGCTCGGTCTGCGTGGGCGCCGCCTCCGGCCGCGGTGCCTCTCCCCGCGTCCTGGCCCGCCGCGCCAGGTACCGGCCGAGCAGTGGCCGGACGAACTCCCCGGCCAGCACCGCCAGCAGGAGGTACATCGACAGGGCGAGCCACAGGAAACCCGGCCAGGCGAGGGTCCGCTGGAGCCAGAAGGGGGCGCCCGTGCGTTCGGCGACCAGGGCGGTGATCGCCAGGACCCAGCCGCCGGCGATCAGGACCGCGCCCGCGCGGCGGAGGGGGCCCGGGCCGCGGGTGGTGTCGCGGAACAGGCGGCGCCACACGTACCAGTTGGCCGTCACGATGACGGCCAGGACCAGCAGGGCGACGAGCACGAAGACGATGGCCACGGTGTCGTGTCTCCCGATTGCCGTTATGACGTCCGGCGCAGTGCGCGCAGACCACGCAACCCGATGCCCCCGACGGCCGTCCCCAATAGGAAGGAGACGACGGCGAGCAGCAGGTGCACCCAGAAGTAGGCCGTGGGACGGCCGTCGTCGAAGGCGAGCCCGCTGCCGTCCTCGGCCAGGTTCTTGACGAAAGTGATCCAGATGACCCAGCTCCACACCCCGAAGGCGAGCAGGAACCAGGAGACGGGGCGGCTGAGCTTCATGCACCCAGTATCGCCAGGCCCTGTCCGGTTCCGTTCGCGGGGTGGGGCCGGGAACGGGACTTCCCCCCGCACGGCATGTACGTTTCCGATCGTGCCCGCACCGAAGAAGACCACCGGGCGATCCCTGCTGGTCGCCTCCGCCGTTCTGTCGTCCCTCGCCCTGGCCGTGCCCGCCGCCGTCGCGGCCCCGAAGCCCTCGGACAGCCCTTCGGCGAGCCCGTCGGCCACGCCCCCGGCGTCGATGTCGACCGTGGGCGGTGCCCGGCTCGGCAGGCCGGGGACGCAGGTGAACCTGGCGAGCGGGGTGCCGGTGCTGCCGAAGGACGTCAGCGCCCGCTCCTGGATCGTCGCCGACGCCGAGACCGGTGACGTGCTGGCCGCGCACAACGCCCACTGGCGCCTCGCCCCGGCCAGCACGCTGAAGATGCTGTTCGCCGACACGCTGCTGCCGAAGTTCCCCGCGACCGGGAAGCACAAGGTCGCCCCCTCCGACCTGGCCGGGATCGGCGCCGGTTCCAGCATGGTCGGGATAAAGGAGGAGGAGACCTACACCGTCCACGACCTGTGGCTCGGTGTCTTCCTGCGCTCCGGCAACGACGCCGTGCACGTGCTGTCCGCCATGAACCAGGGCGTCGACAACACCGTCCGGGAGATGAACGAGCACGCCGAGGAGCTGCAGGCCCTCGACACGCACGTGGTCAGCCCGGACGGCTACGACGCCGAGGGCCAGGTCTCCTCGGCCTACGACCTGACGCTGATCGCCCGGTCCGGGATGCAGAAGAAGGACTTCCGCGAGTACGCCGCCACGGTCTCCGCGAAGTTCCCCGGCGAGACGAAGAAGGGCAAGAAGGGCAAGTCGGTGCGCGAGTCCTTCGAGATCCAGAACACCAACCGGCTGCTGGCCGGCGACTCGGACGTGCCCGTCTACCAGGGCATCGCGGGGGTGAAGAACGGCAACACCACCAACGCGGGCGCCACCTTCACTGGCGTCGCCGAGCGGAACGGCAGGGTGCTGCTGGTGACCGTGATGAATCCGGAGAAGCCCGAGCACAACGAGGTCTACAAGGAGACCGCCCGGCTCTTCGACTGGGGCTTCAAGGCGGCCGGGAAGGTGCAGCCGGTGGGTGAGCTGGTGCCGCCGCGGAGCGCCGCCCAGCCCAGCGCCCAGCCCGGCGCGAACCCCTCCGGGGAGGCCGGCGGTGCGGGGAGCGGCTCCGGCACCGCGACCGGCGGCAGGCCGGTGGCCGGCGCCCCGACGGGCGGCTCCAGTGGGGTGGGCACCGCGCTGGGCATCACCGGCGGGGTGCTGGTGCTGCTCCTGGGCGGCGCGTTCCTGGTCAACCGCCGCTGGCCGCTGCCGGATCTGGTGCGCCGCCGGACCCGCCCGTGAACGCGGGGACCTCGTCCTGCTTGCTCTGCGTCGCCGTCCAGGAGGCGCAGAACAGCACCAGTTTCGAGGTGAAGTTGATCCACAGCAGCAGGGCGACGGGCACGCCGAACGCGCCGTACATGCTCTTCGCGGCCACGCCCTGCAGATAGCCGCTGAGCAGCAGCTTGAGCAGTTCGAAGCCGACCGCTCCGGTCAGCGCCGCCACGAACAGGCGGTGACGCGTGGGCTCCACGCCGGGCAGCAGGGTCAGGACGTAGAGCAGCAGCAGGAAGTCGGCGAGGACGGCGACCAGGAACGCGGCGATGTGCAGCAGCACGCCGCTGAAGCCGCCCTCGTCGATGCCGAGCTGCCGGGTGATCCAGCCGACCATCGCGGAGGCGACGGCGGAGGCGGCGATGGTCAGCAGCAGCGCGCCGCCGAGGCCGATCAGGACTCCGGCGTCCTTGCCGTAGCGCACGAGGGGGTTCTCCTCCTCGTCGGGCAGTTCCCACACCGCCCGCAGGGACTCGCGCATGGAGCCGGCCCAGCTGACGCCGGTGAAGAACAGCACGGCGCCCGCGATCAGTCCGACCGTGCCCGCGTTGTCGACCAGACCGGCGATGTCCAGCTGGTCGGAGATGCCGGGCACCTGCTCGGCGATCTTGTCCTGGATCTGGTCCTGCTGCTCGGTGCTGAGCGTGGCGGCGGCGATGGTGGCCGAGACCGTGAGCAGCGGGAAGAGCGCGACGAAGCTCGTGAAGGTCATCGCGGCGGCCAGCCGCGTCCACTTCACCCGGTCGAGCCGCTCGTACGACCGCCACGCGTGGGTGATCATCAGCCGCTCCGCCCACGGCCCGACCACCGGGAGTCTTTTCAGCCAGTCCATGATCCGACTCTGCCCTCCGCCCGGAACACCCATGTACGGGTACCCCAGAACCGCAGGATCGTGGCCAGGGCCATGCCGACCACCGCGCCGGAGACGGTGTCGGCGCGCTGTGAGGTGAGGCCGAGGCCGTAGTGGCTGACGGCGAGACACAGCAGCTGCACGGCGGCGCCGGCCAGGTTCACCGCGGCGAAAACCGCGCAGGGCAGCAGGCCCTTCGGCCGGCGGTCGCGGTAGGGGCCGAGGGCGTTGCCCGCGTAGGCGACGGAGCAGGCCGCCAGGAAGGACAGCGCCTTGGCGGCGAGCGGGCCGAACCCGGCCGGGCCGCGCAGGCCGGTGAACAGGGCGAGGTCGACGGTGTAGGCCAGCAGGCCGACGCCGGCGAAGCCCAGGACCTCCCGCCGCAGCGGGGATCCCGGGCCGCACCAGGCGCGAGCGGTCACCAATTGGCCACCGCCAGGCCGTACATGGCCATCCAGGCCACGCCGATGAGGGCGAGGGCCCGGTCGCGCAGGACGACGTCCTCGGGCTCCCCGGCCGTGCCCCGGTCGGCGAACACGGCGTAGCGGAGGACGGCCAGGATGAAGGCGATCATGGACAGCTGGCGCCAGGGCAGCACGCTGGTGTGCGGGACGCCGCCCTCCTCCATCGCCCACAGGCAGTAGCCGAGGACGGCGACACCGGCCGCGAGCTGCCAGACGAAGCGCAGGTAGCCGGCGGTGTACTCGGTGAGCAGCGCGCGGGTGGCGCCGGCCTTCCCGGCCATCTGCACCGCCTCCGAGTAGCGCTTGGCCGAGACCATGAACAGCGCGCCGAACCCGGTGGTGATCAGGAACCAGCGCGAGAGCGGGATGCCGAGGGCGAGCCCGCCGACCATGGCCCGCATCAGGAACCCGGTGGTGACGACGGCGAGATCGACCACGAGGACGTGCTTCAGGCTGATGCAGTACGCCAGTTGCAGGGCGAGGTAGGCGGTCAGGAGGGCGGCGACGGCCGGGCCGCACAGCCGGGCCGCCGCGACGGGCGCGAGGACGCCGAGGGCGCCGCCGACGGCGTAGGCGAGGGGCACGGGCACCTGCCCGGCCGCGACGGGGCGGTGCCGCTTGACCGGGTGGGCGCGGTCGGCGTCGGCGTCGCGGGCGTCGTTGACGAGGTAGACGGCGGCGGCGCAGGCGGTGAACAGCACGAACACCAGGCCCAGTTGGGTCAGGGCGTGCCGGGAGAACAGCTGGCCTGCCGCCGCCGGGGCGGCCACCACGAGGACGTTCTTCACCCACTGCCTGGGCCGGGCGGTCCTGACCAGGCCGGTCAGGACGCCGCCCTTGCGGGGCGGTGCGGGCCGCTCCTCGCGGGTGCGCTGGCGCAGGACGGCCGTCTCAGTCACGGGGGGCTCCTGCCGTCATCCAGCGGGCGCCGAGCCGGGCGGTCAGCGCGCCGAGGGCCGCGCCGGCGGCGACGTCCGAGGGGTAGTGGACACCGGCCACCAGGCGCGAGACGCACACGGCGGCGGCGAGCGGGGGGACGGCACGCGCCCCCAGGGCGCCGAAGGCGACGGCGGCGGCGGCCGCGGAGGTGGCGTGGGAGCTGGGGAAGGAGTGCCGGCCGGCGGTGCGCACCAGGGGCTCGACGTGCGCGGGGCGCGGACGGCGCACGATCCTCTTCACCCCCATGCTGGCGAGGTGCGCCCCGGCGGTCAGGGCCGTGCCGCGCAGCCAGGCGCCGCGTCTCCTGCGGTCCACGGCGGCTCCGGCGAGCCCTGCCGCGAGCCAGAGCGCCGCGTGCTCCCCCGCCCAGGACAGGGCACGGGCGGCGTCCGCCACCCGCGGGTCGCTGCCGCAGTCCCTGAGCGCCGAAACGATCCGGTGGTCCATGTCGTGCAGGTCGTCGAGGTCGTCCATGTGGACTCACTGTTCACGCCAACCCGCCATGAACTACGGCAATATTGAGCGACATCCCATTAATCACCCATTTCGGGGAGAGGTGCCATGTTCCCGAACTGATAGCCCACAGTGGGGCGATACGGTCACGGACATGTCTGCCGACACCGATTACGTCTCCGAGGTCATGGGCTTGGACCACACCACCGTCACCGGCTGGGGTCGCACCGCCCCCACCGCCGCCCGGCTGATCCGCCCCCGGACGTACGAGGAGGCCGCGGCAGCCGTCCGGGAGTGCGGGGCCCGCGGCGGGATCCCGCGAGGACTGGGCCGGGCGTACGGGGACGCGGCGCAGAACGCGGGCGGATCCGTGCTCGACATGACGGCCCTGGACCGCATCCACGCCATCGACGCCGACGGCGGCACCGTCCTGTGCGACGCGGGCGTCTCGCTGCACCGGCTGATGCAGGTGCTGCTGCCGCTGGGCTGGTTCGTGCCGGTCACCCCCGGCACCCGCTACGTCACCGTCGGCGGGGCGATCGGCGCCGACATCCACGGCAAGAACCACCACGTCTCGGGCTCCTTCGCCCGGCACGTCCTGGCACTCGAACTGCTCACCGCCGACGGCGAGATCCGCACCGTGATCCCCGGCACCCCGCTCTTCGACGCCACCGCCGGCGGCATGGGACTGACCGGGGTGATCCTCACCGCGACCATCCGGCTGCAGCCGGTCGAGACGACACTGGTGTCGGTCGACACCGAGCGGGCGGCGGACCTGGACGACCTGATGGCCCGGCTGGCCGCCACCGACCACCGCTACCGCTACTCGGTGGCCTGGATCGACCTGCTGGCCCGGGGCGCCTCGACCGGGCGCGCGGTGCTCACCCGCGGCGACCACGCGCCCCTGGACGCGCTCCCCGCCCGGCTGCGCCGCGACCCGCTGGCCTTCCGCACCTCCCGCCTGCCCTCCGCACCCGCCGTCCTGCCCGAGGGCCTGCTCAGCCGCACGACCGTGGGCCTGTTCAACGAGCTCTGGTACCGCAAGGCACCCCGGGTCCGCACCGGGCAGCTCCAGCGGATCTCCGCGTTCTTCCACCCGCTGGACGGCGTGCCGCACTGGAACCGCGTCTACGGCCGCGGCGGCTTCGTCCAGTACCAGTTCGCCGTCGGCTACGGCCAGGAGGACGCCCTGCGCCGCATCGTGCACCGCATCTCGGCCCGCCGCTGCCCGTCCTTCCTGGCCGTCCTCAAGCGCTTCGGCGAGTCCGACCCGGGCTGGCTGTCGTTCCCGGTGCCCGGCTGGACGCTGGCGTTGGACGTCCCGGCGGGGCTGCCCGGCCTCGGCGCGTTCCTCGACGAGCTCGACGAGGAGGTCGCCGCGGCGGGCGGCCGCGTCTACCTCGCCAAGGACGCCCGGCTGCGCCCGGAGCTGCTCGCGGCGATGTACCCGCGCCTCGGGGAGTTCCGCACGCTGCGCGCCGAACTGGACCCGCACGGCGTGTTCGTGTCCGACCTGGCCCGCCGCCTCCATCTCTAGGCAACCACTAGGAGCTGTCATGAAGGACGCCTTCGGCCTCCCCCAGTCCCTGCTCGTCCTCGGCGGTACCTCCGAGATCGCGCTGGCCACCGCCCGCCGGCTGATCGCCCGCCGCACCCGTACGGTCTGGCTGGCGGGCCGGCCCTCGCCCGCCCTGGAGGAGGCCGCCGGGCGCCTGCGCGGGCTCGGGGCGGACGTGCGCACCGTCGCCTTCGACGCCCTCGACCCGTCCGCGCACGAGGCCGTGCTGGAGAAGGTGTTCGCCGAGGGCGACATCGACATGGTGCTGCTCGCCTTCGGGCTCCTGGGCGACCAGGCGCGCGACGAGCGCGACCCCGAGGCCGCGGTGCGGGTCGCCCAGACCAACTACACCGGCGCGGTCTCGGCGGGCCTGGTGTGCGCCCGGTCCCTGCAGTCCCAGGGGCACGGCTCGCTGGTGGTGATGTCGTCCGTGGCGGGCGAGCGGGCCCGCCGCGCCAACTTCATCTACGGCTCCAGCAAGGCCGGCCTGGACGCCTTCGCGCAGGGGCTCGGGGACGCGCTGCACGGCACGGGCGTGCACGTCATGGTCGTACGCCCCGGTTTCGTGCGGACGCGGATGACCGCCGGGCTGCCCGAGGCGCCGCTGGCGACCACGCCCGAGGCGGTCGCGACGGCCGTGGAGCTGGGGCTGCGGCGCCGCTCGGAGACGGTGTGGGTGCCCGGCACGCTGCGCGTGGTGATGGCGGCCGTCCGGCACCTGCCGCGCGCGGTGTTCCGTCGGCTGCCGCTCTGAGCCCCGCGGCGCGGGGGCCGTCAGCGCGTGGGGACCGAGCCGCGCTCCGCGCGGCCGGTCTGCGGCGGGACCACGGAGCTCCCGAAGGGGAACTCGCGCAGCTTGCGCCAGACGCCGTCGGAACCCTGCTCGTAGAGGGCGAATCCGGTGCAGGGCCACTCGGCCTCGTAGCCGGCGAGTTCCTCGAAGGCCCGGTCCATCGCCGCCTCGTCGATGCCGTGGGCGACGGTGACGTGCGGGTGGTACGGGAACGCCAGTTCGCGTGCGACCGGCCCGGCGGGGTCGCGGACCTGCTCCTGGAGCGCCGTGCAGGCGTCCGCCCCGGCGACGACCCGGACGAACACGACCGGGGACAGCGGCCGGAAGGTGCCCGTGCCGGACAGCCGCATGGGGAAGGGCCGGCCGGCCGCGGCCACCTCGGTGAGGTGCGCCTCGACGGCCGGCAGGGCGCTGTCGTCGATCTCCGTCGGCGGGAGCAGCGTGACGTGCGTGGGGATGCCGTGAGCGGCGGCGTCGCCGAAGCCCGCGCGCAGCTGCTGAAGCCGGCTGCCGTGAGGCTCCGGGACCGCGATCGACACACCGATCGTTACGGTCCCCACGTCGTCTCCTGTCATGTCAGTGTGGCCGCTGATACGACCACCCGGTTATCGACTGTACGGCCACGAGGGGGTTACGGGCAGGCGCAACGGGAGTGATGTACAGCGCTGTTCGGTGGTGAGGCCGTACGCCGGGGCGGGTTCAGTGCTTGGCGGGCAGGAAGCCGACCGCGTCGTAGGCCCGGGCGAGGGTCTCCGCGGCGACCGCGCGGGCCTTCTCGGCGCCCTTGGCCAGGACCGAGTCCAGCGTCTCGGGGTCGTCCAGGTACTGCTGGGTGCGCTCCCGGAACGGCGTCACGAAGTCGACCATGATCTCGGCGAGGTCGGTCTTGAGCGCGCCGTACATCTTGCCGGTGTACTTCGCCTCCAGCTCGCCGATGGTCTCGCCGGTCAGGGTCGAGTAGATCGTGAGCAGGTTGCTGACGCCCGGCTTGTTCTCGGCGTCGTAGCGGATCACCGTGTCCGTGTCGGTGACGGCGCTCTTGACCTTCTTGGCGGTGGCCTTCGGCTCGTCGAGGAGATTGATGAGGCCCTTCGGCGTGGACGCCGACTTGCTCATCTTGATCGACGGGTCCTGGAGGTCGTAGATCTTCGCCGTCTCCTTGAGGATGTACGGCTTGGGGAGCGTGAAGGTCTCGCCGAAGCGGCCGTTGAAACGCGTGGCGAGGTCGCGGGTGAGCTCGATGTGCTGGCGCTGGTCCTCACCGACCGGGACCTCGTGCGCCTGGTAGAGCAGGATGTCCGCGACCTGGAGGATCGGGTACGTGAACAGGCCGACCGACGCGCGCTCGGCCCCCTGCTTGGCGGCCTTGTCCTTGAACTGGGTCATCCGGCCCGCCTCGCCGAAGCCGGTGAGGCAGTTCATGACCCAGGCGAGCTGGGCGTGCTCGGGGACGTGGCTCTGCACGAAGAGGGTGCAGCGGTCCGGGTCGAGACCGGCCGCCAGGAGCTGGGCGGCGGCCAGGCGCGTGTTCGCGCGCAGGTCCTTCGGGTCCTGCGGGATGGTGATGGCGTGCAGGTCCACGACCATGTAGAACGCGTCGTGGGTCTCCTGGAGGGCCACCCACTGGCGGACGGCGCCGAGGTAGTTGCCGAGGTGGAACGAGCCGGCGGTGGGCTGGATACCGGAGAGCACGCGGGGTCGGTCAGTGGCCATGCTTCTTATTGTCTCAGAGGGGTGCGGGTGGTTTCGGCGGACGGGGAACCGCGGGAGCGCTGTGGCTGGTCGCGCCCCGCGGCGGAGCCGCAGAAATGATGCGGCCCCGCCCCCCCTCGCGGGGCGCCGTCAGCCGAGGTCGATCTCCGGGTACAGCGGGAAGCCGGCCACCAGGTCCGTGGCGCGTCGGGAGATCTCGTCGGCGATCTTCGCGTCGAGGACGTGGGCCGCCTTGGAGGGGGCGCCCGACTTGGTGGTGCCCTGCTCGGTGGCGGTGAGCACGCGGTCGATCAGGCCGGCCACCTCGTCCATCTCCGCCGTGCCCAGGCCGCGGGTGGTGAGCGCGGGCGTGCCGATGCGGATGCCCGAGGTGTACCAGGCGCCGTTCGGGTCGGCGGGGATCGCGTTGCGGTTGGTGACGATGCCCGACTCCAGCAGCGCGGCCTCGGCCTGGCGGCCGGTGAGGCCGTAGGAGGAGGCCACGTCGATCAGGTTCAGGTGGTTGTCGGTGCCGCCGGTGACCAGGGTCGCGCCGCGGCGCATCAGGCCCTCGGCGAGGGCGCGGGAGTTGTCGACGATGCGCTGGGCGTAGTCGCGGAAGGACTCCTGGCGGGCCTCCGCGAGGGCGACCGCCTTGGCGGCCATCACGTGCGGCAGCGGGCCGCCGAGGACCATCGGGCAGCCGCGGTCGACCTGGTCCTTCAGCGAGTCGTCGCACAGCACCATGCCGCCGCGCGGGCCGCGCAGCGACTTGTGGGTGGTCGTGGTGACGATCTGGGCGTGCGGGACCGGGTCGAAGTCGCCGGTGAGGACCTTGCCCGCGACCAGACCGGCGAAGTGCGCCATGTCGACCATGAGGGTCGCGCCGACCTCGTCGGCGATCTCGCGCATGATCCGGAAGTTCACCAGACGGGGGTACGCCGAGTAGCCCGCGACGATGATCAGCGGCTTGAACGCGCGGGCCTGTGCGCGCAGCGCCTCGTAGTCGATCAGGCCGGTGGCCGGGTCGGTGCCGTAGGAACGCTGGTCGAACATCTTGCCGGAGATGTTCGGGCGGAAGCCGTGGGTGAGGTGGCCGCCGGCGTCGAGGGACATGCCGAGCATCCGCTGGTTGCCGAAGGCCTGGCGCAGTTCGGCCCAGTCGGCGTCGGTCAGGTCGTTGATCTGCCGGACGCCGGTCTTCTCCAGGAAGGGCACCTCGACCCGGGCGCCGAGCACGGCCCAGAAGGCGACGAGGTTGGCGTCGATGCCGGAGTGCGGCTGGACGTAGGCGTGGCGGGCGCCGAAGAGCTCCTTGGCGTGTTCGGCGGCCAGCGACTCGACGGTGTCGACGTTGCGGCAGCCGGCGTAGAAGCGGCGGCCGATCGTGCCCTCGGCGTACTTGTCGCTGAACCAGTTGCCCATGGCCAGGAGCGTGGCCGGGGAGGCGTAGTTCTCGGAGGCGATCAGCTTGAGCATCTCGCGCTGGTCGGCGACCTCCTGGCCGATGGCGTCGGCGACGCGGGGCTCCACGGCGCGGATCACGTCGAGGGCGGCGCGGTAGGCGGTGGAAGCGGGGGTGAGCTCTGCTGACATGGGGACCTCCGGACGTTGCGTTCAGCGTTCACGGTACGGCCCAGGCGCACGGCTCTGTTCTGCTCGGGCCGCTCCCCGATGGTTCGTCCATCCCAGCGCGCCAGTCACGGCCCGTGGTCAGCCTACCGGGTGGTCCGGGCGGGGAGCGTGTGCCGGGTTGCTCTTCGGTGCCGGGTGCGAGTGCGCCGTGGTTGATCGCGCAGTTCCCCGCGCCCCCTCAGGGACGTGCCCCTGAGCCCCGACTAGAGGATCACGTGGGGCAGGAATCTTGCGTACTCGTCCGTGATCAGGCCCGAGGACTCCCTGATGCCCAGGCCCGCCGACTCGTTCTCCACCACCCAGGCGCCCAGGACGACGCGGTTGCCGTCGAAGTCGGGGAGGGGGGCGAGCTGCTGGTAGCAGCAGGGCTCGTCGCGCGGGGCGGGTTCCGATCCGGGCTCGTGGATCGTGACCCCCGCGCCCTCGCGGCCCAGCAGCGGCTTGGCGACCCAGCCGGTGGCGGTCAGGTCCCGGGGGCCGTCCAGATGGGCGGGCAGGAGGTTCGGGTGGTCCGGGTACAGCTCCCACAGGATCGCCAGGAGGGCCTTGTTGCTGAGGAGCATCTTCCAGGCGGGCTCGATCCACAGGGTGGAGCCGGTGCCGCCGCCGTTGTCCAGGGTGTCCAGGACGTGGCCGGCGAAGCGGTCGGTGGTGAGCCACTCCCAGGGGTAGAGCTTGAAGATGCTGCGGATGAAGCGCAGGCGCAGGTCGACGAAGCGGCGGGAGAGGCGGTCCCAGCCGATCTCCTCCACGGAGATCCAGTCGGTCTCCAGGCCGGCCTGCTCGGCGGTCTCCTTGAGATAGGCGACCGTCATCAGGTCCTCGCCGAGTTCGTCGGCGGAGGAGTGGGCGAAGAACAGGGGGCTGCCCGGCGGGAGGAGGGCCGCCTGCTTCTTCCACGCCTCGACGAGGCGTTCGTGCAGGGAGTTCCACTGGTCGGCGCCGGGGAAGCGCTCCTCCATCCAGAACCACTGCGGGGACGCGGCCTCGACCAGCGAGGTGGGGGTGTCGGCGTTGTACTCCAGCAGCTTGGCCGGGCCGGTGCCGTCGTAGCGCAGGTCGAACCGGCCGTACACGGACGGCAGTTCGGCTCGGCGGTGCCAGGCCTCGGCGACCACGCGGGCCAGCCGGGGATCGGTGATGCCCAGGTCCGCGAAGCGGTCCTCGGCGACGATGTGCCCGGCGGCGGCCAGGCACATGCGGTGCAGCTCCTCGACGACCTCCTCCAGCGCCTCGACCTCCGGCAGGCCGAAGACGTAGTAGGCGCTCTCGTCCCAGTAGGGGCGCAGGGAACCGTCGGGGTAGCGCGTCAGCGGGTAGATCAGGCCCTGGTCCTCGACGGTGCGCTGCCAGTCGGGGCGCGGGGTGATCGTGCGGCGTTCCATCCTGCCGGGCCCGTCAGCCGCCGCTGCTGCCGCCCGAGCAGCCGAAGCCGCCCCGGTCGACGGCCTCGCTGCGGCTGAAGGTGCCGTCGTCGGCCCGGCCGTTGCTCACGTCGGCGTCGTAGTACCAGTCGGCGTTCCTTGCCTTGCCGATCGTCGTGCGGCCCTTGCCGGACGAGGAGCCGCCGGACGTGCAGTTCTTGTCGGCGACGACCTTGTAGCCGTTGAGGTAGTCGTAGCTGTCGCGGTCCACGCAGCGGCGGTCGGGGTCGGAGCCGCATGCGGACAGGGCGGCCGCGAGGACCCCCATGCCGCCCAGGACAACCGTGCTGGAGCGCAGCCGTCGTCGTGTCTCGGCCATGTGCGATCCCCCTGTGATTCTCCCCGTTGTGCACTGACGAGCGGTCAGCCTAGAGAATCTCGCGGGCGGGCGCGCATGCCCCCCTCCTTCCGGCCACTGTCCTACTGTCGATTCGTGATCTTTGGAATGGTTTGTGCCCTTGGTGCGGCGGTGTGCTTCGGTACGGCGACGGTGCTGCAGGCGATCGCCGCCCGGGCCGCCGCGGCGAGCGGCCCCGGCGGGGACGTGGCGCTGCTGTGGCGGGCGCTGCGGCAGTGGCGGTATCTGGCGGGGCTGGCGCTGGACGGGCTCGGGTTCGTGCTGCAGATCCTGGCGCTGCGGTCGGTGCCGATCTACGCCGTCGGGGCGGCGCTGGCGGCGAGCCTGGCGGTGACGGCCGTGGTGGCCGCGCGGCTGCTGAAGGTGCGGCTGAGCCGGCTGGAGTGGGCGGCGGTGGGCGTGGTGTGCGCCGGGCTGGCCCTGCTGGGACTGGCGTCCGGGGCGGAGGGCGACGAGACCGGGCCGGGCTGGCTGAAGTGGGCGCTGCTCGGGGCGGCGGCCGGGGTGCTGCTGCTGGGCGCGGCGGGCGGGCGGCTACCGGAGCGCGGACGCGCCCTGGCGCTCGGTCTCGGGGCCGGGCTGGGCTTCGGGGTGGTGGAGGTGGCGGTACGGCTCATCGACGGCCTGACGCCCGCGGCCCTGTTCACGAACCCCGCGTTCTACGCGCTGCTGCTGGGCGGTGGCGCCGCGTTCCTGCTGCTGACGTCGGCGCTGCAGCGCGGCTCGGTGACGACGGCGACCGCGGGGCTGGTGCTGGGCGAGACGGTGGCGCCCGCGCTGATCGGCGTGATCTGGCTCGGCGACCGCACCCGCCCGGGCCTGGGCTGGCTGGCGATCCTCGGCTTCGCGGTGGCGGTGGCGGGCGCGCTGGCCCTGTCACGCTTCGGGGAGGCGCCGGTGGAGCCGGAGCAGCGGCCGGCGGAAGGGCCGGCCGCACAGGGGGCGGGCGGTGGCGGGGACGAGGGGGGACGACGGCCGTGAGGGACGCCGGGGAGACGACGACCGGGAGGCACGCCGGGGCTCCACGACCGTGAGGGACGCCGGGGCTCCATGACCGTGCGGGGCGCGGCGATACGACGACCGTGAGAGGCGCGGGTAGACAAGGGCCGTGAGAGGCGCGGGGCGGGGCGTGACCGTTGCGGCGAGGGGGCGGCGCGGGGGTGAGAGGTTGCCGTGCAGGAGGGTGTTCCCGGCGTGGCCGTGTGCCGACGCCCCGGGGATGCGGGCGGCGGGCGCGCCGGGGGCGGTCCCGTCACCGGCCTGCGTCAGCCCGGCAGGGCCGCGCACAGGGCGTCCAGGGCGCCCGACCAGGCGTGGTCGGGTGGGGTGCCGTAGCCGACGACCAGGGCGTCGAGCGGCTCCACGCGGGCCGCGGGGTTGCGGTACCGAGCCAGGCCGTGCAGGGCCAGGCCGCGCCAGTTGGCCGCCTGGACCACCGACTGCTCGACTCCGGGCGGCAGCCGCAGCAGCACGTGCAGACCGGCCGCGATGCCGGTGACCCGGGCCTGCGGGGCCCGGGCCGCGACGGCGGCGACCAGGGCGTCCCTGCGGCGCCGGTAGCGCAGGCGGGCGGCCCGCACGTGCCGGTCGTAGGCGCCGGACGTGAGGAACTCGGCCAGGGTCAGCTGGTCGAGCGCGCCGCAGGTGTCGACGTCGCCCTTGGCCGCGGCGACCTCCCGGGCCAGGTCCGGCGGCAGCACGGCCCAGGCCAGCCGCAGCCCGGGCGCCAGGGACTTGCTCGCCGTGCCGAGGTAGGCCACCCGGTCGGGGTCGAGGCCCTGGAGCGCGCCGACGGGCTGCCGGTCGTAGCGGAACTCGCCGTCGTAGTCGTCCTCCAGGACCAGCGCGCCGGTGCGCCGCGCCTGCTCGACGACGGCCGCCCGGCGGTCGCGGTGCAGCGGTACGCCCATGGGGAACTGGTGGGCCGGAGTGAGGAGGACCGCGTCGGCGCCGGGGAGCCCGGCGGGGTCGGTGCCCCGTGCGTCGAACGGCAGCGGCGTGGTGGCCAGCCCGGCGCCGGTGAGCAGGTCCCGGTGCACGTCCAGGCCGTACGACTCCACCGCCACCGTCCGGGCCCCGCGGGCGTGCAGGACCGTGCCGAGCAGCCGCAGCGCGTGCGCGAACCCGGCGCACACCACGATGTGTTCGGGGTCGGCGCGCACGCCCCGGGCCCGGGACAGGTAACCGGCGAGTGCGGCCCGCAGCTCGGGGCGCCCACGCGGGTCCCCGTAGTCGAGGGCGTGGTGGGGGGCCGCGGCGAGGGCTCGGCGGGCCGCCCTGAGCCACTCCGCCCGGGGGAAGGACGCGAGGTCGGGGCTGCCCGGGCGCAGGTCGTAGAAGGGGCGACTGCGCGCACGGGGCCGGGCGTGGGCTGCCGTGCCGGACGGCGGGGCGGACGGTGTCCGCCCCGGCTGCCGGGCGGGCGTGGCCGGGGCTCCGGTGGCGACTCGGGTCCCCGAGCCCTGCCGGGCCGTGAGCCAGCCCTCGGCGACCAGGTCGGCGTAGGCGTCGGCGACCGTGTTGCGGGCGATGCCGAGGTCGGCGGCGAGCGCGCGGGAGGAGGGCAGCCGGGTGCCGGGGGCCAGCCGTCCGGAGCGCACCGCCTCGCGCAGGGCGCCGGTCAGCCCGCGCCGCAGGCCCGGCCCGGTCGGTTCCAGGTGCAGGTCGATGCCCAAAGTGGCCCAGGGTTCCGCCATGGAAATGGACCATACTCCTGGGCTGCCTGCTGCCTAGGGTCGACGGCATGACGACCCACACCGACGACACCGCGCCCGTGGAGTACGCCCCCGAGCAGCCCGCCCGGCTGGAATGGGCCAAGCACGCGCCCGAGGTCTACAAGGCGATGGTCCGGCTGGACACCGCCGCCCGTAAGGGCCTGGACCACACGCTGTACGAGCTGGTGAAGATCCGCGCCTCCCAGATCAACCACTGCGCCTTCTGCATCGACATGCACACCAAGGACGCCCTCGCCTCGGGCGAGAGCGTCGAGCGGATCGTGCAGCTCAGCGCGTGGGACGAGTCGCGGCACTTTTACACCGCGAAGGAGATCGCGGCGCTGGAGCTGACGGAGGCCGTGACCGTGCTGACCGACGGTTTCGTGCCGGACGAGGTCTACGAGCGGGCGGCCAAGCACTTCGACGAGGCCGAGCTGGCGCAGGTCATCGCCGCGATCACGGTGATCAACGCCTGGAACCGCTTCGGCGTGACCTGCCGCATGGCTCCGGGGCACTACCAGCCCGGGCAGTACAAGTGACCGCTGCCGAGGCGTTCCGCGCCCTGCACCACCACCGGGTGCCCGGCGATCCGCTGGTGCTGCCCGGTCCGTGGGACGCGGCCAGTGCCCGGGTGTTCGAGGAGGCCGGGTTCCCGGCGCTGGCGACGCCCAGTGCCGGGGTGGCCGCGTCCCTCGGGTACGAGGACGGGCAGGTCCCGGCCGGTGAGATGTTCGCCGCGGTCGCCCGGATCGTCCGGGCCGTCGGGGTGCCCGTGTCGGCGGACGTCGAGGGCGGGTACGGGCTCGCGCCGAAGGAGCTGGTGGAGCGGCTGCTGGAGACGGGCGCGGTGGGCTGCAACCTGGAGGACTCCGAGGCCGGGGTGCTGAAGGACCCGCGCGCGCACGCCGACTGGCTGGCCGGGGTGCGGGAGGCGGCCGGGGACCGGTTGTTCCTCAACGCGCGCGTGGACACCTTCGTCCGCGGGGTGAGCGACCCGGACCGGGCCATCGAGCGGGCCGCGCTGTACGTCGCCGCCGGGGCGGACTGCGTGTACCCGATCGGCGCGCCGCCCGAGGTGCTGCCGCTGCTGCGCGCCGGGATCCGCGGGCCGATCAATGCCGGGGCGCCTGCCGACGGTGGCCCCTCGCCCGCCGAACTCGGCGCACGAGGGGCCACGCGGATCACCTTCGGGCCGGGGCTCCAGCGGCGGGCCGCCCGCGCACTGCGGGAGATCGCCGCCGGGCTCCTGGCGTAGGCGGGCTCAGGACAGCCACTTCCTCCAGGTGGACTCGTGGCTGTCCACCCACTTCTTCGCCGCGTCCTCCGGCGTCATCTTCTTGTCGGCGATCATCAGGGAGACCTCGTTCTGGTCCTCGGTCGTCCACTGGAACTTCTTCAGGAAGGCCGCCGCCTTGCCGCCCTTCTTCGCGAAGTCCGCGTTCAGGTACTTCTGCAGCGGGGTGTGCGGATAGGCGCAGGCGACCTTCTCCGGGTCGGCGTCGCAGCCCTCCTTGTACGGCGGCAGCTTCACCTCGGTCATCGGGACCTTCTCGAAGAGCCACTGCGGGGAGTACCAGTACGTCAGGAAGGGCTTCTTCTCCTTGGCGAACTGCTTCATCTGCGTGATCTGCGCGGCCTCGGAGCCCGCGAACACCACCTGGTAGTCCAGCTTCAGGTTCTTCACCAGCGCCTTGTCGTTGGTGACGTAGGACGGCGAACCGTCCATCAGCTGGCCCTTGTCGCCGCTCTCCGGGGTGCGGAAGAGGTCGGCGTACTTGTCGAGGTTCTTCCAGTTCGTGATGTCGGGGTGCTGCTTGGCCAGGTACGTCGGGACGAACCAGCCGATGTGGCCGGTGACGCCCAGTTCGCCGCCGGGCGCGATCGTCTTCTTGTCCTTGACGTAGCGCTGTTCCTGCTCGGGGTGGCCCCAGTCCTCCAGGAGCGCGTCGACGCGGCCCTGGCTGAGGGCGTCCCAGGCGGGCACCTCGTCGACCTGGACGGTGTCGACGCGGTAGCCCAGCTCGTGCTCCAGGAGGTACTGGGCGACGGCGACGTTGGACTGGGCGCCCACCCAGGACTGCACGGACAGGGTCACGGTCCTGGCGCCCTGCGCGCCCGCGAAGGGCGAGGCCTGCTTGGTCATGTCGGCCGCGCCGCAGCCGGTGAGCAGCGCCAGCGAGCTCACCGCGGCGATCGCGGCAGTGGTACGGACGCGCATGTCAGGCTCCCTTCCTCGCGCGGCGTTCGGTGGGCTGGGTCACCCGGTCGAGCATCAGGCCGAGGCAGACGATCGCGCCGCCCGCCACCAGACCGGTCGCCAGGTCGCCCTGGGCGAGGCCGAAGACGACGTCGTAGCCGAGGGCGCCGCCGCCGACCAGGCCGCCGATGACGACGACGGCGAGGACCAGGACGAGGCCCTGGTTGACGGCGAGCAGCAGCGCCGGGCGGGCCAGCGGGAGCTGCACCTGCCGCAGCTGCTGCCAGCTGGTCGCGCCGAGCGAACGGGAGGACTCCATGGCGGCGGGGTCGACCTGGCGCAGGCCCTGGGCGGTGATGCGGACGACGGCCGGCAGGGCGTAGACGATCGCGGCGGCGACGGCCGGGGCGCGGCCGACGCCGAACAGGGCGACGACCGGGATGAGGTACACGAACTGCGGCATCGTCTGGAAGACGTCGAGGACGGGGCGCAGGGCCCGCTCCAGCCGGTCGCTGCGGGCGGCGGCGATACCGACGGCGAAGCCGACGACGAGGGTGACGGCGACGGCCGCGAGGACCTGCGAGAGGGTGTCGAGGGAGGGCTTCCAGACGCCGAGGACGCCGATGGCGGCCATGGCGAGGACGGCCGTCAGGGCGGTGCGCCAGGTGCCGATGACCCAGGCCAGGGCGGCGACGATCAGCAGGACCGCCCACCAGGGCAGCCACTGCAGGCCGTCGCGCATCGGGTCCAGGACCCAGGTGGTGAAGTGGCCGGCCCAGTCGGCGGTGCCGCCGATGACGGGGACGCCCGAGTACAGGTGGGCGGTCATCCAGTCCACGGCACGGTTGACGGGCTCGGCGATGCCGACGACCCAGGCGTCGGGCCAGTCGAGGCGGCCCGCGAGCCGTCCGGCGACCGCCACGGCGACGACGCCGGCGAGGGCGTAGAGCCAGCCGCGTCCGCTGTGCGGCTCGGGGTCGGCGCCGAGCCTCTCCCCCGCCGCGCCGGTGACCCGGTCCAGGACGACGGCCAGCAGCACGATCGGGATGCCGGCGGCGAGCGCGGCACCGACGTCGACCGAGGCCAGGGCCTGGTAGACGCGGTCACCGAGACCGCCCGCGCCGATGACGGCCGCGATGACGGCCATGGACAGCGCCATCATGATCGTCTGGTTGACACCGAGGAGGAGTTCCTTGCGGGCCAGCGGGATGCGGGCGGTGAGCAGGCGCTGGCGTGCGGTGGAACCGAGCGACTCGACGGCCTCCAGCACCTCCTTGTCGGCGCCGCGCAGGCCGAGCGAGGTCAGCCGCGCCATGGGCGGGGCGGCGTAGACGACGGTGGCCAGGACGGCCGCCGGGACGCCGATGCCGAAGACGAGGACGACGGGCAGCAGATAGGCGAAGGCGGGCAGCACCTGCATGGTGTCCAGCACCGGGCGCAGGACGCGGTCCATCCGGTCGGACAGCCCGGCGGCGAGCCCGAGCAGCACGCCCACGACGATCGAGGCGAGGACGGCGACCACCATCAGGGCGAGCGTCTGCATGGTCGGCACCCACATGCCGAGCAGACCGCAGGCGAGGAAGGCGACGGCCGTGCCGAGCGCCAGCCTCACCCCGGCGACCCGCCAGGCGACCAGGGCGCCCAGGGCCGTGACCCCGGCCCAGCCGACGGCGAGGAGGGCGAGGTAGACGGCGCGGACGGCGATGACGACGACGTTGCTGACGTGGCCGAAGAAGTAGAGGAACAGCGGATGGCTGTCGCGGTTGTCGATGATCCAGTCGCTGGTCCTGGCGAGCGGCTCGGACAGGTCGACCGTCAGGGCGGCGGGCCAGGTGCCGCTCGCCCAGCGGGCGTTCACGAGCGGGACGAGGACGGCTGCGGCGATCGCGAGCAGCAGGAGCTTGCGCAGGGTCGGGTTCTTCAGCAGTCCGGGCAGGCCCGCGCGCGGCGGGTTCGCGGTGAGCGTGGCCATCACACCGCCTCCCCGGGCTGCTCCGTCCCCGGTGGAGCGGTCCGCTCCGTGCCGGCGACGACGCCGAGGAGCGTGTCGGAGTCGACCACGCCGACGCACCGGCCCTGGTCCACGACACGGGCCGGTGCACCGGCGCGGGCGACCGCCTCGATCGCCTCGGAGACCGTCGCCTCGGGCCGCAGCGCGGGACCGCTGCCCTCCTGCCCGGCCGAGGGGCGGCGCATGGCGGTGCGGACGGTCATGACCTGCTCGCGCGGGACGTCGCGGACGAACTCCCGGACGTAGTCGTCGGCGGGCGCGCCGACGATCTCCTCGGGGGTGCCGAGCTGCACGACCCGGCCGTCGCGCATCAGCGCGATGCGGTCGCCGAGCTTGAGGGCCTCCTGGAGGTCGTGGGTGATGAAGACCATCGTGCGGCCCTCCTCGTGGTGCAGCCGGACCACCTCCTCCTGCATCTCGCGCCGGATGAGCGGGTCGAGCGCGCTGAACGGCTCGTCGAACAGCAGGACTTCGGGGTCGACGGCGAGGGCGCGGGCCAGGCCGACGCGCTGCCGCTGGCCGCCGGAGAGCTGGCCGGGGCGGCGGTGCTCCATGCCCTCCAGGCCGACCTTGGCGACGACCTCGGCGGCACGCTCGCGCCGCTCGGCCTTGCCCATGCCCTGGATCTCCAGGCCGTAGGCGACGTTGTCGAGGACCGTGCGGTGCGGCAGCAGGCCGAAGTGCTGGAAGACCATCGCGGCGCGGTGGCGGCGCAGTTCGCGCAGCCGGGAGCGGTCCATGGCGCGCACGTCCTCGCCGTCGATGGCGATGGTGCCCGCGGTGGGCTCGATGAGCCGGGTCAGGCAGCGCACCAGCGTGGACTTGCCGGAGCCGGACAGGCCCATGACGACGAAGACCTCGCCCTTGCGCACGTCGAAGCTGACGTCCCGTACGGCGGCCGTACACCCCGTGCGTGAGCGCAGCTCGGCCGGGTCCAGGGCGGTGAGTTCCGGGTCGGCGGGGATGCGCTCGGCCTTCGGGCCGAACACCTTCCACAGTCCCTCCACCGAGAAGACGGGCGTGGTGTCCATGGTCTGCTCCGTGGGGGGTTCGAGGGTCGCGGTCATCGGGAACCACCACCGATCAGCTCGGCGGCACGCTCCCCGACCATGAGCACGCCGATCATCGGGTTCACGGTGGTCATGGTGGGGAAGACGGAGGCGTCGGCGATGCGGATGCCCTCCAGGCCGCGCACGCGCAGCTCGGGGTCGACGACGGCGAGGCGGTCGTCGGCGTCGCCCATCCTGCAGGTGCCGGCGGGGTGGTAGACGGTGTGGGCGACCTTGCGGGCGTACTCGCCGAGCTCCTCGTCGCCGGTGACGTCCGGGCCGGGGGCCACCTCGCGCTTGAGCCAGCCGGCCAGCGGCTCGGTCTTCGCTATCTCACGGGCGATCCTGATGCCGTCGACGAGGGTGCGGCCGTCGTAGTCGTCCTCGTCGGTGAAGTAGCGGAAGTCCAGGGCGGGCTTGACCTCGGGGTCGGCGCTGGTGAGGTAGAGGCGTCCGCGGCTCTTCGGCTTGGGGATGTTCGGGGTCATGGAGACGCCGAACTCGGGCCGCCGGTAGCCCAGTCGCTCCGGGTTGTCCGTGAAGGGGATCTGGTAGAAGTGGAACATCAGGTCCGGGTGCGGCAGTTCGGGGTCGCGCCGCACGAACAGGCCCGCGTCGGAGTCCATCGCGGAGTTCTCGGGGATGGGGCCGTTCGTCTCCCAGACGATGACCGACTCGGGGTGGTCGAGCAGGTTCTCGCCGACGCCCGGCAGGTCGTGCGTGACGGGGATGCCGAGCTTCTCCAGGTCGGCCCTGGGGCCGATGCCGGAGTGCATCAGCAGCCGGGGCGAGTCGACGGCGCCGGCGCACAGCAGGACCTCGCCCCGCGCCTTGACGAGGATCTCCTCGCCGTCCTTGGTGCGCACGTGGACGCCCTCGACGCGGTCGCCGGCGAGCTGGAGCTTGTACGCCCAGGTCTCCAGCATGATCGTCAGGTTGGGCCGGTCGTCCATCACCGGGTGCAGGTACGCCACCGACGCCGAGGACCGCTTGTTGTTCTCGGGGTGGTAGGCGAGGTCGAAGAAGCCGACGCCCTCGGTGAACGGCTTCTTGTTGAAGCCCTCCACCCGCGGCACGCCGAGCGCCTCCTGGGCCGCGTCGACGAAGTCGCGGGCGATGGCGTTCCGGTCCTTCTCGTCGACCGGGACGATGTGGTTGAGCAGCCGGGCGAAGTAGGCCTCCATCTGCACCGCGCCCCAGCCCTTGGCGCCGGCGGCCTCCCACTCGTCCCAGTCGGCGGGCAGCGGCTTGAAGGCGATCAGGGTGTTGTGGGAGGAGCAGCCGCCCAGCACGCGGGCGCGGCTGTGCCGGATGTGCGAGTTGCCGCGGGGCTGTTCGGTGGTCGGGTAGTCGTAGTCGAGCTCGCCGCCCAGCAGGCCCATCCAGCGGCGCAGGGTCAGCACGTCGTCGCGGCCGACGTCGCTGGGGCCGCCCTCGATGACGGCGACGGTGACGTCGGGGTTCTCGGTGAGACGGGAGGCGATCACGGAACCTGCTGTTCCGCCGCCTATGACGACGTAGTCGAATTCATGGGTGTGGTCGGGCATGAGGGTGGTACTCCAGGAGAGCCGGGACGAGTGGGTACGTCGGGGGACAGGGTGCGGAGCCGTGTGAGCCGTCGTTACGGGGGCTGTCCGTGGGGGGGACCGCCGCTCGGGGGGCCGCCGTTCGCCGTGCCGCCGGTCGTGGGGGCACCGGTGCGGAGGACGTCGGCCGGCGGAACCGGCCGGCGGGGGCGCGGGTGCGCCGGTCCGCTCAGCCGGCGAACCAGCGCACCGGCTTGGGTGCGAGGTTCTGGTAGACGTGCTTGGTCTCTCGGTACTCGGCGAGCCCGGCCGGGCCCAGTTCGCGGCCCACGCCGCTCCTGCCGAAGCCGCCCCACTCCGCCTGCGGCAGGTAGGGGTGGAAGTCGTTGATCCAGATCGTGCCGTGGCGCAGCCGGCCGGCGACGCGGCGGGCCCGGCCCGGGTCGGCGGTCCAGACGCCGCCCGCGAGCCCGTACTCGGTGTCGTTGGCCAGCGCGACGGCCTCGTCCTCGGTGCGGAAGGTCTCGACGGTGAGGACCGGCCCGAAGACCTCCTCGCGCACGACGCGCATCTCGCGGTGGCAGTGGTCGAGGACGGTCGGCTCGTAGAAGTAGCCGTTCTCCGGGCGCTCGGGGGACGGTTCGGGGCGCTTGCCGCCGCAGCGCAGCACCGCGCCCTCCTCGAGGGCGGAGGCGACGTACCCCTCGACCTTGGCGCGCTGCTGCTCGGAGACGAGCGGGCCGCATTCCACGCCGTCCTCGGTGCCGCGGCCGAGGCGGATCTTCTCGGCGCGGCGGGCGAGTTCGGCGACGAACCGCTCGCGCACGGACTCCTCGACGATGAGGCGGGCACCGGCCGAGCAGACCTGGCCGCTGTGGATGAAGGCGGCGTTGAGGGCCTGGTCGACGGCGGTGTCGAAGCCCTCCTCGGTGGCGCAGGCGTCGGCGAAGACGACGTTGGGGTTCTTGCCGCCGAGTTCGAGGGCGACCTTCTTCACGGTGGGCGCGGCGGCCTGGGCGACCTTGGTGCCGCTGACCAGTCCGCCGGTGAAGGAGATCAGGTCGACGTCGGGGTGCTCGGACAGGCGCGCGCCGACCGAATGGCCGGGCCCGGTCACGAGGTTGGCGACACCGGCGGGCAGTCCGGCCTCGACGAGCAGGTCGATCAGCGCGACGGTGGTCATCGGCGTGATCTCGCTGGGCTTGACGACGAAGGCGTTACCGGCGGCGAGGGCGGGGGCGATCTTCCAACTGGCCTGGAGCAGCGGGTAGTTCCACGGCGTGATCATCGCGCAGACACCGACCGGCTCGTGCACGACGACGCTGTGGACGTCCGGCGAGCCCGCGTCCACGACCCGGCCCGGGGCCTCGCCCGCCACCAGGTCGGCGAAGTAGCGGAAGGCGTCGGCGACGCAGTCGATGTCGACGCGGCCCTCCTCGACGGTCTTGCCCGCGTCCCGGGCCTCCAGCCGCCCGAGCTCGTCACGGTCGCGCACGAGGAGGTCGGCGACGCGGCGCAGCAGCGCGGCGCGCTCGGCGACGGGGGTGTGCGGCCACGCGCCCTCGTCGAACGCCTGCCGGGCCGCGGCGACGGCCAGGTCGGCGTCCTTCTCGTCCCCCTCCGCGACGAGGGCGAAGGGCACGGCGTCCGCGGGGTCGATGATCTCGCGCGTGGCCCCGGAGAGGGCGGCCCGCCACTCTCCTCCCGCATGGATGGTTTCGCGCGCCTGAAGTTCGGTACTTTCCGCCATGATCGCTCTTCGCCTTCCGTTCCTGATCAGCGCCCCTGTGTCACATACGTGTCACTACGAGACCGAGTTCGCCTGCCCGACTCCCTCGATTGCATGCGCCTGCGTGACCGAAAGTGCGCTGTGTCACGGGAGATGTGGACAGACCTGGGCAAAACGCCCAGCGGTCGAACGGCCGTCCGGCGGTGCGTGCCCTGAGCGCGGACGCCCCCGGTATGGCCGGAAAGGTGCGGGAACACGCGCAGGCCCCGCACCGGGGAACCGGTGCGGGGCCTGCGCGGAGAAAGCGGACGACCCGGGTGGGCCGGGGCGTCAGATGAGGCCGAGACCGCGGACCGCCTCGCGCTCCTCCTCGAGCTCCTTGACGGAGGCGTCGATGCGGGTGCGCGAGAACTCGTTGATGTCCAGGCCCTGGACGATCTCGTACTTGCCGTCCTTGCAGGTGACGGGGAAGGAGGAGATCAGGCCCTCCGGGACGCCGTAGGAGCCGTCCGACGGGATGCCCATGGAGACCCAGTCGCCCTCGGCGGTGCCGTTGACCCACGAGTAGACGTGGTCGATGGCGGCGTTGGCGGCGGAGGCGGCCGAGGAGGCGCCGCGGGCCTCGATGATGGCGGCACCACGCTTGGCGACCGTCGGGATGAAGTCCTCGGCCAGCCACTTCTCGTCGTTGACGACCTCGGCGGCGTTCTTGCCGGCGACCGTGGCGTGGAAGATGTCCGGGTACTGCGTGGCGGAGTGGTTGCCCCAGATCGTCAGCTTCCTGATCTCGGAGACCGGGGTGCCGGTCTTCTTCGACAGCTGCGTCAGGGCGCGGTTGTGGTCCAGGCGCGTCATGGCCGTGAACCGCTCGGCCGGGACGTCCGGCGCGGCGGCCTGGGCGATGAGGGCGTTGGTGTTGGCCGGGTTGCCGACGACCAGGATCCTGACGTCGTCCGCGGCGTGGTCGTTGATGGCCTTGCCCTGCGGCTTGAAGATGCCGCCGTTGGCCTCCAGCAGGTCGCCGCGCTCCATGCCCTTGGTGCGGGGGCGGGCGCCGACGAGCAGGCCTACGTTGGTGCCGTCGAAGGCGACGTTCGGGTCGTCGGTGATCTCGATGCCCTGCAGGAGCGGGAACGCGCAGTCGTCCAGCTCCATGGCCGTGCCCTCGGCCGCCTTCAGCGCCGGCGTGATCTCGAGGAGGCGCAGCTTCACCGGCACGTCCGCGCCGAGCAGCTGACCGGAGGCGATGCGGAAGAGCAGGGCGTAACCGATCTGGCCGGCCGCGCCGGTGACGGTGACGTTCACGGGAGTGCGGGTCATGGCGTTCTCCGTATGACAGCTGGCGGTAGGGGCGGGGTCCCTGCCCCGGACATGTGATCGATCTCTTGGCGTCAAGAGATCCGACCAGCGGTCAGGCTATCGCGCTCCCGCGATCCCGGACCGCCGGGTCGGTGTGGCCCGGCCCACAACCCCTCCCCCGGCCCGCACGGGAAGCGGCCGCCCGTCCGGGAGAGGGGGACGAAGGCGGCCGCATGAGGGGGACCGACCGAGCCGGACTCCCGTGGGGGTACGGTCCGCCTGCCCCGATCCGCCCGGACCATGCATGCCCCGAGGACGTTTCCGGCCATTGCCGGGACCGGGGCCCGGGTGCGCCCGCCGCGTCTACTTCGTGCAGCCCCGGCCGCCCGCCGCCAGCGTCGCGCAGGCCTTGGCGTCGGCGGCGCTTCCCACCGGCACCATCGGGGTGTACGCGATGGTGTCGCCGGTCGCGGTGATGCTCCCGGACTGTTTCCTCTTCCCCGCGCTGATGCGGACCTCGTCGCCCTGCGCGGCTCCGGTGATCCGGCCCCAGGCCGCCTTGCAGGTCTTGCTGTAGCGGACCTCCACGACGGTCGTGCCGACGGTCGCGGTCGTGGCCGTGGTGACCAGGTCGCCGCTGCAGCCCATGTTCTCCGCGTCCTTGCCGGCGCAGCTGTCGCCGCTGCACTTCACGCCGGGCGGCAGCTGCGTCCTGGCCGTCGCGGTCGGGGACGGCGACGCGCCGCCCTTGCGTGCCTCGTCGTCCCCTCCGCCCCCGGTCAGGTAGAAGGCGCCGGCGATCACCACGAGCACACCCACGGCGGCCGCGACGAAGGTCGCGGTCCGGCGTCCGCCGGCGGCGGGTGCGGCCCCGGAGGCCGGCCGGGCCCCGGCGGGGACGGCGTCCTGCGGTTCGCCGGACGCATCGGCGCCGGAAGGACCGGAGCGGTCGGCGGACGGCTCAAAGGGGCGGGAGCGGTCGCCGGACGGCGTGGCGGGGCTTGCGGAGCCGGAGCCGGGCCGGCTGCCCGTGCCGTCACCGGCGCCCGCCGGGCGGCCCGTCGGCGACGGCCCCTTGTACCCGGCCAGGCCCCAGGAGTTGACGTCGCCCGTCCCGCCCCGGCCGCCGCCCTCGCGCGGAACGCTGCCGGTGGAGTCCTGCACCTCGGGCGCGGTGGGCTGCACCGGCACGCTCGGCGCGACCCCGGCGGGACCCGCGATCCCCGGCGTGACCGTGGCGCTGCCCCCGCGGCGGGCGGGCCGGCCGCCCGGGGCGGCCGCCGTGCCGCCGGCGGACGCGCGCGCGGCGTCCCCGAAGTCCTGCCCGCCGAACTCCCCCAGCGCCGCGCGCGCCTGGGAGATCCGTATGGCCTCCATCGTCATGTCGTGCCGCATCTCCGAGCGGCTCCAGGCGCGTTCGGCGAGCTCCCACATGGTGGTCAGGTGCAGCGGATTGGTGCCGGTGACCTCGGCCAGGGCCACGACGGCGCCCTTCGGCGCGAGCAGCCGGCCGTTCAGGTAACGCTCCCAGGACGTCTTGCTGTAGCCCGTGCGGTCCGCCACCGACGCGATGCTCAGACCGCTGCGGTCCACGAGCCTGCGCAACTGGCTGGTGAATTCCCTGATCTGCGGATCGAGCTCATCGGGCAAGGCCTTCCAACGAGGCATTGCGTCCCCCCTCTTCCCCCCGGTCGTGCTGATGTTTCCCCGCGCCCTGCGCGCCCCCGCGCGCGGCGGCCCTGGCCGAGTCCCGGTGTGGCTACCCACTGGGATGCGCCCACGCAGGATCTCAGTTCCCGGCCTCGGGGCGCACAGGAGCGCGGAGACCGCGCGGAGAAAAGACGCCGAGCCGTCCTGATTGTCCACGCCCGAGCCGGTGTCGCACCACTTCGTGCAGAATCGGACGCCGGACGTACCGGAACCGTCACTTCCGTGCCACAGCGCTCTGACAGCCGTTGAACAGGCCGTTCGCCGTGCAGGAGATTGTTCGTACGGCGGCCCGTCCTTCCTCGGGGGAGAGGACGGGCCGCCGCTCTGGTCACTCGCTGGTGACGGTGAAGTGCAGGGTGTCCTTGAGGAAGGGGATCTGCAGCCACGGCTTTGGCTGGACCATCAGCGCCAGCAGGACGATCACCGCGCCCAGGACGCCGTAGGTGGCGATGTCCGTGAAGCGGGAGCGGACCGCGAGCATGCCGACGTCGGGCAGCAGCCAGCGCAGCGCCCCGCCGCCCAGCAGCGCGACACCGATCAGGAGCGTCCCGAGCCGGAACTGGTCGAACGCGGTCACCAGCAGGCCGGCCCCGGCCAGTCCCAGGACGGCGAGCAGCGGCCACTGCCGCGCCGGCGCCGGCGCGCCCCCGGGCGCCGCCCGGCCACCGCCCTCGGGGCGCGCGGTGTCTCTGGTGAACAGCGGGAACCGCCGGGTGACCCGTCGCGGCCGGCCCTCGGCGTCGGGCGCGCTGACGGGGTCGCGGACGGTGATCTCCTCCGCGGAGTCCTGCTCGCCGGCGGCCCGGTGCTCAGCCGACACTGCGCTCCGCCGCCTCGACCACGTTGACGAGCAGCTGGGCGCGGGTCATCGGGCCGACCCCGCCGGGGTTCGGCGAGATGAAACCGGCGACCTCGGCCACGTCGGGGTGGACGTCGCCCACGATCTTGCCCTCGGCGCTGCGCGAGACGCCGACGTCGAGGACGGCCGCGCCCGGCTTGACGTCCTCGGCGCGGATCAGGTGGGCGGAACCGGCGGCGGCGACGATGATGTCCGCGCGCCGCAGGTGGGCCGACAGGTCGCGCGTGCCGGTGTGGCACTGGGTCACGGTGGCGTTCTCGCTGCGGCGGGTCAGCAGCAGCGGCATGGGCCGGCCGATGGTGACGCCGCGTCCGACGACCACGACCTCGGCGCCCTTGATCTCCACCCCGTACCGGCGCAGCAGGGTCAGCACGCCGTTCGGCGTGCAGGGCAGCGGCGCGGGCTCGTTGAGGACGAGCCGCCCGAGGTTCATCGGGTGCAGACCGTCCGCGTCCTTGTCGGGGTCCATGAGTTCGAGGATGCGGTTCTCGTCGATGCCGCGGGGCAGCGGCAGTTGCACGATGTACCCGGTGCAGGCCGGGTCCTCGTTCAGTTCGCGCACGACCGCCTCGATCTCCTCCTGCGTGGCGGTGGCGGGCAGCTCGCGCTGGATGGAGGCGATGCCGACCTGGGCGCAGTCGCGGTGCTTTCCGGCGACGTACTTCTGGCTGCCGGGGTCGTCCCCGACGAGGATCGTGCCGAGGCCGGGCGTGACGCCCTTCTCCTTCAGCGCCGCCACGCGGGCGGTCAGATCGGACTTGATCGCGGCTGCGGTGGCCTTGCCATCGAGAATCTGGGCGGTCATGCCCCCATCCTCGCGGATGACCCGCCCGCGATTCCAATCCGCCCGCGATCCGGGCACCGGGGTGCCCGTCCCGCCGTATCCGCACATGATCAGCGATGTTGCACTTGCACAACACATCGGGAACGCGGCTGGACAAGCCCGTGCGCGGTGCAGAACGATGACCTGACAAGTGCTGCGGGCAGCTCAACGGGGGGACGGTCGCAACTGCAGAACTTTCCTCCGTGCGGGATGTCGCGCCGCGTCCCCGCACTCGGAACCAACGGAGGAAAGTCCGCCATGAGCTACGGCGACCCGAACAACCCCTACGGCGCCCCCCAGGGCCAGCAGCCGCAGCAGCCCGGTTACGGCTACCCGCAGCAGCAGGGACAGGCGCCCGGCTACGGCTACCCGCAGGCCCCTCCGGTCTCCCCCTACGGCGGCCCCGCCGCGCCGACCACGATGCCGGGCTCGGTCGGCGCGGCCCGCGTGATGCTGTGGGTCATCGTCGGTCTGCAGGTCATCGGTGTGGCGATCTTCGCCTTCTCCGCCATCGCGCTCAACGCCGCGAAGAACGACGAGTCCCTGAAGGACAACACCGCCTTCCAGGACCTGGTCGGTGACTCGACCGGCCTGATCTGGGGCTACGTGGTGTTCGGCCTGGCCTGGCTGGTGTTCGCGGCCGTGCTGGCGACGAAGTTCAAGAACGGCGGCAACGGCGCCCGCGTCACCATCCTGGTCTTCGCCATCATCACGGCGGTCCTCGGCATCTACCCGTTCGTCATCGTCGGCCTGGTGCACACGATCCTGGCCGTCCTCGTCGCGGTGTTCGTCGGCAACGCGGCCGGCAAGGCCTGGTTCAACCGCCCCCGCTACTGAGCGGACCCGGTCGGGCGGACCACTTCACGCCCATCACATCCAAGGGCCGTGTCCCACCCGTACGAGGGGGGCACGGCCCTGGTGCGTCGCCCTGGTCCGACGGTGTAGCCGTTCAGGCACGGGGAGACACCTTGTTCAGCATCGTCGTGGTACCTCCGCCGACCACGGAGGACGAGCGAAACCGCACCCGGACCGCATGCGCGCCCCGCACGGAGGCCTCCGGCGGCCGCGCGCCCGACAACGTTGCCCACCGGCTCCGTCCGGCCTCCCGGCACCGGCGGCCCGGCCCGGTCCGGGCGGACCGGTGACCGAGCCCTACGCCGTGTCCGTCCCGAAGGGGTACCGGGTCGGCGTCTGGGAGGTGCGCGAGCCGCTGGCGACCGGCGCCTTCGGCAGTGTCTACGCCGCCCGCCGTGTCGGTGGCGGCGCCGAACTGCCGTCCACGGCCGCCCTGACGTTCCTGCCGACCGGGACGGCCACGCCCCGCCGGCTGACGCACCTGCGGGAACGCCGGGACGCGCCACCGCCGGGACGCGCGGCGGCCGGGACGCGCCGCGTCTCAGGCCGCGGGGACGAGCCTCGGGCGGGGCTCCGGCGGCACGACACTGCTCACCACCGCGGCGTCGCGCCGCTCCCGGCGGACGGCAGCCCCGTCGTCGAGGGTCACCCGCGCCGTCGCCAGGACGTCGCCCTCCTGCTCGACCACCAGGTCGACGACCGGACGGCCCTCGGGTCCCTCCGCCACGCGGGCACGGCACTGGGTGGGCAGCTCGAACTCGCCGAACCGCAGGAACGTCACGTCGCAGGCGGTCAGCACCGGGTGCCGGGGCAGGTCGCCGCGGTCCCCCAGCTCATGGACGGCCGTGGTCGCCGTCTGCCGGAGTGCCTCGAACATCACCGCGCCCGGGATGTGGTCCACGGGGTGGTCGAACAGAGCGGGGTGGTCGCGGTCGACGACCACCTGTGCCACCACCTCCGCACCGGGCGAGACGGTGACCCGGCCCAGGACGACGTTGGCGGACAGCTCGCGGCCGACCTGCGCCGGTGCCCGGCGGTTGCCGAGGGGGTGAGCGCGCGCCGGGCTCAGGTCGAGGGCGGAGCGGGTCCGGGTGCGCAGTCGCCGCATGGCCGGTCGCGGTATCCAGCGGAAGTCGAGCCGCATGGTCGCCGCGGCCCTGCCGTCGACCGACGCCCGCACGTCCACGACGGTGCCGCACGGCCGCGCGGCCCGCTCCCGGACCTCGGTGAACTCACCGTCCACGGTCACGGAGGCGGGTGCGTCGCCGATGCGCAGCGCGTCGAGGTCGAGGATCTTCAGGGTGCCCCGGTCGAAGACGAAGCTGCTGTCGACCGGCACGGCGAGGTACTCGTGCGAGGCGAGGATGCACGCCTGCCGGAAGATCTCCAGCACGAGCAGCGGGTCGTAGTACGCGTGCGGCGACGCGTCCCTGACGTGGTCGCTGTAGTACAGGTGTGCTCGAGGCGGTTGGGCCGCCACCCGGAACGTGCGCCGGCCGGTGCGCTCGGCGTCGGTCAGGAAGCATTCGCTGACGGCGGCGCGGTGGGTGAGCGCGCGGTCGACGGTCCGTGCGAAGGAAAGGGCGCCGTCTGCCATGGGTGTCGCCTCCTCGGGCGGGTTCGGTGTCGTGGGGAGGGCCGTCCGGCGCCGTGGACCGGGCGCCGGGGCCGCGCCGGGGCGGGGGCCGTCCCGCCGCCCCGGTGGGGAGAGCCGCTCAGCGGGCGGCGACGTCGTGCCGTCCGTCGAAGACGACGAGCTGGCGTCCTCGGACACCGCCCGCGGCGAGCCGCCGGTGGGCCTCGGGTACGCCGGACGGGGTGAGCAGCGAGTCGGTGCGGACGGAGAGCACTCCCTCGCAGGCGAGTGCGGCGAGTTCGGTGAGCGCACCGGCCTTGTCCGGGTAGGCCATCACGTTGACCTCGTGACGCACGATCCCGCGGGGCAGGGGCAGTTCGCCCGGCCGGCAGGTCACCACCGCGCCGTGGTCCCGGACGACCGCGAGGACCGGTTCGCCCAGCACGGCCGCGTCCACGAGTGCGTCCACGCCCTGGGGCACGGCACGGCGGTAGCGCTCGGCGAGCGCGGCCGGACTCACCGGCGCCTGGGGCCGCGGGGCCGCCGGTCCCGCGTCGCGGGGCACGACGATCTCCGCACCGAGCTCCTTGAGCAGCGCCTCGTCCTTCTCGGCGGCCTCGGCCACCACCCGCAGCCCGCGGTGCACGGCCAGCTGGATCACGAAGCCGCCCAGGGCGCCCGCCCCGCCGGTGACGGCCAGGGTCGAACCGGACCGCAGGTGCAGCAGGGCGAGCGCCTGATGGGCGGTGAGCGCGTTCATCGGCAGCCCGGCCGCCCGGACGAGGTCCAGACCCGGCGGGACCAGGACCGTGTCCGCCGCGGAGACGACCACGTACTCCGCCTGGGCGCCGCCCTGCGGACGGAACGGGTTGACGAACGCCATGACCTGGTCGCCCAGGGCGAACAGGGTGCCGGCCCCGGCGGCGTCGACCGTGCCGGAGACGTCCATGCCGGGGACGTACGGGGGCTCGAAGGGGGACACGTAGTCCGCCAGCTCGCCCGAGCGGAGCATGAGGTCGGTGGGATTGACGGCCGCGGCGGCCACCCGCAGACGCAGCTCTCCGGGGCCCGGGTCGGGTATGGCCCGGTCGATGACCTCGAGCACGTCGGGGGCGCCGTGTTCCAGGATTCCGACTGCACGCATGGTGGAGCACCTTCTTCAGGGGCCGATGAGGCCGGCGGGTGGGATTCAGTGGTGGACGGGGGCGGGCAGCGTCCCGGCTGCCCGGAGGGACGCCGGCGGCAGGGGCGGCGGCGGGGCCTGCGGCGGTGCCGGAAGCAGACGCCAGCCCTCCCGCGCGGCGATCGCCCGCAGTTCGCGGTCGCCGCCGACCACCACGCCCCGGCCGGCGGCCCGCAGCATGGGCAGGTCCGAGGCGTGGTCGCCGTAGGCGGTGGTGGCGGCGGGGTCGATGCCGTGTCCGGCGCACCAGGACCGCAGGGCGTCGGCCTTGCTGCCACCGATCATGGTGAGGGCGGCGTCACCGGTGTAGTGGCCGAGGACGATCTCCGGCTCCGTCGCCAGGACCGCGTCCACCCCGAGCAGCCGGGCGAGCGGGGCGAGGAGCGCGGGGAAGGAACCCGAGACGAACACGACGGGCTCTCCGGCGGCCTGGTGGCGGCGCAGCTCGGCGACGGCACTGCCGTGCAGGAACCCGCCCGTCTCCAGCTCCGAGCGGAACCACTCCTCGGCCAGCTGAACGACGTAGGCGGCGCTCAGGTGGGCGTAGCTGGCGAAGTAGGCGCGGTTGGTCCGCGACCGGCAGACGCCCGCCTCGGTCATGGCGCGCAGGCGCTGCCGCTCCTCCCGGTAGGCCTGGGCGGGGCGTCCTTCGGCGGCGAAGCGGTACTCCAGGAACCGGAAGAGCGTGGTCTCCGTGGTCAGGGTGCCGTCGACGTCGAAGAACGCCGCTCCCGGGGCGTCAACGCGCAAGGCGCACGCCCTTCGCGGACAGGAGCCGGGCGGTCTCGGCCACGTTGGCAGCGTCGAGTATCTCGTCGTCGGTGATCTGCACCTCGTACACCTGGGACAGGTGGACCGCGAGCTCCAGCAGCACCAGGGAGTCGAAGTCCATGTCCTCGTACGGGGTGGTGGCGGTGGCGTCCTGCGGTGCCTCGAACTTGCCGCGGACGACGTCGAGGACGGCCTGGGTCAGTTCGCCCGGGGTGGTGGTGGCGGTGGTCTGTGCGGTCATGGTCTTCCTTCGTCTGGTCCGTCGGTGTGGTGGGCCGGATGGCGAAAGGCGCCGTGATGCGTCAGGCGGGTACGACGTCCGGCCAGGTGAGGGCCGCGGAGCCCCAGGTGAGACCGCCGCCGAAGGCGGTCAGCAGGACCCGCTCCCCCACGGCGAGGCTGTCGGAGGCCGCGGCGTCCGCGAGGGCGATCGGGATGGACGCGGCCGAGGTGTTCCCGACCTGGTCGAGGTTGACCACCGCCCGCTCGGGGGCTATCCCGAGCTGTTCGGCGACCGCCCGCAGGATGCGGACGTTGGCCTGGTGGCCGACCAGGTGGCCGAGGCTGTCGACCGGCCAGCCGATCCGGTCGAGCAGGGAGCGGGACGACTCGCTCATCCGCTGCACCGCGGACAGGAAGACCTTGCGCCCCTCCATGGTGAAGTACTCGTCACCGGGGGCCGGTTCGGTCAGCGCGGCGCGTTGGCGGGAGCCGCCGGCCGGGATGCAGATCACGTCCTTCTGGGTGCCGTCGGAGCCGAGTTCGAAGCCGTGCAGCGCCCCGGGCCGGTCCGCGTCGCCCGCGGTGAGGACGACCGCGCCCGCCCCGTCCCCGAAGATCACGGAGGTGGTGCGGTCGGCCGGGTTGAGGATGGTCGAGTAGGTCTCGGCGCCGACGACCAGGGCGGTGGCCGCCCGTCCGGCGCTGATGGCGTTGGCCGCGGTCTCCAGCGCGTAGACGAACCCGGAGCACACGGCGCTGATGTCGAAGGCCGCCGCACCGGCGAGACCGAGCCGGGCCGCCACGTCGGGTGCGGTGGCGGGGCACAGGTGGTCGGGCGTGGTGGTCGCCAGGACCACGAGGTCGACCGCGCCCGGCTCGGGGTCGACGCCCGCGGACTTCAGGGCGCGGTGTCCGGCCTCGACGGCGAGGTCGCCGGTGGAGGTGCCGGGATCGGCCCAGCGCCGGCTGCGTATGCCGGTGCGGGACGTGATCCATTCGTCGGTGGTGTCGAAGCGGTCCGCGAGTTCTTCGTTGCTGACGCGGCGCGGGGGAAGGTAGGCGCCGAGTCCGGTGAGTACGGCGGTCAGGGGCATGTCTCTCGCCTCCCGTGGAGGGCCGTGGGCCGGTGGGGCCGGAGTGGTCCGGCTGCGGCCGAGGACGCAAAGGTGGGGATCGGAGCGGTGCGCTCCGGGTGGTGGGGTGCTCGAAGGACGGTCAGGCCGGGAGCCGGTGCGCGACGGAGCAGTTGAGCCGCAGGCCGGCGTGGTCGGCGACCACCTGGGCGCTGCGCCAGGTGCCCTGGGCGCTCCTCAGCAGCTGCGGCTCGCGCAGCCCGACCTCGAACCGGCCGTCCGCCGGGGCTCCTTGGGGGGCCGGGCCGATGGTGGTCCGGCGCATCCACAGGGTGTTGCTGTCGGCGCGGGCGACCCCGTCCAGCGTGTAGAGCAGGACCTGGCCGAGCTGGAGGGCGGCGACGAACAGGTCGATCATCGTCGCCGGGCCGTCCGGGTCGAGGGTGAGGTCGGCCCGGGCCAGCGAGGAGTCCGGGAGCACCTCGACAGAGGTGAGCAGTTGCCGCCGGTCGCGGTGCGGGACGCCGAACGGCGCGTCGTTCCACGGCCCGGGCAGGGCGTCCGCACTCGGGTGGGAGGCCGTGCCGGGGGTGCTACCGGCCGCCTCCGCACGGCCGGTGCCCGCGGCGGTCTCCACCCGTACGGTGAGCAGTCCCACGCGGCATTCCATGGTGGTGGTGCCGTCGTCGGTGGTGTCGGCGGTGTCCAGGAGCCGGCCCGAGACCGGGAACGTGTCGAGTCCGTCCTCCTGCGGCTTGTTCCCGGCCTTGATGGTCAGTGACCGTACGGCGAACGGTGCCCGAGGGCCGAGGCCGCGCGTGTGGGCCGCGTGGAGGCCGGCGAGCTGAGCGCCGTAGAGCATGACGTCGATGGTCGACAGGTGGGGGCGCTGGGTGCTGTCGCCCTTGCGGGACCAGGCTCCCGGGATCTCCAGCCCGGCGGTGGCGGTGATGCCGCCGGCGTCGATGGTGAGGTCGGTGAGCGAGTGGTGGACCCGCTTGAAGCCCTCACCGAAGAACCGTCCTTCTCTGGCGCCGAGGAAGTCGTCCACGGTGCCCAGGGTGTCGAGAGGTGCTGCCGTAGTCATAGAGTTTCCTTCGTAGGCGGCCGACACCCCTGCGGGTGAAGGCCGTTGAACGGCGACGGCGATGCCCGGGACCCTCCGCAACAGTGGACCGGGTATCGCCGGCGTCCGGGGACTGCGCTCAGGGAGTACGGGCGGCCTGCACGGGCTCCCCGGTGCCTGCGACCGGCTCGGTCTCGGCGGGGTCGACGTGGTCGCCGTCCGTCGGCTTCTTGAAGTTCAGCACCACCAGGAACGTCAGCGCGATGCCGACGGCGATCGCCCAGGTGGCGGTGGTGACGCCGTCCATCAGCTGCCCGGTGTCCTTGGTGTCGCCGCCGGCGGCGTCGGCGATGGCGATCAGCACCGCCAGACCGACGGCACCACCGATCTGCTGACCCGTCGTCGCGATGCCGGAGCCGATGCCCTGGTCCGCTGCCTGCACACCGGTGGTGGCGGCGGCGAACATGGTGGTGAAGACGATGCCCTGGCCGAGCGAGAGCACGAACAGCGACGGGGCGATCAGCCCGTACGAGGCGTCCTGGCCGAGCGTCAGCGCGAGCACCACGGTGCCCACCAGGCCCATGGTCAGACCGATGAACAGCGTGTTGCGGACACCGAACTTGGTGGCCCACTTGCCGCCCACGATCGTGCCGATCAGCACGCTGCCGGACGGCAGGACGAAGGCGAAGCCGGTGGTCCAGGCGCTGTAGCCCTGCACGACCTGCCAGTACTGCGTGAGGAAGTACGCCAGGGCACCGAACGTGGCCATGAACAGGAAGGTGATGCCGGCGCCGGTGGACAGGTTGCGGTTGCCGAACAGCCGCAGCGGCACCATGGGGGCCGCGCTCCGGCTCTCGATGACCAGGAAGAGCACGAAGGTCACGACGGCCACCGCGAGCGCCGCCAGGACCTGACGGGAGCCCCAGCCCGCTTCCGGGCCCTGGACCAGGGCGAAGACGAACAGGGTGGAGGCGACGGTGCCGGTCAGCGCGCCCGGCAGGTCGAAGCCGCCGCCCGCCTGCGGCCTGTCGTCGGGCAGCAGCCACATCGCGACGAACATCGCGGCGCCCGCCAGCAGCACGTTGACGTAGAAGACCGAAGGCCAGCCGAAGGCGTCGGTCAGCAGGCCGCCGAGGATGGAACCGAGCACCATGCCCGATCCACCGGCGCCGCCCCACACGGACAGGGCGCGGTTGCGCTCGGCGCCCTCCGCGAAGAGCGTGGTGACCAGGGAGAGGGTCGCCGGCGCGAGGAAGGCCCCGCCCAGGCCCTGCACGGCCCGGGCCGCGATGAGCAGCCAGGGCTCCTGCGCGAGGCCGCCCGCGAGGGAGGACGCCGCGTAGAGGAAGAGGCCGAGGACGAACATCCGCTTGCGGCCGAAGAGGTCGGTGGCCCGGCCGCCCAGCAGCAGGAATCCGCCGAAGGCGACGGCGTAGGCGGACACCACCCACTGGAGGTCCTGGGTGCCGAAGCCGAGGTTCTCGCCGATCTCCGGCAGGGAGACGAAGACGATGTTGTAGTCGATCGCAATGATCATCTGGGCGAAGGCGAGCAGTGCGAGCACCGCTCCCAGATGACGCGGCCGTGTCGAGTTGATGCCGGACACGCCGACTTCCTTTCGTGGTTGACGTCAGGGGACGAGGAGAGGGAGGAGAGGGAGAGGGAAGGGGCGGAAAGGGAGGGAAACGGGAGGAGCGGGACGGGTGGGGAGGTGGTGGTGCGGCGCGGGTCAGTAGCGCATGGCGTAGGCGATGCGGCGCCCCAGCGACTTCTCGCGCTGGGCCTCGTGGAACCGGGCGTCGGCCTTGAGGTCCTCGATGTCCGCCTTGACGCGGCGCTGCGCCTCTTCGATGGCTTCCTCGATCGGAACCACCACGGGCAGGTCGAAGATCTTGACGATCTTCTCGATCCGGTCCGGGATCGGACCGCCGACGACCCGGTAGGGGATGTCCATCCGATCCAGCGCCTCGACGAGCAGGTCGTCGGAGAGCCGGCGGAACTTCTCGGAGACCGGCCGGTGTCCGTCGGGCTCCATGTCGAACTCCACCGGCAGGTGGACGTAGGCGTCGTAGATGCGCTTGGCACGGGCGCGGGTGATGTCGCCGAGGGTGTCGGTGTAGCGCTGGTAGAAGTGCTTCACCGGCAGGCCCATGACCTTCTTGATGCCCTTGAACCACCAGTCCGCGCCGGGGTTGATGCCCACGCGCATGCGTGCCTCGAAGTAGACCCACTCGTGGAACACGCCGCCGTCCGAGATGAACGCGTCTCCGCTCGACTCGTTGTGCACGCGCTCCTCGAAGCGGCGCAGTCCGAGTTTCACGAGTTCCATGGCATTGAGTTCCATGACGGTCTTGCCGGGGACGAGGTCCACGAGCAGCTCTCGGGACGTCTTGGCGTGGGTACGCGGAATTCCGGTGGCTATGGAAAGGGCTTCGGTCGTCGTCGATTTACCGGTGGAATACGTTCCGGAAATGGCGAGCTTGAGCTTCGGATTGTCCTTGAAACTGGGTACTTCGAGCGCGGACACAGTGGGTCACCTTCGCGGAAGAGAGCCGGAGGGCTCGATGGGTGGGTCAGCGGGCGGACGCGGCGCGTCCGACGGCTTCCTCGACCGTCATGACCGTCGCGTCCTCGAGCCCCAGGTGCTTCACGGTCTGGGTGAGGCGCTCGGCCACGTCGCCGTGGACGGTGTGCACGGGCAGGCCCGTGGCTTCGAGGGCCGGCAGCAGCAGGTCCTCGGACAGGTGCCTGAAGTTCTCGTTGATCGGGCGGTTGTCCGGATCGAGTTCGAACTCCACCGGCACGTGCACGAACGCCTGGTAGGCCGTGCGGGCGTGGTGTTTCATCAGCAGGCCGATGTCGTCCACGGCGGCTTCGAGTGCGGCCACCGTGGCGCTGCGGTGCCGGTCGGCCGGCGGGGTGCGCGTGCCCGGGTACGAACCGGCCACCAGGCGGAGCTTGGCGTACACCCACTCGTGCACCACGGAACCGTCGGACACGAACCCCTCGGGGTGTGCGGCCTCGCCGAGCAGGCGTTCCGCGTAACGGTTCACGGTGAGCTGGATGAGCTGGCCGTCCGTCCAGTTGTGGACGCTGCGGCCCTCGCCACCGATCGGCTCCCGCATGGGCGAGCCGTGGGTGCGGGGCAGGCCGGTCAGATGCGAGAGCGCCGTGGAAAGCGTGGTCTTTCCTGATCCGTAGGCGCCTACGACGGCGATTCGTTTCGTCACGGACCTAGCATCACAGTGGAGAACCACTCGAACCAGTGGCCATCAACGCTATTGCCACGAACAACAGGATGCGCGTGCAATCCGGAACGGAGAATCCGGATACACGTTACGGCATTGCACGCGAACGTGGTCATGGAATTCATAATTCCGTAAACAGGCGCGCGCCCGGCCCACGGGTGGGCCGGACGCAGCAGGGGGTGGGGGTCAGGAAGCGGTGTGTCCGAGACGGGCGCGCAGCGGTTCGGTGTGCGGGAACAAGGCCCGGTTCTCGGTGCTCCACCGCACCGACTCCAGCCCGCGCTCGGCGGAGCCGGTGAACCTCGGGGCCACCTCGGTCGCCAGCAGCTCGAAGCTGCGCTTCACCTTCTCGAAGGAGGCCCAGTTGACGACGTAGGTGAGAAACGTGCCGAACCCGCCGGTCGTCTCCTGCAGCCGGCGAATGGCCTCCACCGCGTCCTCGACCGATCCGACGACGGCCCGTCCCTGCTCGACGGTCGCCTCCAGGTGCTGGGACTCCGGTACGCCTTCGAGGCCGCCCAGCACGTCCGCGCCGACCGCCTCGCCCCAGTAGCCGTGCAGCCACCTCCCGAACCCCTCCCGGGCGTCCGCGAAGGCCTCCCGGCGGGTCTCGGCGATGTGCAGGGGCACGGCGATGCGCCAGTTGCGGCGGTCCACCTGCCGGCCGTGCTCCTCCGCCGACTCCTCGGCGTACTGCCACTGCCGGGCCAGGTCCACGGCCGGCCAGCCGGGCGGCGGCGCGCCGAACGACAGCAGGCCGAGGCCGTACTTGCCGGCGAGCTGAGGGCTGTTGGGGGTGCCCACGCTGGAGACGGCGATCTCGATGCCCGGCTTGCTGTAGCGCGGCAGCTGCATCTTGGCGTCCTGCAGCGTGTACCAGTCCGTCTTCTCGGAGATCCGCTCCTCGCCGTTGACCAGTTCGACGACGGTCGGGACGGCTTCGCGTGCCATGCGCTTCAGCTCGCTCAGGTCGAGCCCGAGCATGTGGGCGTCGTTCGGGGTGGCGCCGGGGCCGACGCCCAGGATGTAGCGGCCGCGCGTCAGGTGGTCGAGCATGATCGCCCGGGTGGCGACGTGGAAGGGGTGGTGGAACGGCAGCGTCACCACGCCGTTGGCGAGCTTGATCTGCCGGGTCCGCTCGGCCAGGGCCGCGATCATCGTCTCCGGGGCGCCGACCGTCGGCCAGGACAGGGAGTGGTGCTCCCCGAACCAGCACTCGTCGAAGTTGAGTTCGTCGAGGTGCTCCACCAGGCGCAGGTCGCGGCGGATGGTCAGGTGGGGGTCCTGTCCGGGGGCGTGCAGGGGGGAGAGGAAGGCTCCGAAGCCGGTGTGCATGGTTCTCCTGGGGTAGGGGGTGGCGGCGTGCGCAGCCGCGTGCCGGTCGGGCACGGCTCGCGTGCGCCGGGTCGGGGGGTTACTGCGGTTCGCCGCTCCGGGCCGCGCGGGCGACCCGGTCCAGCAGTCGGTGGTGCGCGGCGGCGTGCGCGAAGTCCGGCACCACGGAGGTGCCGTCGCGCAGGTCCGTGCGCAGCTGGTGATAGGCGTGGGCGACCACCTGGGCGGGTCCTCGGAGGGACGGCAGGCGGTCGATCCCGTCCGGCAGCAGGTAGGCGTCGGGCACGGTCAGCGGGCGCAGCTCGCGCTGGTCGCCCCGGGCGCCGCGAAGCTCCACCTGGCCGAACTGCAGGTGGCCGGAGTCACCGGTCAGCACCAGATCGCCCTCCGTGCCGTTGATCTCCCAGAGCAGGTTGGTGCCGCGCGACGAGCCGCCCCGATAGTGCAGGGAGGCGATCGCACCGCTCTCCAGCCGCCCGGTGACGGCGATCTGGTCCTCGGCGGTCATCGGGATCCGGGCGCCGGTCTCGGAGACCCGTACCCGGGGCCGTCTCGTGGCGGTGGTGGCGGTCAGGGTCGCGAATCCGGACAGCACCATGGTCAGGGCGTCCAGGGTGTGGCCGAACGGGACGGTCAGCAGGGTGGCGCCGTTGGCCCGGTCCGCGGTGTACGCGGTGCGCTCGGCCACCACCGGTCCCCAGCCGCCGCCGGATCCGACCAGCGTGGTGGAGAGCACCTCCCCGACGTATCCGTCCGCCACGAGGTCGCGCAGGTGGCGCACCACGGGAGCGGACCGCGCCTGCAGACCGACCGCCGTCCGCACGTCCGCCGCCGCGGCGAGCCCGGCCAGTTCCTCGGCCTCGGCCAGGCCGTTGCCCAGCGGCCACTCACTGAGCACCGTCTTGCCCGCCCGCAGGGCCGGCAGGATCAGCTCCCGGTGGTGGGGTACACGGACGGTGACCACCACGAGGTCCACGTCGTCCCGGGCCGCGAGTGCCGCGGCATCCGTCCCGGCGGCCGATTCCGGCACCTCGAAGGCCGCGGCGGCCTTGCGCGCCGAGTCGGGCGTGGAGGCGGTCAGCGCGCGGAGTTCGTACCCTCCGACGGCTCTGAGCGCCGGCAGGTGCCCGCGCGCCCCCCAGCCGCCGTCGGCGCTGAGTCCGACGATCCCCACTCCGATCGGGGCCGCTGTGTGCATCACGAATGCGTCGTCCTTTCCTTCGGTGCTTGCCTGGAGCGCGGATCACATCCGGGCGTAACGCCCGTACAGGCCGCGGAAGAACAGCAGGGGCTCGTCCTCGTGGTGCGTGTCCAGGTCGTGGACGCGCGCGAGCACCACGTCGTGGTCGCCGGCGGGTATCTCCTCCTCGACGGAGCACTCGATCCAGCCGATCGAGCCGTCGAGCACGGGAGCCCCGCCCGGCGACGGCGTCCAGGGGACGCCGTCGAACTTGCCGGCCCCGCTGGTGGCGAACCGGGTGCTGAGATCGCGCTGGCCCTCGCCGAGGATGTTCACGCAGAAGCGGTCCGCCGAACGGACGTCGGGCCAGCTGGTGCTGGTCCTCGCCACGCAGAACAGCACGAGCGGAGGGTCCAGGGACACCGAGGTGAACGAGTTGACGGCGAGCCCCGCCGGAGCACCGTCCGAGGCGCGCAGGGCCGTCACGGCCACCACGCCGGTGGTGAACCGCCCGGCGACGGAGCGCAGCCGCCGCGGCTCGACCGGTGCCGTGCAGGACATCGGGGGAACAACCGTTGAGGACATGCCTCAAGGCTCAGCCGGTGCCCGGGGGCCTGCCAGTGCGCAGGCAACATATTGCTCGCGCCAACAGAAGGGAACAGCCACTTCTGCCGCGACCGGGAATAAGTCCGTTGCCGGACAACGCAGTTCGGCGGCTGCCGGAACACAGCAGCCGCCGAGGAGGGGTGGGGCGAGAGGTCAGCCGAGGGGCTCCCAGAGCGGCCCGCCGCCGGAGTCCGAGAGCCGTCCGAACACCGCGCCGGAGAAGTGGCCGGCGAATCCGATCGCGCCCGGCCGGGAGAGGTGAGCGACGATCGTGCGGCGGCTGCGGACCGCTTCGGCCGGGTCGATGTCCGAGGCCGCGCGCCAGGTGAGGTCGGTCAGTTGCAGGGCCGAGTGCAGCACGTCGCCCACGACCACGGCCGTGGGCCCGTCCGCCCCACCGCGGATCACGTACGAGAGGTGGCCCGGGGTGTGACCGGGCGTGGCGACGGCCGTCACTCCGGGGAACACCTCCTGGCCGTCCCGCACGGCCACCGGCTGCCCGGCCGGGCGGCGGTGCGCCCCCCGCCATTCGGCTGCCGAGGCCAGGAACCGGGCGCCGCGAAGCCGTTCGTCGGCGGCCCAGCCGACGTGGTCGTCGTGGACGTGCGTGAACGCCACGGTGTCCACCGATTCCCACGCGCCTCCCACGGCGGCGAGGGCGTCCGGAAGCCCTCCGCCCTCGATCCGTCCGAGGGGCGCGATCGTGTGCTCGGCGGGGACGCGGACCGGGCCGAACCCGGTGTCGACGAGCATCGCCCGGTCCTCCCACTCGACGAGCAGCCCGCCGACGGACGCCCGCAGGAAGCCCTCCTCGTCGAGGTGGTGGGCGTGGTCCCGCCAGAACGCTTCGGGCGAGTCCGGGAACCACGTCCTCGGGTTCAGCTGTACGTAGCCGTCCGGCAGGTAGGTCAGCCGGTGGGTGCCGAGCCCGACACCGACCGGGTGCGTCACATGGCTGTTCACCGCGGTCTTCACCGGGCCTCCCGCACCAGGTCGCCGGAGCCCAGGGTGTTCATCCGCTGCCCCAGCGACACGTGGGACATCCTGCGCAGCGCGGCCTCCGTACCGGTGCCGGGGGTGGGCAGGAACACCGTCATCCGCAAGGCGATGCGGCGGGTGAAGTCGAGGGTGGCTCGAGTGAAGTGCAGGTCCCCGACGGCAGGGTGGGTGAGGAGTTCGGGACCGCAGGAGTCCTCCAGCACCTCGTGCCGGTCCCACAGCCGCGCGAACAGCGGGCTCGCGTCGCGCAGTTCGTCCACCAGCGCGGGGATCGCCGCGTCCTCGATGTGCAGTGCCGCCTGGCTGCGGAAGCGCGCCACGACACCGGGCGCGATCTTCTCCCACAACGGGTAGGCGGAACGGACGTCGTCGTTGAGGAAGAACTCCCGCAGGACGTTGTACGGCCGCTGCCGCCGCCCGTGACCGGCGGCCGCGCCACCGTGGACCGGCGCGTCGTCCGTGCGCCCTCCGGGGATGCCGAGCAGGGACTCCGCGGCGGCGTTGGCGACGACGACGTTCCACGCGTGGTCGGCGATGTACGCCGGGTTGGGCCACCAGTTCTCGACGAACGGCCGCATGGCCTCCGCCTCCGGCGGGCTGGCCGGCAGCAGCGGCACGGCCTGGACGCCCGCGAGCTGGCGCAGGTACAGCCGCTGGTTCTCGCTGAGGCGCAGCACCCGGGCGATGGAGTCCAGCACCTCCCCCGAGACGTTCTCGGCGCGGCCCTGTTCGATCCACGTGTACCAGGAGACCCCGACCCCGGCGAGCAGGGCGACCTCCTCCCGGCGCAGCCCCGGTGTCCGGCGCTTGCCGGCGTCCGGGAGTCCGACCTGGGTCGGTGACACCTCGGCCCGTCGTGCCATCAGGAACCGGCCGAGTTCGAGGAGATGCGGAGATGCCACGCGCCTGGCGGAAGCAGCGTTTCCCACGGTTACGGTTCCCCTTCTGTTTGTGGCAGAGCAGGGGGGAGGGTCGTTCAGCCTCCAGCAGCTCCCCCGTGCCGCCTGGCCTCATAACAAACATACATGCTTGTACGTTTCGGCGCTGTGACATATCCGCGTCGGCCACGCGCAGGGGCGTGACCCTCGCCACGCGCCCGGATCAGCCGACGTCGTGCAGGACACGGTGCGCGTGGGCCTCGGACTGCTCCAGCTCCTCGGCCCTCTTCTCGTCGGCCCGCAGCCGGAGCAGCAGCCCGGGTGCGGCGATACCGGGCAGCATGGCCCGCCACAGCACGCAGATCCGGTGCAGCAGATCCACCCGGCCGGTCGACAACTGGGACAGCAGCTGGATGCCGGTGAACGCCCCCACGACCAGGATGGCGAGTTCCTCGGGGTCGGTGTGCGGCAGGAGCTCGCCCTTCCTGCTCGCCTGCTGCAACAGATCCCCGACGGTCTCCTGCGACCACAGATAGGGCCGTGTGCCGGGCTCGTAGGAGGTCTCCTCCGTCGCCAGCCGCACCGCGGCCTGCAGGATCACATCGGTCTGCAGCCGCCGCGCGTAGGAGAGCGTCAGGTCGATGGCCGCCTGCAGCGGGCAGTCCGCGGTCACCGGCTGCAGCAGCGGGAGCTGGTATTCGACGATGGCGTCGGCCAGTGCCTCCTTGGAGGCGAAGTGGAAGTAGAGGGCCCCCCGGGTCAGACCCGCCCGCCGGAGCACTTCCGTGGTGCTGGCGCCGTCGTAGCCGTGCTCCTTGATGCATTCGGCGGCGGACCGGAGCAGCAGCGCCCTGGTCCGCAGGGCGCGTTCCTGTCGTGGCATGGGACGGGTCTCCGAGCGTGCGGGGCGGGGACCGGAACGGAGCCCCTGAAACAGATCAGTCTGTATGTTACTCGGGGTCCGGTCCTCCGATAAGTGCCCGGGCGGCACCGAAAAACGGGCGGCGCCGCGCGTTCCCGCGCAGCGCCGCCCTCGATTCCGCAGGACCGTCCGGCCTCAGTGGAAGAAGTGCCGCGTCCCCGTGAAGTACATCGTGACGCCCGCCTTCCGCGCGGCCTCGACGACCAGTTCGTCACGGACCGAACCGCCGGGCTGCACCACGGCCTTGACGCCCGCCTCGGTGAGGATCTCCAGACCGTCCGGGAAGGGGAAGAAGGCGTCGGAGGCGGCGTACGCGCCCGCCGCGCGCTCGGCGCCCGCCCGCTCGACGGCCAGCTTCGCGGAGTCGACGCGGTTGACCTGCCCCATGCCGACGCCCACCGAGGCGCCGTCCCTGGCGAGCAGGATGGCGTTGGACTTCACCGCGCGGCAGGCCTTCCAGGCGAAGGCCAGCTCGGCCAGCTCGGCCTCGCCCAGCGCCTCGCCGGTCGCCAGCGTCCAGTTGGCCGGGTCGTCGCCGTCGGCCTGGAGCCGGTCGGTGACCTGGAGCAGCGCGCCGCCGTCGATGGGCTTGACCTCGACCGGGGCGGCCGGGCCCTCGGGGCAGCGCAGCACCCGGATGTTCTTCTTCTTGGTGAGGGCCTCCAGGGCGCCGTCCTCGTAGTCCGGCGCGACGATGACTTCGGTGAAGATCTCCGCGACCTGCTCGGCCATCTCCTTGCTGACCGGGCGGTTGACGGCGATCACGCCGCCGAACGCCGACAGCGGGTCGCAGGCGTGGGCCTTGCGGTGCGCCTCGGCGACGTCCGCGCCGATCGCGATGCCGCAGGGGTTGGCGTGCTTGATGATCGCGACGCAGGGCTCGGCGTGGTCGTACGCGGCACGGCGCGCGGCGTCCGTGTCCGTGTAGTTGTTGTACGACATCTCCTTGCCGTGCAGCTGCTCGGCCCGGGCGAGGCCGCCGCCCGCGGCGGAGCCGCTCATCGATGCCGTGGAGACGTACAGCGCGGCCGGCTGGTGCGGGTTCTCGCCGTAGCGCAGGGTGTGCTCGCGCTCCCAGGTGGCGCCGAGGAAGTCGGGGAACTGCGACTCGTCGACCGGCGCGTAGGAGGAGGCGAACCAGGAGGCGACGGCCACGTCGTAGGCGGCGGTGTGCTGGAAGGCCTCGGCGGCGAGCCGCTTGCGCGTGGCGAGGTCGAAGCCGCCGTTCTGCACGGCGGACAGGACGTCGGCGTAGCGGGCCGGGCTGGTCACGACCGCGACCGAGGGGTGGTTCTTGGCGGCGGCGCGGACCATCGAGGGGCCGCCGATGTCGATCTGCTCGACGCACTCGTCGGGGGAGGCGCCGGAGGCGACGGTCTCGCGGAACGGGTAGAGGTTGACCACGACGAGGTCGAACGGCTCGACACCCAGCTCGGCGAGCTGCTCGCGGTGGCTGTCCAGGCGCAGGTCGGCGAGGATGCCGGCGTGCACGCGCGGGTGCAGCGTCTTCACCCGGCCGTCCAGGCACTCGGGGAAGCCGGTGAGCTCCTCGACCTTGGTGACGGGGACGCCGGCAGCGGCGATCTTCGCGGCCGTGGAGCCCGTGGAGACGAGCTCGACCCCGGCCTCGTGGAGCCCGCGCGCGAGATCCTCCAGGCCGGTCTTGTCGTAGACGCTGACGAGCGCCCGGCGAAGGGGCCGCTTGTTGCTCTCGGCGGTCACTGGATAACTACCTTTCGTCCCTCAATGCGATAGCCGTTGCGGGCGAGCCGCCCCACGACCTCGACGAGCAGCCTTCGCTCGACTTCCTTGATGCGCTCGTGCAGAGCGCCTTCGTCGTCCTCGTCCCGGATCTCCACCACGCCCTGCGCGATGATCGGCCCGGTGTCGACGCCGTCGTCGACGAAGTGGACGGTGCAGCCGGTGACCCGGGCGCCGTACGCGAGCGCGTCCCGTACGCCGTGGGCCCCCGGGAAACTGGGCAGCAGGGCGGGGTGGGTGTTGACGAACCGCCCGCCGAACCGGGCGAGGAACTCCTTGCCGACGATCTTCATGAACCCGGCGGAGACGACGAGGTCGGGTGCGAACGCGGCGACGGCCTCGGCGAGCGCGGCGTCCCACTCCTCACGGCTGCCGTGGTCCTTCACCCGGCACACGAAGGTCGGCAGGCCGGCACGCTCGGCGCGGGCCAGTCCCTCGATGCCCGCGCGATCGGCGCCGACGGCGACGATCTCGGCCCCGTACTCCTGCGCGCCGGTGGCGGCGATCTCGTCGAGCAGCGCCTGCAGGTTGGTGCCTGATCCGGAGACCAGCACGACGAGGCGCTTGGCGCGCGGGGCCACGGGCTTGGCGGCCACGGTGGTGGGCCTTTCTCGGGGGAGCGTCTGTCCGGGCGGCCGTTCCCGCGTCCGTGCGCTGCGTTGGTGCGTTCCTACGAATGCTTCGCCTCCCCGGATACGGGGAAGCCTACGAACCGGCCGGCCGTCAGCAACGATACCGGCACTCCGGACGGCCCCCACGGGACGGGGGCCCGGCCGGGAGGTAGCGTCTGGGCGGAGCCGGTCCGGGAACGCCTTTCGGACGCGGTGCGTTCAGGAGGTGACGGGCCCGGTTCCGTCACCACCCCCCAGTTCTGTCCACCGATGCCTCCTCACCAACGGGAAGACGCTCACCTTGATGCCGGACCGCAGCCTGCGACTCCACACGTTCCCCCAGCTGTCACCACAGGGAGGGGAGCGCGGCGCCGTGCTGCTGCGGGAGCGCCCCGGCTCACCGCCCGACGCCCCGTCCGGTGGCGAGGGCCGGGAGGGCCGGGACGGCCGGGACCGCGGCCGGGAGGAGGACAACCCCTTCGCCCCGCCGCCCGAGGGCACCCCGGACCGCCCCTGGCAGCCCCGGCGCCCGTCCGGTGACGGCTCCCGGGACGGCGAGGAGGGCGACCGTTCTCCGTGGGGCAGCCGATGGAGCGACCGGCAGCCCGGCCGCTCCCCCGACGGCTTCGGCGAGCGCCCGCGCGGCCCCGAGGACAAGGGCGGCGGCCCTCAGGGCGGTGGCCCGGCGATGCGCTGGGACCCGACGGATCCCGCCCAGCGCCGGGCGCGGTACTCCCTGCTGTCGGGCATGTGGGCCTTCTTCTTCGCGCTGTTCGGCTGGCAGTACCCGGCCCTGCTGCTCGGCGCGCTCGCCCTGTACTGGGCCATCAGCGCGCTGCGCGCCAAGCCCCGCCCGGCCGAGCCGGACGCCCCGGCGGCCCCCGAGCAGCAGGGCCGTCCGCAGACGACCGCCGCGGTGAGCGGCCTGGTCACCGCGTCGCTGGCGATCGCCCTGGTCGCCGCGTCCTTCGCGGCCCAGCTCGTCTACCGCGACTACTACACGTGCACGAACGACGCCCTGACCAGCGAGGCGAAGCAGTCGTGCTCCGAGCTCCTGCCCGAGGAACTGCGGGGCCTGTTCGGCACGGACGGCTGACGCCCCGCCCGCCGCGTCGGCCCCTGGCCACGGCGTCAGCCCTGGTCGCGACCAGAGGACCCGCCGAGCGGGGGCAGTGACGCCTCGGTGGTGCCGGTTTCGCTGTCGGTGCCCGTGTGGTGTGCCGTGCGGCCGTCGGCCTCGTCGAGGGGCTTCGGCATCCGGTCCGCCGGCAGCGGGTCGAAGCCGAAGGCCGGGTCCTGTGGCAGGAAGTCGTACGGGTCCCAGCCGGGGTCGTCGTCCCGGTCGCCGAGGCCGTACAGGGCATCGTGCCCGAGGGGGGCTCGGGACGTGTCGGCCTCGGAGTCCGGGAGCGCCGACGCCGGCGCCGCCGTCCCCGCCTTCGCCTTCGCCGGGTCGGCGCTCCCGGTGACCCCGGCCGGCCCCGCGACGCCGGTGCGCGGGAAGCGGCGGCCGAGCAGCGGCCCCTTCTCCGGGCGGCCCAACCCGGTCTCCTCCCGCTGCCTGCCGATGCCCGGCTGCCGTGCCGAGGGCGTCCGGCTCCGCCAGGAGCGCACCACCACCGCCGTGAGCACGGCCGGCAGCACCAGCCAGGCCAGGGCCGCGGCCCCCACCTGCCACCAGACCGGCCCGAACTCCGCCAGGACGTCCGCGCCGAGCGGTCCGCCTGCCGGTGCGGCGAGCCCGGCCAGCAGCGCCGCGCAGAGCAGCGCCCCCAGGGCCGCGGCCCGGGCCGTGCGCCCGGCGGGCCAGACGGCGGGCACGCTCTCGCCCTCCGGTCTCCTGCCGTCCTGCTGCACGACGGACCCGCCCGCCTTGCCCTTCGGCGGCGAGGAAGTGGCGGACTCGGGCCGGGCCGAGGAGGTGGCGGCCCTGGCGGCCGTCCAGCCGACCACCACACCGGCGGCGGCCGGCACCAACCCCGCCAGCCAGTGCACGAGCGTCCCCTGTCCCGCCTCCGGTACCGCCGCCAGCAGGGGGAAGGGGGGCAGGAGCGGAGCCGGCGCGGAGGCGAGAGGGCTGACGGCGTGACCGGCGCCGAGCGCGAACCCGGGGCCCAGCGCGTAGGCGGCACCCCACACCGCCGCGTTGGGCAGCAGGGCCACGCACAGCAGCAGCACCGCGCACCGCCCCGACCAGCCCTCGGTCAGCCGCAGCAGCGCCCCCTGCGCGCTCGCCCCGTGCCAGACCAGCGACACCAGGAGCAGCAGGGCACCGCCGACGAGCAGGGTCGCCAGTCCGGCGCCCGCGGCCCGGGAGGCGGCGCCCGGGCGCCCGTCCGGGGCGAGCAGCAGCGGCCGCAGCGACCTCGGCAGCACGCGCAGCAGCCGTCGCAGCGGCCCGCCGGGACGGCCGTACGCCGACCAGACGCCCGCTCCGGACGCCACGACGGCGACCAGCGGAACGCACGCCCCGACCCCCATCCAGGACGGACGCAGGGAGCCGCCGGCGGCGTACAGGGCGGCGGGCGCGGCGACGGCGAGGTAGCCGAGGACGGCACCGGTCCACGCGGTGCGGGCGGGCACCAGCGGGGGCCCCTCGTCCTCGTCGGCGTAGCGGGCGTAGGCCGTGTGGCCCGCGCCGCCGTCGTGCCCGTCGCCCGCTCCGCCGAACGTGGCGTCCCGTCCCGCGCGGTGCAGCAGCCACACCGGCAGGGCGAGCAGCAGCAGCGGGGTGACGCCCAGGGGGGCCGCGACACCGGAGAGCGTGTCGGTGCGGACCAGCTCGGCGCCGTGGGCCAGCAGCCACAGGGCGGCCGCCACGTGCAGCGCCCCGCCCGGCCCGCTGTCGGGGTAGGGCGAGGTGATCCACAGCAGCATCACCAGGACGGCGAACGACGCGAGGCCCAGCCCGGCCGCGACGGCGCCGTCCACGAGACCGCCGCCCAGTCCGGGTGAACGGTCTCGCATCCGGGTGAGCAGGGGCGGCGAGGGACGGCGGCGGGCGGTCATCTCCATCACGACGGCCATGCTCCCAACGACACGCGCTTTCCCGTCGTAACAGGCGAACCATCGCTGTGTCGCTCAATATACGTTTATGTACTTTTTCGGCCGGAGGAGCGTCCTGTGAGCCGGCGCCCCGACATCCCGCTTCCACCGCCCAAGGAGCGCCGACGCCTGCGGGAGGACGCCTCGCTGACGCGCGCTCAGCTGGCCGCGCAGGTGGGTGTCACCAGCGACACGGTGCGCGGATGGGAGACCGGCCGCTCGACGCCACGTGGCCGCAAAGCGGAGAAGTACGCGAGGCTGCTGAACTCCTTGGACACCGAGCCGGTGGTGACGGCTTCTCAGGAGGAGCACGACCCGGCTGGTGTGGGAGAAGGCGAGACGACCGACACGGCGTCAGGCGCGGCCGGTGGTGAGGCAGCCGGCACGGCGTCAGGCGTGGTCGGCGGTGAGGCGGCCGGCACGGCGTCAGGCGCGGCCGGTGGTGAGGCGGAGGTGTCGCGCGGGGCTGGGGCTGGCGCCTCCGGCGCGCGTGCGGCCGCCGGGGCGAGCGCCGACGAGGCGGCAGGTGGTGCGGGTGCGTCCGCGGGCACGGAGTCGGCAGCCACGTCCGGCGTGAGGGTGGTCGCGGGGGTGAGCACCGACGAGGCGGCAGGTGCGGGTGCGGCCGCTGACAGGGAGCCGGACGCTGCGCCCGGCGTGAGTGCGGGCACGGACACGGAATCGGACGCTGCGCCCGGTGTGAGTGCGGGCGCGGACACGGAATCGGACGCTGCGTCCGGTGTGAGGGCGGGTGCGGACAGGGAGTCGGACGCTGCGTCCGGTGTGAGTGCGGACGGGGCTTCGGCCGCGGCCGAGGGGGCCCGTACGAGCACCGTGGAGCGGAAGCGTGCCGGGGGTGGCCGGGGGAGGTTTCCCTTCACCCGACGGCGACGGGGCCCGGCGGCCCCCGACCGGTCCGACCGGTCCCGCGGTCCGGTTCCCGAACGCCCGCACACCCCCTCGCACGACCGGGCGCACCCCGGCCACCCGCCCGGCGCGGACCATGACCACGCACCCGCGCGTGACCGTGGCCGTCACGCGGGGCCGGACCGGAAGCACCCCGCCGTCCGGGGCCGCGGGCACGAGCCCGGACAGCGCCGGTCTCCTGCCCACGCGGCCGTCCGGGACCGGCCGCCCCTTCTCGAACGGGGGCCGGCTCATACCGGCGCCGCCGGACCCCGCCGGCCGGACGGCGCGGCCGACGCGCTGACCCCGGCCGAGTCCTTCGACGCGCTGTACGCCTTCTGCGCGCCCGCACTCGTCCGGCAGACCTATCTGCTGACCGGCCGCCGGGACCTCGCCCGGGAGTCGGTCGAGCGGGCGTTCCAGAACGCCTGGCAGCGCTGGCCCGAGGTGGCCCGGGACCCCGACCCGGCGGGCTGGGTGCGCGCGGCGGCGTACGAGTGGGCCCTGTCTCCCTGGCACCGGCTGCGGCCCCGCCACCGCCACCCCGAGCCGCCGCCCTCCGACGCCCTCGACCGGGCGCTGATGAGCACCCTGCTGGAGCTGCCGCCGCACTGTCGCCGCGCCCTGGTGCTGTACGACGGGGTCGGCCTGGAGCTGCCCGAGACTGCGGCGGAGACGGAGGCGAGCACCCGTGCGACGGTGAACCGCCTGACGCACGCGCGCGAGGCGGTCGCGGAGCGGCTGCCGGAACTGGCGGACCCGGAGGTGCTGCACTGGCGGCTGGTGGAACTGGCCTCCGCCGAACGGCTGCGCGCGGCCAAACCGCCCGTCGTGCGACGCGGCGGGGAACGCCGGGCCCGTTTCTGGACCCGGGCCGCCATCGCCTTCACGGTCGCCCTCATCGGCACCACGGCCCTCACGCTGCGCACCGCCCCGACGCGTTACGAGCCGCCCGTACCGCCCGGGGAGACGGTCCAGGGCGTACCGCCACCGGTGGCGCCCGGCCCGCTGTCGGAGTCGGAGCGGAAGCTGCGCTCGAAGCTGCGCGAGCAGCAGCAGAAGGGACCGGAACGGCTGCTGCCGCAACCACGGTGACGCGTCCGCGGTGCCTCCGCGGTGCCTTGCACGGTCCCTTCCACGGACGACGGTGGGCCCGCCCCCAGTGAGGGGACGGGCCCACCGTCGTCGGACGCTGTGCGCTCGGCTCAGCCGGCGAGGATCTCGCGCGCGAGCTTGGCCGTCTCGGTCGGCGTCTTGCCGACCTTGACGCCGGCGGCCTCGAGGGCCTCCTTCTTCGCGGCGGCCGTGCCGGAGGAGCCGGAGACGATGGCGCCGGCGTGGCCCATGGTCTTGCCCTCGGGCGCGGTGAAGCCCGCGACGTAGCCGACGACCGGCTTCTTCACGTTCTCCTTGATGTACGCCGCGGCCCGCTCCTCGGCGTCGCCGCCGATCTCGCCGATCATGACGATCAGGTCGGTGTCGGGGTCGGCCTCGAACGCGGCGAGCGCGTCGATGTGCGTGGTGCCGATGACCGGGTCGCCACCGATGCCGACGGCGGAGGAGAAGCCGATGTCACGCAGCTCGTACATCATCTGGTACGTCAGCGTGCCGGACTTCGACACCAGGCCGATGCGGCCCGGCTTGGTGATGTCGCCCGGGATGATGCCGGCGTTGGACTGGCCCGGGGTGATGAGACCGGGGCAATTCGGGCCGATGATCCGGGTCTTGTTGCCCTTGGACACGGCGTACGCGTAGAACGCGGCCGAGTCGTGGACGGCGATGCCCTCGGTGATGACGACCGCGAGCGGGATCTCGGCGTCGATGGCCTCGACGACGGCGGCCTTGGCGAAGGCCGGCGGGACGAAGAGGACGGACACGTTCGCGCCCGTCTTCTCGATCGCCTCGGCGACCGTGCCGAAGACCGGGATCTCGGTGCCGTCGACGTCGACGATCGTGCCCGCCTTGCGCGGGTTCACGCCACCGACGATGTTCGTGCCGTCGGCCAGCATGAGCTTGGTGTGCTTCATGCCCGTGGCACCGGTCATGCCCTGGACGATGACCTTGCTGTCCTTGTTGAGGAAGATAGCCATGGCTGTGTAGTCCCTCGTCCCTTACTTCGCAGCAGCCGCGAGCTCGGCGGCCTTGTCGGCCGCGCCGTCCATGGTGTCCACGCGCTGGACCAGCGGGTGGTTGGCGTCGGAGAGGATCTTGCGACCCAGCTCGGCGTTGTTGCCGTCCAGACGGACGACGAGGGGCTTGGTGACGTCCTCGCCCTTGTCCTTGAGCAGCTGCAGCGCCTGGACGATGCCGTTGGCGACCTCGTCACAGGCGGTGATGCCACCGAAGACGTTGACGAACACGGACTTGACGTCCGGGTCGCCGAGGATGATCTCCAGGCCGTTCGCCATGACGGCGGCGGAGGCGCCACCACCGATGTCGAGGAAGTTGGCCGGCTTCACGCCGCCGTGGGCCTCACCGGCGTACGCGACGACGTCCAGGGTGCTCATGACGAGACCCGCGCCGTTGCCGATGATGCCGACCTCACCGTCGAGCTTGACGTAGTTGAGGTTCTTCTCCTTGGCGGCGGCCTCGAGCGGGTTGGCCGCGTCCTTGTCCTGGAGGGCCTCGTGCTCCGGCTGGCGGAACTCGGCGTTCTCGTCCAGGGAGACCTTGCCGTCCAGGGCGAGGACGTCACCGGAGGCGACCTTGGCCAGCGGGTTGACCTCGACCAGGAGGGCGTCCTCCTTGATGAAGGTGTCCCACAGCTTGACCAGGACGTTCACGACCTTGTCGGCGACCTCGGCCGGGAACTTGGCGGCCGCGACGATCTCGCGGGCCTTCTCCTCGGTCACGCCCTCGTTGGCGTCGATCGGCGTCTTGGCGACGGCCTCGGGGCGGGTGGCCGCCACCTCCTCGATCTCCATGCCGCCCTCGACGGACGCGATGGAGAGGAAGGTGCGGTTGGCACGGTCCAGGAGGAAGGAGACGTAGTACTCCTCCACGATCTCCGGGGCCGTCTCGGCGATCATCACCTTGTGGACCGTGTGGCCCTTGATGTCCATGCCGAGGATGTTGGTCGCGTGCTCGACCGCCTCGTCGGGGGTGCCGGCGAGCTTCACGCCGCCGGCCTTGCCACGGCCGCCGACCTTCACCTGGGCCTTGACGACGGACTTGCCACCGAGGCGCTCGGTGGCTGCGCGGGCCGCCTCAGGCGTGTCGATGACTTCACCGGCCAGCACCGGTACATCGTGCTTGGCGAAGAGGTCCCTCGCCTGGTACTCGAACAGGTCCACGCGCTTCCGTCCCTATCAGTGATCTCGCGGTTCGTTGTCTGCGTGGGCGTGCCGCGAGGGCAACGTGACGTCCGCTGTCTGTCACAAGGGAGGCGCACACGGTGTCCGAGCGCGCGGCATGTCCGTCTCGCAGGTTATCGCTGCTTCCGGGGGGCCTCTAAATCGAGGGTCACACCTGAGCGGTGATACCTGTCACATGATGCCGCGCTGGCTGGCACGGCGTGCCGGAGGTGCGTGCCGGTGTGTGCCGCAGTGCGTGTCGCAGTGCGTGTCGCAGTGAGGGGCCTCACCGGGCTGGGGTCGGCCCGGTGAGGCCCGGAACGCCCCTTCCTCGGGAGGCAGGGGCGCCGGGTGGGCCGGTCCTCACCCCATGGGGACCGGCCACCCACCCCACGAGGGCCTGGCCCCCAGCGGCCGACGGATTTCGGCCATGGGGGCGAGCACGTCGTGGGAGTACGGGGGAGCTGCACCGGCGGTATGGCGGTGCGGCGGTGCAGCGGTGGGGTGGTGGGGTGGCTGCCGCGCGCGGGCCCGGGAAAACGGCCGGTCGCGCGACGAAAGCCGCCGGGTAGGGCTTCCGGGGGCGCCGCCGCCACGGGCGACGCGCATGCCGCGTGCCGTCGGTGGGGCCGGGTCTAGCCGGGGAAGAGGGGGACGTCCCGCTGGGCGTCCTGGACGGCGTCCGCTTGGGTGCGGTGGGCGCCCGGGCCGGGGACGAGGCGCGGCGGGATGTGCAGGCCTGGGGCGAGTGCATGCGGGGCACGGTGCCGCGGTGCCCCCTGGTCGGCGGCGGCTCGGTTGCCGAGCGCACCGTCGGGAGCCCCGCCCGGGGCCTGACCGGCCGGGACGACATCGGCGGGGGCGGCGCGGTGCACGCCTGCTACTCGATGCGCCGGGGCGGCGATCGTGCGGGGGGCACGGTGGCGCCCGGTGCAGTGCAGGGCATGCTCCGCCGCACCGGTCCCCCGGTGAAGCCGATCGGGCACGTCGGCGAGAACCGGCTGCGGTGCTTGTGGGATCGGGGCGACTTCGACGGGGAGGGCCGGGGCGGCCGGCAGCAACCTCGGCGGCATCTGCACGCCCGGGAGCGTCGGCAGCGCGGGAACGCCGGGGAGCGGCACGACGGTGTCATGGGGCGGCAGGGCCAGCGAGGGCGGCAGACTCCACAGCCCGGGGACTCGCGGCAGGGCGGGGAGGCGGAGAGCGGGAGCCGACGGCAAGTCGGGCGAAGTCGGCAGGTCGGAGATGCCCGACCCAACCGGAAGACCGAGGTCCGGAGCCGACGGCAAGGTGAGCGAAGTCGGCAGGTCTCGCAGTGCGGGGACATCAGGCAGATCCGGGAACCGGCCGGGCCGGACGGCCGGTGCGGCCACCGGCGACGGGAATCTCGGCGGCGAGGACTTCGAGGGGGCTGGCGGTGCCGCCGCCCCCGACGCGCCGGACGGGCCGGGGAGGCCGGATGAGCCCGCCGGGCCAGACGGGCCAGACGGGCCGCGGAGGCCAGACGGGCCGAACAGGCCGCATGGGCCGGATGTGCCCGGCGAGCCGGAGGGGCCGGATGGACCGGATGGGTCCGGCGAGCCGGACGGGCCAGACGGACGAGGCGGGTCGGACGGGCCGAGCGGGCCGGATGTGCCCGACGAGCCGGACGGGTCGGACGCGCCGGACAGGCCAGACGGGCCCGACGAGCCAGACGGACCAGACGGGCCAGACGGGCCGGACAGGTCGGACAGGCCGGATGTGCCCGACGGGTCGGACGCGCCGGACAGGCCAGACGGGCTCGACGCGCCGGACGGGCTAGGGAGGCCGAACAGGCCGGATGGGCCGGACAGGCCAGACGGGTCCGACTGGCTGGACGGGCCAGGCAGGCCAGGCAGAAGCTGCTTTCCTGCGCGCTCGGCGAGCGAACCCCGCACCACACGCACCGGGCTGTTCTCCGCCCGTCCCGGCCGCCTCGGCGACTTCGCCGACGGCCGCCCTCCCGCAGGCTTCGCCGCCGCGCGTTCGTCACCCGCGTCCGGTCGGCCGTGGAGCACCCGAACGGCCCGCTCCCCCACCGCTTCGAGGGGGCCCGAGCGGTGCGTCCGGCTCGCTCCCGGCCCGGCGGCCGGCGCCTCCCCCGGGCCGTCCCCCGCGTACGCCCGCTCCCCGCAGAGCAGCCCGAGGAACAACATCACGCCCAGCACCAGCGCCACGAGGACCGCACGCCGTCCGGCCGCCGTGCGCAGGATGCGCGACGCGGCACCGGGCAGAACCGCTGACACGGACGAGACGGACAAGAGAGGAGCTTCCTCCCGTACGACGGAACCAGGGAGCGACCAGGGCGGAACCCGTCACGGCAGGGGGCCGGCACCCGGCGGTGCCGCCCGGCCCCGGTGCGACCGCCACCGAGCAGGCGCCGATCCTCGCACGGAAGTGCCGACGCCGCGCAAGCCCCCAACCGCCAGACGGCCCGTCAGGTCGGCTTCAGGCCGGGCCGGACGGCGTCCCACGGCGGGGACGCCGTCCGGCGCCGCTCAGCTCACCTCACCGCACCTCACCTCACGCCGCGTCCGGTACCGGCAGCGGCCGCTTCTCTATCGCCGCCGCCATCACCTCGGGGAACAGGTCGGGCGTACAGGCGAACGCCGGTGCCCCTAGGGCCGCCAGGGCCGCCGCGTGCTCCCGGTCGTAGGCCGGGGCCCCCTCGTCCGACAGCGCCAGCAGCGTCACGAACTGCACTCCCGACGCCTTCATCGCCGCGACCCGCTTGAGCATCTCGTTGCGGATGCCGCCCTCGTAGAGGTCGCTGATCAGCACGACCACGGTCTCGGCGGGCCGGGTGATCTGCGACTGGCAGTAGGCCAGCGCCCGGTTGATGTCCGTGCCGCCGCCCAGTTGCGTACCGAACAGGACGTCCACCGGATCGTCGAGCTGGTCGGTCAGGTCGGCCACCGCCGTGTCGAAGACGACGAGTCGCGTGGAGATCGTCCGCATCGAGGCGAGCACCGCCCCGAACACCGATGCGTACACGACCGATGCCGCCATGGATCCCGACTGGTCGATACAGAGGATGACCTCCTTCTTCGTGGACCGGGTCGCCCGCCCGTAGCCGATGAGCCGCTCCGGCACGATCGTCCGGTGCTCGGGCAGGTAGTGCTTGAGGTTGGCCGCGATGGTGCGGTTCCAGTCGATGTCGTGATGACGGGGCCGGCTGACGCGGGCACTGCGGTCGAGCGCGCCGGTGAGAGTGGCCCGGGTACGGCCGGCCAGGCGCTTCTCCAGGTCCTCGACGACCTTGCGCACCACGGCCCGTGCCGTCTCCTTCGTCGTCTCGGGCATGGCCTTGTTGAGCGACAGCAGCGTGCCGACCAGGTGCACGTCGGCCTCGACCGCCTCCAGCATCTCCGGCTCCAGCAGCAGCGTGGCGAGGCCGAGCCGGTCGATGGCGTCGCGCTGCATGACCTGCACGACGGAGGACGGGAAGTAGGTGCGGATGTCGCCGAGCCAGCGGGCCACCGACGGGGCCGACGCGCCGAGGCCCGCGGAACGGTCCCGGCCGGCCTGCTTCCCGCCGTCCTTTCTGCCGTAGAGCGCGGTGAGAGCTCCGTCCATCGCCGCGTCCTGCCCGGACAGCACGCATCCCGTGCCGTCGGCGGCCTCGCCCCCGAGCACCAGCCGCCACCGCCGCAGCCTCTCCCGCGTGGCGTCCGTCGCCTCGGCCGTCACCGTTGCCCTCCCGCTCGCGGTCGTTCCCACAGCGGCATCACCGGCACGGTCGTCCCCGGCCGACGGGCCGCCTCGTGCGTGTCGGCGACCGTTTCGGTCGCGGCCGTCGCGTCGGTCGTCATCCCGTCACCCCCGTCAGTTCGTTGTCAACGCGTTCTTCGTCCAGGCCGAGCAGCAGCCGGACGACCGGCAGTACGGCCTGTGCACGCGCCGGGTCGAGTCCGGGCGCGAAGCCGGGCAGGCCGGAGGCCGCGGCTGCGGCGCCTCCCGTGGTGCCCGGGCCGCGCCGGACCAGTTCGCCCAGGGTGCGGCGCACCCCGGGTTCGTACGCCGAGAACGTGCGCCGCAGCAGGGGCAGCACGTCCGTGAACGCGTCGGCCGGCACGCCGGTCAGCCAGGCGTCGACCAGCCCGAGCAGCCGTTCGTCGTGCACGAGGAGCAGGCCGCCGCCGGAACCCCCTCCGACGAACCCCTCGATCCAGGCGGCCGCGTCCGCGGGCGGGGTGCCCGGTGACAGGACGAGCCCCATGAGGCGCGCCGCCTCGTCCTGCTCCAGTTCGCCGTCGTCGAGCAGCAGCCGCACGGCCCGCCCTCTGATCACCCCGGGCACGGTGTCCCGCGCGGACAGCACCCGCAGGACGGCCTGCCAGCGGTTCCTCAGCCGGCCGTGTCCCACCGCGGTTGTGTCACCGAGGAGACCCACGGCCGAGTGCACCGCGTCCACATGGGACCGCATCTCCTCGGCGGCGTCCGCGTCCAGGGCGGCACAGGCCGGCGGCAGGCCGACGAAGACGCGCTCGGCCAGACCGGCGGCGACCTCTCCCAGCGCCCCGGTGTCCGTGCCGCGGACGTCGCCGTAGCGCAGTGAACGGACCAGGGCCGGGAGTGCCTGGGCGAGGTGGCCGACGTCCGCATCGAGGGCGGCGCGGTCGGCGAGGATCCGCATCACCGTGGGCAGGGCGTCGGGCAGTTCGGCCAGCAGGCAGCGCTCGGCGAGTGCCGTGACGTCGGCGAGTCCGCGGGCGGCGACGGCGTCGGCCTCGGCCTTGGCGGTCGCGGCGGACAGGACGGTCGTGCCCCACACGCCGGCCTCGGCGATCCGCACGGACAGCTCCGGCTCCCAGCGCAGCCGCCACGTCTCGCGGAACGTACCGGTGCTGCTCCTGGACGCGGCCGGCTCGCCCCAGGCGATGCCGAGCAGCCGCAGCCGGTGCAGGAGTCTGCTGCGCGCGGCGTCGGTGTCCCTGCGCAGGTCGAGTTCCAGCTCACGCTCCAGCGCCTCGGGCTTCAGCCGCAGCCGGCGCTGGAGCCGGTCCAGATCGCGCTGCAGCGGAACGGCCGGTGCCGTCGGCGGCACCTCCCCCAGCACGTCCCCCACGACCAGCCGGTCCCGCACCAGCGCCAGCGGCACGTCCGAGCCCTCGCACATGACCGCCCGTACGGCGTCCGTCGTCTCGCTCAGGCCGGGCAGCGGACGGCCGCGCATCGCGGCGAGCGTCTCCGCCAGCCGTACCGACTCGATGACATGGGCGGAGGAGACCATCCGGTCCTCCTCGCGCAGCAGCCCGGCCACCTTGGTCATCCACCGCTCGACCGGCCGGTCGGGGGAGCCGAACAGGTGCCCGTACCAGCCCGGTGAGTCGATGCCCGCGCCGTACCCGCTGAACCGGGACAGCCTGCGGTGGGTCCACGGCACCCACGTCATGTCCGTCTTGACCTTGGGCAGGCCCTTCAGCAGCGCCCTGTCGGCGGTGACGGTGGTCTTCCGCCGCAGGGCCGGAACGTGCCAGGCACCGCAGACGACGGCCACTCCCTCCGCGAACTCCTTCTGCGCGGCACGCACATGCAGGCGCATGTACGCCTCGCGCACCAGGTCCCGGTCGCGCCCTCCGCTGCCGTAGGCCTCCCGCAGGGCCGCCATGGCCTCCTCGAGCACCGTGAACGGCGCGAGCGCGTCACCCCGGCCCGGCCCCCGGTGCTCGACGACGTCCTCCCACCAGCGCTCCGGGTCGTCGTACCCGGCGGTCTCGGCGAGCACGCCGAGCGGGTCGATCCGCACCTCGGCGGGGCCCGGATCCGACGGGTCGTCGTCACCGCTTGGCTCGTGCGGAGGACGCTCCCCTCCGGCGTCCCCCTGCTCGTCCCACGCCAGCGTGTGCGTGGCCGGCAGGTCGATGAAACGGGCCGGGACGCCGTGTTCCAGCGCCCAGCGCAGGGCGACCCACTCGGGGGAGAACTCGGCCAGCGGCCAGAACGCCGAGCGGCCGGGCTCGTCCACCGCGTGGGCGAGCAGCGCGACCGGCGGCCGCATCCCCTCGTCGGCCGCGAGCGGGATCAGCGCGTCCGCCTCGGGCGGCCCCTCGACCAGCACGGCGCCCGGCCGGGCCTCGTCGAGCGCGGCCCGCACGGCCCGCGCCGATCCCGGCCCGTGGTGGCGCACGCCGAGCAGCAGCGGCTCCGCCCCGGGCCGCCGGACCGCGGCCCCTTCCACCTCCGTCACCTTCTCCCCTCCCGTCCCGTGTCCGCGCCCGGTCCCCGCGCCGCGTGGCTCACCCGCTCACCTCGCGGCAGGCCCGGTAGAAGTCCGTCCAGCCGTCGCGCTCGCGTACGACCGTCTCCAGGTACTCCTGCCAGATGACGCGGTCCGCCGCGGGGTCGCGGACCACCGCGCCGAGGATGCCCGCGGCGACATCGCCGGGCCGCAGCACGCCGTCGCCGAAGTGGGCGGCCAGCGCGAGTCCGTTGGTGACGACGGAGATCGCCTCGGCCGTGGACAGGGTGCCGCTGGGCGACTTGAGCTTCGTCCGGCCGTCGGTCGTGACGCCGTCACGCAGCTCGCGGAAGACGGTGACGACCCGGCGGATCTCGTCGAGGCCGTCGGGCGCGGCCGGCAGGTCGAGGGAGCGGCCGATCTGGTCGACACGGCGGGAGACGATGTCGACCTCGGCTTCCGGGCTCTCCGGCAACGGCAGCACCACCGTGTTGAACCGGCGGCGCAGGGCGCTGGACAGGTCGTTGACCCCGCGGTCGCGGTCGTTGGCCGTGGCGATCAGGTTGAAGCCGCGGACCGCCTGCACCTCCTGACCGAGCTCCGGTATCGGTAGCGTCTTCTCCGACAGGATCGTGATCAGCGTGTCCTGGACGTCCGCCGGGATGCGGGTGAGCTCCTCGACCCGGGCCGTCATGCCCTCCGCCATCGCCCGCATGACCGGGCTGGGCACGAGGGCGTCGCGGCTCGGTCCGTGGGCGAGCAGCTGCGCGTAGTTCCACCCGTAGCGGATGGCCTCCTCCGGGGTGCCCGCGGTGCCCTGCACGAGCAGGGTGGAGTCGCCGCTGACGGCCGCGGCCAGGTGCTCGGACACCCAGGTCTTCGCCGTGCCCGGCACGCCCAGCAGGAGCAGGGCGCGGTCGGTGGCGAGCGTGGTGACGGCGACCTCGACGATGCGGCGCGGTCCCACGTACTTCGGCGTGATCACCGTGCCGTCGGGAAGGGTGCCGCCGAGCAGATACGTGGCCACGGCCCACGGCGACAGCTTCCAGCGGGCCGGACGCGGACGGTCGTCCTGAGCGGCCAGCGCGGCCAGTTCCTGCGCGAAGGCGTCCTCGGCATGCGGTCGCAACGCCTCGGCCGGTGCCGCCTCGCCCGCTTCGACGGACGTCGGCTCCACGGACACGGTCATGGCAAAGTCCCCCTCCAGCTCGCCCGGTTCGGATCTGCGGTCCACGTAACACCACGCCACTGACAATGCGCTCTGACCTGCGCGAACGCGGGCACGAGCACCCGGCCGCCGGTGCTCGCCGAGCCGATTGTCAGTGGTGGGACCTACCTTCGGTCCCATGACTCAGCAGGGGGTGCGCTGGACCGCGGACCAGGTGCTGGCACTTGCGCCTGACGCCGCATCACGCAAAGCGGGAAGCAAACTCGGCGCGGCGGGGCCGTGGTCCGAGGCGGGGAGTACGGACGAGGGGACGGTGTGGGGGCTGTGCAAGGGCAGCGGGAGCAAGCCGTATCAGACGGTCGTGGACCTCGCGGACGCGTCCGGGCCCGCGTACAGGTGCAGTTGCCCGAGCCGCAAGTTCCCGTGCAAGCACGCGCTGGGGCTGCTGCTGCTCTGGGCGGGCGAGGACGGGGCCGTGCCGGCCGGGGAGCCACCGGGCTGGGCCGAGCAGTGGATCTCCGGCCGGCGAAGCCGGGCAGCGGCCAAAGGTGAGGACAAGAAGGACGGGGACGGACCCGGCGGGCCGTCCGGTTCAGCCGGTCCCGAGGCCGCCCGCCGCCGGGCGGAGCGCCGGGCCGAGCGGGTCACGGCGGGCGCGACGGAACTGGAGCAGCGCCTGACGGACCTGCTCCGCGGGGGCCTGGCCTCGGCGGAGCACTCGGGTTACGGGCTGTGGGAGGAGACGGCGGCCCGCATGGTCGACGCCCAGGCCCAGGGTCTCGCCGCGCGGGTACGGGAATTGGGCGCCATCCCGTCCACCGGCCCCGGCTGGCCGGTGCGGCTGCTGGAGGAGTGTGCGCTGCTGCATCTCCTCGGCCAGGGCTGGCTGCGCCGTGAGCGGCTGCCGGACGGCCTCGCGGCCACGGTCCGCTCCCGTATCGGCCTGCCGGCTTCCGCCGACGGCCCGCCGCGCAAGGACAGCTGGCTGGTCCTCGCCCAGTACGACACGGCGGACCCGCGTCTGACGACCCGCCGGATATGGCTGCACGGCGCCGACTCGCAGCGCACGGTACTGCTCCTGTCCTACGGCGCTGCGGGCCGGGCCCCGGAGTTGTCGCTGCCTGTGGGCCTGGCCCTGGAGGCCGAGGTGTCGGCGTATCCCGGCGCCGGGCAGCCGCGGGTCGCGCTGGGCGAGCAGTTCGCCCCGCCCGCGCCGACCGCGATACGCCCGCCGGGTCTGACGACGACCCGGGCGGCCGCCCGCTACGGCGACGCCCTGCGCGAGGACCCGTGGCTGGAGTCGGTCCCCGTGACGCTGGACCGGGTCGTTCCCGTCCCGGACGGCGGCTCCTGGCAGCTGGCGGACACCGACGAGGACGCGGCCCTTCCGCTCACCCCGGTGGCGCGGTCCCGTCCGGGCCTGTGGCGACTGGTCGCCCTGTCGGGCGGCGCGCCGGTCAAGGTCTTCGGCGAGTGCGGCCACCAGGGCTTCACCCCGCTGACGGCCTGGCCCGAAGGCGCGGGGGACCCGGTCAGCCTCTGCTGAAGGCGGGTCGGGGCGTTCGGCGACGCGTCCCCCGCACCGCGCGGACTCACCCACGCCACGGACCGACCCGCCGCCCCCATCCACCCAGCCACCCATCCACCCGTCGACCCGTTGCCCATCCACCCGTCGACCCGTCATCCATCCACCCGTCGGCCCGTCGACCCCGTCATCCATCCCACGGATCCACGCATCGTTCGGCATCACAGGACAACCGGTGAGGACGGTCCTCCAACCGCCCCTGGCAGTCCGGCAGAAGGGAAGTTCATGACCAGGACCTCCACACCCGTGGACGCGCCCGCCGAGGGCGCCTGGGAAGGGCTCGTCACGACCGCGCTGCTCGGCACCGACCGGCGCACCCCGCCGGGCATCGCTCCGGGTGCGGACGCGCCGGCGGCCCTGCTGGACGCGGCGGCCGTGGAGACCGTGCGCCGCCGGGCCGGTCTGCGTCCGGCCGGGGCTGCCGAGCGACCGCGCCCGGCCCCGCAGGACACGCGCCCGCCGCTGCCCGCCGCGGCGGCCCGCAGACTCGCCCTGCTCCTGGCCGACCGCCCGGGCCCGTCGGGCGGCGGCCGCCGGGGGGCGGCCCCGGACCTGATGGAACTGCTGCCGCAGTGGCTCGCGACGGCCAACGCCCGCGGCTTCGCACCGCCCGCGCACGTGCTCCCGGCGCTGCTGGACGCGGCCCGGGGCCGTACGGATCTGCGCCCGGCGGCACTGGAGTTCGCCGGGCCGCGCGCCCTGTGGCTGGCCCGGCTGAACCCGGACTGGCGGTTCGCCCTGCGGTCGGCGCCCGGCGGTGGAGCGGCCCTGCCGCGCCTCGACGACGCCGAGGGCATCGAGCAGTTGTGGCAGGAGGGCCTGTTCGCGGAACGGGTCGCGCTGCTGTCCGCGTTGCGCTCCGGCGACCCGGCCGCCGCCCGTGAGTTGCTCGCGGCGACGTGGACGACCGAACGGGCCGAGGACCGGCTGATGTTCCTCGACTCCCTGCGCGCGGGCCTGGGCCCGCTGGACGAGCCGTTCCTGGAGCAGGCCCTGGCCGACCGCAGTCGCAACGTCCGGGCGACCGCGGCGGAACTGCTGTCGTCGCTGCCCGGTTCGGCGCTGGCCGCCCGGATGGCGGTCCGGGCGGGGGCCTGCGTGGCCATCGACCACGCGCAGACGGCGTACTCCTCCGCCGACGGGCACGTCCCGGACCCGGAGGCACGAGAACCCCGGGAGCCGGGACCGGCGATCGGCGTCGAAGCGCCGCACGAGTGCGACTCCGGTATGGAGCGCGACGGTGTGGTGGCCAAGGCTCCCGCGGGACGGGGTGAACGATCATGGTGGTTCGGGCAGTTGGTGGAGGCGGCACCGCTGGGCATCTGGTCGGGACGCCTGGGCGGCCGGACACCCGCGGAGATCGTGGCACTGCCCGTGGCGGACGGCTGGCAGGGCGAACTGCACGCGGCGTGGTGCCGGGCGGCGGCCCGTCAGGGGGACGCCGCGTGGTCACGGGCGCTGCTCGGCGAGCCCACGGCCCCGGAGGCCGGCGGCCCCGGTGCGGTGTCCCTGGCCGAGCGCGCCAAGCTGCTCGGCACGCTGGGCGGCGCCGAACGGGCCGAGTGGGTGGCCGGCTTCATCGCCACGCACGGTCTGTCCGAGGCGTTCCAGTTGCTCGGCGTGTGCGCGGTGCCGTGGGCTCCCCCGCTCGGCCGGGCGGTGGTGGACGCGCTGAACATCGCTCGAGACGCGGGGAGTTACCCATGGAGCTTCAGCGGAGTGATGGGACTGGCCGAGCGCTGCCTCGATCCGGCGGAGGCGATCCGTCTCGACGCCCTGCTGGCCGTGCCGGACGAGGCGGAGAACTCCTCGCCCGGAGCCGGTGGCTACTGGGCGGAGGCCTTCCAGCGCCTGGTCACGACCCTGCGCCTGCGTGCGGCCATGACGGAGGAACTGCAGGCGCCGTGACACCCGGCGACCCCGCCGGGAGCACCACCGCCCGTCCGCCGGGACCCGGCCGCGCCGGCATCCGCCGCATCAGCGACTCCACCACCCGCACCGCACACGCATGGGCCGACGCCTACGCATGCGCCCACGGACCGGCACGACCCACACGCCTCGGTTCAGCACCACGCACGGACACGAGCCGCGCCCGAACCGCCGGAAGGCTACGCCCCGGCAGGCTGGCGCACGTTCTCGCGGACCCAGTCGACGATCGCCTGCGTGGTCGCGCCGGGAGTGAAGATCTCCGCGACGCCCTTCTCCTTCAGCGGGGCGATGTCCGCCTCGGGGATGATCCCGCCGCCGAAGACGAGGATGTCGTCGGCGTCCCGCTCCTTGAGCAGGTCGATCACCGCCGCGAAGAGCGTGTTGTGCGCGCCGGAGAGGATGGAGAGCCCGATCGCGTCGGCGTCCTCCTGGATCGCCGTGCCGACGATCTGCTCCGGGGTCTGGTGAAGGCCCGTGTAGATGACCTCCATACCGGCGTCGCGCAGGGCGCGCGCGATCACCTTGGCCCCGCGATCGTGGCCGTCGAGCCCCGGCTTGGCCACCACCACGCGGATCGGACCGGCTGCCACACCCATCACTGCCTCCATGAAGCGACTACATCCATCCGTACCGACAAGTACCGCACAGATCCCCCGCGCAGTACACGCCGAACACACCGCTCGGGCCGCCGCCCACCGCAGCTGCTGCGGCGCCACGGCACGGACGCCCCGCCCCGAACCGTCCGGGCAAGTGAACGAACGTTATCTCCAGGATCCCGCACCCGGCAGTTTCGGGGCGCAGACCGAGGGGGAAATCACATGGTGGGACAAGCGCAAGGGAGCCGCCAGAAGGTCATCCGTTCGCCGCGCCACCCACCACACCCGGCGGCGGTACGGCACTTCGGCGAAGGCACACAGGGCCGGCACGACACGCAGGGCACGCACGGCGCATCAGCGAGAAACCTCGTCACCCCACCGATCGGGGACCTCGTCGCACCACCGGCGTCACCCACGCCACACGCCGCGCACTGTTCCCGCAGCCCACGGCACTCACACCGCTCGGGCGGTCGTCGCCGGCCGTCTTCACGGCTGCTTTCCACGAGGGCACACGGGGGGCGGGGTCGTCCCCGGGGCGTGCCGACAGGAGGTCGGCCATGAAGGTCACCGGGCTCAGCGGGATCACAGCCGTCAGCCGGATCGCCGGCGCCGTCCTGCCGATCCTCCCGGCCGCCCGGGGCCTGCCGCCCGAGCCGACCGGCCTGCCGGCCGGATGGTCCGCGCCGCTACTGAAGGCGACCGCCCTGGAGCTGGCGATCCTGGCCGGGCACCTCCTCCTCTACCCCTGTGGCATCACACGGGAGCGGCGCGCCCCGGTCCCGGCACCTGCCGGCGACGGCGCCGCCCGGCTGCCCGCGCGAGCGAAGCCGCCCGTGGTCCTGCTGCACGGACTCATCGACAACCGCTCGGTCTTCGTCCTGCTGCGCCGCAACCTCGCCCGGCACGGCAGGCATCAGGTCGAGTCCCTCAACTACTCGCCGCTCACGTGCGACATACGGGTCGCGGCGGAGCGGCTCGGCCGGCACATCGAGGAGGTCTGCGAGCACACCGGGGCCGAGCGGGTCGACATCGTCGGGCACAGCCTCGGGGGCCTGATCGCGCGGTACTACGTGCAGCGGCTCGGCGGCGACACGCGGGTGCGGACCGTCGTCACGCTCGGCACACCGCATGCCGGCACCCGTGCGGCGCGCCTGGCCGACGCGCACCCCATCGTGCGCCAGATGCGCCCCGGCTCACCGGTGCTCGAGGAGCTCGCCCTGCCCGCCCCTGACTGCCGTACGCACTTCGTCGGCTTCTGGAGCGACCTGGATCATGTGATGGTCCCGCCGGAGGCGGCCCGCATCGACCATCCCGATCTGTCGGTGCGCAACGTGCGGGTCACCGGCATCGGCCATCTCGCCCTGCCCGTGCACCCCGCGGTCGCCGCCGGAATCCGGGAGGTCCTCGACACGGCGCTGCCGGGGGAACCCTCCGCGGACGAGACGGGAAACCCGGCCGGGGAGTCGGCCGGAGGTCTGACGGTGGCCTGAACTCGTCATACAGCCGCCACAGGACCGCGCAGCCCCGATCAGCTTCGAACAAACCTCGAACACAAGGCCAAACCCGCGCCCGCAGTCCGCCAAAACACGGCCGAATGCCCGTTTCCTGCGCGCGTGAAACCTGCCGAAGATTGTCGTGCCCGCGTACCGCCGGGTACAGTCGCCGCACTGCTCTGGCAGCCCCTGTTGTCGAGGCGAAAGAGAAGTTGGTGAACGACCGTCACCCGTCGGGGACCATGGCCCCGGCTCCGGCTTCCGACGCCGACTCGGCGCACTACGCGTCGTACGGCACCCAGGAAGCCCCGTACGGCGACTTCACCACGTACGGCGACCACCCCGCCACCGGTTTTCACCCCGGCGACGGCGCGGGGCTCGACGCCTCCGCTCACGCCACTTCGAGCTTCGCCACGGACCCCCTCTTCGGCGACATGCCGGGCACCGGCCACGGCACGGGTGCGTACGACTCCGGTCAGTGGTCCACGGGTACCCCCGGCAACGCGAACTATGACGCCTACGCGGCCCAGCACCACGCCGCCTACGACACCGGCGTCTACGACACGACCTCCTGGGAGACCGGGCAGCAGCCGGTGGCGGGCATCCCGTCGCCGTCCCCGGCCCCGGACACCACCGGCCAGTGGGACAGCGGCGCCTGGCTCCAGCCGGACCAGTCGGGCAACGCGGGCGGCCACACCCAGCAGTGGGACTGGGGCACGCAGACTTTCGACACCGGCGCCTACGACGCCACGCAGTGGAACTCGGACGGTTCGGCCCCGGCCGGCGACGGCCACGAGCAGCCTGCCGAAACCTTCGAGCAGCACGAGCCGACGCAGTTCGAGCAGCACGAGCCGGTGCAGTTCGACCCGTCCGAGCCGGTGCCGTTCGACCAGCTCGAGACGGCGACGTTCGAGCACGTCGGCTACGACGACCCCGCCGGACACGGGCCCGCCGCCGACGGCGGCGAGATGGCCTCCACCGGTGAACTGCCCGCCGTCGGCCCGCTCCTGGACGGCCAGGAAGAGGTCACGCCCCCCGGTTCCCGGGCGGCCGCGCGTGCCGGGTCCCGTTCCCGCCGCCGTACGCCGCCGAAGCGTTCGGCGCTGCTGACCGTCGCGGTGCCGTCGGCGTGCGTGATGGGGGTCGCGGGGATCGCGGCCGCATCGGTGGGCAGCTTCACCGAGGACAGCACGGCCGAGGCGCACACGACGGCCGCGGACGTGCAGCCGGTGAAGCCGGCCGCCGCCAACAACAAGCTCGACACGCAGTTGCAGAGCCTCGCCGCCGGCGCCGACGACTTCGCCGACCGGGCCAGCCGCACGCAGGAGCGCATCGACCTCAAGGCCCAGCAGGTCGCCGAGAAGAAGCGGGCGGCCGAGGAGGCGGCCCGCAAGGAGCGGCTGCGCCCCAAGTTCGCCCTGCCGGTCTCGCAGCACGGACTGAGCGCCTACTACGGCCAGTCGGGCATCAACTGGATGTCCCTGCACACGGGCATCGACTTCCCCGTCGCGTACGGCACGACCGTGATGGCCGCGACCGACGGCACCGTGCGCACGCAGTGGAACAGCGCCTACGGCAACATGATGATCGTGACCGCGAAGGACGGCACGGAGACGTGGTACTGCCACCTCTCCACCTACACCGTCCCCTCCGGCACGGCCGTGAAGGCCGGCGACCCGATCGCCCGCTCCGGCAACTCCGGCAACTCCACCGGTCCGCACCTGCACTTCGAGGTGCGCCCGGGCGGCGGCTCCGCGATCGACCCGCTCCCGTGGCTGCGCAGCCACGGCATCAACCCGGCCTGATCCCACGGCGGTCGGGGACGCTCCGGCGGTCCCTCCCGGCCCCCGGCCCCCGCCCGCGGCGTGCGAACGGGAGCCTCCTCTCAGCGGGTCAGAGCTTCTCCACCGGCGCGTAGCGCAGCAGCAGCCGCTTGGGCTTGGTGTCGCCGAAGTCGATCGTCGCCTCGGCGTTCGCGCCCGTTCCCTTGACCGCGACGACCGTGCCGAGCCCGAACTGGTCGTGGGTGACCCGGTCCCCGACGGTCAGCGCCACCACCGGCTTCTCGGCGGTGCGGCGCGTGGCGAAGCCGGAGGCACCGGACGCCGAGGAGCGCGAGCGGGACGAGGACAGGGAGGCCGCGACCGCGGAGACCGGCCCGGAGGACGCGGGCACGGTCGAACCCGTGCGCTTCCACTCAACGTGGGCCGGCGGGATCTCCTCCAGGAACCGGGACGGCGGGTTGTACGACGGCTGGCCCCAGGCGCTGCGCAGGGTGGACCGCGTCAGATACAGCCGCTCGCGGGCGCGCGTGATCCCGACGTAGGCCAGGCGGCGTTCCTCCTCCAGTTCCTTGTTCTCCCCCAGGGCACGCATGTGCGGGAAGACGCCGTCCTCCATGCCGGTGAGGAAGACGACCGGGAACTCCAGGCCCTTGGCGGTGTGCAGGGTCATCAGCGTGATGACGCCGTCGCCGTCCTCCTCGTCGGGGATCTGGTCGGAGTCGGCGACCAGCGCGACCTGTTCGAGGAAGTCGGACAGGGTGCCGCCGGTCTCCGCGTCCTCGCCGCGTTCCTGCTCGAACTCCATGGCGACGGCGGCGAGTTCCTGGAGGTTCTCGATCCGGGTCTCGTCCTGGGGGTCGGTGGACGCCTGGAGCTCGGCCAGGTAGCCGGTGCGCTCCAGCACGGCCTCCAGGACGGTGGCCGGTCCGGCGCCGGACTCGACGATCGTGCGGAGGTCCTCCATCAGCGTGTTGAACCGCTTGACGGCGTTGGTGGAGCGCGCGGCCATGCCGTACGCCTCGTCGACGCGCTTGAGCGCCTGCGGGAAGCTGATCTTCTCGCGCTGGGCCAGGGCGTCGATCATCGCCTCGGCGCGGTCGCCGATGCCCCGCTTGGGGACGTTGAGGATCCGGCGCAGCGGCACCGAGTCCTCGGGGTTGGACAGCACGCGCAGGTAGGCCAGGACGTCCCGGACCTCCTTGCGCTCGTAGAAGCGCACGCCGCCGACGACCTTGTAGGGCAGGCCGACGCGGATGAAGACCTCTTCGAAGACACGGGACTGGGCGTTGGTGCGGTAGAAGACCGCGACGTCGCCCGCCTTGGCCTCGCCGGCGTCGGTGAGGCGGTCTATCTCCTCGGCGACGAACTGCGCCTCGTCGTGCTCGGTGTCGGCGACGTAGCCGGTGATCCGCGCACCGGTGCCCGCGTTGGTCCACAGGTTCTTGGGGCGGCGGGACTCGTTGCGCTCGATGACGGCGTTGGCCGCCGACAGGATGGTCTGCGTGGAGCGGTAGTTCTGCTCGAGCAGGATCGTCGTCGCGTCCGGGTAGTCCTCCTCGAACTGGAGGATGTTGCGGATCGTCGCGCCGCGGAAGGCGTAGATCGACTGGTCGGCGTCGCCCACCACGCACAGCTCGGCGGGCGGCACCTCGGCCTCGGGCGGCACGTCGACGGGGTGCTCGGAGGTGCCGACCAGCTCGCGGACCAGGGCGTACTGGGCGTGGTTGGTGTCCTGGTACTCGTCGACCAGGACATGGCGGAAGCGGCGGCGGTAGTGCTCGGCGACGTCCGGGAAGGCGCGCAGCAGGTTGACCGTCGTCATGATCAGGTCGTCGAAGTCGAGGGCGTTCGCCTCGCGCAGCCGCGACTGGTACATCGCGTAGGCCTGGGCGAGGGTCTTCTCGAAACCGTCGGTCGCCTGGGCGGCGAAGTCCTCCTCGTCGATCAGCTCGTTCTTCAGGTTGCTGATCTTGGCGCTGAAGGACTTCGGCGGGTAGCGCTTGGGGTCCAGGTCCAGGTCTCGGCAGACCAGCGCCATGAGCCGCTTGGAGTCGGCGGCGTCGTAGATCGAGAACGACGAGGTGAAGCCGAGCTTCTTGGACTCGCGGCGCAGGATGCGCACGCACGCGCTGTGGAAGGTCATGACCCACATCGCGTTCGCCCGCGGGCCGACGAGCTGCTCGACGCGCTCCTTCATCTCGCCGGCGGCCTTGTTGGTGAAGGTGATGGCGAGGATCTGGCCCGGGTGCACGTGCCGCTCGGCCAGCAGGTGGGCGATGCGGTGGGTGAGCACGCGGGTCTTGCCGGACCCGGCGCCGGCGACGATGAGCAGCGGGGAGCCGGAGTGGACGACGGCGGCCCGCTGGTTGTCGTTGAGCCCTTCCAGCAGTGCGGCGGCGTCGATCACCGGGCGGGGCGCGCCGTCCCGGTAGTGGGTGTCGCGGTCCGGCGGCACGTCGAACTTCCCGCCGAACAGATCGTCCGGAAGCGGCTCCGGAGCGTGATCGTCCTCGGGGGGCGGCGGGGGCTCGTCCGCGGGGCCCCGCTGGGCCTGGAGGCTCGCCAGGAAGTTGTCGTCAAAGAGGCTGCTCATCGCTCTCCGAGTCTAGGGCGCCCCACTGACAGCCCGCCGCCACCCCGGGAACATCGCCCCGCACACCGGCCGGACCGCCGACTCCTGGCGCGTTGTCACCCTCCAGTACCGCGTGATCACGGTCCGCTATGTCCATAACAATTCAGGGCAAGTCACGACCAAGCCGCCGGGATCGTTCACTCCGAGCGATGCTCCCGGGAAAGGTCACGAAAATGTATCGGGCATATCACCCATCAACCTTCACAGGGACCACACGAGTTGGCTACCGTGCGATCAGGCCGCACGACCCTCTCCGGCGAACGTCGCCGGGCCGCGCGGCCTCCGCCGAGTCCGGTGTGCCGCAGCGGCAGCCGGAGCCGGGGACCCAACCGAGAACCCCGGGGTGAATCGGCCCGCCTCCGTATCCGGAGAAGGCCGTAGGGCAACCCTTCCGAACCACCCGCCCGAACCCGACAGCTAACCCGGTAGGCGGACGATGGAAGGAGTCGCCTCCCTTGGCGTCGCACCGCAAGTCGCGTCCCACCGGTTCGCGCGTGGCAGGCATACGGACCCCCGCCCTGGCAACGGCGGCCCTCACCTCGGTGGCCCTGCTGTCCCAGTCGGCCAACGCCGCCCCCGAGGCCGACGACAAGCCCAGCCTCGAAGAAGTCGAGAAGAAGGTCGACGACCTGTACCGCCAGGCCGAGTCGGCGACCGACAAGTACAACGGCGCCAAGGAGAGGACGGCGAAGCAGCGCAAGCGCGTCGACACCCTCCTCGACGACGTCGCGCAGCGCGCCGAGAAGCTCAACGAGGCGCGCGACAAGCTCGGTTCCTACGCCTCCGCCCAGTACCGCACGGGGGCGGCCGCGCCGGAGACGGCGACGTTCCTGCTCGCCGACACCCCGCAGGACTACTTCGACCAGACCCAGCTGATGGACCGGATGACCGGCCGCCAGAAGGAAGCGGTCGACGACTTCGTCACACAGCAGTCCGAGACGATGACGAAGCGCCGTGAGGCCACCGAGAGCCTCGAGAACCTCACGGACGCGCAGGGCGACCTGAAGGCGGCCAAGGCGGCCGTCCAGCGCAAGCTGGCCGACGCCCGCGAGCTGATGTCGAGGCTGACCGCCGCGGAGAAGGCGCGGCTCGCGGCGATCGAGCAGGAGAAGCAGCGGGAAGCCGCCCGCCGGGCCGCCGAGCTGGCCCGGCAGCAGGCCGCGCAGGAGCAGGCGCAGCGCGAGGAGGCCCCGCGGCAGGAGAGCGGCTCACCGTCGCCGGACTCCGGCTCGCCCTCCGCGCCGGCCCCGGTGGACTCCTCGTACGCCACCAAGGCGGACAAGGCCCTGGCGTTCGCGCGCGCCCAGATCGGCAAGCCGTACGTCTGGGGCGCCGTCGGTCCCGGCTCCTACGACTGCTCCGGCCTCACCCAGGCCGCCTGGAAGGCCGCCGGCGTCACCCTCCCGCGCACGACCTACGACCAGGTCGACGCCGGCACCACCGTTCCGATGTCGCAGGCCCGGCCGGGCGACCTGGTCTTCTTCTACGACGACGTCACGCACGTCGGGCTGTACATCGGCAACGGCATGATGATCCACGCGCCGAAGCCGGGCACGTACGTGCGCGAGGAGTCGGTCTACTACGACGGCGAGTCGGCGATCCACAGCGTGGTGCGGCCCGCCTGAGCGGACGCGGACGTTTTTGAGGGGCACGCGCGCGTGCCCCTCACCTCCGGCGCGCGTTGCTCTCTAGCATCGGCACCATGTCCGGTCCCTCCCCGTTTGCCACCTGGTGGGCGACGTATGCGCTGGCGACCGGCACCGTGTCGGTCGGTCTCGACTCCGCGGGTCACGCCGCCCTCTCCCGCGTCGTGCTGGCCCTGGCGTGCGGGGCGTGGCTGGTGGCGGCCGTGAGCCTGCTGCAGCGGGCGCGCGGCGCGTGGCGGGCGGAGGTGCCGGCCGTGTTCACCACCGCGGCGGCCGCCGCCCTCCTCGGCACCGGTTTCACCGCCGCGGGTCTGCGGTCCGTGGCCTGGGCGCTGCTGGCCCTGTCCGCGCTGGTCTGGGCGGTGCTGCTGGCCGTGGAGGTCGGGGGCCGGCGGGGGACGGTGTTCCTGCGGTGTGTGGCCACCCAGTGCCTCGCCGTGCTGGCGGCCGCCTTGGCCGCGGCCGAGTCGCTGGCCTGGCCGGCCCACGCGGCCCTGGTGCTGCTGTGGCTGGGGCTCGCGCTGTACGGCTTCGCCCTGTTCCGCTTCCAGCCCCGGCAGGTGGAGGAGGGGCGCGGCGACCACTGGTTCGCGGAGGGCGCGCTCGCGGTCTCCGCGCTGGCCGGGGCGCAGCTGCTGTCCGCCGACAGCTCCCGCCTCTACCTGTGGAACGAGGACGACGGCGACGCCCTGCGCAACACCGCCGTCATCCTGCTCGTGCTCGCCGCGGTCGCCTGCGTCGCTCTCCTGGTCGCCGAGCTGTTCTGGCCGCGGCACCACTACGACGCGCGGCGCTGGGCGACCGTGTTCTGCTGGGCCGTGACGGCGACGGCCACCCTGGAGGTCGCCGCGGCGCTCGACGTCGCCTGGCTGGACGTCGCCGGCCAGGCGCTGCTGTGGGCGGCCGTGGCCGCATGGCTCGCCTGCACCCTCTGGGCGGCCGCCTCGGCCCGGGCCGGTGCCCGGTCCTCCCGGGTCAGGTCCAGAGCACGGCGATGAAGACGTTGGCCGTGGTGAGCAGTCCGACCAGACCGAACAGGCCCTTGTCCACCCGCTCCTCGTCGCGCTTCACGTAGACCAGGCCGAGGATCACGATCAGGAGCGCCAGCTTCACGGCGATCTTGATGTTGTTCACGGACTGGTCGTCGGCCTGGTTGAGGCCGACCAGGGCCACGCCGGTGACCAGCATGGTCAGTGCGCCGTGCAGCATCGCGGGCGTGAAGCGGGCCGTACCCTCGCCCATCGCCTTCAGCTGGGTGAGGAAGCCACCCAGGAGCGAGGCGATGCCGATGATGTGCAGGCCGACGAAGAGGTGGATGAGTACGTCCATGAGGCCGGAGCCTAACCAGGGCCCGTCCGGCCGCCGGACACCGGCCCGGTGGTGCATATATGCGCCCCATAGCACCCGATCACCGCCGCCCGCCCATGATCTCGGGCTTCGGTCATCACGCTGAGTGAAGCGAAGGGCGCCGAGGCGGGATCTTGGTCGCATACGGTCACCACCGGTCCTCCGGGGACAGTTCCGCACACCCGCCACGAGGGCCGCACGCGCACCTCTACCGTCCTTCAGCAGGTGACCGGCTCCCCACCGCCGCCCGGGCCAGGGGCGGCAGTCGGACACCACCGCCGAGAAAGTCCGGCGGCGGCCCGTCTCCCCTGTGCGGGCCGCCGCCGGACGCGCAGGCCGCCCGTCCGCTCCCGGCGACCGCACACCCCCACCGGCGGTCGAGGAAAGGACGTGGCCCCCAGGTGGCAGCGCACCGCAAGCCCCGACAACGCCCCATGGCCGGCGGCCCGGCCCGTACGGCCGCCACGATCGCACTCGCCTCCGCGGCGACGGCGACGGGCTTCGACGGAACCGGGCACGCCGAGCCGCAGCTCACCCCCGGCCAGGTCAGGGCCGAAGTGGCCAAGCTGTACCGGCTGGCGGAGGCCGCCACCGAGAAGTACAACGGCGCGAAGGAGCAGGCGGACGAGGCCCGGCAGCGGCTGAGGGGGCTGCAGGACCGGGCGGCCCGCTCGCAGGAACGACTCGACGCGGCCCGGCAGGCGCTCGGCTCGGTCGCCGCCGCGCAGTACCGCTCCGGTGGCCTGGACCCGGCGATGCAGCTCGCCCTGTCCGACGACCCCGACCGCTACCTGGAGAACGCGGAGTTCGTCGAGCGGGCGGGCGACCGGCAGAGCGCCGCCGTCCGGCGGGTGCGCAGCCGGCTCCGCGAGATCGAGCAGCTGCGCGGGGCCGCCCGCGTCGAGCTGGCCTCCCTCAAGGAACGGCAGGCGGAGCTGAAGCGCCACAGGACGGCCGTCACCGGCAAGCTCGGCTCCGCGCGGCAGCTGCTGTCCCGGCTGAGTCCGCAGGAACGTTCGCAGGTGGGCGGATCATCGGACCGCGCGACCCGCTCGGCCGGCGCGCGGGACACCCTCGCCGCTCCCGGCTCCGCCACGGTCCAGGCGCCGGGCCCGCGGGCGGCCGCCGCCGTCTCCTACGCCTACGCCAAACTCGGCAGCCCCTACGTCTGGGGCGCGACCGGCCCGAACGCCTTCGACTGCTCCGGCCTCGTCCAGGCCGCCTACCGCTCGGCGGGCGTCTCCCTGCCCCGCACCACGTACTCCCAGATCGCCGCCGGGCGCCGGGTCCCCCGCTCGGAGCTCCTCCCTGGCGACCTGGTGTTCTTCTACGCCGGGATCAGCCACGTCGGCATCTACGTCGGCAACGGGCGGATGATCCACGCCCCGAACCCGTCCGCGCCGGTCCGCGTCGCCCCGCTCGACGAGATGCCCTTCGCGGGGGCGACACGGGTGGTCTGAGCCGACGGGTTCACACCAGCCGGTGGACTCACACCAGCCGGCGGGCCGTCGCCCAGCGGGTCAGCTCGTGCCGGTTGGACAGCTGGAGCTTGCGCAGCACCGCCGAGACGTGGGACTCGACCGTCTTCACCGAGATGTACAGCTGCTTGGCGATCTCCTTGTACGCGTAACCCCGCGCGATCAGCCGCAGCACCTCGCGCTCGCGCTGGGTGAGGCGGTCCAGGTCCTCGTCGACGGGCGGGGCGTCGGTGGAGGCGAAGGCGTCCAGGACGAAACCGGCCAGCCGCGGGGAGAACACGGCGTCGCCCTCCTGGACGCGGAAGATCGAGTCGACCAGGTCCGTGCCCGTGATGGTCTTGGTGACGTACCCCCGGGCACCGCCGCGGATCACGCCGATCACGTCCTCGGCGGCGTCCGACACGGACAGCGCCAGGAAGCGCACGGGTTGCTCGGTGGCCGCCATCAACGGCGCGCAGCGGCGCAGCACTTCCACTCCGCCGCCGCCCGGGAGGTGCACGTCCAGGAGCACGACCTCGGGCCGGGTGGCGGTGATGACCGTGACCGCCTGGTCGACGTCCGCGGCCTCCCCGACGACCTCGACGCCGGTCTGCGCGGTCTGCCCGATCTCCGCCTGGACGCCGGTGCGGAACATGCGGTGGTCGTCGACGAGGACCACGCGCACATGACGCCCCGGGCCGCCGCCCGGCTCCGCGGCCCCGGCCGCCTGGTCCGGTCCGGCCGTACCGTTCGCCTCGGTCGGGTCGCTCATGACGTCTTCTCCGCCCTCTCCATCTCCAGCTCGACCTCCGTGCCGCCGTCCGGCACGGCGCGCAGCTGCGCCGTCCCGCCGTTGCGCTCCATGCGGCCGATGATCGATTCTCTGACACCCATCCGGTCGGCGGGTATCGAGTCGAGGTCGAAGCCCGGACCGCGGTCCCGGACGGACACGAAGACCGTCCTCCCCTCGACCTCGGCGTAGACCTGCACGGCCCCGCCCTCGCCACCGTACTTGGCGGCGTTCACCATCGCTTCGCGCGCGGCCTGCATCTGTGCGGCGATCCGCTCGTCGAGGGGGCAGTCGCCGACCACCACGACCTCCAGGGGCACGCCGTGCTTGTCCTCCACCTCGGCCGCGTTGCGCCGCACGGCGTCGGCGAGGGTGGTGGGCTCGTCGGCCTCGTCCTTGCCGGTGCCCTCGGGTTTGTACAGCCAGGTCCGCAGGTCGCGCTCCTGGGCACGGGCGAGGCGCCGCACCTCCCCCGGGTTCTCCGCGTTGCGCTGGATCAGCGTGAGGGTGTGCAGCACCGAGTCGTGCACATGGGCGGCGACCTCTGCGCGCTCCTGGGCGCGGATGCGCATCAGCCGCTCCTCGGACAGGTCCTGCGTCATCCGCACCAGGTAGGGCCCGGCCAGCAGCGTGATCCCGACGAGGACCGCGAGGGCCGCCTGCAGGACGGAGCCGAGGTGGGCGGCGGAGCCCTGCAGCACGACGATGCCGGAGACACCGGCCGTCACCAGCAGCACGCCGCCCACCGAGCGCAGCAGGGCGACGGTGCGTCTGCGGCGGCCGACCTCCGCCCAGCGGGCCCGGCGGGCGTTGTCCGCCTGCCGCCACACCAGGGCGACACCGGCGCCGACGAGCACCGTCGGCCACAGGTAGACCCGGGCCCCGCCGCTGAGGTTCACGTTGCCCACGAAGACCAGGGCCACCACGACCATCAGGAGCAGCGCCACGATCTGGCCCTTGTCGGGCCGCCGCGCGACGAGTCTGCGCCGCCCGTCGGGCGAGGTCTCGGCGGCGGCGAACGACGGCGGCTTCTGCGCCTCGACACCGCCGACGCCGAGCGGGACGAAGAACCAGAACGCGGCGTACAGCAGCGCGCCGAGACCGTCGGCCATGAACAGCCCGACGAAGACGAGCCGGACCCAGATCACGGGCAGCCCGAGGTGCCCGGCGAGCCCCCGCGCGACACCACCGAGCCAGCGTCCGTCGCTGCTGCGGTAGAGCTTGCGCGGCGGCCGCGGCTCGGCGAGGGGCGCTGCTGCGGCTTCCGACATGCCACTGATGGTCACACGGGCGACAAGCCGGAGCATCAGGGTCGGCCCCGGAGACTCCCCTGATCTCCACCGCCTCGCCCCGCCCGCCGCCCGCGCCCGTCTCAGGGCCGATATCAGGGTCGGACCAGGGTCGATCCGGCTGCCACCGCGGCGCCGCGCCCGTCACCATGGACCCATGACCGATCACGAGCACGCCGCGACGGGTCCGGGACCCGGCCCCGGCCCGCGCCCGGCCCCGGGCGACGGGCCGCAGGGTGCCGCGCCCGCCGCGGACGCCGGTCCCCCCGGTCCCGCCGACCGGGCCGCGCCGGGCGGACCGCCCGACCGGTTCCGGCGCGACCGCCGCCACAAGACCCTGGCCGGGGTCTGCGCCGGGCTCGGACGGCACTACGACATGGACCCGGTGATCTTCCGCATCACCCTCGCCGTGCTCTCCGCCACCGGCGGCCTCGGCCTGATCTTCTACGGCTTCGTCTGGCTGTTCGTCCCGTACGACGAGGACGAGAACGAGGTGCGCAAGCTGCTCACCGGCCGGGTCGACGGGCAGGCGCTGGCGGCGGTGCTGTTCGCGCTGGTCGGCTGCGGCGTCTTCCTGACCATGCTGAACAACGGCGGGGTGCTGACCTTCGCCGTCGTCCTCGCCCTGCTGCTGGCGGGCGCCGGCTACTGGTCGCGCCAGCGCGGTGCACCCGACCCGGACCCCCTGGCCGCACAGGCCGTCGCGGACGCCCCTCCGGAGCCCCAGGCCCCGCCGGTGTTCGCCTCCTCGCCCTCGTGGTGGCGCGACCCGATCGTCAAGGACGGCACCCACATCGGCGGCACGGGCTATCTGTGGGGCCCGCGCGACACCCACGACCTGGACATCGCCGCGGCGGTGGACATCGCCCCGGGCACCCTGCGGCCCGGGACCCGCGAGGACGCCCCCGCCCCGCGCCCCCGGCAGCCCCGGCCCCGCGGCCCGCGCGCGATCGGCGGCTGGGCCTTCCTGCTGGCCCTGCTCGCCGGTGCCCTGGGCACGAGCCTGACGTGGGACGGCCACCCGCTCGGCACCAGCCTGCAGACGGGCCTGTCGTGCGCACTGGCGGTCCTGGGGCTGGGCATCGCCGTCAGCGCCTTCCTCGGCCGGACCGGGGCGGGCTCGATCCTGCTGGCGGTCGTCACGGCGGGCCTGCTCGCCGCCTCGGCGGCCGTGCCCGAGGACATCGGCACGCACTGGTCGCGCACCACCTGGCAGCCCGCCACGGCGGCGGACGTACGGCCGCACTACGAACTGGGCACCGGCGTCGGCACCCTGGACCTGACGCGGCTGGACCTGACCGGGAGGCAGACCGTGACCGTGCGGGCGGAGGTCGGGGTGGGCCGGGTGAAGGTGATCGTGCCGCGCGACGTGACGGTGCGGCTGAACGCCGACGTGGGGATCGGGGACCTCCAGCTGCCGGGCGACGACCCGAAGGACGTGGACGTCCAGCCGGGGCGGCACCAGCGGACCACCCTCTCCCCCGCCGCGGGTGTGAAGCGGTCCGGCACCGTCGACCTGGACCTCCAGGTCGGCATGGGACAGGCGGAGGTGGCCCGTGCTGCGGCATGAGATCCGGCCCGGCAGGCTGTGCGCGGGCACCGTCCTCACCGCGACGGGCGTCCTGTACGCCGGTGACGCGGGCGGCGCCTGGGAGATCCCCTGGTTCACGGCCCTGCCCCTCGTCGCGGGCGGGCTCCTCCTCGCGGGCGCGGTCGCGTTCGTGGCCGGCCGGGCGCGGCGGCGCCGTCAGGCGGGCGGTGCGGGAGCGGAGGCCTGACCGGCCGGCCCGGGGACGTCGCGGGCACCCGCTAGCGGTATCCCCCGCCGCGCTGCCGTCGCCTCGCCCGCAGGGCGGCGTCCAGGGACAGCTGGGGCGCCCCCGCCAGCACCAGGGGGATCCAGGCCATGAGGTAGACCAGGTCGTTGCCGTAGTAGTACGGGTCGGAGGCCCAGCTGACGGTGAGCCACAGGCTGAGGGAGATCAGCGCGCCGCCGAGTGCGGCGAGCCGGGCGAACAGGCCCAGCAGGGTGCCGATGCCGACGGCCAGCTCCCCGAGGGCGATCGCGTAGCCGAAGCCGGCCGGGCTCTTGAGGGAGAGGTCGACGAGGGCGGGGATGGCGGCGGAGTCGCGCACCGCCCGCATCATGTCGCCGATCGACCCGGCGCCCGAGTCCTGCATGAAGGCGCTGTCGGTGAGTTTGTCCAGGCCGGCGTAGATGAAGGTGACGCCGAGGAAGACGCGCAGGGGCAGCAGGGCGTAGCGGGCGGCGGTCTCCCGCCGGCCTCCTCCGTCGCCGAAGTGCGGGCCGTGGTGCGTGTCGGTTCTCATGCCGTGCGTCATGGCTGCTGGCCGCCTCTCACCCCGCCCGGTGCCGAGTCCCCTCGACGAACCATACGTACGACGACCCGGCCGGGTTCAACCCCGAGCGGTCTTTTCCGCGGCCCGGCCGGCCCCGGAACCCGTGACGTCATCGCCCCGGGGGCCGTCACTCCGTCACGTCGATGGCGTACCGGTTCGTCTCCACGCCCGCCGCCGTGACGACCTGCACCTCCACCCGGCCCGGTTCGACCTCCGCCGGGACCGGCACGGTCAGCCGTGTGTCGGTCGGGTTGCGGAAGCCGCCGGGCACCGGCACCAGGGGGACGTGGACGTGCACGGCGCCCACCCGCACGACCATCCGCGCCAGCCGGTCGGCGCCCTGCGCCCCGGGCGGCACGAATCCGGCGCCCCGGATCTCGATGTCGTCGCCCGTGCGGATCGGGCCGTCCAGGTCACCCGCTTCCCGGGCCCGGACCACGGAGAGGACGACCGGTCGGCCGCCCTCCGCGTACTTCCCGGCCAGATACGTCGCCGCCGACACCAGCACCACCACCGCCAGGCCCCACGGCAGGTCGGGCAGCTGGTCGGGCCGCCTGGCCAGCCGCACCGCCGCGAAGGCGAGGGCGACCGCGCTGATCACCACGTACTGCAGGTCGGTGAAGGCGCCCCGGCCCGCGTCGTCGGTCAGCAGGTCGGCCGCGCGCGGCCGCTCGGCGCGCACCTTCTGCAGCCGCTGCCCCAGCACCCGCAGCCCGACCACGCGCCGCACCAGCACGGCGACCCCGCAGACCACGGCGAGGACGGTCACGACCCCGGCGCCCCGGGCCAGATCCAGCCCGGCGAGCAGCGCGTCCCGCTCCGTGTGCCGGGAGGCCGCGGCCAGGCGCCCGGCGAGCAAGAGCACCGCGTAGGCCACGAACAGCACCCACACGGCGGCGACGGTGCGGGAGGTGGAGAGCCGGTTGTCCTCGCCGATGACGGGGGCGAGGACACCGCCCCTGGCCCGGTGGAACCACGACGCGGCCGTCAGCGCCGCGGCCACCACCAGCGCGGCGGCGAGCCCGGCCGTGCGGGCCGGCGTCCAGCCCGCGCCGACCGCCGTCAGGGTCTGTGCGAGCAGCAGCGCCACGACGGCGGCTGCCACCACGGCGGCCGTCCGGCGCCACAGGCCCGTCAGCCACGCCTGCCCCTCGGCCCGTCCCCGCTCGGCCACCAGCTCGGCCGACTGCGCGAGTTCCTCGGAGACCCACTGCCGCGTGGCCGACGCCGAGTGGGCGACCGCGGCGGGCAGTCCGCGCCCGGCCGCGAACTCGTCGCGCGCGGCGAGGAACGCGGCGACGGCCCGCCGATGCCCCTCGCGCGCGCCGTGCGGGCAGTCCCCGCAGGCGCACCCGCCCGCGTGGCCGGTCCCGGCCCCGTCCGGAGCACCGGTTCCGTGAGATCCGGCTCCGTGAGAACCGGCCCCGTGAGATCCGGCTCCGTGAGAACCGGCGTACGCAGCCGCGTACCCGCCCGTGTCCGGGCCGCCCTGCCTCGCCCCTTGCACCGCCACGCCCGACGCCCGCCTTCCCGCGATCCCGCCACCGCCGGCCTTCCGGACCCCGGAAACACCGCTGTGCAACTGCCCTGCGACGACGACGAATTGTGCACTACACCACCCGGTCGGCGCGGATCCGTGCGGTCACACGGGTGAAATCCGGCGCGCCGTGTTGACCCGGAGGCCGCAAACTCCGGGTGCGGCTGTCACGGGGCGTCCCGGTCCAGCAGGTCCGGTTCGCTGCGGCTGATGTCGCGCCACATCGGCTGGTAGTTGATCCATGCGACCAGGTCGCCGCCGAGCTGTTCCCTGGTGGCCACCGCCATCCGGTGGTCGATGCGCACCAATCGCCCGGCCGCCTGTGCGGTCAGCTGCACCTGGCAGGAGCGTTCCATCGACACGAACCACCAGGCCGCCGCGTCCACCGAGTCGCCGACGGTCAGCAGTCCGTGGTTGCGCAGCACGAGCGCCTTGCGGGAGCCGAGCGCGGCCGCGATCCGGCGGCCCTCCTCGGCGTCGACGGCGACGCCCGTGTAGGAGTCGTACAGGGTGTGGTCCTCGTAGAAGGCGCAGCTCTCCTGGGTGATCGGTTCCAGGAGTTCGCCGAGGGCCGCGAGCGCCCGGCCGTGCACCGAGTGGCAGTGGGCGACGGCGACCACGTCGGGGCGGGCCGCGTGCACCTGGGCGTGCACGGTGAACGCGGCCTGGTTGACGTGGTAGCGGCCCTCCACGACCTGGCCGTCCGCGTTGGCCAGCACCAGGTCGCCGACGGTGACGTGCCCGAAGGGCATGCCGAACGGGTTGACCCAGAAGCAGTCGCTGTACTCCGGATCGCGTGCGGTGATGTGCCCGGAGACACCGTCCTCGAAGCCCAGCCGACCGAAGAGCCGCAGGGCGCCCGCGAGGCGTTCCTTGCGGTGCCGGCGTTCGTCCTCGACCGATGCGTGCATCGGCGGCATCGAGAACCGGAGCCGGTCCGTGGGCACCGGCCGGGGCGGGGTGGACCCGGGCGTCCCGTGCATGTGTCCTCCAGCACTGCGTTGGTTCACGGGGCGCGAAGTTACCGTCGGCCGGTCCCGGGCGACAGCTCTGTTCCGTAAAGACCCGGAAGGCAACCCTCGGGGCGCCTGAGGGGTCTGGTGTGCGGAATCAGCAGTGCAGCAATGCTTTTCAGCCAGGAGTGACCTTGAGCCTCGCCGACCGCCACATCGCGGCCCTCATGCGGCAGATCGCGACCCAGGACCGGTTCGAACTGGTCCATCCCTTCGCCGAGTGGCCGACGTTCGGCGCGCTCGCGTACATCGCGGAGTGCTACGGCTTCCGGTACGCCGGCGTCCGCCTGGCCGGCAAGCAGAGGATGGCGCACATCCAGCTGGTCCGGGACACCGGTCCCGAGGCACAGCAGCGCGCGGCGGCCTGCCGGGCGGCCTTCCCCGACCCGGGCCCCGGACGCCCGGCGCCGGGCATGTACCTCGGCACGCTCACCCCGGTCCCCGAGGCGCAGGCGGACGTCGACCTGGTCACCACACTGATCCGGTACGACGCGGCCGGCGCCGCCGCCAACCGCAGGCAGCTGCTGGCCATGGCGTGGGCGGGGCCGGCGCTGTTCGGGCTGCTGGCCGTGCTGACCGGCAAGTACGCCGTCCTCCTGCCGCTCGCCGTGCTGACCCCGGCGTTCCTGCTCGGCGCGCTGCGGATCAACACGTCCCGGCGCGCGAAGCTGGCCGGGCGGCTGGTGGCGGCCGGCTGCACGTCCGTGCGGGACGCGGCCGGGCGGGAAGGATTCGTGCGCCCGGCGCCGCACGCGGCGTAACCGGACAGAAGATGTCGGGTTTCGGCGGCACACTCGGGGTCATGAGCCGTACTCCGCAGCCGATCCGCACGAACCCGGCGAACTGGGCCGCCTTCGCCGCCGCCGAGCCGGGCCTCGCCCGCACGGTCGAGGAGCGCTTCGCCGCCCACACCCATCACGTCCTCGCGACCTTGCGCAAGGACGGATCACCGCGCACCAGCGGCCTGGAGGTCCGCTTCCTGCACGGCGAGCTCTGGCTCGGCATGATGCCGGGCTCGCTGAAGGCCCTCGACCTGCGCCGCGACCCGCGCTTCGCACTTCAGGCCAACCCGGGCGAGGGCACGGGCATGGGCGGCGGCGACGTGCGGATCGGCGGGCGGGCGGTCGAGGTCGGCGAGGGGGAGGCGAAGGCCGGATACGTCGAAGAGGTGGAACCGCCGGAGCCGTTCCACCTCTTCCGTACCGAGCTGACGGAGGTCGTGCGCACCTGCGTCGAGGACGACACGTACCTGGTCGTCCGGACCTGGAAGCCCGGCGAGCCCCTGCGCACCGTCAGGCGCAGGTAGGAGTCACCCGGAGGTCACTCCCACTCGATGGTGCCCGGCGGCTTCGACGTCACGTCGAGCACGACGCGGTTGACGTCGCGCACCTCGTTGGTGATGCGGGTGGAGATCTTCGCGAGGACCTCGTACGGCAGACGCGACCAGTCGGCCGTCATGGCGTCCTCGGAGGAGACGGGACGCAGCACGATCGGGTGACCGTAGGTGCGGCCGTCACCCTGGACGCCGACGCTGCGGACGTCCGCGAGCAGGACCACCGGGCACTGCCAGATGTCCCGGTCGAGGCCGGCCGCCGTCAGCTCCTCACGGGCGATGGCGTCGGCCTCGCGCAGCAGGTCCAGGCGCTCCTTGGTGACCTCCCCGACGATGCGGATGCCGAGGCCGGGGCCGGGGAACGGCTGGCGCTGGACGATCTCCTCCGGCAGGCCGAGCTCCTGGCCGACCATGCGGACCTCGTCCTTGAACAGCTGGCGCAGCGGCTCGACGAGCTCGAACTCGATGTCGTCGGGGAGGCCGCCCACGTTGTGGTGGGACTTGATGTTGGCCGTGCCGGTGCCGCCGCCGGACTCGACGATGTCCGGGTAGAGGGTGCCCTGCACGAGGAAGGCGACCTCGGGACCCTCCTCCTGGAGGATCTCCAGCTGCGCCTGCTCGAAGACCCGGATGAACTCGCGGCCGATGATCTTCCGCTTCTCCTCGGGGTCGGACACCCCGGCGAGCGCCTTGAGGAACCGCTCCTCGGCGTCCACGACCTTCAGCTGCACGCCGGTCGCGGCGACGAAGTCCTTCTCGACCTGCTCGGTCTCGCCCTTGCGCATCAGGCCGTGGTCGACGTACACGCAGGTCAGCTGGGAGCCGATGGCCTTCTGCACGAGGGCCGCGGCGACCGCGGAGTCCACGCCGCCGGACAGGCCGCAGATGGCGCGCTTGTCGCCGACCTGCTCGCGGATCGCGGCGACCTGCTCCTCGATCACGTTGCCCGTGGTCCAGGACGGGGTCAGGCCCGCGCCCCGGTAGAGGAAGTGCTCCAGCACCTGCTGCCCGTGCGTGGAGTGCATCACCTCGGGGTGGTACTGGACGCCGTAGAGCTTCTTCTCGTCGTTCTCGAAGGCGGCCACGGGCACGACGTCCGTGGAGGCCGTGACGGAGAAGCCCTCGGGGGCGGCGGAGCAGGCGTCGCCGTGCGACATCCACACGGCCTGCTCGCCGGGGGTGCCCTCGAAGAGGGTGGAGGACGCCTTGGCCACGTGCAGATCGGTGCGGCCGTACTCGCGGGCGCCGGTGTTGTCGACGGTGCCGCCGAGGGTCTGCGCCATCAGCTGGAAGCCGTAGCACATGCCGAAGACGGGGACGCCGGCCTCGAAGAGCGCGCTGTCGAGTCGCGGAGCACCCTCCTCGTAGACCGACGAGGGGCCGCCGGAGAGGATGATCGCCGCGGGGTTCTTGGCGAGGATCTCCTGGACCGGCATGGTGCTCGGCACGATCTCGCTGTAGACCCGCGCCTCGCGGACGCGACGGGCGATGAGCTGGGCGTACTGCGCGCCGAAGTCGACGACCAGGACGGTGTCGGCGGCGCTGGCAGCGGGAGACGCTGATGACACGAGGTGCCTTCCGGCGGTGGGGCGGGGGTCTTGTGCCCCCGAGTCTACCGAGGTGCTCGCGGGCGGTGTCCCGCACGCGGACCCGTCCCGGCTCGCGGCCCGCCGTCTCACCATGCGAACCCGTTTGGCCACCGCCGGGCCCACGGGCATACTGGCCCCATGCTCACGCACCCGACCTTCCGCTTTACCTATGGCATCCGGCCCACCGGCTGCCATGGTCGTGCTGCTTGAGCAACTGACAAGCGACTTCCCAGGCGCCCCGGGCCGACAAGGCCCGGGGCGCCTGTCGTCGTCCGGGCCCTGTCGCCCCGGGGCGGCCCCCGACGACGAGGAGCCCTTCCATGACCGTCACCGACGTGACCGGCGCCCGCACCACCGAGGCCGCCGACGTGCTCACCGGCGCCCGTGAGCGCATCGACGCGCTCGACGACCGGATCATCGGCCTGATCCAGGAACGGGTGGCGGTCTCCGCCGTCATCCAGGAGGCGCGGATCTCCTCCGGCGGCCGCCGGGTGAACCTCTCCCGCGAGATGGAGGTCCTCGGCCACTACCGCCAGGCGCTGGGCAAGCCGGGCACGGCCCTGGCGATGACGCTGCTGGAACTGTGCCGCGGCAAGATCTGAACCGGCGTTCCGGGGACAGACGTACGCATCGCTCTCACCCGTCCGGCGCGTGACCGGCTACCGCCCGGCGTCGTTGGTCCCGGTGTCCGCGCCAGCCAGACGCGGGCCCGAAAGAACCACGCGTGGCTCACTGGGGCGATGAGACGCACGGATCGTGCCGTGCGTCGTGGGACCTCGCTCCAGGGAAGTGACCGGACGGCAGGGGACAGCAGCCCGGTCACCCAAGAGAACGGCCGGCTCCGGGGACGCCCGGGGCCGGCCGACGGACCTTGCACCACCGCACAAGCCCGGGTCGAGACCGGCGGCGCTACCCCCCGGCGCCGCTTGCGGGCACCGGCGCTGCCCTACGCCGGTGCTGACGAGAGGAAGGGCCCCGCGGCTCCACACCGCGGGGCCCTTCGCCCTGTCCCGGCCCGGCCGGGGCGGCCTCAGGTGCGGGTCACCGTCCCGCAGGCGCTGCCGTCGTCGAGCGGCCGGCTCCGGTCGTACGGGTCGACCTCGGGACCGCTCGGGGCCGGGTCCGCGGAGGTGCTCGACGGGAAACCCGGGTGCAGGTAGCCGTCGTGGACGTCGCAGGAGGAGTTTCCTATCTCCTGGTCGTACTTCACGAGCAGCAGCCGGCCGGGCGTGACCCGGTAGTGGGCCGGGTCGGCGAGTTCGACGTCGAGGACGCGGCGCACGATGGTGCGGGCGACCTCGGTACGCCCGTCCGCCCGGACGAGCGGGTAGACGAAGGTGTAGTCGGCGTGCACGGCCACTCCCCCGTGCGTGCCCTTCCCGGTCGTCATGCGGCCGCGCGTCTTGATCACATCGCCCACCGTCCGCACCTCGTCGGGGTCGAAGCGGCTGAACAGGGTCACCGGGTCGTCCTCGGCGCTAGGGGAGCGCAGGGCGGTGTTCAGGTCGTCGAACAGCTTCGGCTGCTTGGGGTCGAGGACGGCGAAGGCCGCCTCGGGGCGTGCACCGCCGACCGTCCTCGGGTCGAGGTTGGTGGCGACCAGCAGCTTCCTGGTCAGCTTCAGAGCCCGTTCCACGCGGGCCTTCGAGACCGCGCCCACGGCCTTCGCCTCGGGCAGCACGATGCCCGCCTCGCCGTCCGCCCAGCGCAGCGCGGGGGAACCGGCGAACGGCTCGTCCAGGGTGGGCCGTTCCGCGCCGGCCGCCCCGGGGGCGGCGGTCGGCGCCGCCGTCTCCGCGGGCAGCGGCGCGGCCTCGGCGGCCGGCGGGTCCCCGGTGCCGAAGGGGTCGCCGGGCAGCAGCGAGGGCTTGAGGGCCACCAGCACCACGGCCGCGGCGACGGGCACCCCGACGATCGCCCACAGCTTGCGGCGCCGGCCCGCCCGTGCGCTCCTCTCCAGCCGGGCCGGATCGGTGCGCCATCCGGGAGGCACCTCACCCCGGGCGTCCTGCTCGCGCAGCCTCTCGGTCACCCTGCGCGCCCGCGCGGACGGCTCCTTCGGGGCGGAGGACCGGATGTCCCGCTCGGTGTCGCGGGCGAACTGCTCCCAGACGTCGTCGGGGATCTCCGAGTCCGACGACCGGTCGTCGGACGGCTTCTCAGACACGAACTCAAGATCTAATCGGGTGGCGAGCGCCTTCACAAGACAGCCCCGCCTGTGACACAGCCCACATAAAAATCGTGTGAGTACCCGCACAACCATTCACAGGTTCCACGGATCAAACCTGGCGAACCAAGGGCCACTCCCGCGCCCCACACGCGGAGGCCTCCCCCAACGTTCGTACCGCAGCCCGCGGTACGCCGGACTCTCCGAGGTCTTCATGAAGCTTCGCCGCGCCATGGCAGCAGCGGCCGCAACGGCGGTCATAGCCCCGGTGGCACTGCTCGCGGCACCGGCCGCGTACGCGTCCGACGAAACCACGCCCACGCCGAGCGCGTCGGTGAGCGAGTCCGCTCCCGAGACGTCCGCCTCGCCGTCGGCCACCGAGTCCACGCCCGCCGAGACGGCCCCGGCTCCGAGCACGTCCACGAGCGCCTCCGCTCCGCAGACGTCCAGCTCGCCGAGCACGTCCGCGAGCGCTTCCTCCCCGGCTCCGAGCACCTCCGCGCCGGAGGAGTCGGAGTCCCCCGACCCCGAGCCCTCCGTGTGCGAGGACACCAAGGTCGACGTCGGCATCTCCGGCCTGCCCGGCAAGATCGCCGCGGGCAGCGGCTGGCACAAGTTCTCGCTGAACGTGCTGAACGACTCCGACTCCACCCTGAACGACCTCGACTTCTTCGCCGGGGCCTCCCCCGACAAGAACGGCGAGGAGCTGTTCACCAGCAAGCAGGTCCGGCTGCAGGCCTGGGACCCGGACAGCAAGGTCTGGACCGACCTGAACGAGGGCGGCTTCGCGGTCGGTTACGTCGGCTACACCGACGAGCTGAAGCCCGGCTACGAGGTCGACATCCCGCTGCGCCTCAACGTCAGCAAGTCCGCCCCGGTCGGCGCCGGCTTCTCGCTCGGCGCGACGATCTACGGTGACGACGACGCCGAGTGCACCGGCTTCGGCGACGTGTCGTACCGGTTCCAGATCGTCTCCGCCGGTACGGACACCGGTGGCACCAAGCCGCAGGAAGGCGGCAAGGCGCCCGTCACCGACGAGAAGCCGAGCGGGAACACGCCGGAGGTCACCGGCAGCCTCGCCGAGACCGGCTCCAGCTCCGCCCTGCCGATGATCAGCCTGGTCGGCGGTGCCGCGGTCGTCGCCGGTGCCGGTGCGATCTTCGTGGTCCGTCGCCGCAAGGCCGGCGCGGAGGCGTAAGCCACAGCGGCCCTCAGGCCGCGGCGAACGGAAGAGGGACCTGCGCTCGGAGGGGGGTGCAGGTCCCTTTTCCGTTGCCGTTCGGCCCGCCGGTGGCGGCTACTTCTTGGGCGGCACCGCCGGCATGCCGAGGAACGGCAGCCGCAGCGCGCCGAACGCCTCCGCCGGGACCGCCGGGGACTTGGGCTCGACCGGCCGCAGCCGCGTGTACGCCGCGCCCTGCTCGGGACGCGGGTCGGGTTCGCCCTTGTTGGGCCAGAACGACATCGCCCGCTCCGCCTGCGCGGTGATGGTGAGGGACGGGTTCACGCCCAGGTTGGCGGAGACGGCGGCGCCGTCGACGACCGAGATGCCGGGGTGCCCGTACAGCCGGTGGTAGGGGTCGATCACGCCGGTCTCCCGGGAGTCGCCGATGGGGCAGCCGCCCAGGAAGTGGGCCGTGAGCGGGGTGCCCATCAGCTCGCCGACGTTCGAGCCCGCGAAGCCGTTGATCTCGGCGGCCAGCGCCGAGGCGCCCTCGGTCGCGGCCTTGATCTGCTTGGGGTTGGGCGACCCGTGGCCCTGCCGGGCGGTGAGCAGCCCGCGGCCGACCCCCGACGGTTTCACGTACGTCGTCAGGGAGTTGTCCAGCGACTGCATCACCAGGCCGATGATGGTCCGCTCCGACCAGCGCCGGTTGGACAGCGAGCGCAGGGTCAGCAACGGGTGCCGGGCCGCGTGGGCGACGAAGCCGAGCACGCGTGCGGTGCCCGAGTTCCGCCCGGCGTAGGGCACTTGGAGGATGGACAGGCTGCCCATCGAGTTGGAGCCCTTGCCGTAGCGGACCGGTTCGATGTGGGTGTTGGCGTCCGGGTGGATCGAGGACGTGATCGCGACGCCGCGGGTGAAGTCGGCGCGGGGCGCGCCGTGGGCCTTGCGGTAGCGCCGGTCGTCGGTCTGGGCGCCGACCAGGGCCTCGGAGTTGGTGCGGGTGAGCTCGCCCAGCCGGGCCGACAGCCGGGGCAGCTGACCGCCGGCCTTCATGCGGTGCAGCAGGGTCTGGGTGCCGTAGGTACCGGCGGCGAGGACGACCTTGCGGGCCGTGTAGGTGCGGCCCTTCGCCTTGCGGCCGCCGTCGGTGGGCAGAGTCGCGACGGCGTAGCCGCCCCGCGAGTCGTCGGTCACGGACACGACCGTCGTCAGAGGGTGGACGACCGCGCCGGCCTTCTCCGCGAGGTGCAGGTAGTTCTCGTTGAGGGTGTTCTTGGCGCCGTGCCGGCAGCCGGTCATGCACTCGCCGCACTCCGCGCACGCCTTGCGGGACGGGCCGGCCCCGCCGAAGTACGGGTCGGGCACCTCCTCGCCCGGCTTGGCCTTCACCGTGCCGTCGGCGTCCTCGCCGTCGCCGAAGAAGACGCCGACCGGCGCGAGGTGGAAGGTGTCGCCGCAGCCCATCTTCTCCGCCGCCGCCTTCAGGTGCACGTCGGACGGTGTCATGGTCGGGTTGAGGCGGACCCCCAGCATCCGGCGGGCCTGGTCGTAGTACGGCGCCAGCTCGTCCTGCCAGTCGGTGATGTCACGCCACTGCGGGTCCTCGAAGAACGGCGTCGGCGGGACGTACAGGGTGTTGGCGTAGTTGAGGGAGCCGCCGCCGACGCCCGCCCCCGCCAGGACCATGACGTTGCCCAGCAGATGGATGCGCTGGATGCCGTACAGGCCGAGCTTGGGGGCCCACAGGTAGTTCTTGAGGTCCCAGGAGTTCTTCGGCAGGGTCTCGCGGGTGAAGCGGCGGCCGGCCTCCAGGACGCCGACCTTGTATCCCTTCTCCGTGAGGCGCAGGGCGGTCACCGAGCCGCCGAAGCCGGAACCCACGACGATGACGTCGTAGTCGTAAGCGTCCTGAGGCACGTGCCTCTCCCCTTCGAGTGGCTGAAGCGAGCGTCGTCTACCGGAACCGGAACGCCTTCATCAGGCGCAGGCTCCTGCTCATGAACCGGGCGTAGGTCTCGTCGTCCATGCCGAGCGAGGGGGCCATGGGCAGCACCCGCTGGTGGGCGACCGTCTGGGCCTCGGTGTACTTGAGGATGCCCTCGGAGCCGTGGCGGCGGCCCAGTCCCGAGTCCTTCATGCCGCCCATGGGCGACTGGACGCTGCCGTAGGCGGGCGCGTAGCCCTCGTTGATGTTGACCGTGCCGGTGCGCAGGCGGGCGGCGACCTCCCGGCCGCGGCGGGCGTTCTTCGTCCAGACCGAGGAGTTCAGGCCGTACGCCGTGGAGTTGGCCCGCTCGATCGCCTCGTCCTCGTCCGTGAAGCGGTAGACCGAGACGACCGGCCCGAAGGTCTCCTCCGCGCAGACGGACATGTCCGTGGCGACGCCGTCGAGGATCGTCGGCTCGAAGAAGTAGGGGCCGATGTCCGGGCGGGCCACACCGCCCGCGAGGACCTTCGCGCCCTTGGCGACGGCCTCCTCCACGTGCCGGGTGACGGTCTCGAGCTGGCGTTCGCCGACCAGGGACCCCATGTCGGCCCCGTACGCCAGTGACGTGCCCAGGCGCATGGCCTTGGTTCGGGCGGCGAAGCGCTCCAGGAAGGCGTCCGCGATCGACTCGTGCACGTAGAGCCGCTCGATGGAGATGCAGAGCTGGCCGGCCGAGGAGAAGCAGGCGCGTACGGCTCCGGCCGCGGCCTTCTCGACGTCGGCGTCCTCCAGCACCAGCATGGCGTTCTTGCCGCCGAGTTCGAGGGAGACGCCGACCAGCCGGGCGGCGGCGCCCTGGGCGACCTCACGGCCGGTGCGGGTGGAGCCGGTGAAGGAGACGTAGTCGGCGTGCCGGACGACCTCGGGGCCGACGACCGGGCCGTCCCCGAGGACGACCTGGAAGACGTCGGCGGGCAGTCCGGCCTCGATCAGCAGGTCACGGGCCCACAGGGCGGTCAGGCAGGTCTCGGTGTCCGGCTTCATGACCACCGCGTTGCCCGCGGCGAACGCCGGGAGCGCGTCGCCGACCGACAGTTCCAGCGGGTAGTTCCAGGGGGCGATCTGGCCGACGACCCCGCGCGGGTGGCGCAGTTCGGTGACCTTGGTCAGGGTCGGCACGGCACCGGTGTGCCGCTTGGGCCCGAGGTAGGCGGGAGCCTTGCGGCCGTAGTGCCGGGCGGCGACCGCGACGGCCTGGACCTCCTCATGGGCGTGCAGCCGGGCCTTGCCCGTCTCCAGCTGGATCAGGTCGAGCACCTCGGCCTGGCGCTCCAGCACCAGGTCGTGGAAGCGGAGCAGGACGGCGGCGCGCCGGCGCACCGGGGTCCGCGCCCACACGGCCTGCGCGGTGCGGGCCGCCGCGAAGGCCCGCGCCACGTCCTCGGGCGTCGACTCGGGCAGGTCGGCCAGCTTCCGGCCGGTGAACGGCGTGTGGTTGGCCGTCCGGCCCGAACCGGCCACGCCCTTGGTGAGCTGGGCGACCAGCTCGGGGGTGACCACGTCGGCGGCGGTGCGGGCGCCCTCCGGAGCGGGGGCGAGGGGGTTCGTACCGGCCTGAGCCGTGCCGGTCTCTGCCGTCTTCTCTGCGGCCTGCGCGTCCGTCATGAGGCGCAGGGTATGCCGCTGCGGGGCCTTTGGGTACCCGTCGGTAATACGGCTTCACCGACTGCACACACGATGCCAGTGACTGCTGGCAACAAACGCCCTGATCAGGGCATGGGCGGTGACCGGCGGAACGTTCTCAGTCCTTTACGAACCCGAGACGGTCCCGGGCCCCCTCGAACACCGAGGCGCCCTCCGGCTCCTCCGCCGTCCCCCGGGCCATGTCGACGCGCAGCTCGTACAGGCGGTCGGCGGCGGTGCGCACCAGGAGCCGCAGCACGCGCCGGGGCGTCCCGTCCCGGGTGTAGGCGGTGTCGGCGAGCACGGCGTCGTGGCCCTGGACGGTGGTCGGGGTGTACTCGGTGTGCGCCTGGCCGTCCCCGCCGATCTCGGTCGCGCCGGCCTCGTCCCTCGGGGAGCCGGGTGCCCGGTCCCAGCGGAGGAGCCGGACGCGGACGGTGCCGCCCCGCTCGTCGCCGTAGAGGGCCGTGCGGGGCTGGTCGGTCGTGCTGCCGGTGCGGGCCAGCGCGCGGTAGGAGCCCGGCAGGTGGAGCACCGCCGCCAGGTCCGGCTCGTGGTGCGGCGTCCAGCCGGCGGTGGGGGCGGTACGGGAGGCGCGCCCCGCGGCCTGCGCACTGCTCGCGCCGACTTCGGCGCCCGCGCTGCCGGTGCCCGCACTGCCGGTGCCGGTGAGCTGGGTGGCCGTCCCGATGCCGCCGGCGAGCAGCGCGCCCAGGAGGGCGAGGGGGGCGGGACGGAGGAGACCCGGACGTTTCGGTGACTCGGGCGGGCCCGGTGCCGCGACCGCGGCCGCCGCCTCGGTCGTCGGTGCTTCCGTCGCCGTGACGGCCGGCGTCTCCGGTGCGTGGTCGGCCGCCCCGCCGTCCGCGGGTGCCGGCTGCGCGGAGGCCGACGGCCCTGCCACGAGGGCCAGTGCGGCGGCGGCCTCCTCCGCGTCCGGCCGCTCGTCGGGGTCCGCGCTGAGCAACCGGGATATGAGCGGCCCCAGCGGCCCGGCCCGCCCGGGTGCGGGCGGCCTCGACTCCAGGACCGCGATGCGGGTCGCCTCGGGTGTGCCGCGGCGGAACGGGGCGGAGCCCTCGACGGCGGTGTACAGCACGGCGCCCAGGGACCACAGGTCGGAGGCGGGGCCGGCGCCGCGCCCGGACATCCGCTCGGGGGCGACGAACTCCGGTGGGGCGCCGGGCTCCCCGGCCCCGGCGGCGTGTTCCCCGACGTGCGGCTGGGCGATGCCGAAGTCGGTGAGGACGACCCGGCCGTCCGCGCCGAGCAGGACGTTGGCCGGTTTCACGTCCCGGTGCACGATGCCGACGCTGTGCGCGGCGTGCAGCGCGCCGAGGACGGCGAGACCGATCCGGGCCGCTTCCTCCGGCTCGACCGGGCCGCGGCGGAGCCGCTCGTGCAGGGACTCCCCCCGCACCGACTCCATGACGATCCACGGCAGTCCGTCGAGCATCTCGGTGGCGTCGAGCTCGTCGGGGCCTTTGGGGCCCGGGGGTTGGTCCCGCCGCTCCGGTTCGACCACCACGTCGTGGATGGTGACGGCGGACGGGTGGTCCACGCGGGCGGCGGCCCGCGCCTCGCGGTGCAGCCGGTGGGCGGCACGCCGACGGCCGGCGTCCTCGGGATCACCGGGCAACGAGGGCTGCCGTACGGCGACTTCACGCTGGACGAGCTCGTCGTGGGCCCGCCAGACGGTGCCGGTCGCGCCGGAGCCGATGCGTTCGACCAGCCGGTACCGTCCGCCGACCAGCCGGCCCCGGGCGTCGTCCGTGCCGCCCCCGTCGTTGCTCATGCCCCATCAGTACCGTGCGGGCCCGGGACTTGTCGACGCGGGGTGGTCGACGGGATGGCCAACAGCCGCCGGATCAGGTGCCGTTGATGTCCAGGTTCTCGATCGCCTCGCTCGCCACCTCTCTGCCCCGGTCGGTGAAGTCGCCCTTGCCGGGGTAGCCGGCGGTGAGCTTGTACAGGTCGCCGCCGGTGGTGCGGTAGTAGAAGATCCGCACTTCGCGGGGGCGGGGGTCCTGGGTGTCGTCGGTGACGTAGGCGACGGTGTTCTCGGCCGCCTTCCTGCCCCGGTAGGTCGTCGTGACCGGGTTCGTCCGCTTCGGGTCCGCCGGCATGTCCAGGTCGTAGTCGCCGCTCTTCTTGAACTTGCTGTCGTCGTCGTACATCTCGGCGGCCGCGGAGCCCGCGATGGTGCCGCTGGTGTCCTCCGCCTTCTTCTCGAGGGCGAGGGTGATCCAGACGCTGCCGCTCCAGTCGGTGTACCTCACCCAGTGCTCGTCGTCGGCTTCCTGGTCGGGCACGGTCCGCTGGTATCCCTCCGGGACGGCCATCGCCACCCCGAGCGCCTTCTCCTGGCGGACCTCCCAGCCGTCGGGCAGGGGCCCGGCGAACGGGTCGGCGACCACCAGGTACGCCGCGACCGCCGCCGCGACGACCGCCGCGCCGAGGCCGGCCCAGCCCTTGCGGCCGATACGGGCGCCCCGGCGCGCGTCGGCCGGTCCGGTGATCCGCAGGGCCTGGGTGGGCTGCGGGGCGGGCGGCTCGGCGGCCGCCGTCAGCAGGGCCCGCACCCGTGCCGCGTCCGGGCGGCGGGCCGGGTCCTTCTGCAGCAGCCCTCCGATGGCCTCGGCGAGCGGGCCGGTGGCCGAGGCGGGCGGCGCGGGCGTGGCGTTGAGGACGGACTGGAGGGTGGCGGGGGTGTTGCTGCGGCGGAACGGCGAGACCCCCTCGGTGGCCGCGTAGAGCACCACGCCGAGCGACCACAGGTCGCTGGCCGGTCCCGGGCGCTGGCCCAGCACCCGCTCCGGGGCGATGTACTCGGGCGAGCCCACGAACCCACCGGTGTCCGTCAGGCTGGTCTCGCCCTCGATCCGGGCGATGCCGAAGTCCGTGAGCACGACCCGGTCGTGGCGGCCGAGCAGGACGTTGTCCGGCTTCACGTCGCGGTGCAGGATGCCCGCGGCGTGCGCGGCCTCCAGGGCGCCCAGCACCTCCAGGCCGATCCGGGCGGCCTCGCGCGCGGACAGGGTGCCCTCCTGCAGGGCGTCACCCAGCGAGCGGCCCCGCACCAGCTCCATGACGATCCACGGTCTGCCGTCCACCACCGCGACGTCGTGGACGTCCACGACGGCCGGGTGGTCGAGCCGGGCCGCGGCCCGGGCCTCGCGGCGCATCCGCTCGAAGGCGTTGGCGCGTTCGCGCTCGGGAAGGTGCTCCGGGACCCGCGGTTCCTTGACGGCGACCTCCCGCTCCACCGTCTCGTCCTGCGCCCGCCACACCGTGCCCATACCGCCGTGGCCCAGCTTGCCGAGCAGCCGGTATCGCCCGGCGATGAGCCGTCCCGTGCCGGGTTCCTCCGCCGGGCCGGCGGGCTGCCGGGGCGGTCCGGGCCGGGCGGGCTGCGGGGCGGGTGACGCGTACGGATTGCCCGGTACCGGCGCCTGCGGGTTCGGCGGTTGCAGAACGAAACTCGTCGGCTCGTCGGACCCGGAGCGGGCTCCCCCGTCGTTGCTCATGGGTCCATCCATATCGCGCCGGGCGCTCCCGTATCCACCATGGGCGGCAGCCGGTCACAGACCCGTGACGTCGGAGCGCGGCTCCCGGGCCCGCGTTCCGGTTCCCGCCGGTGCCGGCCGGGCCGGCCGTCACGGGGTGGTGGGCGCGTGGCTGCTCGGGGAGGCGGACCCGGTCGTCGGGGTGCGGGGCGCCGAACTCGTCGGCACCGGGCCCCCGTCCCCGTCACCGTCACTGCGCAGCAGTGCCGCCGCGGAGACCCCGGCCCCGGCCATCGCCGCGACCAGCACCGCGGCGACGAGCACCCGCCGCCCGGGCTGGCGCAGGAACGGCTCCTCCCGCGGCTCGCCGCCCGGCCCGGCCGCCGTCGGCGGGGGCGGCGGTCCGGCCGGGTCCGGCGGCCGGCCGCCCGGGACGACCCGCAGCACCGGGGCGTACCCGGGCGGGGGTGCGGGAGGGGTGCGTCCCGTCGTCAGGAAGGCCCGCAGCATCCGCTCCGCCCGGTCCGCGTCCAACCGCCGGTCCGGGTCGCGTTCCAGCAGGCCGTGCACGACGGGCAGGAGCGGTCCGGCCTCGGCGGGCGGGCGGATGTCGCCGACGACCACCGCGTGCAGGACACCGCCGAGGGAGTCCCGGTGGAACGGCGACTCCCCGCTCAGCGCCGTGCACAGCAGGGCGCCCAGCGACCACAGGTCCGACTCCGGCCCCGTCCTGACCCCCGACATCCGCTCGGGCGCGGTGTACTCGGGCGAGCCGACGAACGAGCCGTTCTCGGTGAGCGTCGGGGCGCCCTGGACCTGCGCGATGCCGAAGTCGGTCAGGACGACCCGGTCGGTACCGGACTCCAGCAGGACGTTGTCCGGTTTGAGATCCCGGTGCAGCACCCCCGACGCGTGCGCGGCGCGCAGCGCGCCGAGCAGCTCCACGCCGATGCGCGCGGCCTCGGCGGCGTCGACCGGGCCCTGCCCGGCGAGCCGGTCCGCCAGCGTGCCACCCTCGACCAACTCCATGACGATGTACGGCCGTTCGGCGTCCTCGACGACATCGTGGACGCCGATGATGTGCGGGTGGCTCAACTGGGCGACGGCCCGGGCCTCGCGCAGCGTACGGTCCCGCTGGCGGCGGGCCTCCGCCGCGGACAGGGTGTCGTCGTAGGGGAGTTCCTTGACCGCCACGCCCCGGCCGAGCAACTGGTCGGTCGCCCGCCAGACCACGCCCATGCCGCCGCGCCCGAGCTTCTCCTCGAGCCGGTAACGGCCCGCGATGACACGCCTGTTGTGCCCCTCGGTCCCCATACGGCCATCATGCCCCACCGGACGGACCCGCTCCGGGGCGCCGGGACGCGGGTGGCCGAAACAGACGGCCCCGGCCGGCGCCCGCCCGTCGTCAGGCGGTCTTCTCCTGCCAGCTCTGCAGGACCGAGGTGAACTGCTTGCGCGCGGTCGCCCAGTCCGCCGCCGGTGCGGACATGTAGAGGGCGTACTCCGTGCCGTCGCGGGCCACGTACGTCTCCTCGATGGCGCGGCGGGGGCCGGGGAACTCGATGTCCTTGGCCAGCGCGGTCCAGGTGTACTCCCAGAGGGCGCCTTCGCGGTCGCGGTAGACGTTGCGCTCCAGCCGGACCCGCCGGTAGTCGACCAGCCGCCGCAACTGCTGCTCCAGGTCGAGCTGGTGCGCGTGGGGGTCGGCGAAGTCCGGGGACGGGTCGACGGCGATGCGGACGAAGTGCCGTCCGTCGTCGGGCGTGTAGTCGATCTGCTTGATCTCGCCCTGCGTCCCGAACGGTCTGCGCTCCCAGCCCTCGGGCAGGTACAGGCTGAATCCGGCGGGGTCGTCGTGTCGCGTCCAGCCGTCCGGGACGGATCCTCCGGGCCGGGAGGTGCCGCCGGTGTCCTGCGAGCCGGAGGCGCCGGTCGTACCGCGGCCCCGGTCCCACTGCTGGAGCACGACCGCGGTACCGCCGCCGATGATGGCCGCGAGCGCGACGACCAGGGCGAGCGTGCGCAGCCGGCGCCGCCGCCGGCCGCCGGGCACAGGACGGCCGGAGGCCTGCGGCCCGGACGGCTGGGGAGCCTGCGCGGTCGGGCCGACGGACGCCGGGCCGGTGCCCGCGACACTTACCGTGCGGCTGCCGGCCGGGTGACTGCCCGCTGTGGGACGGCCCGCCCTATGCGCACCGCCCGTGTGGCCACCGCCCGTGTGCGGGCCAGCCATGTGCGCACCGCCCGTGTGCGTACCCGCCGTGTGCGCACCGCCCGTCGGCGGTCCGCCGGCCGCGGTGCCGGTCTGCGGTGGCAGCGGGACCCCGGGCCGCGGGGCGGAGCCGGTGCCGCCGGACCTGGCACCGGCCGGACCGGAGCCGCCCGGACCCGCGCCCACCGGTCCGGTACCGCCCGTACCACCCGTACCGCCCGTGCCTCCCGAGCCGCCGTGCGCCTGGCCGTACGGAGTCCCCGTCCCGCCGTAGCGCGTCGGCACGTACGCCTGCGCCCCGCTCGGCCGTCGCCCCTCCGCCGCCTCGGCGAGCATCTGCTCGGCCTCGGGCAGCCCGGGCCGGGCGGCCGGGTCCTTGCGCAGCAGAGCGGTGATGACGGGGGCGAGCGGGCCGGCGTGGCGGAGTTCGGCGGCCTCCTCCTCGACCACGGCCTGCATCGTTGTCAGAGGGGTCGTCCGGCGGAACGGCGAGCGGCCCTCGACCGCCGTGTAGAGCGTCGCGCCGAGCCCCCACAGGTCCGAGGCGGGCCCCGGGTCCTGTCCGCGCACGCGCTCCGGCGCCAGGTAGTCGACGGAACCGACGACCTCGCCGGTGCGGGTGATCGTCGTGTCGCCGTCGATCTGGGCGATGCCGAAGTCGGTGAGCAGGACGCGTCCGTCGCGGCCGAGGAGGACGTTGCCCGGTTTGACGTCGCGGTGCAGGACACCCGCGGTGTGCGCGGCGCGCAGGGCCCGCAGCACCCACAGGCCGACGCGCGCCGCCTCGCGGGGTTCGACGCGGCCGTCCTCCTTGACCGCGTCGGCCAGAGAGCGGCCCTCGACCAGCTCCATCACGATCCAGGGGCGCCCGTCGTGCTCCAGGACGTCGTGCACGGTGACGACGGCGGTGTGGCTGATCCGGGCCGCCGCCCTGGCCTCGGCGCGGGTACGCGCCAGCAGGATCGCCTGCTCGCTCTCGGAGACGTAGAGGGCGGCCGTCAGTTCCTTGACGGCCACCGACCGGTGCAGCACCTCGTCATGCGCCCGCCATACCCGGCCCATGCCGCCGCTGCCGATGGAGTCGGCCAGCCGGTAACGGCCCGCGACGAGCCGGCCCTGCATCTGATTCACGTTGCCCCGCAATGGTCTTGACAGGGTCAGCGTAAGGACCGGCCCATCCCCGGGGAACAAGCGGGGTGCCACGGTGACCGCACTGTGACGGTGTGGACTCCCGTGACGGCAGGGGCAGCTGAGATCTGAGGTGCCCGTGCGGCGGGCCCGTCAGCGGGTCACTTCGTCGCCCGGTACGTCGCCGCCGCCCGCTCGTACAGCCGGGTCACCTCGTCCCGCTCCGACTCGGGCCCGCGCACCTGGACCACGTGGTACCGGCCGTCGACCAGCATCGCGAGGTTGCGCACGTACAGCTCCTCCCCGTCGGTGCCGGTCCAGGTGAACTGCCCCTCGGCCATGGTCCGTCCGCCCACGTCGATCCGCTTCAAGCCGGTGGAGGTGGCCCAGCTGGAGTCGCGGTAGGGCTGCAACTCGCGCTCGCGCTCCCGCTGGTACGCCATCGGATCGCTGCCGTACTCCGCGGTGCTGTCCCGGCCCGGCACGACGAGCAGCCGGAAGTCGCCCTTGGTGTACAGGACCTGGCCGTCGCCGTTGCGCGGGGTGCGGTCCCAGCCCTTGGCGACGGCGACCTGGAAACCGGCCGGGTCCTTGCGCAGGGTGAAGCCGTCACCGGCGCCGGGGCCGGTCGTCTGCGTCTCGCTGGAGCCGGTCGACGTCGACGGGCTCTCGCCGGGCGAGGTCTGGTCGGGCCGGGGCTCGCTGCTCGCGTCCGGCTCCGGAGCCCGCCCGGCCTCACCGGCGGCCCCCGTACGGTCCGCGCCCCGCTCCTGGCCGGTGTCCGACTTGGGCATGAAGAGCATGGCGTAGGCGATCGCCGCGGCCATCGCGAGGAGGACCAGCAGGAGCAGCGTGCGGCCGAGGCGGTGCGGCGACCGGGTCTGTGTCCGGGCCCGCTTGTGCCGCCCGTGGTGCGCGGGCAGTCCGGCCCGCCGCCTGCGCACCAGCTCGCCCCGGCGGCGTACGACGGGCAGCCGGCCGGCGTCGACGGGCGGCGCCGGGACGACGTGCACACCGGCCTCCGGCTCGGGCGCCGAACGCACCAGGGAGCGCAACCAGCCCCGCAGCTCCTCGAAGTCCAGCCGGTCGGTGGGGTCCTGGCGCAGCAGCGACTCCACCACGGGCCGCAGCGGCCCGCACTCCTCGGCGTACGCGGGCGGTTCCGCGCACACCAGTTGCACCAGCTCGGCCGTCGATTCCTCCGGGTAGGGCGCGTGGCCCTGCACGGCCCGGAACAGCAGCGCGCCGAGCGCCCACAGGTCGGTCGCCGGGCCGATCGGCGGTGCCAGTTGCCAGTTCTCGTGCACGGGCCCGGCCTGCTCCGGCGCCCAGCGCTCCGTCACCGGCCCGACCACCGCCATCCGGGCCTGCCGCGCCCGCTCGGCGGCCAGTGCCGTGGCGGGACCGCGTCGGGGGGCCGGGGTGTCGGCGACCAGGTCGTCCCAGCGGGTCGGCCCGCTCTGGGCGGCGCCACCGGGAGCGGGCGGCAGCGCGGCCTGCTCCCGTCCGTGCGGTGCGGCCGCGTCGCGGGGCGTCGCGCCGTGCCAGCCGGTGCCGGCCCGGGGGTTGCCGCCCACACCGTAGGGGTCGGCGATCCGTCCGGCCGGCGACGCCCCGGGGGCGGTGCCCTGCCCGGGGATGTACGGCGCGTGCGCCGGTCCCCCGCCGTAGGGTGCCGTCCCCTCGTCGGGGGCCGGCCGGGCTCCGGGGAGGGCCGCCCGCTCGCCCTGCTGGGCCTCCTGGACGCGTGCCGCGGCCCGGGCACCGGCCCGGTAGGCCGCGATCGCCCCGGCGCGTGCCGCCCTCGGGTCGGCGCTGTCCTGCTCCGCCCTGCGCGCGGGCACGGCCGGGCCACCGCCCGGCTCCTCGCTCCCGGCCGGGGGCAGTCCACGGGACTCGCGGGCTTCGATGGCCGCCCGCCGCGCGGCCTCGGGGTCGCCCGCGCCGCCGGTCCGGGCCGGGCCGGAACCGCCGGGTCCCGGTCCCTGGTCGAGCCCTTCCGTGCCGCCACTGCGCTGTCCGGGCTCCCCGAGGGCCGGTTCCGGCACCGGGTCGTAGCCGCACAGCGCCTCCTCCGCCGCCCCCACGGCCAGCCCGGTCAGCATGACCCGGCCGTCGTCGCAGACCAGGACCGTGCGCGCGGTGATGTTCCGGTGCACCCAGCCGTGCGCGTGCAGCACGCGCAGCGCCGTGAGGACGTCGGAGGCCACCTCGGCCGCCCGGTACGGCGTCAGCGGCTTCTCGGCGAGCAGCGCGGCCAGCGGACGCGCCTCCACCAGTTCGCTGACGACCCACAGGGAACCGCCCTCGGCGAACACGTCGAAGACCTGGTCGAGCCGGGGGTGGTCGGGGATGGCCGCCGCCGCCTGGGCCGCCTCGACCGCGCGCCGCACCACCGGGTCCGCGGGCCGCCGGCCGCCGCGGGTGCCCGCCCGCGCCCCGGACCGCCGCACCCCGCCGTCACGCGCGGTGAAGCCGTCGGGCAGCCCTTCCGCGTCGAGGACCTCCGCCTCGACCACCTCCGGCAACGGCACCTGCCGGACCAGGACTTCCTGCCCGCTGTAGGTGTCGAAGGCCCGGGTCTCGGTGAGTTCGTACTCGTCGGAGGGCGGCAGAGGCAGGCGGTAGCGGTCGGCGAGCACCCGGCCCGCGTAGTCGTCCACGTTGCCTCCCCCGGCAGCCCGGTCGGTCACATCCGTTCGCCTCACGGTCCGTTCCGGCTGCGCACGGTCCGCAAACATTCACGATACGTGCCGCGGGCAACCCGCAGCGTGGGGATGCCAGATCTGCCTCCCCCTACCACGGGCGGCCCATGCTCAGGACTTGGGTTCGAAGCTCGTGGTCAGCGTCCGCCAGGTGTCCTTGCGCAGCTTGCCGTCCCAGTCGGCCGACTTCGCCGTGTACATCAGCGCGTACCCCTGCCGGTCGTCGACCACGAAACCGCGGTCGATCGTCCGGTACTTCGTACCGCCCTCCGCGTAGGTGAACTCCCAGTCGGCCGTCTTCCAGCCGCGGTAGTCCACCTCTTCTATGCGGATCTTGTCGTACTGGGCGCGCCGCATGTAGCGCTCCTGGTTGCGCCAGTCCGCGACCGGGTCACCCTTGGGCGTGGACGTCCAGGCGATGAGCAGCTTCTGCCCGTCGGGGCCGGTGAACCGGTCTCCGGCGGCACCCGTCGTGGTGTACTTCCAGCCCTTGGGCAGGCCGATGGAGTACCCCTGGTTGCCCTGGTGCTCGGAGACCGCCGTGCTGCCCTTGTCCGCGGAGCCGCCCGAGCCGGAGCCCTTGCCGGAGGAGTCGTCCGAAGAGTCGCCGGAGCTGTCACCGGACGAGTCGCCGGAGGCGGGTGCCGAGGAAGCGGGCCCGGTCTGCTCACCGTCCGTGCCGGTGCCGCCCTTGTCGTCGTCCTTGGTGTCGCCGCTGCCCGGCGCGCTGGCGGCGGGCTTGCCTCCGCGGTCGCCCGAGGCACCGTCGGAGCCCTTGTCGTCGCCGCCGAGGACGATCGCGACCACGGCCGCGACCACGGCCAGCGCCACGACCACGGCGATGATCACCAGGGTGCGCCGCGGCACCACGTCGGTGAGCGACGCCCGGGGCGGCGCGGGCCGTGCCGGCAGGTCCGGCGGCGGCATCACGGGCCAGCCGGAACTCCGGCCGCCGGACGCCGGCTTCGCGCCCTGCTCGTCGGCTCCGGCCTCGGCCTTCGTGCCGGACTTCGCCGGGGACGCGCCGGAACCCGTGGCACCGGTCCGGGCCGCTCCGGTACCGCTGTCCGACGCCGAGGAGGAGACGGCCGTCTCCCCGGACTTGGCGGTGGCGGCGGCCGCCGGTCCCGCCGCGGCCTTGCGCACGGACCGCAGCGCCCCGCGCAGCCGCTCCCCGGCCTCCTCGCCCCGCTTGCTCCCCGCTCCGGCCGCACTCGCCTTGCGCGAGGAACGGTCGGGCTGGGCGGGCAGCGGCACGACCTTCGTCGCGTCCACCGGCTCGGCCTCGGCCTTGTCGGGCGCGCGCAGGACGGAGTTGAGCATCGCCCGCGCGCCGGCGTCGTCGAGCCGCTGGGCCGGGTCCTTGGTGAGCAGCCCGTGGATGACGTCCCTGAGCGGGCCGGCGTTCTTCGGCTCCTCCAGCGGCTCGGTCATCACGGCCGTGAGGGTCGCTATGGCCGACCCCTTGTCGTACGGCGGGGCGCCCTCGACCGCCGCGTACAGCAGTCCGCCGAGCGACCACAGGTCGGCCGCCGGGCCGGGCTTGTGCCCGCGGGCCCGCTCCGGGGAGATGTAGGAGGGCGCGCCGACGAGCATGCCGGTCGAGGTGATGGACGGGTCGCCCTCGACCTGCGCGATGCCGAAGTCGGTGAGCACGACCCGGCCGTCCTCGGAGATCAGCACGTTCGACGGCTTCACGTCGCGGTGCAGGATGCCCTCGCGGTGCGCCGAGCGCAGCACGTCCAGGACGGCGAGCCCGACCTCCGCGGCGCGCTTCGGGTCGAGGAGGCCGTCCTCCCGGATGACCTCGGCGAGCGACTTGCCCTCGACGAGTTCCATGACGATCCAGGGCCGGTCGTCCTCCTGGACCACGTCGTAGACCGTGACGGCGCTGGTGTTCCGGATCCGCGCGATCGCCTTGGCCTCGCGCAGCGTCCGGGTGATCAGCCGCCGTTTCTCCTCCTCGTCGATGCTCGTCGGGAAGCGCAGTTCCTTGACGGCGACCGTCCGGCCGAGGGTTTCGTCCTCGGCCCGCCACACGGTGCCCATGCCGCCGCGGCCGAGCACCTTGCCCAGCCGGTAGCGCCCCGCGAGGAGACGCTCCCTGTTGTCCTGACGAGTGTCCTGACGAGATGTGCCCGCCCGCTCCGCCTCCGACATGCGTCCCCTCATACAACCCGCCCTGACAGAGCCTCCATTGTCCCTCACCCGACAAGTGCCCCGTCCCCAGGGGCTCAGTGCTCCGGACTCTGGTCCCTCCCCGATGCGAACCCGGGTGCGGCGCCCGGCGTGCCGCCTTGCATGATGGGCCACCGACCAGTGAGGAGTCCGTATGCCGCCGATCCGGACCTGGCCTGCCCTGCCGGTGGCCGCGGCCCTCCTCGCGCTGCTCCCGGCCGACTCCTCCGCCCTCCCGGCGACGCCCACGGACTCGGTCCTGCCCCTGCTGGTGACCCGGGGCGGTGCACCGGCCGCCGCCCTGCTCGCCCAGGAGGGCGGTACCACCCGCTATGCCCGGGCCGGGACCGGGATCGACCGCTTGGACCACTTCCGCGCCGGCAGTGTCACCAAGACGTTCGTCGCCACGGTCGTCCTGCAACTGGCCGCCGAACACCGGCTGTCGCTGTCCGACACCGTGGAGCAGCACCTGCCCGGACTGGTGCGGGGAGCGGGCAACGACGGCCGCGCGCTGACCCTGCGCTCCCTGCTCACCCACACCAGCGGCCTGTACGACTTCACCGCGGACACCGGCGGAACGGTCCCCGTCACGCCCCGTCAGGCCGTACGCATCGCACTCACCCACCCTCCGGCCGCACGCGGCCGTTTCTCGTACTCCAACACCAACTACGTCCTGCTCGGCCTGGTCGTCGAGCAGGTCACCGGCCGCTCGTACGCCGCCGAGGCCGAGCGCCGCATCCTCACCCCGCTGCGCCTGACCGGCACCTCCTTCCCCGGCTCCCGCTCCCGTCTGCCCGTCCCGCACGGCCGCGCCTACGCGGCCGACGGAGCCGACGTCACCCGACTCGATCCGCGGGTGGCCGGAGCCGCGGGTGAGATCGTGACGACGCTCGCCGACCTGGACCGCTTCTACGCGGCCCTGCTGGGCGGCCGGCTGCTGCCCCCGCGCCTGCTGCGCGAGATGCTCGACACCCGTGCCTCACATGGCGCGTACGGCATGGGCCTGTTCCCCGAGAGACTCCCCTGCGGCCTCACGGTGTGGGGACACAACGGGCGCATATCCGGCAGCTACGTGCGCACCGCAGCCACCGTCGACGGCCGGCGTGTCCTCACCTTCCGCGTGAACACGGACGCGTTGACCGATCCCGCCCTCGAACCCGCGATGCTCGCGGCCGAGTTCTGCCCCCGCACCTCGTAGAACGACCCGCCCCCGAACGGAGATCCCGCCCCCCGACACTCGTTCGAGTGAAGTGAGGTGAGCCCGGGGCCGGCCGGCGGGGGTGTCGGTGTCACAGCGGCACGATGTCCGGTGCCCCGAGCCGGGCCGCGTCCGCCGTGAGGTCGTCGGGCTGGCGCTGCGACTCCCTCTCGGCCTCCACCCGCTTCTCGTAGTGCTGCACCTCGCGCTCGATCTGGTCCTTGTCCCAGCCGAGGACCGGCGCCATCAGCTCGGCGGCGTCCCGGGCGCTGCGCGTCCCCCGGTCGAAGGTCTCGATCGAGATGCGTGTCCGCCGCGTCAGCACGTCGTCCAGGTGCCGCGCGCCCTCGTGCGAGGCCGCGTAGACGATCTCGGCGCGCAGGTAGTCGTCCGCCGCCGGCAGGGGCTCGCCCAGGGCCGGATCCTCGGCGATGAGGTCGAGGAGTTCCTCGGTCAGCGCTCCGTACCGGTTCAGCAGGTGCTCCACGCGCACCACGTGCAGTCCGGTCCGGGCGGCGATCCGGGCCCGCGCGTTCCACAGTGCGCGGTAGCCCTCGGCGCCCAGCAGCGGCACCTCCTCGGTGACGCACTCGGCGACGCGCATGTCGAGCCCGTGCACCGCCGCGTCCACCGCGTCCTTGGCCATGACCCGGTAGGTGGTGTACTTGCCGCCCGCCACCACGACCAGCCCCGGCACCGGGTGCGCCACGGTGTGCTCGCGCGACAGCTTGCTGGTGGCGTCCGACTCGCCCGCGAGCAGCGGCCGCAGCCCCGCGTACACACCCTGGACGTCGTCCCGGGTGAGCGGCACCGCGAGCACCGAGTTCACGTGCTCCAGCAGGTAGTCGATGTCGGCGCTGGAGGCGGCCGGGTGGGCCTTGTCGAGGTCCCAGTCCGTGTCGGTGGTGCCGACGATCCAGTGCCGGCCCCAGGGGATCACGAACAGCACGGACTTCTCCGTGCGCAGGATCAGCCCGGTCGTGGAGTGGATGCGGTCGCGCGGCACGACCAGGTGGATGCCCTTGGAAGCGCGGACGTGGAACTGCCCCCGTTCGCCGACCATGGCCTGGGTGTCGTCCGTCCACACGCCGGTGGCGTTGACGACCTGCTTGGCGCGGATCTCGTACTCGCCGCCGCCCTCGACGTCCTGCACCCTGGCGCCGACGACCCGCTCGCCCTCGCGCAGGAAGCCCGTCACCCGGGCGCGGTTGGCCGCCTTGGCGCCGTAGGCCACCGCCGTGCGCACCAGGTTCGCCACGTAGCGGGCGTCGTCCATCTGGGCGTCGTAGTACTGCAACGCCCCGACCAGCGCGTCCTTCTTCAAGCAGGGCGCCACCCGCAGGGCGTGAGAGCGCGTCAGGTGACGGTGCATCGGCAGACCGCGCCCGTGCCCGCGGGCCATCGACATGGCGTCGTACATCGCGACGCCCGACCCGGCGTAGAGCCGCTCCCAGCCCTTGTGCTGCAGCGGGTACAGGAACGGGACGGGCTTCACCAGGTGCGGGGCGAGCCGCTCCAGCAGCAGGCCGCGCTCCTTCAGCGCCTCCCTGACCAGCGCGAAGTCGAGCATCTCCAGGTAGCGCAGGCCGCCGTGGATCAGCTTGCTGGACCGGCTGGAGGTGCCCGACGCCCAGTCGCGGGCCTCGACCAGGCCCGTGGACAGACCTCTGGTGACGGCGTCGAGCGCGGTGCCCGCACCGACCACGCCTGCGCCGACGACCAGCACGTCCAGCTCACGCTCGGCCATAGATGCGAGGGACTCGGCGCGCTGCGCCGGTCCGAGTGTCGCTGTCCTCACCGCTGCCTCCCGCGTTGTTCGGTCGCGCCGGCCGCACCCGTCGGGCACAGCCCCGTCCGTACCCCCATGCCCAAATTCTGACGGGCTTGCCCGACTTCAGCCACCACGGATCCTCAGCCTGTGGACAACGTCCGCGGAACACTCGCCGAAACTCGGCCGGGCAATCCCACATAACGGTCATATTTACTCCTAGTCTGACATTGCGCTCGCCCGTCCTGTCCACAGGGCTTGCGCCCCTGTCCCACTTCGGCTATCGGGAAGGACGGCCACCGCCATGCCCGCAGATCTCGCCGTGATCGGACCCGGCCCGTACGGCCTGCCCCTGGCGCAGGCCGCCGTCGCCGCCGGCATCCCCACCATCGGCTACCGGACGGGCCCCGACGCCGGCTCGCTCAGCCCCGCGGAACTGCGCCGGCTGCTCTCGGGGGGCTTCCGGCCCATCACCGACCCGGCGGAACTCGGCCGGGTGCGCACCGCGGTCCTGTGCGTGCCGACCCCTCCCGGGGCGGACGGCGGGTTCGACCTCGGCCGGCTGGAGGCCGCCGCCCGCACCCTGGCCGCGCACCTGCGCCCGCACACCACGGTGATCCTGGAGTCCCCCGTGCACCCCGGGACGACGGAGGACTTCCTGCGCCCGCTGCTCGAAGAGGGCTCCGGACTGCGCGCGGGACGGGACTTCCACCTGGCCTACTCCCCCAGCCGGGTCGACCCCGGCAACCGGGACGTCACCCCCGCCACCACCCCCCGGGTCATCGGCGGCCTCACCCCGGCCTGCACCGAGTCGGCCGCGGCCTTCTACGGACGGCTGACCGACAAGGTGGTACGCGCGCGTGGCACCCGCGAGGCGGAGACCGTGCACCTGCTGGAGTCCAACTACCGGCACGTGAACATCGCCCTCGTCAACGAGATGGCCGTCCTCTGCCACGACCTGGGCGTCGACCTGTGGGACGTCGTCCGCTGCGCGGAGACCAAGCCGTTCGGCTTCCAGGCCTTCCGCCCCGGCCCCGGCGTCGGCGGGCACTCCGTCCCCCAGGACCTGACCGTCCTCGGCGGCCGTGGACTGCGCATGGTGGAACTGGCCCGGCAGGTCAACGACCGCATGCCCGGCTACGTCGTCCAGCGCGCCGCCGCGCTGCTCAACGAGCACGGCAAGTCGGCCCGGGGCGCCCGCGTGCTCCTGCTCGGCGTCACCTACAAGCCCGACCTCGCCGACCTCCAGGGCACCCCGGCCCACGAGATCGCCCAGCGCCTGCGCGAGCTGGGCGCGGCGGTCAGCTACCACGACCCCTACGTGCCCGCCTGGAGCGTCCAGGACCACCCGGTCCCGCGCGCGGACTCCCTCTACGAGGCGGCGGCGGACGCGGACCTGACCATCCTGCTCCAGCAGCACCGCACCTATGACCTCCAGGGCCTGTCCGTGAAGGCGCAGCTCCTGCTGGACACGCGGGGGGCGGCCCCCACGGGGGCGGCGCACCGGTTGTGAAGGGGGGCGCGTGGGGTGCGACAGCCGGAGGACTGCTGGCATGCGGCACCCGGCCCGGGTACCTTACGAAAACAGACGGAGCCCACCGCAGCGGTCACTGCGGCGGGCCCCTGGATGGATCACGGAGTGTCCGCCCCTAGTCTTCGTGGGGGCGGCCGCTCACCATCCGAAGATCCGCAAGATCCACCTCCTCCGGCACTGCACCGTCCGAAGACGGAGTCGGTCCCAGCGAGTGGGCTTGCGGTGACATCCCAGGGGCGGGGTCCGGACCATGTCCTCGGAAGGGGGCACCGGAAGAACCGGGGCGCCGATCACGGACATCAGCGGCTCACCGTCGCCGCTCACCGACCTGAACGGCCCGCAGGCAACCGTGCGTCCCCCTGCGGCGACGAGCGCCCCCGGGCAGGCCGCTCGGGCATGCGAAAGGGCCCGGCCACTCCCCGAGTGACCAGGCCCTTCTCACGCTGAGCGGGTTACCGCCGGTGCTGCGAGTCCGCCACCGTGACCTCGACGCGCTGGAACTCCTTCAGCTCGCTGTAGCCGGTCGTGGCCATCGCGCGGCGCAGGGCGCCGAAGAGGTTCATCGAGCCGTCGGGCGTGTGGGACGGGCCCGTGAGGATCTCCTCCAGGGTGCCGACGGTGCCGAGGGCGACCTTCTTGCCGCGCGGCAGCTCCTCGTTCACCGCCTCCATGCCCCAGTGGTGACCCTTGCCCGGCGCGTCGGTGGCCCGGGCCAGCGGGGAGCCCATCATGACCGAGTCCGCGCCGCAGGCGATCGCCTTGGGCAGGTCGCCGGACCAGCCGACACCGCCGTCGGCGATCACGTGCACGTACCGGCCGCCCGACTCGTCCATGTAGTCGCGGCGGGCCGCGGCCACGTCGGCGACCGCCGTCGCCATGGGGACCTGGATGCCGAGCACGTTGCGCGTGGTGTGCGCGGCGCCGCCGCCGAAGCCGACCAGCACACCGGCCGCGCCGGTGCGCATCAGGTGCAGGGCCGCCGTGTAGGTGGCGCAGCCGCCGACGATCACCGGGACGTCGAGCTCGTAGATGAACTGCTTCAGGTTCAGCGGCTCGTGCGCGCCGGAGACGTGCTCGGCGGAGACCGTCGTACCGCGGATGACGAAGATGTCCACACCCGCGTCCACGACCGCCTTGGAGAACTGGGCGGTGCGCTGCGGGGAGAGCGCGGCGGCGGTGACGACGCCGGAGTCGCGCACCTCCTTGATGCGCTGCCCGATCAGCTCCTCCTTGATGGGGGCCGCGTAGATCTCCTGCAGGCGGCGGGTCGCGGTCTCCGCGTCCAGGCCGGTGATCTCGTCGAGCAGCGGCTGCGGGTCCTCGTGACGCGTCCACAGGCCCTCGAGGTTCAGCACGCCGAGGCCGCCCAGCTCGCCGATGCGGATGGCGCTGGCCGGGGAGACGACCGAGTCCATGGGGGCGGCCAGGAAGGGCAGCTCGAAGCGGTAGGCGTCGACCTGCCAGGCGATCGAGACCTCCTTCGGGTCCCGCGTACGGCGGCTGGGGACGACGGCGATGTCGTCGAAGGCGTACGCCCGGCGGCCGCGCTTGCCGCGCCCGATCTCGATCTCAGTCACGTCTGTGGCCTTTCCCTGATGCGTTGCAGCGTCTTCCAGTATCGCCGACGGCACGACGAGGGCGGCCCCGGATGCCCCGGAGCCGCCCTCGGAAGGCGGGGCCGCTACTTGCTGCGGCTGTAGTTCGGCGCCTCGACCGTCATCTGGATGTCGTGCGGGTGGCTCTCCTTGAGACCCGCCGACGTGATGCGGACGAAGCGGCCCTTGGACTCCATCTCCTCGATGGTGGCGGCGCCCACGTAGCCCATGGTCTGGCGCAGACCGCCGACGAGCTGGTGCAGCACGTTGGCCAGCGGGCCGCGATAGGGCACCTGGCCCTCGATGCCCTCGGGCACGAGCTTGTCGTCGGAGGCGACCTCGGCCTGGAAGTAGCGGTCCTTCGAGTACGACCGGCCCTGGCCGCGGGACTGCATCGCGCCGAGCGAGCCCATGCCCCGGTAGGACTTGAACTGCTTGCCGTTGATGAACTGCAGCTCGCCGGGGGACTCCTCACAGCCGGCGAGGAGGCTGCCCAGCATGACCGTGTCGGCACCGGCGGCGAGCGCCTTGCCGATGTCGCCCGAGTACTGCAGGCCGCCGTCGCCGATCAGCGGCACACCGGCCGCCCGCGCGGCGAGGGACGCCTCGTAGATGGCGGTGACCTGCGGGACGCCGATGCCGGCGACCACGCGGGTGGTGCAGATGGAACCGGGGCCGACACCGACCTTGATGCCGTCGACACCGGCGTCGATCAGTGCCTGGGCGCCGTCGCGCGTGGCGACGTTGCCGCCGATCACGTCGACGCCGACGCTCGACTTGATCTTCGACATCCAGCTGAGGGCGTTGCTGTTGTGGCCGTGCGAGGTGTCGACGACCAGGAAGTCCACGCCGGCCGCGGCGAGCGCCTGGGCGCGCTCCAGGGCCTCGGGGCTGGCGCCCACGGCGGCACCGACGATCAGCCGGCCCTCGGCGTCCTTGGCCGCGTTCGGGTACTGCTCGGCCTTGACGAAGTCCTTGACCGTGATGAGGCCCTTGAGGACACCCGCGTCGTCGACCAGCGGCAGCTTCTCGATCTTGTGACGGCGCAGCAGCTCCATGGCGTCCGGGCCGGAGATGCCGACCTTGCCGGTCACCAGGGGCATCGGCGTCATGACCTCGCGCACCTGGCGGGAGCGGTCGGACTCGAAGGCCATGTCGCGGTTGGTGACGATGCCGAGCAGCCTGCCGTTGCCGTCGGTGACGGGCACGCCGCTGATGCGGAACTTGGCGCACAGGGCGTCGGCCTCGCCGAGCGTGGCGTCCGGGTGCACCGTGATCGGGTCGGTGACCATGCCCGACTCGGACCGCTTCACCAGGTCGACCTGGTTGACCTGGTCCTCGATGGACAGGTTGCGGTGCAGTACGCCGACGCCGCCCTGGCGGGCCATCGCGATCGCCATGCGCGACTCGGTGACCTTGTCCATGGCGGCGGACAGCAGCGGGATGTTGACCCGGACGTTGCGGGAGATGCGGGACGAGGTGTCGACCGCGTTGGGGAGCACTTCCGATGCACCCGGCAGCAGCAGCACGTCGTCGTAGGTCAGCCCGAGTGTCGCGAATTTACCGGGCACTCCGTCGACGTTGGCAGTCATGACACCTTCCCCAAATGGCCTTGATCGGTGCGGATGTCCATGCTAACGGGCAGCGGGGCTGTCTCATTCCACGGTTCCGCCCTGCTCCGGGCTTCGTATGTTCGTACGGAAGCGGTGCGCCGCCGGTTCAACCCGGCGGCAGTTCGGCGGGACTACTGCTCGGCCAGCGCGCGCAGGCGGCTCAGCGCCCGGTGCTGCGCCACGCGCACGGCGCCGGGTGACATTCCCAACATCTGGCCGGTCTCCTCCGCCGTGAGGCCCACCGCGATGCGCAGCAGCAGCAGCTCGCGCTGGTTCTCGGGCAGGTTGGCCAGCAGTTTCTTGGCCCACTCGGCGTCGCTGCTGAGCAGGGCGCGCTCCTCCGGCCCCAGGGAGTCGTCCGGGCGCTCGGGCATCTCGTCGGACGGGACGGCCGTCGAACCGGGGTGCCGCATCGCCGCGCGCTGCAGGTCGGCGACCTTGTGGGCGGCGATGGCGAAGACGAAGGCCTCGAAGGGGCGCCCGGTGTCCCGGTAACGGGGCAGGGCCAGGAGCACCGCCACGCAGACCTCTTGGGCGAGGTCCTCGACGAAGTGCCGGGCGTCGCCCGGCAGACGCGACAGCCGGGTGCGGCAGTAGCGCAGGGCCAGGGGGTGGACGTGGGCGAGCAGGTCGTGCGTGGCCTGCTCGTCACCGTCGACGGCGCGGTGGACGAGCGCACCGATCGCCCCTTGGGCTTGGGCCGCCTCGTCGTCACGCATCGGTCCATGGTGCCCTGCGGCCGAAGGGTCCGCGGCACCGCGCCCGTTGTTGTGCACCGAAGCGTTATGAGCAGGTGCGCCGGAACTCATCCCCTGCGCCCTCCCCTTCCGCTCGACCGACTCGTCCCCGAGGAACTCCACACCCTCAAGGATGCGGCATCCGCGGCGAAACAAGCAGCGGGCTCCCGGCCGACGCCCGGCCCACCCCTGCCGACCTGGCGTTCCCTGCCCGCAGCGCGACCGCGGCGACCTGTGCGGTCACCGGCGGGGCCTGCCGTTCGGATCATCCGGGGGAGGTGGGTCGTCGGCTGCCGACTGCCGGGCGCGCGGCCCGGACCGGGCCGGTCTCGCCAGTCCCCTCCGGTGCAGGCGTCGGCGGCCGGCTCCCGCCCGGGCGGGTGCGGCCCGCGCGGGGGCATCCACGTGCCCCCGCTCTCCGGCCGGCGCCGGGAACTCGTCACCGGCGCTGCCGCGCTGCCGTCGGTTCTCTGCGGCCTGATCCAAACGACAGGCTCTAGCGCACCAGACCCCATCGGAAGCCGAGCGCCACGGCGTGGGCCCGGTCCGAGGCGCCGAGCTTCTTGAACAGGCGCCGGGCGTGGGTCTTGACCGTGTCCTCGGAGAGGAACAGCTCGCGCCCGATCTCCGCGTTGGAGCGGCCGTGGCTCATGCCCTCCAGGACCTGGATCTCACGGGCCGTGAGCGTGGGCGCGGCGCCCATCTCGGCCGAGCGCAGCCGGCGCGGGGCCAGCCGCCACGTCGGGTCGGCCAGGGCCTGCGTCACCGTCGCGCGCAGCTCGGCGCGGGAGGCGTCCTTGTGGAGATAGCCGCGGGCTCCGGCGGCGACCGCGAGGGCCACACCGTCCAGGTCCTCGGCGACGGTGAGCATGATGATCCGCGCACCGGGGTCGGCGGACAGCAGCCGCCGCACCGTCTCGACGCCGCCCAGTCCGGGCATGCGTACGTCCATCAGAATCAGGTCCGAGCGGTCGGCCCCCCAGCGGCGGAGGACTTCCTCGCCGTTGGCCGCCGTCGTCACACGCTCTACGCCGGGCACGGTCGCGACCGCACGGCGGAGCGCCTCTCGGGCAAGCGGGGAGTCGTCGCAGACGAGAACGGAAGTCATGGCCGCCCTCCGCAGCTGATGCGCGTCACCTTGAGCCTCCAGGCTGGTACGAAATCGTCACCTGTGCGGTCGACCGTCTCGGACACCCGCCCGAGCCCTTGTTCCTTCAACCGCCTCGCACTCTCAACGACGGTCACTCGAAAGAGTTACGGGGGCGGTCGCCATCTTCGGCACTCTACGTGAGGGGGCGGACACGGTGCAGACATGCGCAGCAGACCCGCGAACTTTCATCACAACCTATGCCCCATTCAGACCCATTTCTTCCGCTTTGCCAGTGTCTGGAGCTAGATTCGCAATGAGTCATATTTTCATCTCCTTAGATCGTAGTTGTACGGTCGTAGACACCGGATCCGCCCAAGACGGCTACAAGGGGTCACGCAATGGCAGATTTCTCCCGCCTTCCCGGACCGAACGCGGACCTGTGGGACTGGCAGCTGCTGGCTGCTTGTCGAGGGGTGGACAGCTCGCTCTTCTTCCATCCGGAGGGCGAACGCGGTGCGGCTCGGAGTGCTCGCGAGAACTCGGCCAAAGAGGTCTGCATGAGGTGCCCGGTACGCGCGGAGTGCGCCGCTCACGCCCTGGCGGTGCGTGAGCCGTACGGCGTGTGGGGCGGCCTGACCGAGGACGAGCGCGAAGAACTCATGGGGCGGGCGCGCAACCGGCTGGTGTCGGCGTCGGCATCGGGCGGGCACACCGCCTCGAACAACTGAAGGAACGTTTCTCTAACCGGCACGCGCACGCGTGCCGTTGGTTTGTGGACGCGTGTGGGAGGGGTCAGCGGCGGGCGGCCCGGGCCAGCTGGTCGAGGGTCGCCGCCACCGCCGGGACCTGGGCGAGATCGGGCAGGGTCAGCGCGACGATCTCCCGGCGCACCGCCGGCTCCAGCCGCACGGTCCGCACGCCCCGGGGCCGTACGGACTCGACGGCCAGCTGGGGCAGGACGGCCACGCCGAGGCCGGCACCGACCAGGCCGACCACGGCCGGGTAGTCGTCGGTGGCGAAGTCGATGCGCGGCGTGAAGCCGGCCGCCGCGCACACCTCGGTCAGCTGGCCCCGGCAGCGCGGGCACCCGGCGATCCAAGGCTCCTCGGCGAGTTCGCCGATGGCGACGGACCGCGCCTGCGCGAGCCGGTGCCGTTCCGGCACGAGCGCGACGAGCCGGTCCGACAGCAGGGGCCGTACGACGAGGTCGTCCCACTCCTCGGCGCCCGCGGCGCCCTCGTAGCGGAAGGCGAGGGCCACGTCGCAGTCGCCCTCGCGCAGCAGGCCCACGGACGCCGGGGGCTCGGCCTCCTCCAGGGAGACGCGGGTGCCGGGGTGGGCCGCGCGCAGGGCGGCGAGGGCCGTGGGGACGAGCGTGGAGCTGCCGCTGGGGAAGGAGACGAGCCGGACCCGGCCCGCGCGCAGCCCGGCGATGGCGGCGACCTCCTCCTCCGCGGCCGTCAGCCCGGCGAGGATGCCGGCCGCGTGCCGCACGAGGGACTCGCCGGCCTGGGTCAGGCGCATCTCCCGTCCGGCGCGGATCAGCAGCGGGGTGCCCACGGAGGTCTCCAGGGCCTTCATCTGCTGGCTGACGGCGGGCTGGGTGCAGCCCAGCTCGCGGCCGGCGGCGGAGAAGGAGCCGGTGGCCGCGACGGCGCGCAGGACGCGGAGGTGGCGAGCTTCGATCACCCTTCGAGGATAAGGGACCCTTTGACCGCGAGGCGAATAATGCGTCGACACTTTGGGGGCCGTTCGCCTAGCGTGCGGGCATGGAGCTGTTGTCAGTGAACCTGGGCCGCGCGAAGGCAGTCGCGTACACCGACAACCCCGACGGGGTGACCGGGATCGACAAGCGGCCGGTGGACCGTCCGGTGCGGGTGTCCGCGCCGGGACCGAAGGGGATCGGCGGGAGCGGGCTCGCCGGCGACGCGGTGTGCAAGCTGCAGCACCACGGCGGCGACGACCAGGCCGTGTACGCGATGGCCCGCGAGGACCTGGACGAGTGGGAACGCGAGCTGGGCCGGACCCTGGCCGACGGCTCCTTCGGGGAGAACCTGACCACCCGGGGCCTGGACGTCTCCGGTGCGCTGATCGGGGAGCGGTGGCGGATCGGGCCCGAGGTGGTGCTGGAGATCACCTCCGGGCGCATCCCCTGCCGCACCTTCCAGGGCCACCTGGACGAGAAGGGCTGGGTGAAGCGGTTCACGCAGCGCGGTGCGCCCGGGGCGTACCTGCGGGTGATCGTGCCCGGGGACATCCGCGCGGGCGACGCCGTCGAGATCGTGCACCGGCCCGGGCACGACGTGACCGTGGCGCTGGCCTTCCGGGCGGCGACGACCGAGCGGGCACTGCTGCCCCGGCTGCTCGCCGCGGGCGAGGCGCTGCACCCCGAGCTGCTGACGGCGGCCCGCGAGTACCGGGACGCGTACGGCTCCTGACCGCGGCTCACCACGCCGGTCCGCACCGGTCCTTCACCACGCCGGTCCGCACCGGCCCTCCACCACGGACGGCCCCGCGGGCAAGCGGACGCATGGGATCCGGGTCACTACGCTTCTGCCATGACAACGGCTCTGATTACGGGATCGACGGCAGGCATCGGAGCCGCGTTCGCGCGGCGACTGGCGGCCGACGGGCACAACCTGGTGCTGGTGGCCCGGGACACCAAGCGGCTCCGGGAGCAGGCGACCGAGCTGCACGACCGGCACGGCATCGAGGCCGAGGTGCTGACGGCCGACCTCGCGGAGGACAAGGGCATCGACACCGTCGCCGACCGCCTCCGGGACCGCAGGAGCCCCGTCGATCTGCTGGTCAACAACGCCGGCTTCGGCAACAAGGGCCGTTTCCTCGAGGTCTCCATGGCCGACGAGCTGCGGATGCTGAAAGTGCACTGCGAGGCGGTGCTGCGGCTGACCGCGGCGGCGACGGAGGCCATGCGGGAACGGGGCCGCGGCGGTGTCGTCAACGTCGCCTCGGTCGCGGCCTTCGTCCCGCGCGGGACCTACAGCGCCTCCAAGGCGTGGGTCGTGCAGTTCACCCAGGGCGTCGCGCGGGACCTGGGCAGCAGCGGGGTGCGGCTGATGGCGCTGTGCCCCGGGTTCGTCCGCACCGAGTTCCACGAGCGGGCCGGCATGGGCACGGACAACATCCCCGGCTGGATGTGGCTCGACGCGGACAAGCTGGTGGCGGCCGCGCTGCAGGACCTCGCCCGCGGCAAGACCCTGTCCATCCCCGACCCGCGCTACAAGGCGCTGATGGGCGCGGCGAAGCTGGTGCCGCGGGGGGTGCTGGGGGCCGTCTCCTCCCGTACGGGGCGGAAGTACGGGCCGCAGTGACCCGCTGACGGCACACGCGGCAGCCGCCCGCCGGCCTCCCTCCCGGGCGGCGGCCCGCCCCACGCGCCCCCTTCGTCAGAAGTGCTCGACCTTCGTGCCGTCCGGGGTCTTGTAGCAGCCGGAGACGAGATCGAAGCTGAGCTGCGGCGGATCGTCCTTCGCCATCGCCACGATCTTCACGCTCACCTTCTTCCCGTCATGGTCGGCAACCAGGTTCATGTTCTTGTTCATGCTGGTGTCCGGCCCGTACGAGACGACTTTCCAACCGTGCTTGGGCAACTCCTCCTTGAGCTGCTCCATGGCCCGGCCCAACTCGGCGGCGGACACCGGATAGAAGCTCCACGGATGGAACACCCGGAAGTACTTCTCCGGGTCCTTGTCCGAGCAGTCCGTGACACCGGCGCGGCTGTCGGACGCCTTCCCCTTCACGCCGATCAGGTCGTAGAGGTCCCTCGACACCCTCTCCAACGAGTCCGCGGCCTCGGCGGAGGTGCTCGTGCCGGCGGAGGGGACCCCGCCGGCCTTGTCATCCGTCATGCTGCAGCCGGCCGATCCGGCGAGGGCGAGGGCGAGGGGCACGACGAGCACAAGGGCACCGGGCGCCTTCACGTGTGGCCCTTGGTCCGCCTCGGCACGGGACAGGTCATCTCGTCGTTCCCTTCGTGTGCGGGTTGCTGCTTCCTGTGCGTCCACGCGTCGGGCGGTGGTCACCACGGCACGCGGTCGCTCCGACGGCCGGCGCTGCTCGCGAACGGGCGGAGCCCCGGTCCCTTGGGGGACCGGGGCTCCGTGGGAGCGGATCGGCTCAGTGGGCGTGGCCGTGGCCGTGGCCCGCGGCGGCCGGCTCCTCCTCTTCCTTCTTCTCGACGACCAGGGTCTCGGTCGTGAGGAGGAGGGAGGCGATGGAGGCGGCGTTCTCCAGGGCGGAGCGGGTGACCTTCACCGGGTCGATGACGCCGGCCTTCACCAGGTCGCCGTACTCACCGGTGGCGGCGTTGAAGCCCTGGCCCTTGTCGAGCTCGGCGACCTTCGAGGTGATGACGTAGCCCTCAAGGCCGGCGTTCTCGGCGATCCAGCGCAGCGGCTCGACGGCGGCCTTGCGGACCACGGAGACACCGGTGGCCTCGTCGCCGGTCTTGCCGAGGTTGCCCTCGAGGACCTTGACGGCGTGGACGAGGGCGGAGCCACCACCGGAGACGATGCCCTCCTCGACCGCGGCGCGGGTCGCGGAGATGGCGTCCTCCAGACGGTGCTTGCGCTCCTTGAGCTCGACCTCGGTGGCGGCACCCACGCGGATGACGCACACGCCGCCGGCCAGCTTCGCGAGGCGCTCCTGGAGCTTCTCGCGGTCCCAGTCGGAGTCCGTGGTCTCGATCTCGGCCTTGATCTGGGCGACGCGGCCCTGCACGTCTTCCTTGTTGCCGGCGCCGTCGACGACCGTGGTGTCGTCCTTGGTGACGGTGACGCGGCGGGCGGAGCCGAGGACGTCCAGGCCGACCTGGTCGAGCTTGAGGCCGACCTCCTCGGAGACGACCGTGGCGCCGGTGAGGACGGCCATGTCCTGCAGCATCGCCTTGCGGCGGTCGCCGAAGCCGGGGGCCTTCACGGCGACGGCGTTGAACGTGCCGCGGATCTTGTTCACGACCAGGGTCGACAGGGCCTCGCCCTCGACGTCCTCGGCGATGATCAGCAGCGGCTTGGAGGCGTTGGCCTGGATGACCTTCTCCAGCAGCGGCAGCAGGTCCGCGATGGCGGAGATCTTGCCCTGCGTGATGAGGATGTACGGGTCGTCCAGGACGGCTTCCATGCGCTCCTGGTCCGTCACGAAGTACGGCGACAGGTAGCCCTTGTCGAAGGCCATGCCCTCGGTGAAGTCCAGCTCCAGGCCGAAGGTGTTGGACTCCTCGACGGTGATGACACCGTCCTTGCCGACCTTGTCCATGGCCTCGGCGATGAGCTCGCCGACCTGCTGGTCCTGGGCGGACAGCGCGGCGACGGCGGCGATGTCGGACTTCTCGTCGATCGGGCGGGCCGAGGCGAGCAGGTCGTCGGAGACGGCCTTGACGGCGGCGTCGATGCCCTTCTTCAGGGCGGCCGGGGAGGCACCGGCGGCGACGTTCTTCAGGCCCTCGCGCACGAGCGCCTGGGCGAGCACGGTCGCGGTGGTCGTACCGTCACCCGCGATGTCGTTGGTCTTGGTCGCCACCTCCTTGACCAGCTGGGCACCGAGGTTCTCGTACGGGTCCTCGATCTCGACCTCGCGGGCGATCGTGACACCGTCGTTGGTGATGGTGGGGGCGCCGAACTTCTTGTCGATGACGACGTTGCGGCCCTTGGGGCCGATCGTCACCTTGACCGTGTCGGCAAGCTTGTTGACGCCGCGCTCGAGGGCGCGACGGGCGTCCTCGTCGAACTTCAGGATCTTCGCCATGGGAGCGTGAGCCCTCTTCCGGAATCTGGGGTAACGGCAACTGCGCCCCGGGCGCCCGGCTTATTGGCGATCGCGGGGGCCAGGGGCGCAGTTCAAAGCAAGGTGCTTCGGGTGAATTACTTCTCGATGATCGCGAGCACGTCGCGGGCCGAGAGGACGAGGTACTCCTCGCCGTTGTACTTCACCTCGGTGCCGCCGTACTTGCTGTAGAGCACGACGTCGCCGACGGAGACGTCGAGCGGAAGACGGTTGCCGTCCTCGAAGCGGCCCGGGCCCACGGCCAGGACGACGCCCTCCTGGGGCTTCTCCTTGGCGGTGTCCGGGATGACCAGGCCAGAGGCGGTGGTCTGCTCGGCGTCGAGCGGCTGGACCACGATGCGGTCCTCGAGCGGCTTGATGGCAACCTTGGAGCTGGTGGTCGTCACGATCCGACCTCCCCCTTCGGAGATCTCACGGGGTTAACTGTCTGAGGTGGCGACCAGGTGGATCCGTCGTCGCGGGTGCCGGACCTGCCCGTCGCTGTGTTGGCACTCTCCAGGGGGGAGTGCCAGACCCGAGACTATGACTGCGATTAGCACTCGGTCAAGCGGACTGCTAATTGCCCGCGGCGCGTCGGTCGGCCGACCGCTCCCGCGCGCTCCCCAGGTGGTCCTCCAGGCGGTTCTCAAGGTGGCCCAAGGTGGCCCTCCGGGCGGTCCTCAAGGTGGTCCTCCAGCCGCCCCACCCGCAGCCCCCGGCGGTCGATCTCGCGCAGCAGGCGCCGCGTCCGCTCGGCGAGCGTCAGGGAGTCGGTGTCGCCGGACGGCACCGAGACGATGTCGCCCGGCCGCAGCCGCCGCCCGCCCCGGCGGTAGTCCAGTTCCCCGTCGCCGTCCAGGGACGCGCGCCACAGGACGACCGCGCGGATGCCGCAGTCGGCTGCGGCGCGCAGGGTCGTCGTGTCGTAGGTGCCGTAGGGCGGCCGGAAGAGGTGGGGCCGGACACCGAACCGGGCCCGGAGCTTGTGCTGCTGGCCGCAGATCTCCGCGCGCTGGCCGGCGTAGGGCAGTCCGCGCAGGGCGGGGTGGTCGAGCGTGTGGTTCTGCAGGGAGGCGCCGACCGCGCGCAGCCGGGCGAAGTGGGCGTAGCCGGGGCCCACGACGCTGTCGGTGAGGAACAGGCTGACGGGGAGCCGTCGTTCGCGGACCAGGCCGACGAACCGGGGGTCGCGCTCGGCGCCGTCGTCGTAGGTGAGGAAGACGACCGGGTCGCGGGTGGCGACGTGGTCGACGACGGGCGGCAGGTCCGGTCCCCGGGGGCCGTCGGCTGCCCGGGGGCCGTCGGCCGGTGTCCCGCCCGCCATGGTCGAGCGGCTCGTCGCCGGGGCCCGGCCGTCGGCGTCGCCCGGGCGCTCCCCCGGTGCCGTGGCGCAGCCCGCGAGCAGGGCCAGACCCGCGCACAGGGCGGCCGCCCGCCGCCTCACAGGTAGTCCTCCAGCCGCCCCACGGCGTATCCCTCGGCCGTGACCTTGTTCAGGAAGCGGCGGAGCATGTCGGGCATCGTGCCCTTCCACTCGTCGCGGCCCCGGAAGTGCGTCAGCACGATGTCTCCCGGGCGCAGGTCGCGGTCCGCCTCCCGGTACTCCCAGTGGTCGGCGAAGACCTCCTCGTTCCACAGGGGGACGTGCTCGATGCCGCAGGCCTTGGCGGCGCGCAGGGTCGACCGGTCGTAGCTGCCGTAGGGCGGGCGGAAGAGAGTGGGGCGCTTGCCGAAGCGCTCGGCGATGTAGCCCTGCATGCCGCAGATCTCGCGCTTCTGCGCCCGGTGGGTCATGCCGCGCAGGTTCGGGTGGTGCAGGGTGTGGTTGTTCAGGACGACGCCCTCGGCCTGCATGCGGCGGAAGTAGCGGGGGTCGTCCTTGACCAGGTAGCCGCTGAGGAACGCCGTGTAGGGGACGCCCAGCTCACGTGCCATCCGCAGGAACGAGGGGTCCTTCTCGGCACCGTCGTCGATGGTGAGGAAGACGACCTTGTCGCGGGTGGGGACCCGGGTGAAGACGGGCGGCAGCGCCAGTTCCCGGTGGTCGTCCACCTCGAAGCCCTTGCGGGTCTTGATCCTGGGCTTGCGCTCGGGGGCCGGCGGGGCGGACAGCGGGACGGCGCGCAGTCCCCACCGGCGGGCCGCGGCGACCCGGGCGGTGTGGGCGGAGCGCAGCTTGGAGGCGTAGGAGTCCAGGGCGCGGGCCGGGGGTGCCTTCAGGGGCTGCTGGCCGCCGGCCGGGACGACTCCGCTGTCGCCCCCCTGCGCGCAGCCCGAGGCGATGGCGGCCAGGGCGAGCACGGCGAGACCGATCCGCAGACCGCCGTAGGCCCGGCTCTTGTCGCTTTGACCGCCGTGCGCCCGGCTTTTGTCATTTTGTACGACTGCTCGCATGGAGCGGGATCCTCGCAGCCCGCCCGGACGAACCGGCCCCGACACCGCGGCCGCTCCCCCACGGTCCACCGACTGGCCCACACCCCCGTCGGGCCGGTCGTGGTCGACAATGATCCGGTGAACGACCTCGCACCCCTCCTCACCCCCGAAGGCCGCGCCCTCCTCGACGAGGTGCGCGACACCGACCCGGCGCAGGAGCTGGCGGTGGCGACCCGGCTGCGGCGCGAGCACCCGGCCGAGCTGGTGTCGGCGGCGCTCGGGCAGGCGCGGCTGCGGCAGCGGGCGGTGGTGAAGTTCGGCGCGGAGGACGCCCGGCGGATGTTCTTCACGCCGAACGGGGTGGAGCAGTCGACCCGGGCGAGCGTGGCCGCCTACCGGGCCGGGCGGATGGCCGCCCTGGGCGTGACCTCGGTCGCCGACCTGTGCTGCGGCATCGGCGGCGACGCGATCGCGCTGGCCCGGGCGGGGATCCGGGTCCTGGCCGTGGACCGGGACCCCCGCACGGCCGAGGCGGCCCGGGCCAACGCCGGGGCGCTGGGTCTGGCCGACCTGATCGAGGTGCGCGAGGCGGACGTCACGGACGTGGACACCGCCGGGTACGACGCCGTCTTCGCCGACCCCGCCCGGCGCGGCGGCCGGGGCCGGATCTTCGACCCCGAGGCCTACTCGCCGCCCCTGTCCTGGGCGGTGGCCGCCGCCCGCCGGGCGCCGCACGCCGCGCTGAAGGTCGCTCCGGGCATCCCGCACGAGGCGGTCCCGCAGGACGCCGAGGCGGAGTGGATCTCCGACGGCGGGGACGTGAAGGAGGCGGTGCTGTGGTTCGGCACGGGCCCGGGCGCGGGACGCGCCCCCCTGGCGCCGGGCCCGGGAGCCGTGCGCGCCACCCTGCTGCCGGGCCCGCGCAGCCTGCTCTCGCGCGGCCTGCCCGACCCGGAGGTCCGCCCGCCCGGCCGCTACCTCTACGAGCCGGACGGCGCGGTCATCCGCGCCCACCTGGTCGCCGAGGTTGCCGAGGAGGTCGGCGGCGGACTGCTCGACGCGACCATCGCCTACGTCACGGCCGACACCCTGCACCCGACCCCGTACGCCACCGCCTACGAGATCACCGACCATCTGCCCTTCAACGTCAAGAAGCTCAAGGCCCTGCTGCGGGAGCGGCGGGTGGGCACGCTGACGGTGAAGAAGCGGGGCTCGGCGGTCGAGCCGGAGGAGCTGCGCCGCAAGGTCAAGCCGCAGGGTCCGCACGCGGCGACGGTGTTCCTGACCCGGGTCGCCGGCGCCCCGGCCATGCTCGTCGGGCACCCGGCCTGACGGTCGGGTCTGCTCGGCGCAGCAGCGGTTGCCGCTCCCGTTCGTCGCGCGTCGGCCGGCGGCCGGGCGGCGCCGGGCCCTCAGGCGGTGGCCCGGCCGTGGCCGGCAGGACGCCGGCCACGGGTTCTTTCCGCGGCCGCGTTCCCGCCGGTCACCGCAGTGACTCCCAGAGCCTCCCGGCCGCCGGCTCGTCCGCGACCACCCGGTTGGGGTCGGCGGGGGCCGGCACCACGGGCATCGTGACCGTGCGGACCGCGTCGGCCGACAGCCCCCGCAGGCTCCGGCCCAGCCGGCTCAGCTCCGCCAGGGAGTCCAGGCCGGTGTCCGTGGTCAGGCCCGCGGTCGCCGCGTCGGCGACCCGGTAGAGCTTCGCGGGGTCGGTGAGCAGGTCCTCGGCCGCGATCTGCTCCAGCAGGGCCTTCACCAGCTTCTGCTGCAGGCCGATGCGGCCGAGGTCGCTGCCGTCGCCTATGCCGTGCCGGGTGCGGGCCAGGGCGAGGGCCCGGTCGCCGTCGAGGTGGTGGGTGCCGGCCTTCAGGTGCAGATGGCTGTCGTCGTCGGAGATGTCCTCCTCGGTGGTGACGGTGACACCGCCGAGCGCGTCGACCAGCCGGGCGAACCCCGAGAAGTCGATCTCCAGGTAGTGGTCCATCCGCACGTTCGTCATCGCCTCGACGGTCTTCACCGCGCACACCGGACCGCCCACCTCGTACGCGCTGTTGAACATCGAGCCGTACGCCACCGCCGTCGACCCGCCGGACGGGGCCGGGCAGGAGGGGCGGGTGACGAGGGTGTCGCGCGGGATGCTGACCACCGTGGCGCCGGTCCGTCCGGCGTCGAGGTGGACGACCATCGCCGTGTCGGAGCGGGCGCCGGAGCTGTCGCCGCCGCCGAGCCGGCGGTTCTCCTCGCCGCTGCGCGAGTCCGAGCCCAGCACGAGGATGTTGAGCGCCTCGGCGGGCGGCGCGGAGCCCGACGGCACGGGCGAGCCGAGCGGCCTCGGCGGGCGGTCGTCGCCCAGCGCGTGGTCGATGTCGACGCCGGTGATGTTGTCGTCGAGGTGCCGGTAGGCCCAGCCCGCCGCCGCGGCGCCCAGCACCAGCGCGCCCGCCAGGACCACGGCCGCGGTCCTGGACAGGTTCGGGCGCCGGCGCACCGCTTCACCCTCCCCGTCGCGTTCCGTCACGCCCAGGAACATAAGTCCGAATAATGTCGGCCAGGGAGTCCGAGCCGCGCTTTCTTGGGAAATTCTCAGATTGCGGAGATCGGCCGAAAGTTTCGACCAGCACCTCGACTTGCTTCGAAGTGCGCGGCTCTCTTCAGCTCGCCCCCCGGCACCACGTCATCCTCCGGCCGAAGCGGGCGCCGCCGTGCTGCTGCGGACCACCAGGCTCGTCGCCAGCTCGATCCGGGTGGCCGCGGCGGCCTCCTGGTCGCGCCCGAGGTCGAGGACCAGCCGGGCCGCGGCCTCGGCCATCTCCGTCAGCGGCTGCCGCACGGTCGTCAGCGGCGGCCCCACCCAGCGCGCCACCGGCAGGTCGTCGAACCCGACCACGCTCAGGTCCTCCGGGATGCGCAGACCCAGCTCGCGGGCGGCCTCGTAGAGCCCGAGCGCCTGCAGGTCGTTCCCGGCGAAGACGGCGGTCGGCCGGTCCGGGCGGCGCAGCAGCTCCAGACCCCGGCGGTAGCCGGTCTCGTGGTGGAAGTCCCCGGCCACGATCAGGGACGGGTCCACCGGCAGCCCGGCCGTCTCCAGCGCGGCCCGGTAGCCGTCCACCCGGGCGCGGCTGCACATCATCTGCGACGGCCCGCTGACCGCCCCGATCCTGCGGTGCCCGAGGTCGACCAGGTGCCGGGTGGCCGCGAGGCCGCCCTGCCAGTTGGTCGCGCCGATCGACGGCACGTCGGCGCCGGGGTCGCCGGCCGGGTCCATCACCACGAACGGGATGGACCGGCTGGTCAGCAGCGCCCGCTGCGCCGCGTCGAGCCCGGACAGCACCAGGACCACGCCGTGCGGCCGCCGGGCCGCGACCTGGTCGGCCCAGCTCCGCCCGGGGGTGAGCCGCCCGGCGCTCTCCGACAGCACCACGCTCAGCCCGGCGTCCCGGGCCACGTTCTCCACGCCCCGGATGACCTCCATCGCCCAGGCGCTCTCCAGCTCGTGGAAGACCAGGTCGAGGAGCGGGGAGCGGGTCGCCTCGGCGCGCCGGCGCCGGTAGCCGTGGGCACGCAGCAGCTCCTCCACCCGGGCCCGGGTCACCGCGGCGACGTCGGTGCGACCGTTGAGCACTTTCGAAACAGTCGGTGCCGAGACACCGGCCTCGCGGGCGATCTCGGCGAGCGTCGCGGTCTGCGCGGTGCGCCCCCGCGTCCGGTTCTGCGTCCGGGTTTGCGTCCGGCTTTCAACCGGCTCGGGGGAAGTCATGGCGGCGATCGTATCCCTGCGGCACCTCTTGACGAAGCCCTCGGAGCGCCATAGGTTCCCGGAACATTCGAAGTACAGCTCGAAACATTCGTAGTAGCGGGTGCGGGAGAGATCGGCACAGCACCGTTCACGCGCTCGTGAGCACCGTTCGTGAGAGGGCCGTCCGTCCACCCGACAGGAGCTTCATGACCACCGCGCCCTGGCGTGACCCCGCCCTGCCCGCCGCCGCCCGCGTCGACGACCTGCTGTCCCGGATGACCCTCCAGGAGAAGACCGCCCAGCTGTACGGGGTGTGGGTGGGCGCCGAGACGGACGGCGAGGGGGTGGCGCCGCACCAGCACGACATGACCGTCGCGTACGACTGGGACGAGCTGATCACCCACGGCCTCGGCCAGCTCACGCGCCCCTTCGGCACCGCCCCCGTGGACCCGGTGCTCGGCGCGCGGGCCCTGGCCCGTGCCCAGCGGCGGATCGCCGCCGCCGGGCGCTTCGGCATCCCGGCGATCGCGCACGAGGAGTGCCTGGCCGGTTTCACCGCCTGGCAGGCCACGGCCTACCCCGTCCCGCTGGCGTGGGGCGCCACCTTCGATCCGCCGCTGGTCGAGGAGATGGCCCGCCGCATCGGCGAGGACCTGCGCTCGGTCGGTGTGCACCAGGGCCTCGCGCCCGTGCTGGACGTCGTCCGCGATCCGCGCTGGGGCCGGGTGGAGGAGACCATCGGCGAGGACCCGTACCTGGTGGGCACGGTCGGCGCGGCCTACGTGCGGGGGCTGGAGTCGGCCGGGGTCGTCGCCACGCTCAAGCACTTCGCCGGGTACGCCTCCTCGGCCGGCGCCCGCAACCTCGCCCCCGTCCGGGCGGGCCTGCGCGAGTTCGCGGACGTCACCCTGCCGCCGTTCGAGATGGCCCTGCGCGAGGGCGGGGCGCGTTCGGTGATGGCCGCCTACACCGAGACCGACGGCCTCCCGGCCTCCGCGGACCCCGAGCTGCTCACCCGGCTGCTGCGCGAGGAGTGGGGCTTCACCGGCACGGTCGTCGCCGACTACTTCGGCATCGGCTTCCTGCAGACCCTGCACCGGGTCGCGGGCACCCCGGCCGAAGCGGCCCACGCGGCCCTCGCGGCCGGCATCGACGTCGAACTGCCCACGCTGAAGTGCTACGGCCCGCCGCTGCTCGACGCCGTCCGCTCCGGCCGGGTCCCCGAGGAACTGGTGGACCGCGCGGCCCGCCGCGTCCTGCTCCAGAAGTGCGAACTGGGCCTGCTGGACGAGGACTGGGACACCGAGCCCGACGGCCCGGTCAGCCTGGACCCGCCGGGCAACCGGGCCCTGGCCCGCCGCCTGGCCGAGGAGTCCGTCGTCCTGCTCGACAACCCCGGCGGGCTGCTGCCGCTGGCCTCCGGCACCCGGATCGCGGTGGTGGGTCCCCGGGCGGCGGACGCTCTGGCCATGCTGGGCTGCTACTCCTTCCCCTCCCACGTCCTCACCCACCACCCCGGCGTGCCGGCCGGCATCGAGATCCCCACCGTCCTGGAGGCGCTGCGCACCGAACTGCCGGACGCGAAGGTGACGTTCGCGCAGGGCTGCGACGTGACCGACCCGGACCGGGCCGGCTTCGAGGAGGCCGTCGCCCGCACCGCCGAGGCCGACGTGTGCGTGGCGGTGCTGGGCGACCGGGCGGGCCTGTTCGGCCGGGGCACCTCCGGCGAGGGCTGCGACGCCACCGATCTCGCCCTGCCGGGCGCCCAGGGCGATCTGCTGGACGCGCTCCTGGCCACCGGCGTTCCGGTGGTGCTGGTCCTGCTGACCGGCCGCCCCTACGCGCTGGGCCGCTGGCACGGGCGGCTGGGCGCCGTCGTCCAGGCCTTCTTCCCGGGCGAGGAGGGCGGACCGGCCGTCGCGGGCGTCCTGTCGGGCCGCGTGAACCCCTCGGGCCGGCTGCCCGTCAGTGTGCCCAGGGTGCCCGGCGGCCAGCCCTGGACCTACCTCCAGCCACCCCTCGGCCTCGCGGGAGAGGTCAGCAACCTCGACCCGACCCCGCTGTACGCCTTCGGCCACGGCCGCTCGTACACGACGTTCACCTGGGAGGACGTGACGTGCGGCGAGGCGCAGATCGGTACGGACGGCGCCTGCGACCTGTCCGTGACGGTCCGCAACACCGGCGAGCGGGAGGGGGCGGAGGTCGTGCAGCTGTACCTGCACGACCCGGTGGCCTCGGTGACCCGGCCCGACGTCCGCCTGGTCGGCTACCGGCGCGTGGCGCTCTCCCCCGGCGCGGCGGCCCGCGTGACGTTCCGCTTCCACACCGACCTGTCGGCGTTCACCGACCGTTCGGGCCGCAGGGTGGTGGAGCCGGGCGTCCTCGACCTACGGTTGGCGGCGTCCAGCACGGACGTACGCCACACGGCACAGCTCACGCTCACGGGTCCGGTCCGGGTCACCGGGACCGGGCGGCGGCTGCGGTGCGAGACGGAGGTGGCGGAGGCGGAGTGAGCCTCAGGGGGGCGATGGAGCGGCTGCCGGTCAGCCCTCGTCCACCGACTCGAACCGCCACCGGTGCACCGCCCGGGCGACCAGCTCCCGGTCCGGCTCGGGCAGTTCGGGCAGGTCCGCGTCGTACGGCGCGTCCCACCAGGTGATGACCAGCACCCGGTCCTGGGGAGCACGCAGGGTCTCGCGGCGCAGCGGCGCGCGGGGCAGCTCCTGGGCGCGGGCCCAGCCGAGCAGGTCCTCGCCCCGCCCGGGCACGGCCCGCGCCTCCCACATCAGGGCGACCGTCACGAGTAGAGGTTCTCCTTGCTGACCTCGTGCACGTGGTCGTGGTCGTGGGCGTGGCCGTTGCCCGGGACGTGCGGTTCGGTCACCGGCAGGGAGGAGTCGGCGGGCAGGTCCCAGCTCGACGCGGCGCGGTTGCGGGCGACCATCTCGGCGCCGAGGGCGGCGACCATCGCGCCGTTGTCGGTGCACAGCTTGGGCCGCGGGACCCGCAGCCGGATCCCGGCCGCCTCGCAGCGCTCCTGGGCGAGCGCGCGCAGCCGGGAGTTGGCGGCCACGCCGCCGCCGATCATCAGGTGGTCGACGCCCTCGTCCTTGCAGGCGCGGACGGCCTTGCGCGTCAGCACGTCCACGACCGCCTCCTGGAACGAGGCCGACACGTCGCGTACGGGCACCTCCTCGCCTGCCGCCCGCCTGGCCTCGATCCAGCGGGCCACGGCCGTCTTAAGCCCGGAGAAGGAGAAGTCGTAGGCCGGGTCGCGGGGGCCGGTCAGGCCGCGCGGGAAGGCGATCGCGTTCGGGTCGCCCTCCTTGGCGTACCGGTCGATGACCGGGCCGCCCGGGAAGCCGAGGTTCAGCACCCGGGCGATCTTGTCGAAGGCCTCACCGGCGGCGTCGTCGATGGTGGCGCCCATCGGGCGGACGTCGGAGGTGATGTCCGCGGACAGCAGCAGCGAGGAGTGGCCGCCGGAGACCAGCAGCGCCATCGTCGGCTCGGGCAGCGGGCCGTGCTCCAGCTGGTCCACGCAGATGTGGGAGGCGAGGTGGTTCACGCCGTACAGCGGCTTGCCCAGGGCGTAGGCGTACGCCTTCGCCGCCGAGACGCCGACCAGCAGGGCGCCGGCCAGGCCGGGCCCGGCGGTGACCGCGACGCCGTCGAGGTCGCGGGCGCTGACGCCCGCCTCCTTCAGCGCGCGGTCGATGGTGGGGACCATCGCCTCCAGGTGGGCACGGCTCGCGACCTCGGGGACGACGCCGCCGAAGCGGGCGTGCTCGTCGACGCTGGAGGCGATCGCGTCGGCCAGCAGGGTGGTGCCGCGGACGATGCCGACGCCGGTCTCGTCGCAGGAGGTCTCGATTCCCAGTACGAGGGGTTCGTCAGCCATTGATCTCGGTTCCTTGTGCGGAGTTCTCGGGGGCGGTCAGGCGCATCACCAGGGCGTCCACGTTCCCCGGCTGGTAGTAGCCGCGCCGGACGCCGATGGGTTCGAAGCCGAAGCGCTCGTACAGCTTCTGCGCGCGGACGTTGTCCACGCGGCACTCCAGCAGGATCTCGGCGCACTCGAAGGCGGTGGCCGCCCGCAGCAGCTCGGCGAGCAGCCGGCCGCCGAGACCGGTGCCCCACCGCTCGCGGGCGACGGCGATGGTCTGCACGTCGGCCTGGTCACCGGTGGCGACCAGCCCGGCGTATCCGACGATCCGGGAGCCGCTCTGGGCGACCACGTACCGGCGGTTGGCCTCCGGCCCGCGGGCGTGGGCCAGTTCGGACCAGAACATGCCCCGGGACCAGGCGTCCTCGGGGAACAGCTCCCGCTCCAGCTCCAGCACGGCGTCGATGTCCCACCAGCGCATCTCGCGCAGCGCGCACGTCTCGGCTCCGGTCACTTGGGGGTGACCACCTTGTAGTTCTTGGGGACCTGGGCGTCGGGGCGGCGCAGGTACAGCGGCCGCGGCGCGGGCAGTTCCTCGCCCGCGGCGAGCCGCTCGGCGGCCAGCCGGGCCAGGGCGGCGGCGGACACGTGCTCCGGCTCGTGCGCCTTGGGGAAGGTGTCCGGGTAGAGCAGCGCGCCGGCGCCGACCGCGGGCAGGCCCGCGACCTGCTCGGCGATGTCGGCGGGCCGGTCGACGGCCGGGTCGGTGAGGCGGGTGCGCGAGTCGGCGTAGCGCGCCCAGTACACCTCCTTGCGGCGGGCGTCGGTGGCGACGACGAACGGGCCGTCCAGGTCGGCGGCGTAGGCGAGGCCGTCCAGCGTGCACACGCCGTGCACGGGGACGCCGAGGGCGAGCCCGAAGGTGTCCGCGGTCATCAGACCGACCCGGAGCCCGGTGTACGGGCCGGGGCCGATCCCGGCGACGATCCCGGTGACCGCGTCGAGCTTCAGTCCGGCCGCGGTGAGCACGCGGTCGATCGCCGGCAGCAGCAGTTCCCCGTGCCGCCGCGCGTCGACCTGACTGGACGAGGCGATGACGTCCTCGCCGTCGTGCAGCGCGACGGTGACAGCGGGCGTGGCGGTATCCAGAGCGAGCAAGAGCACGCAAACAGCCTACGGCTCCCCGGGCCCCGTGTCGGACGTACCTGCCGGGCCGTCACCTGCTGCTACCGTCACCTACCGTCACGACAGCGACGTACGACGTGAGGTGGGCGCCGGTGGCAGCCAGCAGCTCGGGAATCGTGGCCGCGCTCACCGCCGCGGCGCTCGCCACGGTCGGTTACCTCGCCCACCAGGCGGCCGAGGCCCTCCCGGCCGGCGCCGCCCGCGCCGCCGGGACGGGCGCGGCACCGGCCGCCGGTACGTCGAAGGCGCCGCGGGTGCAGCGGGACCCCACCGCGTTGCCGGAGAGGTCCGGGGAGGGCGCGCGGGTCGTGTACTCGCTGCGCCGCGACCGGGTGTGGCTGGTCGGCGCGAACGGCGAGGTGGCGCGCACCTTCGAGGTCGACCCGAGCGCGGTGGACCCGGCCCCCGGCCGCTACGCGGTGACGTCCCGCTCGGGCACGGTCACCGGCTCGGACGGCATCCCGGTGGAGCACGTCGTGCGTTTCACCAGCGTGGACGGCGTGGTCGTGGGCTTCAGCGCGGCCGTGGACGAGGCGAAGGCCGCCGCGGCGCCCCCGCCGAAGGCGCGCACGGGAGGGATCCGCGAGTCGCGGGTGGACGGTTCGGCGATGTGGACCTTCGCGACCATCGGCCGCAAGGTCGTGGTCGTCCGCTAGGCAGCGGTCGTCCGAACGGCGGACCCGCGGGGCCGGCTTGACCACCGGGACCAGGGGACCGCTCGGACTAGGCGGCGTCCCGGTGGTGGTCGCCGGCGGGCCCGGCGAAACCGGGTTCGGGGGCGCGCGGCGGTGTGGAGATCAGCGCCGCCGCCTCGCAGGCCGCCAGCAGGTCGCGCATGGGCACCCCGGCGACCGTGAACGGCAGCGGCCGCCCCTTGCTCTCTGTAGCCGACATGGACGCCTCCTGAAGCGGCGGGGGCGGAAGTTAGGTACACCTAACTACGAGCTGGGTACCATGTGACCACGCACGACGGGCCGAGCGCAACATCTTGCCGACGTCTTGTCGGAACGTTCATCCGAAGATCACAGGGTCCTGCCCGTCCGCCGGGCGCCCGCCTGGCGTGCCGCTGCTAGGCGGTGAGAACGCTCAGGTCGGCCGAGGCCCAGCGCTCCCCCACGCCGGTGACGGTCAGCTGCCGGACCTCGTCGGTCGTGTCGCCCACCGCCCGGTGGATGACGACCTGGAGCCGGTCCTCGGTCAGCTCCTCGACCTTGCCCTCGCCCCATTCGACGACGACCACCGAGTCGGGCAGCGACACGTCGAGGTCGAGGTCCTCCATCTCGTCCAGCCCGCCGGAGAGCCGGTAGGCGTCGACGTGGACGAGGGGCGGGCCGTCGCCGAGGGAGGGGTGCACGCGGGCGATGACGAAGGTCGGCGAGGTGACGGCCCCGCGCACGCCGAGCCCCTCGCCCAGGCCGCGGGTCAGCGTCGTCTTGCCCGCCCCGAGCTCCCCGCTCAGCATCACCAGGTCACCCGCGCGCAGCAGTTTCGCGAGCCGGCGGCCCAGCTCCCGCATCTGCTCGGGGGACGTGACGACGGTCTGGACGGATCCGGGCTCAGCCGGGCTGTGCGGTGCTGGTGCTTCCATAGCCCTTCACGGTAGCCCCTGCGGGCACGGCACCCGTGCGGGTGAGCAGGTCGGCGAGGCGGTCGGTGACCACTTCCGGGTGTTCCAGCATCACCAGGTGCCCGGCGTCCGGCACCAGCACCAGTTCCGCGTCCGGGAGCAGGTCGGCGATGGCCTCGCTGTGCTCACTGGGCGTGACCAGGTCCCGCACGCCGGCCAGCACGAGCACCGGCAGGTCGGCGAAGTGGGCCAGCGCCTCGGTCTTGTCGTGGTCGTTGAACGCGGGGTAGTACTCGGCGACCACGTCGATCGGGGTGCTCTCGATCATCCGCTCGGCGAACCGCGCCACGGCCGGGTCGACGTCCCGCGAGGCGAACGAGTACCGCTTGATGACCCCCGCGAACAGGTCCGCGGTGGCCCGGCGCCCCTTCTCCACCAGCTCGGCCCGCTGCCCCAGCGCCTTCAGCACCCCGGGCAGCACGCGCCGCACCACGTTGACGCCGGCCACCGGCAGCCCGTAGTTGACCTCGCCGAGCCGGCCCGACGAGGTCCCCACGAAGGCGACTCCGACGACCCGCTCGCGGATCAGCTCCGGGTACTGGTCGGCCAGTGCCATCACCGTCATCCCGCCCATGGAGTGGCCGACCAGCACGATCGGCCCCTCGGGCGCGGCCGCGTCGATCACGGCCTTCAGGTCGCGGCCGAGCTGCTCGATGGTGACCGGCTCGTCGTCCCGGCTCTGGGCGACGCCGCGCCCGGACCGGCCGTGGCTGCGCTGGTCCCAGTGCACGGTCCGCACCACGCCGCGCAGGGCGGCCCGCTGGAAGTGCCAGGAGTCCTGGCTCAGGCAGTAGCCGTGGCTGAAGACGACGGTGACGGGGGCGGGGGCCTTGCGGCCGAAGAGCCTGCGGCGGCGCGGGCCCGCGGCCGGTGTGGCGTCGGGGTCGACGTCGTCGACCTCGTAGTACAGCTCCGTGCCGTCGTCGGCGAGCGCCTTGCCGGGCATCCCGCGCAGCGCGCCGTAGGGCCCCGCCGAGTCCAGGGCGAGGCGGGCCTTCTGCCGTATGCCGCGGCCGACCGTCATCCGCTCCAGGGCGACGCCGGCGGCCGCGCCCGTGGCCACGACGCCTATCGCGACGCCGGCGAGCCCGGTCGCGCGGCGCCAGCCTCCCGCCGCCCCCGCGGCGGAGGCCGCGACGGCCGCGGAGGCGACGTCGACGACGACCTCCGCACTGCTCTCGCTCACGTACCGCTCCTCTTCGCCGGGCCGCTTCGGGTGGCTCGCGTTCCTCGGGTGGCTCGCGCCGAGCCTCGTTGTCCGTGTGCTGTGTGTCTGCCTGTGGTGCCGGTGGTGCGCGTGCTGACTGCCGTTCTTCGCGTGACGGGCTCTCTGTGCGAGTTACCCGTCCTGTTCCTCATTCACATAGACGCGAGGAACACGCGTTCCGATCCGGGTCACGATCTCGTAGGCGATGGTTCCGGCCGCCTGGGCCCAGTCCTCGGCGGTGGGCTCCCCGCGGTCCCCGGGACCGAAGAGGACCGCCTCGGCGCCCGGCGCGGGCTCGTCCCCGCCCAGGTCGACGACGAACTGGTCCATGGCGACCCGCCCGGCGACCGTGCGCCACTTGCCCTCGACGAGCACCGGGCCGGCCGAGGAGGCGTGCCGCGGGACGCCGTCCGCGTACCCGAGCGGAACGAGCCCGAGGGTGGTCTCGCCGGGCGTCACGTAGTGGTGCCCGTAACTGACCCCGTGCCCGCCCGGGACCCGCTTGACCAGGGCCATCGAGGCCGAGAGCGTCATGACCGGACGCAGGCCGAAGTCGGCCGGGACGCCCAGCTCGGGGCTGGGCGAGATGCCGTAGGTGGCGATGCCCGTGCGCACCAGGTCGAAGTGGCTCGCGGGGAGGGTGAGCGTGGCCGGCGAGTTGGCGATGTGCCGCACCTCTGGGCGTACGCCCCTGGCCTCGGCGTACGCGACCATCTCGCGGAACAGGCCGAGCTGGGCGGCGATGGAGGGGTGGCCGGGCTCGTCGGCGCAGGCGAAGTGGGACCACAGTCCCGTGACGCGCAGCAGCCCCTCGGCCTCGGCCCGCAGCGCCTCGCGCACGAGGTCGGCCCAGTCGTCGCCGGGCTGGCAGCCGTTGCGGCCGAGCCCGGTGTCGGCCTTGAGCTGCACGCGGGCGGGCCGGTCGGCGTGCCGGGCGGCCTCGATGACCTCCCGCAGGGCCCACATGCCGCTGACGGACACGTCGAGATCGGCCTCGACGGCCTCGCGCCAGGGGCCGCCCGGTGTCCACAGCCAGCACATGATCCGGCCCGGGAGCCCGGCGGCCCGCAGGGCGAGGGCCTCCTCGGGGGTGGCCGTGCCCAGCCAGGTCGCCCCGGCGTCCAGGGCGGCACGGGCGCACGGCACAGCCCCGTGCCCGTACGCCTCGGACTTCACCACGGTCATCACGGCCGCACCGGGCGCGTGGGCGCGCAGGGCGCGCACGTTGGCCCGCAGGGCGGCCAGATCGATCTCGGCACGGGCCCGCAGGGGCGCGGTCCGGGGGGCTGTTCTCTCGCTCATCGCGCCCAGTGTCTCAGAGCCCCCCACACCCTCGACGGCAGCGGCCCGCCCACGCAACCAAGATCACGGCGAAGGGCGGACCAGGCTCCGAGCCGGTACGCCCACGCTCGGCACACCTCCTGCACCCTCCGGCCGGGGCGGCCTCCCGAGCTTTCCCCGGCCCGGCCGAGTGCACCGGCTGCCCACCGCGCGTTCCGTTCAGCCCCTCACGTTGCGCCAGGCCTCCGGGATCGTCCCGGCCACGTCGTGCGCCCCCACCGGCGCGCCATCCGCCGCCAGCCTCCCGGCCAGGCCGTGGAGGTACGCCCCGGCGCTTCCCGCGTCCAGCGCCGTCAGGCCCGCCGCCAGCAGCGAGCCCGCCAGGCCGGACAGCACGTCCCCGCTCCCGGCGGTCGCCAGCCAGCCCGTGCCGGTGGCGTTCACCCGCACCGGCCCGCCCCCGGAGTCCGCCACCAGCGTGGTGGAGCCCTTGAGCAGTACGGTCGCCCCGTACCGCCGGGCCAGCTCCCGCACCGCGCCCAGCCGTCCCTCCTCGACCTCCCGGCGCTCCACACCGAGCAGGGCCGCCGCCTCCCCGGCGTGCGGGGTCATGAGCGTCGGCGCCCGCCGGTCCCGTACGGCACCGGCGTCCGCGAGCCGCAGTCCGTCCGCGTCGATCAGCACGGGCACGTCCGTGGCCAGCACCTCCGCCACCGTCACCGCGTCGTCCCCGGCCCCGGGCCCGACCACCCAGGCCTGGACCCGGCCCGCGTGCTTCGGCCCCCGGTCCGACACGAGCGTCTCCGGGAACCGCGCGAGGACCGCGTCCCCGGCCGGCCCGACGTAGCGCACCGCGCCCGCCCCGCCGCGCAGGGCCCCCGAAACGGCCAGGACGGCGGCCCCCGGGTAGCGCGCCGACCCGGCGGCGATCCCGACGACACCCCGGCGGTACTTGTCGCTCTCGGCGGCCGGCACCGGCAGCAGCCGCGCCACGTCCGCGTGCTGCAGCGCCTCCAGCTCCGGCTCGGCCGGCAGCTCCAGCCCGATGTCGACCAGCCGCACCGACCCCGCGTACTCCCGCGCAGGGTCGATCAGCAGCCCCGGCTTGTGCGTCCCGAACGTGACCGTCAGATCGGCCCGCACCGCCACGCCCCGCACTTCCCCGGTGGCGACGTCCACGCCGCTCGGCAGGTCGACCGCGACGACGGCGCCGCGCGACCGTCCCGCGGCGGCCGCCAGCGGCACCGCCTCCGGCCGCAGCCCGCCCTTGCCGCCGATCCCCACGATGCCGTCGACGACGAGGTCGGCCCGCTCGACCAGTTCCTCGGCGCGGGGGGAACCGTCGGCCGCCACCGTGCGGCCCCCGGCGCGCCGCAGGGCCGCGAGCCCCGCCGCGTGCGCGCGGCCCGGCGCGAGCAGCACCGCCGTGACACCCGCCCCGCGCCGGGCCAGCCGGGCCCCGGCGAACAGCGCGTCACCGCCGTTGTCACCGCTGCCGACCAGCAGCACGACCCTGCTCCCGTACACCCGGCCCAGCAGGTCGGCGCAGGCCGCGGCGAGCCCGGCGGCGGCGCGTTGCATGAGCGCCCCCTCCGGCAGCCGCGCCATGAGCTGCCGTTCGGCGTTCCTGACCGTCTCCACGCTGTACGCAGTACGCATGCGGTCGAGTTTCCCGCAGACCCCCGGGGCCACTCCCCCGTCCGCCCCGTGCAGGCGTCCGTGTCGGGCCGATCGACGTCTCACCGTCCCACCGGCGTATGCTCGCCCCAGTTTTGAACTCGTTCAAAAGAGGGGAACAGTGAGACATGACCAGTCCCGCAGCGCCCGGTGACCGTGACAGCCCCGCCACCGCCCTGGGCCCCACGGCCCTGGCCCTCGGCGCCTTCTCGGCCGTGGGCACCTGGTTCTTCCTGATCCCCTGGACCGTCCTGGCGGGTGCGCTCGCGGTGACGTTCGGAGCGATGGGCCTGCACCACGCCCGCACGGGCGGGGGGACGGGCGAGGCCGGGGGCCGGATGTGGCCCGCGGCGGCCGGTACGGCACTGGGCGCGGCGGGCGTCCTCGGTACGGCCGTGCTGCTCTGGGCGGTGTCGTAGGGACGGGGCCCCCGGACTCACCCCTCGGCGATCACCACGGCCGAGGCGACGCCCGCGTCGTGACTGAGCGACACATGCCAGGAGACCACGCCCAGTTCGGCGGCGCGAGCGGCGACCGTCCCGCTCACCCGCAGCCGGGGCCGGCCGCTGTCCTCGACGTACACCTCGGCGTCGGTCCACAACAGCCCGCCCGGTGCGCCGAGCGCCTTGGCGAGGGCCTCCTTGGCGGCGAACCGCGCCGCGAGGGAGGCCACGCCCCGCCGCTCCCCACTGGGCAGCAGCAACTCCCGCTCGACGAAAAGCCGCTGGGCCATCGCGGGCGTGCGTTCCAGGGACGCCGCGAACCGCTCGATCTCGGCAACGTCGATGCCGACCCCGATGATGCTCATGCGCAGCACCCTACGGTCCGCCCGGCCTCCGAAGCGCCGCCGTGCCGGACGGAAGGGCTTCGGCGTTCCCGGCAGCAACCTCCTCCCCCGCACCCGCGCACCCACCGCACGGCAATGGCCAGCGCAGACCCCTCGTGACCCAACTACCGCCTGCCCTTGTACAGTTCGCGACGACCGCGATGAGCAAACGGCATCGCACCACAACGGGAGGACACAGACCATGAGGTTCAAGTCGCTGGGGACCGCGGCCACGTCGGCGGCCCTCTTCGCCACCGCCCTCACCGGCACCGTCGCGACGGCCGGCACGGCGGCCGCGGCTCCGCAGGACTGCAGCAAGGCGATCGTGAACGTCACCGCCAAGGAGACCGTCAACGTCCGCTCCACGCCGAAGAAGACGGCCACGGCCCTCGGCATCTGGGGCAAGGGCAAGCGCGGCGGCGTCTGCAACGACGGCAAGGCCTACAAGGGCGGCTCGTACACGGCCTGCGGCAAGACCAGCAACATGTGGTACTACGGCGGCGACAAGGTCAACGGCTGGGTGCCGAAGACCTGCATCAACTGGTAGTCACCGGCCGCACGGGGGCAGGGCGAACCGCACGGCGCGTTCGCCCCGCCCTTCCGCGCTCCGCTACTCCACCGTCACGGACTTCGCCAGGTTGCGCGGCTGGTCCACCTCGTTGCCCCGGGCCGTCGCCAGCTCGCAGGCGAACACCTGCAACGGGACCGTCGTCACGAGCGGCTGCAGCAGGGTCGGCGTGACCGGTACGCGGATGAGGTGGTCCGCGTAGGGCACGACCGCCTCGTCGCCCTCCTCGGCGATCACGATGGTGCGGGCGCCCCGGGCCCGGATCTCCTGGATGTTGGACACGATCTTGTCGTGCAGCACCGACCGCCCGCGCGGCGAGGGCACGACCACGACGACCGGCAGGTCCTCCTCGATCAGCGCGATCGGCCCGTGCTTCAGCTCCCCGGCCGCGAAGCCCTCGGCGTGCATGTACGCCAGCTCCTTCAGCTTCAGCGCGCCCTCCAGGGCCACCGGGTAGCCCACGTGCCGGCCGAGGAACAGCACCGTGTTCTTCGAGGCCAGCGTGCGTGCCAGCTCCCGCACCGGCTCCATGGTCCCCAGCACCTGCTCCACCGCCCCGGAGATGGAGGACAGGTCGCGGATCACCGCCCGGATCTCGTCGCCCCACTTGGTGCCCCGCACCTGGCCCAGGTACAGCGCGACCAGGTAGCAGGCGACGAGCTGGGTCAGGAACGCCTTGGTCGAGGCGACGGCGACCTCGGGACCGGCGTGCGTGTACAGCACGGCGTCGGACTCGCGCGGGATCGTCGAGCCGTTGGTGTTGCAGATCGCCAGCACCCTGGAGCCCTGCTCGCGGGCGTGCCGCAGGGCCATCAGGGTGTCCATGGTCTCGCCGGACTGGGAGATCGCGACGACCAGGGTCCGGGCGTCCAGGATCGGGTCCCGGTAGCGGAACTCGCTGGCCAGCTCCACCTCGCACGGGATCCGGGTCCAGTGCTCGATGGCGTACTTGGCGATCATCCCGGCGTGGAAGGCCGTACCGCAGGCCACGATGACGACCTTGTCGATCTCGCGCAGCACGCGCGGCGGGATCCGCACCTCGTCCAGGGTCAGCGACCCCGAGCCGTCGATCCGGCCGAGCAGCGTGTCGGCGACCGCCTTGGGCTGCTCGGCGATCTCCTTGAGCATGAAGTAGTCGTAGCCGCCCTTCTCGGCGGCCGAGGCGTCCCAGTCGACGTGGTACGAGCGCACCTCGGCGGGGCGGCCGTCGAAGCCCGTCACCACCACACCGTCCCGGCGCAGCTCCACGACCTGGTCCTGCCCGAGTTCGATCGCGGACCGGGTGTGCTCGATGAACGCGGCGACGTCCGAGGCGAGGAAGGCCTCGCCCTCGCCGACGCCGACCACCAGGGGTGAGTTGCGCCGCGCGCCCACCACCACGCCGGGCTCGTCGGCGTGCACGGCGACCAGCGTGAACGCCCCTTCCAGCCGACGGCACACCAGCCGCATCGCCTCGGCGAGGTCGGCGCAGGAGGAGAACTCCTCGGCGAGCAGGTGCGCCACGACCTCGGTGTCGGTCTCGGAGGACAACTCGTGGCCGCGCTCCTGCAGTTCGGCCCGCAACTCGGCGAAGTTCTCGATGATGCCGTTGTGCACGACCGCGACGCGTCCCGCGTTGTCGATGTGCGGATGGGCGTTCTCGTCGGTCGGACCGCCGTGGGTGGCCCACCGGGTGTGGCCGATGCCCGTCGGCCCTGTCGGCAGCGGCCTGCCGTCCAGCTCCTTCTCCAGGTTCAGCAGCTTGCCGGCCTTCTTGGCCGTCGCCAGCCCGCCGTCGGCCAGCACGGCGACACCGGCGGAGTCGTAACCCCGGTACTCCAGCCGCCTGAGCCCGGCCATCACGACCTCGAGCGCGGACTGCGGCCCCACGTATCCCACGATTCCACACATGGGCGGCAGCTTAGGGTCGATACGGGGGTGGAACAGGGCTTTGCGTGCCCGATTTCGGAAATTCCACCGGGGTAATCGGAGGCGTCCGGTCACCCGACCCACCTGTGACCCTCTGGACGCGTCCCGCGCGCCCTCCCCGGAGGAGCAGGGACGGGTTCCGGACGACCTCCGCCCCGCCTGCATGGCAATCGACACCACGCTCACAGGAGAAACACAGCAATTACACAGGTCCCGAACGGCAGTTGCCCCGTCACACCGACCCGGACCCGAAGTCCCTTTTGCGCCACGCCGCGCTGGATGCGAAAAAGCATGCTGGCCGATTCGAACTCGTGTACCTAGGATGATCGTCGCGCTCGGCGGAGCTGACCACTCGGCCGCACAGCGCTGCACCAGGCGACCGGGGGGATGTCGTCGCCACAGGGGAGAGACGTACCGGCATGCCTGATGCCAACGATTCGTCAGGCGATTCTCCTCGGCTGTTCCGACTGCCCCCCGTGCGTCTTCCATCGCAACGAGGGGACGTTTCGTGCGCCCGAGACCAGGGCCTTTCCTGCCCATCTCCGGATTCCTTTCCAGATCCGGCCGACCACGGCTGCTGACGGCCGTCGTCACGTCCGCCGCGGCCGCTGCCGTACTGGCCGGCGTGGCCGTTCAGCCGGGAGTGCTGGACCAGTTGACCGGCACGGAAGCGGCCGCCCCTGCGGGCGGCTCCTCCGACTGGTCCGACGACACGGCGGCCGAGCAACTGCGGCAGGATCAGTGCCTGATGGCGGACGTCCTGCGGCTGGGCGGGCCGTCCATGGCCGCGACCGCGCAGGACGGGCTCAACCAGCCGCCGGACAAGCTGCACACGTTGGCCAACCGGGCGCACTGGGAAGACACCCCGCTGGCCGTGGCGTATCAGCGGGACAAGGAGGCGGCGTGGAAAGAACTCGACGTCGTCAATGGCCTTCGGGACCAGTGGGCGAAGCCTCTCGACGGCTTGGAGACTCCGGGCGGGTTCACGGTCGCCGACTTCCACTGGCCTCCTGGAGGCTCGGGCGATGAAGAGAAGGACTTCCACAGCCAGACGGGCCTGACCCAGTGGATCGCCGACAGGTTCTGGAAGGACGAGTCCGACTTCTACGAGGACCCCACACCCAAGGCCGACGGGAAGACCCTGAAGGCCGTCACCGACCTGGGGACCCCGCTCTACGGCGAGAAGCCGTACGACCCGAACCTGCCGACGAGTGAGCGGGAGCGCCAGTACCAGGAGGAGCGGGCGTTCGAAGGGCTGCTCGACACCTTCCACGGCAAGGGTGCCGATGACGCCCGTCTCTTCCTCGCCTCCGGTGGCTTTCCGCGCACCGCTCCCGAGCCCGGCACGGCCGAATACCGGATCGCGGTCGAGGACCTGAAGAGCCGGTATGCGTCGTGTGCCTGGCGGGACCCGATCGACCCGAACAAGGCCCTGGACGGCATCACGGAGACCGCCACCTCCGAATGGCAGCAGGAGATCGCCGCGCAGGCGGTTCAGCGCAACCAGATCCTGAAGTCCGGCAATGAGGCCACCGGCGCCCTCGCCAACGGGGCGAAGGCGCTGGGGAACCTGCTGGGGCACTCCTGGGTCGCCGACCATCTGGTCCGTTGGCAGGACTACTGGGCGCCCGGCGGTGCGGGCTGGATCGGTGACTCGCCCGCGGTCATCCAGGTGGAGGCGGCCAAGGGCAAGTGCCTGGACGCCGAGGGCGGCAGGACCACGTCCGGCACGCCGGTGCAGATCTACACCTGCAACAACTCCACCGGACAGCAGTGGCAGCTCCGCACTGCTTCCCCTGACACCTACTCCCTCGTCAACTACAAGTCCGGCAAGTGCCTCGACGTCGAGAACAGCAACCCGGCCAACGGCACGAAGATCCAGATCTGGACGTGCAACGGCAGCAAGGCGCAGGAGTGGGAACTCGACGTCCGCGCCGCCGGTGAGCTGCGCAACGTCGCCACGGACAAGTGCCTGGACCTGAACAAGTTCGAGAACAGCCACAACGCCTGGCTGTGGGGGTGCAACGGCACGAACCCGCAGAAGTTCCGGCTCGTCCCCAAAGGCCACGCCGGCGCGGACACCCAGTCCTACCCGGAAAAGGCGCAGTTCGACCAGGCCAAGAAGGGTGTCACTGCGGCGCAGACGCAGGCGAAGAAGCAGCTGGAGGTTCTCAAGGCCCAGTTGGCCACGGCGAAGAAGGCCGCCGCCGTGACCGACATCGCGCAGAAGGCCGCGTACGGCGTCGCCGACGAGGCGGGCGCACCGCGGGGCCGCGGTCTGCTGGTGGGTCAGCAGAAGGCTCAGGTCACCAAGGGCGCGACAGCGGCCCTCGAAGCACTGGTGAAGGCCGGCGAGACCGCCGAGGCGGCCACCCGCGCCTCAGCAGGGGACAGCGCGACCATCGCGCAGCGCGCGCTGGCGCAGGCTGCCCAGTCGAAGGCCGAGTTCCGCAAGGCCGCCGCAGCAATGGCCGAGTCCCAGGCCAAGGCCGCCGCCGACGCGGCGAAGGTGCACCGCGACAACGCCAAGAAGGACAAGGAGACCGCGGAGGCCAAGCTCGCCGACGCGGTGAAGGCCGAGGGACAGGCCAAGGCGGCCGCCGCCGAGGCCCACGCCAAGCGTCTGGCGGCCGAGGCCGAGGAGAAGACGGCCGAGGCGGAGAAGAAGACGGCGGCCGCCAAGCAGGCCGAGGCCGCCCAGCACAAGAAGAACGCCGAATCCGAGGCCACCAAGGCCAAGGACGCCAAGGACAAGGCGGAGGCGGCCGAGGGCACGGCGGTCGAGAAGAAGAACGCCGCGGTCAAGGCCCGCGACAAGGCCCGCGACCTGCGCGACGACGCGTGGGACGCCGAGCAGAAGGCCGACGCGGCCCGAGCGAAGGCCGACGCGAAGGAGGCCTTCGCCCAGGCTCACGAGTCGGACAGCAACGCCCAGGAGGCCCGGGCGGCGGCCGACGCGGCGGACGCACACGCCACGGACGCCGAGACCGCCGCCGGCAAGGCCCGCTCCGAGGCGGACGCCGCGACCAAGGCGGCGGCGGACGCGGACGCCGCGGCCACCCGGGCGGAGGCGGCGGCCAAGCGCTCCCGCGCCCACGCCGACGCCGCGCAAGCCGCCAAGCTGAAGTCCGATGCCGCGGTGAAGACCGCGACGAGCGCCGCCGCCGACGCCATCAAGGCGTCGCAGCACGCCTCCACCGAGGCCAAGACGGCCGTGGAGATGGCCGACGAGGCGGAGAAGCAGGCCAAGACGGCCAAGTCCCAAGCCGACATGGCGAACAAGGAAGCCGGCAAGGCCCTGGCCGCCTCGGCGAAGGCCGCGGGCTTCGCGCACGTCACCGCCCAGGCCGCCGTCGACGCCGGCAAGGCCGCCGCGCAGGTCGCCAAGCCCGCCAACGACGCGATCCAGCTCGGCAGCCCGTACGTCGACAAGGACTCGGCCGCCGGCCTGGTGGTCCTGACGGGCCAGGCGTCGAAGTCGATCGCCGAGCGGCAGCAGGCCGTCGCAGATGCCCACGCCAAGAACGCGGCAGCGGAGGCATCGGCGGCCAAGAACCTCGCCGACCAGGCACAGGGCGACGCCAAGGCCGCCTACCAGCACGCGGCCAATGCAGCCGGGCATGCCGCCACCGCACGCACCTACGCCAAGGAGGCCCTCGGCTACGCCGCGGACGCCGCCAAGGCCGCGTCCAAGGCAGCCGCGTCCCTGGCCCGCACCGTCGAGTACAACCGCAAGGCGACCGAGGACGCCGAAGCCGCCGACAAGGCAGCCGGCCGCGCCGAGAACCACGCCAAGGACGCCCGCGACTCGGCGGACCAGGCGGCCCTCGACGCCGAAGCCGCCCGCACGGCCGCCTCGGAAGCCGAACAGGCGGCCAAGGACGCCCGAGCAGCGGCCGACCGCGCCGACACGGCGGCCACCGAGGCCGAGGAGGCGGCGAAGGACGCTCAGAAGTACGCCGAAGAGGCCCAGGCGGCAGCGGAGTCCGCGGAACGCAAGCAGGCGAACCAGCAGGTCTCCAGCGGAGCCGGAACCGGCATCGGCGGCACCTGGTACGTCGTCGACGAGGACTCCGTCGAGGTCACCGACACCGAGCAGAAGAACGACTGCGTCATCGAGGTCGGTTTCGAGGGCTGCACCGTCACCTTCAAGGTGACGTTCAACGCCACGGTGGACTTCTTCCTCTGCACCAACCCGGATGTGCCTGCCTCCGCCACCGGCTGCCCGCCGGGCGACACGGTGCTGGTGAAGAGCGAGCCGTTCAAGGGGTTGAAGAAGGACGTCACGCACTACTTCAGCAAGCTCGACCTGATCAAGCAGACCGTCGTCTACCGGATTCTCAAGGCGGTCCTGGTCCAGGACTTCCTGGACTGCTGGCACGGCAGCGCCAGCGGCTGCGCCTGGGCGGCGAGCAACTTCATCCCGGGCAAGGCGCTGGGAAAGGTCCTCGAGGGCATCCAGGCCTTGGACGCCGCCATGCGGACCGGCATTGGCGTGCGTGAAGCGTTCCTGGCGCTCAAGACCCTCGACCTCGACCCGGGGACTGTCGCGAAGCTCAACGGCATCGTCAACGCTCACGAGGAGTTGACCGCCGCCTGCAAGGTGAACAGCTTCCCCGGCACCACACAGGTGCTGATGGCGGACAGCTCACGCCGACCCATCAGCCAGGTGGGTGTGGGAGACCTCGTCATGGCCACGGACCCGGCGTCCGGCCAGTTGCGGGCGCGGAAGGTGACCGACACCTATGAGCACGACACCAGGCGGCTCGTCGACATCACCGTTGCCGGCGGGGGGAAGCTGACCAGCACCGCCGGCCACAGGTTCTACGTCGTAGACCGCGGATGGACGTTCGTCTCCGACCTGCGCGTCGGTGACCAGCTCCGCACCCCGGACCGCTCCGTCCGCAAGGTGACCGCCCTGCACGACCGCTCGGGACTGCCCTCGAGCACGGTCTACGACCTCACGGTCGCCGACCTCCACACGTTCTTCGTGGTGGCGGGCGCCACTCCGGTCCTCGTCCACAACTGCAAGGTGGCGCTGGGATGGCAGAACAATGGGAAACTCGACGAGTGGGCCGCGCTTCCCGAGAACAAGTTCACGACCTTCTCCAACGTGTCCCCGAGGGACTTCGCACGCATCGCAGAGATGGCCATCGCCGACCCGAACGTGACGCTGCACATCAACATGACGGGACTGAACCAGCACGGGAACTTCCTCGACGCCGCCCGGCGTGGCCTGAAGGGCGGTGAACACGGAGCCGCCGCCACGGACTACGAGATGTCCATGATCGCGAGGGCACTCGCCAACGGACAACGTCCATGGAGTTCGATCAAGTTCTACTCTCCGTCGGGTCCCGACGGAGCCATGAGACTGGACCCTCCGACTGACATGCCCGACCTCTCGGTGCTGGGGAAGCTTGACCCCGTGAAGGGTTCGGTCATCGGATACTGCCACTGCTGAGGAAACGCACATGGGTGCCCATCGGAAGGACCTGTACCCGGACGTGACCGCCGCCGGCGGCCTTGTACCGGCCATGAACCAGGCAGCGAAGCTGCGCGGATGCGACATCGGCCTGCCCCCGTGGGCCACCGATGCCGTCGGCATCGAGACGGCGAGGGGTCTGGTGTCGGTACATCCCGCCACGGGCAAGCGGCTGTTCCGGTTGCGTGTCCTCGTCCCCGGGTTCACTTGGGACACTCCAGGGTTCTCCTGGGAGCTCGGCGCGAGCGACGATCTCGGATCGCTCGTGGAGGCGATCGCCGCATGGCGCGACGGCATGTCAACCGCCGAGCTGACTGCGAGATTCGCGTTTCTGGAACTTGACGCATTCGCAGGGGCGATCGAGAGGGGAGAGCCCACTTCTCTGCAGTGGGCCGACCTTCTGTCGTCCGACTTCCATCTGAAGCAGCGGAACCTACTGCTTCGCCTTCGCTCGGACGAGGTGCTCCAGCACATGTTCCCGACGGTCACGCACGGTGCCGTCCGCCTGCGGACGAATCAACTGGACGGGGCGAGCCCTCAGGTCCTGGTGCACGACCTGCACGACGGGCGTTATGAAGTGACGCGTCCCGCAGTGCCCGGAGCAGCCTGGGTCGAGGTACCGAGCGGCGATCTGATTGCCCACCTCCGCGCCGCGCTGAGCGAACAGTGACACCGACTGTTCGATGAAGCCGACATCCCTGCCGGGCAACCCGGCAGGGATGTCGGCTTTCCACGATCTACGGCGCGACTCCCCACCCGGTCGTTGAGCCGCAGTACCCGACTCCGGACCCCGCGTGACCGATCCCACCCCCCCATCCCTTCGTACTCCCGTAACAATGGACTGTGATCTCTCCGGTCTCCCCGATGCCCCGGAGCGCCCACCGGCCCCGTCCGGAGGCGACTCCCTACGTCGATCTCACCCGATCCGAGTGGAGCGCGCTGCGTGACAAGACGCCGCTGCCGCTCACGGCCGAGGAGGTCGAGAAGCTGCGCGGTCTGGGCGATGTCATCGACCTCGACGAGGTCCGGGACATCTACCTGCCGCTGTCCCGGCTCCTCAACCTCTACGTCGGTGCCACGGACGGCCTCAGAGGGGCGCTGAACACGTTCCTCGGCGAGAAGGGCTCCCAGGCCGGCACCCCGTTCGTCATAGGAGTCGCCGGATCGGTCGCCGTCGGCAAGTCCACCGTCGCCCGCCTGCTCCAGGCCCTGCTCTCCCGCTGGCCCGAGCACCCCCGCGTCGAGCTGGTCACCACCGACGGCTTCCTGCTCCCCACCAAGGAGCTCCAGGCCCGCGGCCTGATGTCCCGCAAGGGCTTCCCCGAGTCCTACGACCGCCGCGCCCTCACCCGCTTCGTCGCCGACATCAAGGCCGGCAAGGACGAGGTCACCGCGCCCGTCTACTCCCACCTGATCTACGACATCGTCCCCGACGAGCGCCTGACCGTGCGCCGCCCGGACATCCTGATCGTCGAGGGCCTGAACGTCCTCCAGCCCGCCCTGCCCGGCAAGGACGGCCGCACCCGGGTCGGCCTCGCCGACTACTTCGACTTCAGCGTGTACGTCGACGCCAAGGTCGAGGACATCGAGCACTGGTACCTCAACCGCTTCCGCAAGCTGCGCGCGACGGCGTTCCAGAACCCCTCCTCCTACTTCCGCAAGTACACGCAGGTCTCGGAGGAGGAGGCCCTCGACTACGCCCGTACGATGTGGCGCACGATCAACCGGCCGAACCTCGTGGAGAACATCGCCCCCACCCGCGGCCGGGCCACCCTCGTCCTGCGCAAGGGCCCGGACCACAAGGTGCAGCGGCTCAGCCTGCGCAAGCTGTGACCCCAGGGGAAGGTGAGTTGGATGGGAGCCATGCTTCACCTGCGCCTGATCTCGCCGTCCGACCGGACCGGTGAGGTGCTGCGGCTGGTCGAGGGGACGGTCGGCACCGCCCATCTCGTCGTCCTGCCCGGCGCCGCCCGCGACCCGGCCGGGGACGTCGTGATGTGCGACGTGGCCCGGGAGGCGGGCGACGAGCTGCTCGCCGGCCTGCGGAAGCTGGGCATCGACACCAGCGGTTCCATCGCCGTCGAGTCGATCGACCTGTCGCTGTCCGAGCGGGCCGAACGGGCCGAGGCCGACGCGCCCGGCGAGGGCGCGGACGCCGTGCTGTGGGAGCAGCTGACAGAGGCGACCCACGAGGAGTCGACGCTCTCCGCGACCTACCTGGCCTTCATCACGCTCGCCACGATGATCGCGGCCTGCGGTGTGGTCCTGGACAACGCGATCCTGATCGTCGGCGCGATGGCGGTCGGCCCGGAGTTCGGCCCACTCGCCGGCATCAGCACGGCGATCGTCCGCCGCCGCCCGCGCCTCGCCCTGCGTTCACTGATCGCGCTGCTGGTCGGTTTCGTGGCGGCGATGGCCGTGACGGTCTGCTTCAGCCTCTTCATGGACTCCGTGGGCCTGTTCAGCGAGGCCCGGCTGGAGGCGGACCGCCCCAACACGGGCTTCATCTACGCCCCCGACTGGTTCTCCTTCGTCGTGGCGGTCCTGGCCGGGATCGCCGGCACGCTGTCGCTGACCTCGGCGAAGTCGGGCGCCCTGGTGGGCGTGGCCATCTCGGTGACCACGATCCCGGCGGCGGCGAACGCGGCGGTGGCCCTGAGCTACGGCGACATGTCCCAGACCAAGGGCTCCTCGGAGCAGCTCCTGCTGAACCTGCTGGGCATCATCGTCGCCGGCACACTCACCCTCCTGATCCAGAAGAGCCTGTGGTCCAGGCAGACGAAGACCACGCCGTAGGCACGAACGCCCTCAGGGGCGCGGGGAACTGCGCGACGAGCCACGACGAACCGCAAGCCCGCCGCCGACGACAGCCCCACCCCGAACCGGCAGCCCCGCCCCGAACCCGCTCGCGAACCCCGGGGCGGCGACTACCCCAGCGCCGACTTCACCGCGTCGGCCAGCCGCCCCGCCACGGCCCGGGCCTGCCCGATGTCAGCGGCCTCGACCATCACCCGCACCAGCGGCTCGGTGCCCGAAGGCCGCAGCAGCACCCGCCCGGTCGCCCCCAGCTCCCGCTCCGCGTCGGAGACGGCGGCGGACAGCTCGGCGGAGGTCTTCACCCGGGACCTGTCCACGTCCGGCACGTTGATCAGCACCTGCGGCAGCCGCTCCATGACGGAGGCCAGCTCGCGCAGCGAACGTCCGCTCCCGGCGACCCGGGCCGCCAGCAGCAGCCCCGTGAGGGTGCCGTCACCGGTCGTCGCGTGGTCGAGGATGATCACGTGCCCGGACTGCTCGCCCCCGAGGGCGAACCCGTGCTCCTTCATCTCCTCCAGCACGTACCGGTCGCCGACGGCCGTCTGCACGAGGCGGATGCCCTCGCGCTCCATGGCCAGCTTGAAGCCCAGGTTGGACATCACCGTCGCCACGACGGTCTCGGAGCGCAGCGCGGACCGCTCCCGCATCGCCAGCGCGAGCACGGCGAGGATCTGGTCCCCGTCCACCTCGTCGCCGGTGTGGTCCACGGCGAGGCAGCGGTCGGCGTCGCCGTCGTGCGCGATGCCCAGGTCGGCGCCGTGCTCGACGACGGCGGCCTTGAGCTTGTCGAGGTGCGTCGAGCCGCACCCGTCGTTGATGTTGAGGCCGTCCGGCTCGGCCCCGATGGTGACGACCTCGGCGCCGGCCCGCTGGAACGCCTCGGGCGAGACCCGGGCCGCGGCGCCGTGCGCCTCGTCCAGGACGACCTTCAGCCCCTCCAGCCGGTTCGGCAGGACACCCAGCAGATGCTCGACGTACCGGTCGAAGCCCTCGCCGTACTCGCGCACGCGGCCCACTCCGGCGCCGGTCGGCCGGTCCCAGGGGGCGCCGGTGCGGTGCTCCTCGTAGACGGACTCGATCCGGTCCTCCAGCTCGTCGGCGAGCTTGTGGCCGCCGCGGGCGAAGAACTTGATGCCGTTGTCGGGCATGGCGTTGTGGCTCGCGGAGAGCATCACCCCGAGGTCGGCGCCCAGCTCCCCGGTCAGGAACGCCACCGCGGGCGTCGGCAGCACACCGACGCGCAGGACGTCCACTCCGGCGCTGGCCAGGCCCGCGACCACGGCGGCCTCCAGGAACTCCCCGGACGCCCGTGGGTCACGCCCGACGACAGCGGTGGGCCGGTGCCCCTCGAACGTGCCCGCCTCGGCCAGTACGTGCGCCGCGGCCACGGACAGGCCCAGGGCCATCTCCGCCGTCAGATCCGCGTTGGCGACACCGCGCACGCCGTCCGTGCCGAAGAGTCGTCCCACAGTGGTGTCCTCCGTATTGCTGAAGAGAATGCGGCTCACATTCCCGCGTACCTTCCCTGAGACTGTCCGGGACCGGTAGGGGTTGTGTAAACGAACCGCCCCGGCAGCACAACCGTGCCGCCGGGGCGATCGAGGCGAAGCCAGTCGCGAGGACGGGCGTCGCGTTTAGCGCTTGCTGTACTGCGGAGCCTTGCGGGCCTTCTTCAGACCGGCCTTCTTGCGTTCGACCGCACGGTCGTCGCGCTTGAGGAAGCCGGCCTTCTTCAGCGGGCCGCGGTTGTTGTCGACGTCGGCCTCGTTCAGCGCGCGGGCGACACCGAGACGGAGGGCACCGGCCTGGCCGGAGACACCGCCACCGGCGATGCGGGCGATGACGTCGTAGCGGCCCTCGAGCTCGAGAACCTTGAACGGCTCGTTGACTTCCTGCTGGTGCACCTTGTTCGGGAAGTAGTCCTCGAGGGTGCGACCGTTGATCTTCCACTTGCCGGTGCCCGGGACGATCCGGACGCGGGCGATGGCGTTCTTGCGACGGCCCAGGCCGGCGGCCGGCTGGGGCTCGCCGAAGCGGGAAGCCATGGACTCCGAGGTGTACTCGCCCTCGACGGGCACCTCGGACTCGGTGGTGTAGCTGTCGATGTCAAGCTCTTCGAGCGGCTGCTCGGCAGTGGTCTCGGCCACGATTCTCCTCAGATTCTGTTCGGTCTAGGGGTGGTGGCCGGACTTACTGCGCGACCTGGGTGATCTCGTACGGCTGCGGCTGCTGCGCGCCGTGCGGGTGCTGGTCACCCTTGTAGACCTTCAGCTTCGAGAGCATCTGACGGCCCAGCGTGTTCTTGGGGAGCATGCCCTTGACGGCCTTCTCGATGGCCTTCTCGGGGTTCTTGTCGAGCAGCTCGTCGTAGCGGACGGAGCGCAGACCACCCGGGTAGCCGGAGTGGCGGTACGCCATCTTCTGGGTCCGCTTGTTGCCGGACAGGTGCACCTTGTCGGCGTTGATGATGATGACGAAGTCACCAGCGTCGACGTGCGGCGCGTAGATCGGCTTGTGCTTGCCGCGGAGGAGCGTCGCGGCAGTGGTGGCGAGACGACCCAGGACAACGTCCTGAGCGTCGATGACGTGCCACTGGCGCGTCACATCGCCGGGCTTGGGGCTGTACGTACGCACGGTTCGTAGCCTTCGCTTCGAGTGAATGGTCCATAACTGGTCACCGAAACGATCACGACAGCCTGGACCGCACTGCGGCGACGCATACCGCGTACGTGGGGTCGCTGGTCATCGGCCCGGTGGACCGGTGTAAGGGCCCGTCCCGTGAGAATGAGCAAGCCAATACACAACGAACAAGCAGAATACCGGTGCACTCCACAAGGGTCAAAACGCGGTCCTCACCGCGCCCGCGCCCCGCTCCGGGCGCTCCTCGGCGTGCACACCACGGCACAGACCGTGACCACCCGTCTCAGGTTCCGGCGCCGCACCGGCCGTGCGTACGGGAACACCGACGCGAGCACCAGATCGACCCCCACGGCGAGGCACCATCCCGCCACGGACCCTCCCCCGCGCGGCCGCCGCAGCGCCCGCACCGCTCCCACCACGACCGATGGCCACACACCCGCGCCGAGCGACGGCCACGACGGCAGACAGACCAGCACCAGCACCGCCGGCAGCAGCCGCCCCAACCACCCGCAGATGTCGTCTTTGCCCATGCGCACGGGCGCAACGCTAGGCGCTGCGAAGCCGATCCGGGCGGACCAGCACACCCCATGTCCCGTCTAAGATGCGGCCCATGAGCATTGGGCAGGGGGGACCTCAGTCCCAGTGGGATCCCTGGAAACCGCAGTCGCAGCAGCCCTGGAGCAGCGGGGGCGGCCAGGCCCCCGACTGGGCGGCGCTCGCCGAGGCCTCCGAGGCCCGCAACAAACGCCGCCGCCTGCTGCTGATCGGCGGCGGCGCGCTCGCCACCGTCGCGATCGGCACGGCCGTCGCGGTGGCCGTGGTCTCGGCCAACGGGGACGACCGGGCGAACAACCCGGCCTCCCTGCCCTCGGCGGACATCCCCAGCGGCACGTCGTCGGCGCCGTCCTTCGCCCCGACCAGCGCCCCGCCCCCGCTGGACCCCAAGGACTTCATCGCCAGCGCCAGGAAGGACAAGGCCCCGCTCAGCCCGGAGACGCTCTTCCCCGGCACCCAGCTGACGATGGGCGACACCGTCTACAAGAAGGGGCCCACCGCCGACACGAGGAACTGCGCCTCGGCCGCGGGCGGCACCCTCCCCAAGGCCCTCACCGCCCACGACTGCACGCGCCTGATACGCGTGACCTACGTCAAGGACGGCATCGCCGTCACGATGGGTGTGGCGGTCTTCGACACCGAGGCGCAGGCGCTCAAGGCCAAGGACCAGGCCGACAAGAAGAGCTTCGTCAAGTCGCTGTCCGGCGGCGGCGTGAAGGGCTTCTGCGAGTCCGCCATCTGCAACACCACGACCAACGCCTACGGCCGTTACGCCTACTTCGCCAACTCCGGCTTCACCAGCGGCAAGGACGTCACCCCGAAGGACACCGCGGTCTTCCGCACCAGCAACGACCTGCAGCAGTTCACGTTCAACCAGATCCGCCGCCGCGGGGAGGCCCAGGCCTCGGCCGCGGCGAACGAGTAGCCGGCGTTCAGCAGCACCCGGCCGTCGGCAACGACCGTTTGTTGCGCGCCTCCTTGCTGCGCGCGGCGAGCAACTCGTCGGCCGGGTAGCCGACTTCCTCCAGCGTCAGCCCGTGCGGCCGGACCACGTGCACGGCCGAGTCGCGGACGCCCGCCGCCAGCACCTTGCCGGGCCAGTCGGCCGGCCGGTGCCCGTCCCCCACGAACAGCAGCGCCCCGATCAGCGAGCGCACCATGTTGTGGCAGAACGCGTCGGCCCGCACGGTCGCGGTGATGATCCCGTCCTCCCCCCGCACCAGGCTCAGCTCCTGGAGGGTGCGGATGGTGGTGGCGCCCTCCCGCTTCTTGCAGTACGCGGCGAAGTCGTGCTCGCCGAGCAGCCCGCGGGCGGCCTCGTTCATGGCGTCCACGTCCAACGGCCAGTCGTGCCACAGCACATGGCCGCGCAGCAGCGGGTCGACACCACCGGGATTGTCGGTGACCCGGTACGCGTAGCGCCGCCAGATCGCCGAGAAACGGGCGTTGAACCCGCTGGGCGCCTCCCTGAGGGCCCAGACCCGGACGTCCCTCGGCAGCCGCCCGGCAAGCCGCTTGAGCAGCTTCTGGTGGTGCTCGTCCCACACCTCGCGCGGCAGATCGACGTGGGCCACCTGCCCCCGGGCGTGCACACCGGCGTCGGTGCGCCCCGCGACGGTCAGCTCGTACGTCTCCCGCGACCGCGTCACGGTCCGCAGGGCGTCCTCGATCTCGCCCTGTACGGTGCGCCGCCCCCCGGCCTGCTTGGCCCAGCCGGAGAACTCGCTCCCGTCGTAGGAGAGATCCAGCCGCACCCGCACGAACCCGGCCTCTACTTCGTCACTCACCCCGAGATCCTCTCACCAACGAGAAAGCGGGCCCGTCCCTCGAAAGGAACGGACCCGCAACGCCCTTGAGGGGCGCGGGGAACCGCGCGAACAACCACGACGAAGCCGCAGCCGCCGACGCACAGCCCCCGGCAGACGCTTACGCGTCCTTGGACTCCTCGCCCTTGGACTCCTCGGCGGAAGCCTCGTCGGCCTTGGTCGTGTCGACCTGGGCCTCGGCAGCCTCGTTGTCCTTCGCGGCGCGCTTGGTCGCGGCCTCGGCCTCGCCGGTCGCCTCCTGCGCCACCGTCAGGCCCTCGACCAGCTCGATGACGGCCATGGGCGCGTTGTCGCCACGGCGGTTACCGATCTTGGTGATGCGGGTGTAGCCACCCGGACGGTTCTCGTAGCGCGGGCCGATCTCGGTGAAGAGCGTGTGGACGATGCTCTTGTCCGTGATGACCTGCAGCACCTGACGACGGTTGTGAAGGTCGCCCTTCTTCGCCTTGGTGACCAGACGCTCGGCGTACGGCCGCAGACGGCGGGCCTTCGCCTCGGTGGTGGTGATGCGGCCGTGCTCGAACAGCGACTTCGCGAGGTTCGCGAGCAGCAGCTTCTCGTGCGCGGCGCTGCCGCCCAGACGGGCACCCTTGGTGGGCTTCGGCATGGTGTTTCTCCTAGGTGTCTGCCCCGGCCGTATCAGGTACCGGGGTCAGTATCCGAGCAGGCGGTCGCCTGTCGGAGATCCGGGGCGCCTTTCGACGCCCCGGAGGATCCGCGCCCCGTAAGGGGCGCGGGGAACTGCGCGACCGGCCACGACGGACCGGCAGCCGGATCAGTACTGCTCGGTCTCCACGAAACCGGCGTCCGCGTCGTCGTCGGCGCCGAAGGCGTCCGCGGCAGCGGTCGGGTCGAATCCGGGCGGGCTGTCCTTCAGGGCCAGGCCCATGCCGGCCAGCTTCGCCTTGACCTCGTCGATCGACTTCGCACCGAAGTTGCGGATGTCGAGCAGGTCCGCCTCGGACCGCGCCACGAGCTCACCCACGGAGTGGATGCCCTCGCGCTTGAGGCAGTTGTACGACCGAACGGTGAGCTCCAGCTCCTCGATCGGCAGCGCCAGATCGGCGGCCAGGGCGGCGTCCGTGGGGGACGGGCCCATGTCGATGCCCTCGGCGTCGATGTTCAGCTCGCGGGCGAGACCGAACAGCTCCACCAGGGTCTTGCCGGCGGACGCCATGGCGTCACGCGGGCGCATGGCCTGCTTGGTCTCGACGTCGACGATCAGCTTGTCGAAGTCGGTCCGCTGCTCGACACGCGTGGCCTCGACCTTGTACGTGACCTTGAGCACCGGCGAGTAGATCGAGTCGACCGGGATCCGGCCGATCTCCTGGCCGACCTGCTTGTTCTGCACGGCGGAGACGTAACCGCGGCCGCGCTCGACCGTCAGCTCCATCTCCAGCTTGCCCTTGCCGTTGAGCGTGGCGAGGACGAGGTCGGGGTTGTGCACCTCGACACCGGCCGGGGGCGCGATGTCGGCGGCGGTGACCAGACCCGGGCCCTGCTTGCGCAGGTACATCACGACCGGCTCGTCGTGCTCCGAGGAGACGACCAGCTGCTTGATGTTGAGGATCAGGTCGGTGACGTCCTCCTTGACGCCCGGCACGGTGGTGAACTCGTGCAGGACACCGTCGATGCGGATGCTGGTGACAGCGGCACCGGGGATGGAGGACAGCAGGGTACGGCGGAGGGAGTTGCCGAGGGTGTAACCGAAGCCCGGCTCCAGCGGCTCGATCACGAACCGGGAGCGGAACTCGTCGACGACCTCTTCGGTCAACGAGGGACGCTGAGCGATCAGCATGTGTGGATCAGATCCTTCTTTCGTGGACGCCCGCTATATGACGCCCGACGGAAACCGCACCGGGAACAGCGCGGGTACTGCAAGGGTACGGGCGATACGGCCCTTTTACGGAGCCGTACCGCCCGAAAACCGTGAACCCGAAGGCGACGCGTCAGACGCGGCGGCGCTTCGGCGGACGGCAGCCGTTGTGCGGGGTCGGGGTGACGTCCTGGATGGAGCCGACCTCGAGGCCCGTGGCCTGCAGGGAGCGGATCGCGGTCTCACGACCGGAACCCGGGCCCTTCACGAACACGTCGACCTTGCGCATGCCGTGCTCCTGGGCGCGGCGGGCGGCCGACTCGGCGGCCATCTGCGCGGCGAACGGCGTGGACTTCCGGGAGCCCTTGAAGCCGACGTGGCCGGCGGAGGCCCAGGAGATCACGTTGCCGGACGGGTCCGTGATCGAGACGATCGTGTTGTTGAACGTGCTCTTGATGTGCGCGTGGCCGTGAGCGACGTTCTTCTTTTCCTTGCGGCGCACCTTCTTGGCAGCGCCCTGACGACCCTTGGGGGGCATCTATAACTCCTACGGGAGGTGGTCGGTCCTACAGCGAAGACCGTGGACAGGCGTCCGCTGTGGACTACTTCTTGCCCGGCTTCTTCTTGCCGGCGATGGCGCGACGCGGGCCCTTGCGGGTACGCGCGTTGGTGCTGGTGCGCTGACCGCGGACGGGCAGACCACGACGGTGACGCAGACCCTGGTAGGTGCCGATCTCGACCTTGCGGCGGATGTCGGCCTGGATCTCGCGACGGAGGTCACCCTCGGTCTTGATGTTGTTGTCGACGTACTCGCGGATCGCGACGAGCTGCTCCTCGGAGAGGTCGCGAACGCGGGTGTTCGGGTCGACGCCGGTGGCGGCCAGCGTCTGCTGCGAGAGGGTCCGGCCGATGCCGAACACGTAGGTGAGGGCGATCTCCACGCGCTTTTCGCGCGGGATGTCAACACCGGAAACGCGTGCCATTCAATGGCTCCAGTTACTTGACGGAGGTCTTCCGCAGGAACCGGCTCCCAGCCGCCGTACCAGGTACGAACTGGGTCCCCGGCCTCCGACCGGGGGTGTCAGACGGATCGGTGTCCGCCTGGGCCCTGCGTATGAACTATTCAGCTTGCGTCGCGCGAAGACTCTGCGAGGAAGGCAGAGGGATCGGTCGTGCGTCAGCCCTGGCGCTGCTTGTGGCGCGGGTTGTCGCAGATGACCATGACCCGACCGTGACGGCGGATCACCCTGCACTTGTCGCAGATCTTCTTGACGCTCGGCTTGACCTTCATGGGATTGAGGTTCTCCGGGTCAGTGCCACCACCCCGCCGGAACGGGATGCGGGCAAGATCTACTTGTAGCGGTAGACGATCCGGCCACGCGTCAGGTCGTACGGAGACAGCTCCACCACGACCCGGTCGTCAGGGAGGATGCGGATGTAGTGCATGCGCATCTTGCCGCTGATGTGTGCCAGGACCTGGTGGCCGTTCTGGAGCTCGACCTTGAACATGGCGTTCGGAAGAGACTCGACGACAGTGCCCTCGATCTCGATGGCACCTTGCTTCTTGGCCACGCTTCGCCCTTCGAATCGACTACCTTGATCGACTCCGTGCGGAGCGCATGAGGACATGCGAGTACACGAGAGCCGACGAGTCAGTCTACGTCAGGCCCCTCGGAAACACGAATCGAGAAAGTCTGCCCCACCGAGCAGATCCTTAAGCACGCGCCGAGGGGCGCGGGGAACTGCGCGACCGGCCCCACGTACGCGCAGCCGCCGTCGGGCAGGCCCACAGGCCCCGGAGGGCGCTCAGCCCAGCGGATCCGGCGCCGCAGTGATCCCCAGCTCGGCGAGCTTCGCCTTGCCCCCGTCGGGAGACGTCAGCACGAGCGGCCCCTCCTCCGTCAGGGCGACGGAGTGCTCCCAGTGCGACGACCACGTACCGTCCGTCGTGATGACGGTCCAGTCGTCCTGGAGGACCTCCGTCCGCGGCGTGCCCAGGGACACCATCGGCTCGATCGCGAGGCAGAAGCCGGGCACCAGCTTGGGGCCCTTGCCGCGCCGCCGGTCGACGTAGTTCAGCAGGTGCGGGTCCATGTGCATCTCGGTGCCGATGCCGTGGCCGCCGTAGTCCTCGATGATCCCGTACTTGCCGCCGCCGGGCTTCGGCTGGCGGCGGATGTAGGTCTCGATGGCGCGGGAGATGTCGACCAGCCGGTTGCCCGGCTTCATGGCGGCGATGCCGGCCCACATCGACTCCTCGGTCACCCGGGAGAGCTCGATCAGCTCCGGGGAGTGGCCGGAGCCCACGAAGGCCGTGAAGGCGGCGTCGCCGTGCCAGCCGTCGATGATCGCGCCGCAGTCGATGGAGATGACGTCCCCGTCCTTGAGCACCACGTCGTCCGAGGGGATGCCGTGGACGACGACCTCGTTCACCGAGGTGCAGATCGTCGCGGGGAAACCGCCGTAGCCGAGGAAGTTCGGCTTGGCGTTGTGCTCGGCGAGCACCTTGCGGGCGACCTGGTCCAGATCCTTCGTCGTGGCCCCCGGTACGGCGGCCTCACGGGTCGCCGCGTGGATGGCGGCGACGACCAGCCCCGCCTCACGCATCTTGGCGATCTGCTCGGGGCTCTTGATCTGCACCATGGGGGCTGGGCCTTTCTGGACCTACGGCGGCTGTCGGACGCCTTCAACGATACGGGGCCGCGCGACCGGCCCGCCCACGCAGCGGCCGCGGCTCCCCCGGGGGGAACCGCGGCCGTAGCTGTGTGGTGACGACTACGTGTCGTCCCCGCCACGCTTGAGCGCCTCCATGGCGCGCGTCGTGACGTCCTCCACCTTGCCGAGCGCGGAGATCGTGACCACCAGGCCCTGGGCCTTGTAGTAGTCGATGATCGGCTCGGTCTGCGTGTGGTAGACCTCCAGCCGCGTGCGGACGGTCTCCTCGGAGTCGTCGTCGCGCTGGTACAGCTCGCCGCCGCAGACGTCGCAGACGCCGTCCTTGGCCGGCTGCTTGTACGTCACGTGGAAGACGTGCGAGGAGTCGTTGCGGCAGATGCGCCGGCCGGCGATCCGCTTCACGACCTCGTCCTCGGGGACCTCGAGGTCGAGCACCGCGTCGAGCTGCATGCTCTCGCGCTCGAGCAGCTCGTCGAGCGCCTCGGCCTGCGAGACGTTGCGCGGGAAGCCGTCCAGCAGGAAGCCGTTCTCGGCGTCCGGCTGCTCCATGCGGTCCTTCGCCATCGCGATGGTGACCTCGTCGGGGACGAGATTGCCCGCGTCCATGTAGGACTTCGCCAGCTTGCCGAGCTCCGTCTGCCGGCTGATGTTGGCGCGGAACAGGTCGCCCGTGGAGATGTGCGGGATCGACAGGTTCTTGGCCAGGAACGCGGCCTGCGTTCCCTTACCGGCACCCGGCGGCCCGACGAGGACGATTCGCATCAGCGGAGGAACCCTTCGTAATTGCGCTGCTGGAGCTGGCTCTCGATCTGCTTCACCGTCTCGAGACCGACACCCACGATGATCAGGATGCTGGTCCCGCCGAACGGGAAGTTCTGGTTTGCCCCGAAACCAGCCAACGCCATCGTCGGCACGAGAGCGATCAGCCCCAAGTACAGCGAACCCGGCCAGGTGATCCGGTTGAGTACGTAGCTCAGGTACTCAGCGGTCGGTCGGCCAGCCCGGATGCCCGGGATGAAGCCACCATACTTCTTCATGTTGTCGGCGACTTCCTCGGGGTTGAACGAGATCGCGACGTAGAAGAAGGCGAAGAAGACGATCAGCAGGAAGTACGTGACGATGTAGTACGGGTGGTCGCCCTTGACGAAGTGTTGCTCGATCCAGGTCTTCCAGCCCGAGGTCCCTCCGGCGAACTGAGCGATCAGCGCCGGGATGTAGAGCAGCGACGAGGCGAAGATGACGGGGATCACACCCGCCTGGTTCACCTTCAGCGGGATGTAGGTGGACGTGCCCCCGTAGGAGCGGCGGCCGATCATGCGCTTGGCGTACTGCACCGGGATGCGGCGCTGGGCCTGCTCGACGAAGACCACCAGGCCGACCATGGCGAAGCCGACCAGGATGACCGTGCCGAACTCGATCCAGCCGCCGGCCAGCGAGCCCTGCTCCTTGATGGCCCACAGCGCGGACGGGAAGGTGGCGGCGATCGAGATGAACATCAGGATCGACATGCCGTTGCCGATGCCGCGGTCGGTGATGAGCTCACCGAGCCACATCACGGCCGCCGTGCCGGCGGTCATCGTGATGACCATGGTGATGGTGATGAAGATCGACTGGTCGGGGACGATCTGGCTGGCCACCGGGCAGTTCTGGAACAGCGCGCCGCTGCGGGCGGTGGCGACGAGACCGGTGCCCTGCAGGATCGCGAGGGCGATCGTCAGGTAGCGCGTGTACTGCGTGATCTTCGCCGTACCGGCCTGGCCCTCCTTCTTGAGGGCTTCCAGACGGGGGATCACCACGGTCAGCAGCTGCAGGATGATGCTCGCCGTGATGTACGGCATGATGCCCAGGGCGAAGATCGTGATCTGCAGCAGCGCGCCGCCGCTGAACATGTTGACGAGCCCGAAGAGGCCCTGGTTGGCCTGGGCGTTGTCGATACAGGTCTGGACGTTGCGGTAGTCGACGCCTGGGATCGGGATGTGCGTACCGACCCGGTAGACCACGATGATGCCGAGCGTGAAGAGCAGCTTCTTGCGCAGGTCGGGCGTCTTGAACGCCCGGGCGAACGCGGTGAGCACGGTGCCTCCTGCGACCCCCGCGCAACTGCGTCAAGGGTGACGTCTTGAGAGTCCAATGGAACAACGACTTGGGTAACGGTCAACTGCCGCTCAGAGTGCCGGAAGTGCAGCACCCCGTGTGAAGAGGGCAGTGCAGGCCACCTTACCGGCGGGACTGCCGCCCTAGGAACGACCAACCGGGGATACCCCATTTGTGGGGTATCCCCGGTCGGGATCGCTCAGGTCATCGAGACGCCTGTGATGTTCAGACGAGCTCGGTGACGGTACCGCCGGCGGCGGTGATCTTCTCCTTGGCGGAGCCGGAGACGGCGTCGACCGTCACCTGCAGCGCCACGGAGACCTCGCCCTGGCCGAGCACCTTGACGAGCGCGTTCTTGCGAACGGCACCCTTGGCCACCAGACCCTCGACGGTGACCTCGCCACCCTCGGGGTACAGGGCGGCCAGCTTGTCGAGGTTCACGACCTGGTACTCGGTCTTGAACGGGTTCTTGAAGCCCTTCAGCTTCGGAAGACGCATGTGGAGGGGCATCTGGCCACCCTCGAAGCGCTCCGGAACCTGGTAACGGGCCTTCGTGCCCTTGGTACCACGACCGGCCGTCTTACCCTTCGACGCCTCACCACGACCGACACGGGTCTTGGCGGTCTTGGCGCCCGGGGCGGGACGGAGGTTGTGGATCTTGAGCGGGTTCTGCTCCGCCATGATCAGTCGACCTCCTCGACCGTCACGAGGTGGCGGACGGTGTGCACCATGCCGCGGAACTCGGGACGATCCTCCTTGACGACCTGCGTGTTGATGCCCTTGAGACCAAGGGAACGCAGGGTGTCACGGTGGTTCTGCTTGCTGCCGATGTAGGACTTGACCTGCGTAATCTTGAGCTGCGCCATGATTACGCACCCGCCCCGGCACGCGCACGCAGCAGAGCCGCGGGGGCGACGTCCTCGAGCGGCAGACCACGGCGGGCCGCGATCTCCTCGGGACGCTGCAGGCCCTTCAGGGCCTCCACGGTCGCGTGCACGATGTTGATCGCGTTGTCGGAGCCGAGCGACTTCGACAGCACGTCGTGGATACCGGCGCACTCGAGCACGGCACGCACCGGACCACCGGCGATAACACCGGTACCGGGCGACGCGGGCTTCAGGAGCACGACGCCGGCAGCCTTCTCACCCTGGATGGGGTGCGGGATGGTGCCCTGGATGCGGGGGACCTTGAAGAAGTGCTTCTTGGCCTCCTCAACACCCTTGGCGATGGCGGCCGGCACCTCCTTGGCCTTGCCGTATCCGACACCCACGGTGCCGTCACCGTCGCCCACCACGACCAGCGCGGTGAAGCTGAAGCGACGACCACCCTTCACAACCTTGGCGACGCGGTTGATCGCGACGACGCGCTCAACGTACGCGGTCTTCTCGGCGGCAGCAGCGCCGCCGTCACGGCCCTTCCGGTCCCGCCGCTCGCCGCCACCGGCACCGCCACCGCGGCGCTGGGGTCCAGCCATTGGAATTACCTCTCTCTGTTTCCGCTAGCTACGGAACCGACTCAGAACTTGAGTCCGGCCTCGCGGGCGGCGTCCGCCAGGGCGGCGATGCGCCCCGCGTACTGGTTACCACCACGGTCGAACACGACGGCCTCGACACCGGCGGCCTTGGCGCGCTCGGCGACCAGGGCGCCGACCTGCTTGGCCTGCGCGGACTTGTCGCCCTCGCCACCGCGGATCGAGGTGTCCAGGGTGGACGCCGACGCCAGGGTGTGACCCTTGATGTCGTCGATCACCTGGGCCACGATGTGGCGGTTCGAGCGGGTAACGACCAGACGGGGACGCTCCGCCGTACCGTTGATGTGCTTACGGATCCGGATGTGGCGGCGCTTGATCGCGGCGCGCTTGTAGGCGTCGCCCTTAAGGATCTTCTGTCCGTATGCCATGGCTTACTTACCCGCCTTTCCGACCTTGCGGCGGATGACTTCGCCCTCGTACTTGACGCCCTTGGCCTTGTACGGGTCGGGCTTGCGCAGCTTGCGGATGTTGGCCGCAACCTCGCCGACCTTCTGCTTGTCGATGCCCTCGACCGAGAAGCGGGTCGGGGTCTCCACCTTGAAGGTGATGCCCTCGGGCGCCTCGACGGTGATCGGGTGGCTGTAGCCGAGCGCGAACTCGAGGTTCGAGCCCTTGGCCGTCACGCGGTAACCGACACCGCTGATCTCGAGCTTCTTCACGTAACCCTGGGTCACGCCGGTGATCATGTTCGCCACCAGCGTGCGGGACAGGCCGTGCAGGGCCTTGCTCTGACGCTCGTCGTTGGGGCGGGTGACGTTCAGAACGCCGTCCTCACCCTTGGCGATGTCGATCGGCGCGACAACGGTGTGGGTCAGCGAGCCCTTGGGGCCCTTGACCGAGACCGTACGGCCGTCGATGGTGACGTCCACGCCGGCGGGAACCGTGATGGGGAGCTTGCCAATACGCGACATAGCTGTTTCCTCCGTTCCCTTCCGCTACCAGACGTAGGCGAGGACTTCCCCACCCACGCCCTTCTTGCCGGCCTGCTTGTCGGTGAGGAGCCCGTGCGACGTGGAGATGATGGCCACGCCGAGGCCGCCCAGCACCTTGGGCAGGTTGGTGGACTTCGCGTACACCCGGAGACCGGGCTTGGAGATCCGCTTGATGCCCGCGATGGAGCGCTCACGGTTGGGGCCGAACTTCAGCTCCAGGACGAGGTTCTTGCCGACCTCGGCGTCCTCGACCTTCCAGCCCGTGATGAAGCCCTCCTGCTGGAGGATCTCCGCGATGTGCGACTTGATCTTCGAGTGCGGCATCGCCACGGTGTCGTGGTATGCCGAGTTCGCGTTCCGCAGACGCGTAAGCATGTCTGCGATCGGATCAGTCATGGTCATGAATTGGCCTTCGGCCTCTCTCGCCGGGGTTTCCTGATGCGCCATCCCTCTCCCCGATCCGAGACGGGACGGGTGCGGCGCGGTGGACCTACGGCGTAGTAAGTCGTAAGGGCGGCGGCAGACGCCCAACCCCACAAGCCTAAGGCATGCGGGCTGGGCGTCCTGCCGCCCCGGTTGCTTACCGAGAGTCCTGCTAATCCCTGATTGGGGGGATTACCAGGAGCTCTTGGTCACGCCCGGCAGCTCGCCACGGTGAGCCATCTCACGAAGGCACACGCGGCACAGGCCGAACTTGCGGTACACGGAGTGCGGGCGGCCGCAGCGCTGGCAGCGGGTGTAGCCACGCACACCGAACTTGGGCTTGCGAGCAGCCTTAGCGATCAGAGCCTTCTTCGCCATCTCGCTCACGCCTCCTTGAAGGGGAAGCCGAGGTGACGAAGGAGCGCGCGGCCCTCAGCGTCGTTGGTCGCCGTGGTCACCACGGTGATGTCCATACCCCGGGTGCGGTCGATCTTGTCCTGGTCGATCTCGTGGAACATGACCTGCTCCGTGAGACCGAAGGTGTAGTTGCCACGGCCGTCGAACTGCTTGGGGGACAGGCCGCGGAAGTCGCGGATGCGCGGCAGCGCGAGCGACAGGGTGCGGTCCAGGAACTCCCACATGCGGTCGCCACGAAGCGTGACGTGGGCACCGATCGGCTGGCCCTCGCGCAGCTTGAACTGCGCGATGGACTTGCGGGCCTTGGTGACGGCCGGCTTCTGACCGGTGATCGTGGTGAGGTCCTTGATGGCGCCCTCGATCAGCTTGGAGTCGCGGGCGGCGTCGCCCACACCCATGTTGACCACGATCTTGACGAGACCGGGGATCTGCATGACGTTCTCGTACTTGAACTCGTCACGCAGCTTGCCCGTGATCTCCTCACGGTACTTCTGCTTCAGACGCGGAGTGGTGGTGGTAGCCATCAGATGTCCTCACCCGTCCGCTTGGCAACGCGGATCTTGTTGCCTTCGTCGTCGAAGCGGTAACCGACGCGGGTCACGACCTTGTTGCCGTCCTTCTCCACGACCAGCTGGACGTTGGAGACGTGGATCGGCGCCTCGGTGGTGACGATGCCGCCGGCCTGCGAACCGCGAGCCGTCGGACCGGCCTTGGTGTGCTTCTTGACCCGGTTGACACCCTCGACCAGGACGCGGTCCTCGCGGGGGAAGGCCGCGATGACCTTGCCCTGCTTGCCCTTGTCCTTACCGGTGATGACCTGGACCAGGTCGCCCTTCTTGATCTTCATGCTCACAGCACCTCCGGCGCGAGGGAGATGATCTTCATGAACTTCTTCTCGCGCAGCTCACGGCCGACCGGGCCGAAGATACGGGTGCCGCGAGGGTCGCCGTCGTTCTTCAGAATGACGGCGGCGTTCTCGTCGAAGCGGATGTACGAGCCGTCCGGGCGGCGGCGCTCCTTGACGGTGCGAACGATGACCGCCTTGACGACGTCACCCTTCTTCACGTTGCCACCGGGGATCGCGTCCTTGACGGTGGCGACGATGACGTCACCGATACCCGCGTAGCGGCGACCGGAGCCACCGAGCACACGGATGCAAAGGATCTCCTTCGCACCAGTGTTGTCGGCGACACGCAGTCGCGACTCCTGCTGGATCACGTCTATCTCCTGATTGTCTGCCGGTTCCCGGGGCGGGCTGCTTCACTTGCACACCCGCCCCGAGCCTGGCGGAACGATGCCTAGGGGGTCCCCCTAGGAGGGATTACTTGGCCTTCTCGAGGATCTCGACGACGCGCCAGCGCTTGGTCGCGGACAGCGGCCGGGTCTCCATGAGGAGGACGCGGTCGCCGACACCCGCGGCGTTCTGCTCGTCGTGGGCCTTGAGCTTGTTCGTACGACGGATGACCTTGCCGTACAGCGCGTGCTTGACGCGGTCCTCGACGGCGACGACGACGGTCTTGTCCATCTTGTCGCTGACGACCAGACCCTCACGGGTCTTGCGGAAACCGCGGTCCGTCTTGGTCTCTTCAGTCACGTTGCTCTCGCTCATCAGGCGCTCTCCACCGTCTCGATGCCCAGCTCGCGCTCACGCATCAGGGTGTAGATCCGCGCGATGTCCTTGCGGACGGCCTTGAGCCGACCGTGGTTCTCGAGCTGACCCGTCGCCGCCTGGAAGCGGAGGTTGAACAGCTCTTCCTTGGCCTCGCGGAGCTTGTTGAGAAGCTCCTCGTTGCCCAGCTCGCGCAGCTCCGACGCCTTGGTACCGGCCGACATCACGCTTCACCTGCCTCGCGCTTGACGATCTTGCACTTCATCGGCAGCTTGTGAGCCGCACGGGTCAGGGCCTCGCGCGCGATCTTCTCGTTGGGGTACGACAGCTCGAACATCACGCGTCCGGGCTTGACGTTGGCCACCCACCACTCCGGGGAGCCCTTACCGGAACCCATGCGGGTCTCGGCCGGCTTCTTGGTGAGGGGGCGGTCCGGGTAGATGTTGATCCAGACCTTGCCACCACGCTTGATGTGACGCGTCATGGCGATACGAGCGGCCTCGATCTGACGGTTCGTCACATACGCCGGGGTCAGCGCCTGGATGCCGTACTCGCCGAACGCAACCTGCGTGCCACCCTTGGACATGCCGTTGCGCTTGGGGTGGTGCTGCTTGCGGTGCTTGACCCTACGGGGGATCAGCATGACGGTCAGGCCTCCGTTCCGGTGCTCTCAGCCGGAGCGGCGGCGGGAGCCTCGGCCTTGGGGGCCTCGGCGCCGGCAGCCTGCTGCGGCTTGCGACCGCGCCGCTCGCCACCGCGGCCACCACGGGCCGGGCGGTCGTTGCCACCGCGGGCCGGGCGGTTGCCCGCACGGGCGGCGGCGTTCTCGGCGCGGACCTCGGCGATGTTCTTGACGTCGCCCTTGTAGATCCAGACCTTCACACCGATGCGGCCGAAGGTCGTCTTGGCCTCGAAGAAGCCGTAGTCCACGTTCGCGCGGAGCGTGTGCAGGGGCACGCGGCCCTCGCGGTAGAACTCCGAGCGGGACATCTCGGCGCCACCGAGGCGGCCACCGCACTGGATCTTGATGCCCTTGGCGCCGGCCTTCATCGCCGACTGCATGCTCTTGCGCATGGCACGGCGGAAGGAGACGCGGGAGGAGAGCTGCTCGGCGACGGCCTGGGCCACGAGCTGAGCGTCCGTCTCGGGGTTCTTGACCTCGAGGATGTTCAGCTGGACCTGCTTGCCGGTGAGCTTCTCGAGGTCACCGCGGATGCGGTCGGCCTCGGCGCCGCGGCGGCCGATGACGATGCCCGGACGAGCGGTGTGGATGTCCACACGCACGCGGTCACGGGTGCGCTCGATCTCGACCTTGGAGATGCCGGCGCGCTCCATGCCGGACGTCATCATCCGACGGATGGCGACGTCTTCCTTGACGTAGTCCTTGTACAGCTTGTCGGCGTACCAACGCGACTTGAAGTCGGTCGTGACACCGAGCCGGAACCCGTGCGGGTTTACCTTCTGGCCCATTACCGGGTTCCTTCCTTGCTGCTGACGACCACGGTGATGTGGCTGGTCCGCTTGCGGATCCGGTAGGCACGGCCCTGGGCGCGCGGCCGGAACCGCTTCAGGGTCGGGCCCTCGTCGACGTAGGCCTCGGAGACGAAGAGGCTGTCGACATCGGTGTGGTCGTAGTTGTGCGCGGCGTTGGCGATGGCGCTGTCCAGCACCTTGCCCACCGGCTGGCTCGCGGCCTGCGGGGCGAAACGCAGGACCGCCTGAGCCTCCGTGGCGCTCATGCCACGGATGAGGTCCACCACGCGGCGGGCCTTCATGGGCGTGACGCGGATGTACCGCGCCTGGGCCCTGGCTTCCATGGTTGTCCCTTCAGTGTCTGTCATGGTCGATTGCACCCCGCCGACTAGCGGCGCTTCGACTTCCGGTCGTCCTTGACGTGGCCCCGGAAGGTGCGGGTCGGCGAGAACTCGCCGAGCTTGTGGCCGACCATCGACTCGGTGACAAACACCGGGATGTGGGTCTTGCCGTTGTGCACCGCGAGCGTGTGGCCGAGCATGGCCGGCACGATCATCGAGCGACGGGACCAGGTCTTGATGACGTTCTTGGTGCCGGCTTCGTTCTGGGCGTCCACCTTCTTCATCAGGTGGTCGTCGACGAAGGGCCCCTTCTTCAAGCTACGAGGCATCTCAACCCGTCCTTAGCGCTTCTTGTTCGTCTTGCGGCGGCGGACGATGTACTTGTTCGACGCCTTCTTGGGCGAACGAGTACGGCCTTCCTTCTTGCCCCACGGGGACACAGGGTGGCGACCACCGGAGGTCCGGCCCTCACCACCACCGTGCGGGTGGTCAACCGGGTTCATGACCACACCACGGACGGTCGGGCGAACGCCCAGCCACCGCTTACGGCCCGCCTTGCCCCAGTTGATGTTGCTCTGCTCGGCGTTGCCGACCTCGCCGATGGTGGCGCGGCAGCGGACGTCGACCAGGCGGATCTCACCGGACGGCATGCGCAGGTGGGCCATCTGGCCCTCCTTCGCGAGCAGCTGCACGGAGGCACCGGCGGAGCGGGCGAACTTGGCGCCGCCACCGGGACGGAGCTCGATCGCGTGGATCGTGGTACCGACCGGGATGTTGCGGAGGGCCAGGTTGTTGCCCGGCTTGATGTCGGCCCCGGGACCGTTCTCGACGCGGTCACCCTGCTGCAGGTTGCGCGGGGCGAGGATGTAGCGCTTCTCGCCGTCGGCGTAGTGCAGCAGCGCGATGCGCGCGGTGCGGTTGGGGTCGTACTCGATGTGCGCGACCTTCGCCGGCACGCCGTCCTTGTCGTGACGACGGAAGTCGATCACGCGGTAGGCGCGCTTGTGGCCACCACCCTGGTGGCGGACGGTCACACGACCGGAGTTGTTACGGCCACCCTTGCTGTGCAGGGGGCGGACCAACGACTTCTCCGGCGTGGACCGCGTGACCTCGACGAAGTCGGCGACGCTGGAGCCGCGACGGCCCGGCGTAGTCGGCTTGTACTTGCGGATTCCCATTTCTCAGTCCTCGTCCGATATCGGACGATCCGGACCGCCCTTAGGCGGTCGGACCGCCGAAGATGTCGATACGGTCGCCCTCAGCGAGGGTCACGATCGCGCGCTTGGTGGACGCACGCTGGCCGAAGCCGGTGCGGGTCCGCTTGCGCTTGCCCTGGCGGTTGATCGTGTTGACCCCGGTGACCTTGACCGAGAAGACCGCCTGGACGGCCTGCTTGATCTGGGTCTTGTTGGCGCTCGGGTCGACGATGAACGTGTACTTGCCCTCGTCGAGGAGCGCGTAGCTCTTCTCGGAGACGACCGGCTTCAGCAGCACGTCACGGGGGTCCGTGAACGACTTGCTCAGCGGGGTCTCGACGGTTGCCTTGCCCTCGGTCGCGTGGCGACGCGCCTTGGCGACGCGAGCGGCCTTGGCCTTCTTCGCGGCCTTGGAGGCGATAGCGGGGTGACGGATGGCCATCAGGCCTCGCTCCCTTCGGTGTCAGTGGCCTTCGGGCCGGACACGAAGGACTCGAAAGCGGCCTTGGTGAAGACCACGTCGTCCGAGACGAGAACGTCGTACGTGTTCAGCTGGCCCGGCTCCAGGATGTGGACCTGGGGCAGGTTGCGGGCGGACAGCCACGCGGCCTCGTCGGCGCGGTCGACGACCAGGAGCAGGTTCTTGCGCTCCGAGATCTTGCCGAACAGCGTCCGGGCGGCCTTCGTCGACGGGCTCTCGCCCTCGACGACGCCGGAGACGACGTGGATGCGGTTGTGGCGGGCCCGGTCGGTGAGGGCGTGACGCAGGGCGGCAGCCTTCATCTTCTTCGGGGTCCGCTGCGAGTAGTCACGCGGCACGGGACCGTGCACGACGCCACCACCGGCGAACTGCGGCGCGCGGGTCGAACCCTGACGGGCGCGACCGGTGCCCTTCTGGCGGTACGGCTTCTTGCCACCGCCGCGGACCTCGCCACGGGTCTTGGTCTTGTGCGTGCCCTGACGGGCAGCGGCCAGCTGTGCGACGACGACCTGGTGGATCAGCGGGATGCTGACCTTCTCAACGCCGAAGATCTCCGCGGGGAGCTCGACGGAACCGGCCTTGTCGCCCGCCGGCGAAAGGATGTCAACAGTGCTCATTACCTCAGGCCCCCTTGGCCGCGGTGCGGACCAGGACGAGGCCGCCGTTCGGACCGGGAACCGCGCCCTTGATGAGCAGCAGACCCTTCTCCGCGTCAACGGCGTGGACGGTCAGGTTCTGGGTGGTGACCCGCTCGTTGCCCATGCGACCCGCCATGCGGAGGCCCTTGAACACACGGCCCGGGGTGGCGCAGCCACCGATGGAACCGGGGGAGCGGTGCTTGCGCTGGGTGCCGTGTCCGGCGCCGAGGCCACGGAAGTTGTGGCGCTTCATGACACCGGCGAAGCCCTTGCCCTTGCTCTTGCCGGTCACGTCGACCTTCACGCCGGCCTCGAACACCTCAGCGGTGATCTCCTGGCCCAGCGTGTACTCGGAGGCGTCCGCGGTGCGGATCTCGACGAGGTGGCGACGGGGGGTGACGTCGGCCTTGGAGAAGTGGCCCTTGAGGGGCTTGTTCACCTTGCGCGGGTCGATGTCGCCGAAAGCGATCTGGACGGACTCGTAGCCGTCGACATCGTTCGTACGGACCTGGGTGACGACGTTCGGGCCGGCCTTGACGACGGTGACCGGGACGACGCGGTTGTTCGCGTCCCACACCTGCGTCATGCCGAGCTTCTCGCCCAGGATGCCCTTGATCTGCTTAGCCATCTCTCAGATCACCGGCCTCAGAGCTTGATCTCGATGTCGACACCGGCCGGGAGGTCGAGTCGCATCAGAGAGTCAACGGTCTTGGGGGTCGGGTCGAGGATGTCGATCAGGCGCTTGTGCGTGCGCATCTCGAAGTGCTCGCGCGAGTCCTTGTACTTGTGCGGCGACTTGATGACGCAGTACACGTTCTTCTCAGTGGGCAGCGGCACCGGGCCCGCGACCGACGCACCAGTGCGAGTCACCGTCTCGACGATCTTCTTCGCCGAAGAGTCGATGACCTCGTGGTCGTAGGCCTTGAGCCGGATGCGGATCTTCTGTCCCGCCATGGCTACTCAGTAGTCCTGTCTCTCTTACGCTCTGGAACCCGGCGGATTCCTTCTGCTGCCTTCGTTCCTCCGACCCACGCGGTCGGGCGTGTCGCGCTCCCGCTGACACAGATGTCCCTTGTTCGAACATCCCTGCTGGGAATGCACACGGCCCTTCCGGAACCGCAGGCCGGGGGCGAAGGCCCACCGGGTGCCTGGCCGGTGCCGCGCATACACTTCCCGGAAGATTCCCGTACGTCCGCCCCAGCGCTGCCGTGAGGCAGTTAGGGCGACGAGTACTGTGGGACTCGCTTCCGGTCCCCCCGGCGGGAGGCGCGCAGCATCAACACTCGACCGAGCAACTCGGACAGTCTGCCATATGGGGCAGGCCCGACGCTAATCGAGCCGGAGAGAGTACCCCGGGAGTGACGTAACTCAAACCGGCGGGCCGGGGCGTCAGCGCCCCGGACGCTCCAGGTGCGGGACGCCGGCCAGGAATCCGGCCCAGGCCGCGGCGGACAGGCCCAGCCGATCCCCCTGCGCGTGCTTGGAGTCCCGGACCTGGACGGTACCGGGGGCTATCGCGATCTCGACGCAGGAGTCGCCGTCGGGGCCACTGCTGTAGCTGCTCTTGAACCACGCCGGTTCAGCGGTGCCGATCATGTCTCTCCCAGCAGTTGCTCGATGAAGGCCAGCGACTCGCATGGCGGAAGGGCCTGCGCCCGGATGGTGCCATAGCGCAGCTCCAGGATGCGGACCTGCTTCGCTTCCGTGCTCGGCCGGCCGCTGAAAGCGCCGTCGGAGCGTCCGACCGCTGTGCCGTCCGCGAACTTCAGCACCTCGATCCTGCCGTTCAGACCCGGGTGCGCCTCGCTGCTCGTCGGCATCACCTGGAGCCTGACATGGCGCAACCGCCCCACCTCCAGCAGACGTTCGAGCTGCCCACGCCAGACCATTGTGCCCCCGACCGGGCGCCTCAGCGTGGCCTCCTCCTGGACGAAGCTGAGTGACGGAGCCGGCGATCGTTCGAGCACGGACTGCCGAGCCATACGGGCGGCCACCAGGCGCTCCACCTCGTCGGGAGAGTACGCCGGCTGCCACGACTCGAACAGGGCCCGCGCGTGCTCCGGGGTCTGCAACAGCCCGGCCACGCTGATGCACTCGTACACCCCGATCTCCACGGCCTGCTCCTCCAGCTTGGCCAGTTCCCGCACCCTCTTGGGGTAGCGGACCCGCTTCACGTCCTCCCAGGTCGCCGCGATGAGCCCACCGGCCCCCAGCACCTCGTCCGCCCTGGCCAGATAGTCCTGCCGGGGGATCCGCTTGCCGCCCTCGACCTTGTAGACCATGTCCTCGCCGTACCCGACCGCCGTGCCGAACTCGGCGGCCCGCATCCCCGCCCCCTCCCGGCGCAGCTTCAGCTGCCGCCCCACCGTGGCGATCACCGCGACACCCCACTCGTCGTCGGGGTCGACCTCCCACCCGGGCTCCTCCCCCTCGGTGCTCAGCCGCCCCGTGTCCGCCGCCTCGGCCGTCATCGCCCACCCTTCCGTCGTACGACCCCCGCCTCGGCGCCCTACCCGTGCGCCCGGTGCCGACAGCCCGGACACCGCCGGACAAGCTCCGGACAGTGACCGTACGCACCCGCTGAGTCACTGTTCACGGTACGTGAGGACGGCCACGCTGAGGGCCGTGAAGCACAACTCCACCGAAGCCCAACCCGGCACGCCGCTGCGGCACTTCGACCTCCGGCTCTCCCCCACTCCGCGCGGCGCCCGCCTCGCCCGCCTCCTCGCGACCGAGCAGCTGCGCACCTGGGGACTGCCGCCGGACCGGGCGGCGCAGATCGTCGCGGAGCTGGCCGCCAACGCCGCCACGCACGGCCGGGTCGCGGGTCGTGACTTCGGCCTGCTGCTCTACGTCGTCGGCCGCACCCTGCGCGTCGAGGTGACGGACACACGCGGCGACCGGCTGCCGCAGAGCCCGTCCGTGGACGGCGAGTCCGAGTCGGGCCGCGGTCTGCTCCTGGTCGACGCTCTGGCCGACCGCTGGGGCGTCACCCGCGGGCTTCCGCCCCGCAAGACGGTCTGGGCCGAACTCGACCTCTGAGCGGCCCCCGCACCCTTAACGCAGCCTTAAGCAGGCATTAAGCCAAGCGGAGGGCTATCGACCGGCGTCAACTCGGCCCAGTTCAGGCGGTGTTGCCGGACCAAACGGGCAGTTGGTTGTGCGGTGAACCGTTCGTAGCATCCCTGCACGGCCGACACCGTCGGCCCACTCCCCCCCCATCCCCCACAGACAAGGTGTGTTCAGCCATGGCTGCTCATCGCGCACGCCGTTGGACGCTCGGCGGGCTCGTCCCGCTGGTCTGCGCCTCCGTCGCCGCCGCCTTCACCCTGACCACGGTCGGCCCCTCCGCCGGCCGGGCCGATGCCGCCACCACGGCGGCGACCTGGTCGGACGAGTTCGACGGCGCCGCCGGGAGCGCTCCGGACCCGGCCAAGTGGACCGTGGAGACCGGTGGCTCGGGCAACGGCAACAACGAGCTGCAGTACTACACGAACAGCCGCGACAACGTTGCCCTGGACGGCCAGGGCAACCTGGTCATCACCGCCCGCAAGAACACCGACCCCGGACTCCCGTGCTGGTACGGCAGCTGTCAGTACACGTCGGCCCGCCTCAACACGGCCCGGACCTTCACGCAGGCGTACGGTCACTTCGAGGCCCGGATCAAGGTGCCCCGCGGCCAGGGCATGTGGCCGGCGTTCTGGATGCTGGGCAACGACCTGGGCAGCGTCGGATGGCCGAACAGCGGCGAGATCGACATCATGGAGAACGTCGGCTACGAGCCCGGCTCCGTCCACGGCACGCTGCACGGCCCGGGCTACTCCGGGGGCGACAGCATCGGCGCGGCGTACACGCTCCCCGGCGGCCGGGCCTTCGCCGACGACTTCCACGTCTTCGCCGTCGACTGGACCCCGGGGAAGATCACCTGGTCCGTCGACGGACAGACGTACCAGACCCGGACGCCGGCCGACCTGGGCGGCAAGAAGTGGGTCTACGACCACCCGTTCTTCCTGATCCTCAACCTCGCCGTCGGCGGCAACTGGCCCGGCAGCCCGGACGCGAACACCCGCTTCCCGCAGACGATGACCGTGGACTACGTCCGCGTCTCGACGTCCGACGGGGCGCAGGGCGGCTCCGACGGCGCGACCGGTGCCCTCAAGGGCATCGGCGGCATGTGCGCCGACGTCGCCGGCGCCTCGACGGCCGACGGGACGCCCGTCCAGCTGCACGACTGCACCGGGGTCGACGCCCAGAAGTGGACCCTCGGCGGCGACGGCACCGTCCGCGCCCTCGGCAAGTGCCTCGACGTGCGCGGCGGCTCCACCACCGACGGGGCGCCGGTCCAGCTCTACACCTGCAACGGCACCAAGGCCCAGCAGTGGGTCCACACCGCCGCACGGGACCTCGTCAACGTCGGCGCGGACAAGTGCCTGGACGCCAAGGGCAACTCCGCGGCCGACGGCACCCCGCTGCAGATCTGGACGTGCACCGGCGCCGCCAACCAGAAGTGGACGCGCGGCTGACCTCCTGACCCGCACCAGCACCGCCGGACACGGCAAAGGGGCCCGTACGGCCGAAGTCGTACGGGCCCCTTCGAGCCACTCAGGTCAGTGGACCCTCAAGTCAGTCCGGGGACTTACTTGTTGATCTTGGTGACCTGGCCGGCGCCCACGGTCCGGCCACCCTCACGGATGGCGAACTTCAGGCCCTCTTCCATGGCGACGGGCTGGATGAGCTCCACCTTCATCTCGGTGTTGTCACCCGGCATGACCATCTCGGTGCCCTCGGGGAGGGTCACCACGCCGGTCACGTCCGTCGTGCGGAAGTAGAACTGCGGGCGGTAGTTGTTGAAGAACGGCGTGTGGCGGCCACCCTCGTCCTTGGACAGGATGTAGGCCTGCGCCTCGAACTCGGTGTGCGGGGTGACCGAGCCCGGCTTGATGATGACCTGGCCGCGCTCGACGTCCTCGCGCTTGATGCCACGGAGGAGCAGACCGACGTTCTCACCGGCCTGGCCCTCGTCGAGGAGCTTGCGGAACATCTCGATGCCGGTGACCGTGGTGGTGGTCTTCTCCTGCTTGATGCCCACGATGTCGACGGTCTCGTTGACCTTCAGGACACCACGCTCGATACGGCCGGTGACGACCGTACCGCGACCGGTGATCGTGAAGACGTCCTCGATCGGCATGAGGAACGGCTTGTCGACGTCACGCTCGGGCTGCGGGATGTTCTCGTCCACGGCCTTCATGAGCTCGAGGACGGAGTTGCCCCACTCCTTGTCGCCCTCGAGGGCCTTGAGCGCCGAGACCTTGACGACCGGCAGGTCGTCGCCCGGGAACTCGTACTCGGAGAGGAGCTCACGGACCTCGAGCTCGACGAGCTCCAGGATCTCCTCGTCGTCCACCATGTCGGCCTTGTTCAGGGCGACGACGATGTACGGGACGCCGACCTGGCGGGCCAGGAGCACGTGCTCCTTGGTCTGCGGCATCGGGCCGTCGGTGGCGGCGACCACGAGGATGGCGCCGTCCATCTGCGCGGCACCCGTGATCATGTTCTTGATGTAGTCCGCGTGACCGGGGCAGTCGACGTGGGCGTAGTGACGCGTCTCGGTCTGGTACTCGACGTGCGCGATCGAGATGGTGATACCGCGCTGGCGCTCCTCAGGAGCCTTGTCGATCTGGTCGAAGGCCGAGGCCTCGTTCAGGTCCGGGTACGCGTCGTGCAGCACCTTGGTAATGGCGGCCGTGAGGGTCGTCTTACCGTGGTCGATGTGACCGATGGTGCCGATGTTGACGTGCGGCTTAGTCCGCTCGAACTTCGCCTTCGCCACTGGGGTCCTCCTGGGAGTGGTTCTGGTACGCCTTACTTCATCGGCGCCAGGTGATCTTTGCTGGAAAGCCCGGGCCTCGGGGCATTCTCACCACGATTGCGGCGGAATGCCCCTCAAGGCTCCGGAGTCAAGCCTACGGCGTGTAGACGCGGTGCGTTACTCGCCCTTGGCCTTCGCGATGATCTCCTCGGCGACGTTCCGGGGAACCTCGGCGTAGGAGTCGAACTGCATGGAGTAGCTCGCACGGCCGGACGTCTTGCTGCGCAGGTCGCCGACGTAACCGAACATCTCCGAGAGGGGCACGAGGCCCTTCACGACGCGGGCACCGGCCCGCTCCTCCATGGCCTGGATCTGGCCACGGCGGGAGTTGATGTCGCCGATGACCTCACCCATGTAGTCCTCGGGCGTGGTGACCTCGACGGCCATCATCGGCTCGAGCAGTACGGGGCTGGCCTTGCGCGCGGCCTCCTTGAAGGCCTGCGAACCGGCGATCTTGAACGCGAGCTCGGAGGAGTCCACCTCGTGGTAGGCGCCGTCGAGCAGCGTCACGCGGACGCCGGTCATCTCGTAGCCGGCGAGGATGCCGAACTGCATGGCCTCCTGCGCACCGGCGTCCACCGAAGGGATGTACTCCTTCGGCACACGGCCACCGGTCACCTTGTTGATGAACTCGTACGAGGCGTCGCCGCCCTCGATCGGCTCGATCGCGATGATGACGCGAGCGAACTGGCCGGTACCACCCGTCTGCTTCTTGTGGGTGAACTCGACCTTCTCGACGGCCTTGCGGATCGTCTCGCGGTACGCGACCTGCGGCTTGCCGACGTTGGCCTCGACCTTGAACTCACGGCGCATGCGGTCGACCAGCACCTCGAGGTGCAGCTCGCCCATACCGCCGATGATGGTCTGGCCGGTCTCCTCGTCCGAGTGGACCTGGAAGGACGGGTCCTCCTCGGCCAGGCGCTGGATCGCGACGCCGAGCTTCTCCTGGTCGCCCTTCGACTTGGGCTCGATGGCGACCTGGATGACCGGCGCCGGGAAGTCCATGGACTCCAGGATGACCGGGTTCTTGTCGTCGGACAGCGTCTCACCGGTGGTGGTCTGCTTCAGGCCCATGACGGCGACGATGTCGCCGGCGCCCACCGACTCGATCTCCTCACGCTTGTTGGCGTGCATGCGGTAGATCTTGCCGATGCGCTCCTTCTTGCCCTTGACGGAGTTCAGCACCGCGGTGCCGGACTCCAGGCGGCCCGAGTAGACCCGGACGAAGGTGAGCTTGCCGAGGTGCGGGTCGCTCATGATCTTGAACGCCAGCGCGGCGAGGGGCTCGTCCTCGGACGGCTTGCGGGCGATGACCTGCTCCGGGTCCTTGACGTCGTGACCCTCGATGGCCTCGACGTCGAGCGGGGTGGGCAGGTAGCGCACGACCGCGTCGAGCAGGGGCTGGACGCCCTTGTTCTTGAACGCGGTGCCGCAGAAGACGGGGGTGACGGTGACGCCGTCGCCCTTGCCGGACGCGATGGTGATGCGACGGATCGCGGCGTAGAGCTGCTCCACGGTGGGCTCGGTGCCCTCCAGGTACAGCTCCATCAGCTCTTCGTCGTTCTCGGCGACGGCCTCGAGCAGCTTGCCGCGGTACTCCTCGGCAGCCTCGGCGTGGGTGTCCGGGATGTCGACGGTGTCGTACATCTCGCCCTTGGTCGCCTCGGCCGACCAGACCAGGGCCTTCATCGTCACGAGGTCGATGACGCCCTTGAAGTCCGCCTCCGCACCGATCGGCAGCTGCATGACCAGCGGCTGCGCGCCCAGGCGGTCCGAGATCATGTCCACGCAGCGGTGGAACTCGGCGCCGGTACGGTCCAGCTTGTTGACGAAGCAGATGCGCGGCACGCCGTAACGGTCGGCCTGACGCCACACCGTCTCGGACTGCGGCTCGACACCGGCGACACCGTCGAACACCGTCACGGCACCGTCGAGCACGCGCAGGGAGCGCTCCACCTCGACGGTGAAGTCGACGTGACCCGGGGTGTCGATGATGTTGATGGTGTAGTCGTCGCCCTCGAGCGGCCAGTGACAGGTGGTGGCAGCAGAGGTGATCGTGATGCCACGCTCCTGCTCCTGCTCCATCCAGTCCATGGTGGCAGCGCCGTCGTGGACCTCACCGATCTTGTACGAAACGCCGGTGTAGAACAGGATCCGCTCGGTGGTGGTCGTCTTGCCCGCGTCGATGTGGGCCATGATCCCGATGTTGCGGACCCTGGCCAGGTCAAGCGAAGTGGTAGCCATAAGGCTTCAGTCTTCTCTCGGTCTCGATGGGGTCTGCGACTACCAGCGGTAGTGCGCGAAGGCCTTGTTGGACTCGGCCATCTTGTGCGTGTCCTCGCGCTTCTTCACAGCGGCGCCCAGGCCGTTGCTGGCGTCGAGGAGCTCGTTGAGCAGACGCTCGGTCATGGTCTTCTCGCGACGGGCGCGGGAGTAACCGACCAGCCAGCGCAGCGCCAGGGTGTTGGCACGGCCGGGCTTGACCTCGACCGGGACCTGGTAGGTGGCGCCACCGACACGGCGGGACTTGACCTCGAGGGTCGGCTTGATGTTCTCGAGAGCGCGCTTCAGCGTGATGACCGGGTCGTTGCCGGTCTTCTCGCGCAGACCCTCCATGGCGCCGTAGACGATGCGCTCGGCGGTGGAGCGCTTGCCGTTCAGCAGCACCTTGTTGATCAGGGAGGTCACCAGAGGAGAACCGTAGACCGGGTCGATGATGACCGGGCGCTTCGGGGCGGGGCCCTTACGAGGCATTCTTACTTCTCCTTCTTGGCGCCGTAGCGGCTGCGGGCCTGCTTGCGGTTCTTGACACCCTGGGTGTCGAGCGAGCCGCGGATGATCTTGTAGCGAACACCCGGCAGGTCCTTCACACGGCCGCCGCGCACGAGCACGATGGAGTGCTCCTGCAGGTTGTGTCCCTCACCCGGAATGTAAGCGGTGACCTCGATCCCGCTGGTCAGACGCACACGCGCGACCTTACGCAGGGCCGAGTTCGGCTTCTTCGGGGTGGTCGTGAACACACGCGTGCAGACGCCGCGACGCTGAGGGGAACCCTCGAGTGCGGGCGTCTTGTTCTTCTCGACCTTGTCCTGCCGGCCCTTACGGACCAGCTGCTGGATCGTAGGCACTACTTCTCCGGTTTCTGTGTGCCGATTGGTGAAGCTAACCTGGAACGTCGCCGACCCACGCGGTCGGGTGTGTCGAATCCCGCGGAATCCCGCCGCCAGGCAGAATCAAGCGCGGATTGCGGTGGCCGGTGTCAGCTCGCTGTGCGGTTGATGGCACGCACGAGAGCCAGGGCACACCCCAGGCACAAGGTCTGAGCGTACCTACCGCATTCGCTGCGGTCAAAACAAATGGGCACCGCCCGCATCGTCATGCGGAGCATGTCAAGACCCTCAGCCCTGGACGATCTTCATTTCGACGGCGGAGCCGACTCCGCGGACCCGCTCAGGACGCCAGGGCGGACACCACCGTCAGCAGTACCAGGACGAGTGCCCAGCCTGCCGTGGACAACCACCCGAGCACGATCCCGGTCAGCGCCAGACCGTCCCCCAGCTCCCCGCGGCTGCGGATCTCGGCCCGCGCCACGTGCCCCAGCACGACCGCCGGGATGCCGGTCAGGCCCATGGTGGGCACGCACAGCAGCCCGCACACACCTGCCGCGACCGCCTTCCCGTTCGTCCGCGGCCGCGGCGCGGACACGAACGTGCGCGGCACGGGCATCACACCGGCCGGCTGCGCCACAGGCCCCTGCGGCAGGTCGGCGACGAGCAGCGCCAGCTCCCCCACCGTGCGGGCCCCGTAGGCCCGTGCGACGCGCTTCTCGAACTCCTCGCGCTCCATCCGCCCCTCGCCGTACCCGGCTCTGAGCACGTCCACGGCCCGCTCCCGGTCGGCGTGCGAGGCGAGCATGGACGGTCCGCCGGCGCCCTGCCAGGGCTGCCAGGCCGGATAGTGCGGCTGCGACACGGAGCACCTCCCCGGGGCCCAAGTCCTTCCATGATGCGCCGAACACCCCGTTCCGGCACCGGTGCGTCCCCCTCCACGACGGCGTGTCGGCCAGGGGCCCCGGCGCAGCGCCGGGGGCGCACCGCCGAACACCCCGTTCCGGCACCGGTGCGTCCCCCTCCACGACGGCGTGTCGGCCAGGGGCCCCGGCGCAGCGCCGGGGGCGCACGCGGTCAGCGGGAGGCTCTCACGGGGCCGCGTGCGCCGTCCGGGAACGCCGCAGGGCGGCCACCCCGGAGGGTGACCGCCCTTGGCTCAAGCGACTCGCTTACTGGTTGTACGGACCGTAGTCGTAGTCCTCCAGCGGAACGGCCTGGCCGGAGCCCGTACCGAACGGCGAGTAGTCGATGTCGTCGTAGCCGACGGCCGAGTACATCGCGGCCTTGGCCTCCTCGGTCGGCTCGACCCGGATGTTGCGGTAGCGGGACAGACCCGTACCGGCCGGGATGAGCTTACCGATGATGACGTTCTCCTTGAGGCCGATGAGGCTGTCGGACTTGGCGTTGATCGCCGCGTCCGTCAGGACTCGGGTCGTCTCCTGGAAGGAGGCGGCCGACAGCCAGGATTCCGTCGCCAGCGAGGCCTTGGTGATACCCATCAGCTGCGGACGACCGGAGGCCGGGTGACCGCCCTCCTGGACCACACGACGGTTCTCGTGCTCGAACTTCGAGCGCTCGACCAGCTCGCCGGGCAGCAGCTCGGCGTCGCCGGACTCGATGATCGTCACGCGGCGGAGCATCTGCCGGATGATGATCTCGATGTGCTTGTCGTGGATCGACACACCCTGCGAGTTGTAGACCTTCTGGACCTCGCCGACCAGGTGGACCTGGACGGCACGCTGGCCCAGGATGCGCAGCACGTCGTGCGGGTTGGTGGCACCCACGGTGAGCTTCTGGCCCACCTCGACGTGCTCGCCCTCGCTGACCAGGAGACGGGCGCGCTTCGAGATCGGGTAGGCCGTCTCGTCGCTGCCGTCGTCCGGCGTGATGACGATCTTCTTGGTCTTCTCGGTCTCCTCGATCCGCACGCGGCCGGAGGCCTCGGAGATCGGGGCGACACCCTTCGGGGTACGGGCCTCGAAGAGCTCGACGACACGCGGCAGACCCTGGGTGATGTCGTCACCGGCCACACCACCGGTGTGGAAGGTACGCATCGTCAGCTGGGTGCCGGGCTCACCGATGGACTGGGCGGCGATGATGCCGACCGCCTCACCGATGTCGACCAGCTTGCCGGTGGCCAGCGAACGGCCGTAGCACATCGCGCAGGTGCCGACGGCGGACTCGCAGGTCAGGACCGAGCGGGTCTTGACCTCCTCGACGCCGCGCTGCACAAGCTCCTCGATGAGGACGTCGCCCAGGTCGGTGCCGGCCGGGGCCAGGACCTGACCGTCGACCACGATGTCCTCGGCGAGGCAGCGCGCGTACACGGAGGTCTCGACGTCCTCCGTCTTGACCAGCGCGCCCTCGGCGTTCCGGTCGGCGATCTTCAGACGCAGACCGCGCTCGGTGCCGCAGTCCTCCTCGCGGATGATGACGTCCTGGGAGACGTCGACCAGACGACGCGTGAGGTAACCCGAGTCGGCGGTACGCAGAGCGGTGTCCGCCAGACCCTTACGGGCACCGTGCGTGGAGATGAAGTACTCCAGCACGGACAGGCCCTCACGGAACGACGCCTTGATCGGACGCGGGATCGTCTCGTTCTTCGCGTTCGACACCAGACCACGCATACCGGCGATCTGACGCATCTGCATCATGTTGCCTCGTGCACCCGAGTTCACCATCATGAAGATCGGGTTGGTCTTCGGGAAGTTGTCGTTCATCGCCTCGGCGACCTCGTTGGTCGCCTTGGTCCAGATCGCGATGAGTTCCTGCGTGCGCTCGTCCTTGGTGATCAGACCACGCTCGTACTGCTTCTGGACCTTCTCGTCCTGCGCCTCGTAGCCCTTGACGATCTCCTTCTTCGCCTCGGGAACGACGACGTCGGAGATGGCCACGGTGACGCCGGAGCGGGTCGCCCAGAAGAAGCCGGCCGCCTTCAGGTTGTCGAGCGTCGCCGCCACGATGACCTTCGGGTAGCGCTCGGCGAGGTCGTTGACGATCTCGGAGAGCTGCTTCTTGCCGACCTCGTAGTCGACGAACGGGTAGTCCTCGGGCAGCAGCTCGTTGAAGAGCGCGCGGCCCAGGGTGGTGTTCAGCCGGAAGCTGTCACCCTGCTGCCACTCGGGCTCGCCCTCCTCGCGCGCCGGCGGGGTCCAGCCGCGCGGCGGGATGGTGCCGACCGGGAAGCGGACGTCGATCTTCGACTGGAGCGAGAGCTCGCCCGCGTCGAAGGCCATGATCGCCTCGGCGACCGAGGCGAAGGAACGGCCCTCGCCCTTGAGGTCGCGCATCTCGCCGTCGGTGGTGAGGAAGAACAGACCGAGGACCATGTCCTGGGTCGGCATCGTCACCGGGCGGCCGTCGGCCGGCTTGAGGATGTTGTTCGAGGACAGCATCAGGATGCGGGCCTCGGCCTGCGCCTCCGCGGACAGCGGCAGGTGCACGGCCATCTGGTCACCGTCGAAGTCCGCGTTGAACGCGGTGCAGACGAGCGGGTGGATCTGGATGGCCTTGCCCTCGACCAGCTGCGGCTCGAAGGCCTGGATGCCGAGGCGGTGCAGCGTGGGCGCACGGTTCAGCAGAACCGGGTGCTCCGCGATGACCTCTTCCAGCACGTCGTACACGACCGTGCGGCCGCGCTCGACCATGCGCTTGGCGCTCTTGATGTTCTGCGCGTGGTTCAGGTCGACCAGGCGCTTCATCACGAACGGCTTGAACAGCTCCAGCGCCATCGCCTTCGGCAGACCGCACTGGTGCAGCTTCAGCTGCGGACCGACGACGATCACGGAACGCGCGGAGTAGTCCACACGCTTGCCGAGCAGGTTCTGACGGAAGCGGCCCTGCTTGCCCTTCAGCATGTCGCTGAGGGACTTCAGCGGGCGGTTGCCGGGACCGGTGACCGGGCGGCCACGACGGCCGTTGTCGAACAGCGCGTCCACGGCCTCCTGGAGCATGCGCTTCTCGTTGTTCACGATGATCTCGGGCGCACCGAGGTCGAGAAGGCGCTTCAGGCGGTTGTTCCGGTTGATCACACGGCGGTACAGGTCGTTCAGGTCGGAGGTCGCGAAGCGGCCACCGTCCAGCTGCACCATCGGGCGGAGGTCCGGCGGGATGACCGGCACGCAGTCGAGCACCATGCCCTTGGGGCTGTTGCTGGTCTGCAGGAACGCGGAGACGACCTTCAGGCGCTTGAGCGCACGGGTCTTCTTCTGGCCCTTGCCGGTGCGGATGATCTCGCGGAGCTTCTCGGCCTCCTCGTCGAGGTCGAAGGACTCCAGGCGCTTCTGCAGCGCCGCGGCACCCATCGAGCCGTCGAAGTACGTGCCGAAGCGGTCACGCAGCTCGCGGTAGAGCAGCTCGTCGCCCTCGAGGTCCTGGACCTTGAGGTTCTTGAACCGGTTCCACACCTCGTCGAGGCGGTCGATCTCGCGCTGCGCGCGGTCGCGCAGCTGCTTCATCTCGCGCTCGGCACCCTCGCGCACCTTGCGGCGCACGTCGGCCTTGGCGCCCTCGGCCTCCAGCTCGGCCAGGTCGGTCTCGAGCTTCTTGGCGCGGGCCTCGAGGTCGGCGTCGCGGCGCTGCTCGATCTGCTGGCGCTCGACGGAGACGTGGGCCTCCAGCGAGGGCAGGTCGCGCGTGCGGCGCTCCTCGTCGACGTACGTGATCATGTACGCCGCGAAGTAGATGACCTTCTCGAGGTCCTTGGGAGCCAGGTCGAGCAGGTAGCCCAGCCGGCTCGGGACACCCTTGAAGTACCAGATGTGCGTGACGGGGGCGGCGAGCTCGATGTGGCCCATCCGCTCACGGCGCACCTTGGCGCGGGTGACCTCTACGCCACAGCGCTCACAGATGATGCCCTTGAAGCGGACGCGCTTGTACTTGCCGCAGTAGCACTCCCAGTCCCGGGTCGGACCGAAGATCTTCTCGCAGAAGAGTCCGTCCTTTTCGGGCTTGAGCGTGCGGTAGTTGATCGTCTCGGGCTTCTTGACCTCGCCGTGGCTCCACTGACGGATGTCGTCAGCGGTGGCCAGACCGATCCGGAGCTCGTCGAAGAAGTTGACGTCGAGCACTATGCGTCAATCCCTCTCAGGGTTGTAAGTCATGGGGTCTGATACGGGGGTCCTGGGGCCGGCGGCCTTCGTGACGAAGGCCGCCGGACTCCCGTCAGACCTCTTCGACGCTGCTCGGCTCGCGCCGGGACAGGTCGATGCCAAGCTCCTCCGCAGCGCGGAAGACGTCCTCGTCGGTGTCGCGCATCTCGATGGACATGCCGTCCGAGGACAGCACCTCCACGTTGAGGCACAGGGACTGCATCTCCTTGATGAGCACCTTGAAGGACTCGGGGATGCCGGGCTCGGGGATGTTCTCGCCCTTGACGATGGCCTCGTAGACCTTCACGCGGCCGGTGACGTCGTCGGACTTGATGGTCAGCAGCTCCTGGAGGGCGTACGCGGCGCCGTAGGCCTCGAGGGCCCACACCTCCATCTCACCGAAGCGCTGGCCACCGAACTGGGCCTTACCACCCAGCGGCTGCTGGGTGATCATCGAGTACGGACCGGTCGAACGGGCATGCAGCTTGTCGTCGACCAGGTGGTGCAGCTTGAGGATGTACATGTACCCGACGGAGATCGGGTCCGGGAACGGCTCGCCGGAGCGGCCGTCGAACAGCCGGGCCTTGCCGGTCGGGAGCACCATGCGCTCGCCGTCCCGGTTCGGGATGGTGTGGTTGAGCAGACCGGCCAGCTCGTCCTCGCGGGCACCGTCGAAGACCGGGGTCGCGACGTTGGTGCCGGGGGCGACCTGGTCGGCGCCGATGGCCTGCAGGCGCTGGGCCCACTCCTCCGCGAGACCGGAGACGTCCCAGCCGCGGCTGGCGAGCCAGCCGAGGTGGATCTCCAGCACCTGTCCCGGGTTCATTCGGGACGGCACACCCAGCGGGTTGAGGATGATGTCGACCGGGGTGCCGTCCTCCAGGAACGGCATGTCCTCGATCGGCAGGATCTTCGAGATGACGCCCTTGTTGCCGTGACGGCCGGCGAGCTTGTCACCGTCGGTGATCTTGCGCTTCTGCGCGACGTAGACGCGCACCAGCTGGTTCACACCGGGGGGAAGCTCGTCGCCCTCCTCGCGGTCGAAGACGCGGACGCCGATGACCTTGCCGATCTCGCCGTGCGGCACCTTCAGCGAGGTGTCACGGACCTCACGGGCCTTCTCACCGAAGATGGCGCGCAGCAGGCGCTCCTCCGGCGTCAGCTCGGTCTCGCCCTTGGGGGTCACCTTGCCGACGAGGATGTCGCCGGCGACGACCTCGGCACCGATGCGGATGATGCCGCGCTCGTCGAGGTCGGCGAGGACCTCCTCGGAGACGTTCGGGATGTCCCGGGTGATCTCCTCGGGGCCGAGCTTGGTGTCACGGGCGTCGACCTCGTGCTCCTCGATGTGGATCGAGGAGAGGACGTCGTCCTGCACGAGGCGCTGCGACAGGATGATCGCGTCCTCGTAGTTGTGACCCTCCCACGGCATGAACGCCACGAGCAGGTTCTTGCCCAGCGCCATCTCGCCGTTCTCGGTGGCCGGACCATCGGCGAGGACCTGGCCCTCGATGATGTGGTCGCCCTCGTTGACGATGACCTTCTGGTTGACCGAGGTGCCCTGGTTGGAGCGGGCGAACTTGGCCAGGCGGTACGTGATGTACGTGCCGTCGTCGTTGGCGGTGGTGATGTAGTCCGCGGAGACCTCCTGGACCACACCGGGCTTCTCGGCCTTGACCACGTCGCCGGCGTCGACCGCGGAGCGGTACTCCATGCCGGTGCCGACGAGCGGGGACTCGGACTTAATCAGCGGCACGGCCTGACGCATCATGTTCGCGCCCATGAGGGCACGGTTGGCGTCGTCGTGCTCGAGGAAGGGGATCATGGCGGTCGCGACCGACACCATCTGGCGCGGCGAGACGTCCATGTAGTCCACGTCCTCGCCGGTGACGTAGTCGACCTCGCCGCCCTTACGGCGGACGAGCACCCGGGCCTCGGCGAAGCGGAGGTCGTCCGTCAGCTGCGCGTTGGCCTGCGCGATGACGAAGCGGTCCTCCTCGTCGGCGGTCAGGTAGTCGACGTCGTCGGTGACCTGGCCGTCGATGACCTTGCGGTACGGGGTCTCGACGAAACCGAACGCGTTGACCCGGCCGTAGGAGGCGAGCGAGCCGATCAGACCGATGTTCGGGCCTTCGGGCGTCTCGATCGGGCACATGCGGCCGTAGTGCGAGGGGTGCACGTCACGGACCTCGAAGCCGGCCCGCTCACGGGAGAGACCACCCGGGCCAAGAGCCGACAGGCGGCGCTTGTGGGTGAGACCCGACAGCGGGTTGTTCTGGTCCATGAACTGCGACAGCTGGCTGGTGCCGAAGAACTCCTTGATGGAGGCGACGACCGGCCGGATGTTGATCAGGGTCTGCGGCGTGATCGCCTCGACGTCCTGGGTCGTCATCCGCTCGCGGACGACACGCTCCATACGCGCCAGGCCCGTGCGGACCTGGTTCTGGATGAGCTCGCCGACGCTGCGCAGGCGGCGGTTGCCGAAGTGGTCGATGTCGTCGGTCTCGACGACGATGTTCGTACCGCTGTCGCCGACCGTCTCGGTCTCGCCCGCGTGCAGCTTCACCAGGTACTTGATCGTCGAGATGATGTCCTCGACGGTCAGGATGCCCGCGTCCAGCGGGGCGTCCGCACCCAGCTTCTTGTTGACCTTGTAGCGGCCGACCTTGGCCAGGTCGTAGCGCTTGGGGTTGAAGTAGAGGTTCTCGAGCAGCGTCTGCGCGGCCTCACGCGTGGGGGGCTCGCCCGGACGCAGCTTGCGGTAGATGTCGAGCAGCGCGTCGTCCTGGCCCTGGGTGTGGTCCTTCTCCAGGGTGGCGCGCATGGACTCGTACTCGCCGAACTCCTCGAGGATCTGCTCGGTGGTCCAGCCGAGCGCCTTGAGCAGGACGGTGACGGACTGCTTGCGCTTGCGGTCGATGCGCACACCGACCATGTCGCGCTTGTCGATCTCCATCTCCAGCCAGGCACCCCGGGACGGGATGATCTTGGCGGAGAAGATGTCCTTGTCGGACGTCTTGTCGATGGAGGAGTCGAAGTAGACACCGGGCGAACGGACGAGCTGCGACACCACGACACGCTCGGTGCCGTTGATGACGAAGGTGCCCTTGTTCGTCATGAGCGGGAAGTCGCCCATGAAGACCGTCTGGGACTTGATCTCGCCGGTCTCGTTGTTGGTGAACTCAGCGGTGACGAAGAGCGGGGCCGCGTACGTGAAGTCGCGCTCCTTGCACTCGTCGATGGAGTTCTTCGGCGGCTCGAAGCGGTGGTCGCGGAAGGTCAGCGACATCGACCCGCTGAAGTCCTCGATCGGGGAGATCTCCTCGAAGATCTCCTCGAGCCCGGACTTGGTGGGGACGTCCTGACCGTTCTCGAGAGCCTCCTCGACCCGACTCTGCCAGGCGGTGTTGCCGAGCAGCCAGTCGAAGCTCTCGGTCTGCAGCGCGAGCAGGTTCGGAACCTCGAGAGGCTCCTTGATCTTTGCAAAAGAGATGCGCAGCGGGGCAGTGCTGGCGGCGTTGTTCGTATTCGCGGTCGAGGCGTTGCGCGAGGCGGCCAAGAGGGGGTCCTTCCGAGGGCTCGGACTCACTACGCGCGTACCGGCCCCTCTCCCGTACACGGAGACAAGCTGTGCCCACAGGGCCGAAAGGCCAGGTCAGGCATGTCTTGTCATCGATGCTCGGGCGAGGGCAGACCCCTGGTGACGGGCAGGGGGCAGCTAACAGGCAGCGCAAAGGGTCAGTGTAGCCACTTGGCACACTGATGTCCAGTCCGGGTTGTCAGACCCGTGTTCACCCTCGTTGTTCCACTCCTGCGACAAGGTCCTGCTCTCAACGCACGTTGATACTGCCCTCTTCGTCGTCGATCCATGCCTCGGATTCGGATCCTTGTGACGACGCGTCCTGAGAATTGCGCGCTGCGTGCGGTTCGTCAAGGCCCCCTGGCCCCCGACCGGGGCCGCCCGGAGACACGACGAAGATCACCATACCCCCCGCCACAGAGGCTGCAAGGCAACCGTGGCCGCACCCCTGGAACGCCGAAGAGCGACCACCCGGATGGATGATCGCTCTTCCGCGCTTGCGCGTTACACGCCCAGCGGGACGTGTCGGGGATCCTGGCGGATCCGGAAGGTCTTACTTGACCTCGACGGAGGCGCCGGCGCCCTTGAGGGACTCGGCGGCCTTCTCGGCGGCGTCCTTGGCGACCTTCTCGAGAACGGGCTTCGGGGCGCCGTCCACGAGGTCCTTGGCCTCCTTCAGACCCAGGGAGGTCAGCTCACGCACGACCTTGATGACCTGGATCTTCTTGTCGCCGGCGCCGGTGAGGATGACGTCGAACTCGTCCTTCTCCTCGGCGGTCTCGGCGGCGGCGCCACCAGCGGCACCACCGGCGACGACGACCGGGGCGGCCGCGGCGGCGGTGACGTCGAACTTCTCCTCGAACGCCTTCACGAACTCGGAGAGCTCGATGAGGGTCATCTCCTCGAACTGCGCGAGCAGGTCTTCCTGAGACAGCTTCGCCATGATGGCGGTCCTTCCACTAATTCGGCTGGTGCCGGATGTACATGTGAGGCGGGCGTACTACTGGCCCGCGACGGCCTCCGCGTTCAGGCAGCGGGGGCCGGGATGCGAGCCGAGTTACTCGGCACCGCCCTGCTCGTCCTGCTTGGCACGGAGCGCGTCCACGGTGCGGACGAGCTTCGACGGCAGCGCCTGGAAGACAGAGGCAGCCTGCGACTGCTTGCCCTTCATGGCACCGGCCAGCTTGGAGAGCAGAACCTCGCGGGACTCGAGGTCCGCAAGCTTCTTGATCTCATCGGCGGACAGCGCCTTGCCGTCAAGGACACCGCCCTTGATGATGAGATTCGGGTTGTCCTTGGCGAAGTCACGAAGACCCTTCGCCGACTCCACCGGGTCACCGGTGACGAAGGCGACGGCCGTCGGGCCAGCGAAGAGCTGGTCCTCGAGCGTGATCCCGGCCTCGTTGGCCGCAATCTTGGTCAGCGTGTTCTTCACCACGGCGTACTGGGCGTTCTCACCGAGCGAACGACGCAGCGTCTTGAGCTGCGCCACGGTGAGACCGCGGTACTCGGTCAGCACGGCGGCGTTGGAGCTGCGGAACTTGTCCGTCAGCTCGGCAACCGCGGCAGCCTTGTCGGGCCTCGCCATAGAGCCTCGGCCTCCTTCCGGGTGATTCGGACCGCGCGGACCCGAAGGAGGACTGGGGAAAACGAAACGCCCCGGCGCAAGCGCACGGGGCGTAGCTCGACCGGATCTCCACACGCACGGGGCGGCGGACTCTGGGAGCTTCTCCAGTGTCACCTGCGCGGGTCGTCCGCCGTTCAGCGGATCCTTCGGCCACCACGCCCTCGTGCGAGCGCGCGGTAACGACCAGCGGTCTTTGGCTTCTGTAGGAGCGTACGGGAACGGGTCGCTGTCAAGCAAATCCGCCCTCACGGGGCCGAGGGAGGCCGCTCGCTCAGCAGGTCCTCGAAGTCACCGGTGTCGGCACGCGGGGGGCGCTGGGCCCGGACCGGCACGCCGTAGTCGGTGTAGTACGCGGTCTGGGTCGTCACGCCCGTGGCCGTCCGTGCCTTCTCCACCTTCTTGACCAGCAGGTCCCGCTCGTCGACCCAGACGTCCAGGGTCTCACTGGTGACCCCCGCTGCGGTGAGCTGCTCGCGCAGGCGGGCGTCGGTGACGTCGGCGGCGCCGACGGTGCCCGACCAGTGGGTGGCGGCCCGGCCCCGGACGGTCTCCCGGCCGACCTTCCTGACGTCCCCGGAGGTCAGCAGGAGCTTCACCGACTGGTTGGGGGTCGTGCTGCGCATCTGGTCGCCGAAGTGCGCCCCGGAGCCGCCGGTGAGGGCTTCGAGGTCCTCGTAGGCGTACCGGATCCAGCGTTTGCCGCCGGTCCTCTCGGCGAACTTCTCGCTCATGCGCGCGTAGTAGGCGTCGGGCAGGTAGCGGGCCTGGATCGAGGTGCTGCCGAGCCGGCGCATGGTGTCGGCGGCGATGCCGCCGGTGTAGGTGATGGTGAGGGTGCCGGTCATGCCGCCGTCCCAGCCGAGGGCGCCGTCGGCCCGCATGGACATCAGCGAGCCCATGGCCGTGGTGGACTCCACCCGGGCGGACCCGGCGCGCTCGGTGGCGCGCTCGGCGGAGCGCAGGGCCGTCAGGGACCTGCCCCGGGCGGGTCCCTCCTCACCGGGTCCGTCGGAGGGCGCCGGGGACGTGCAGGCGGCCAGCCCCGTCAGCGCGGTCGCCACCGCGAGCCCCAGTCCCGTACGGCGCGCGGTCGTGCCCTGCATACGTTCCCCCGTTCGCATCCGGTTCCCGCACGTTAACCCAGGCCACCGGCGTACGTACCGGAAAAGGGAACGGGCCCCGCACCTGTGAGAGGTGCGGGGCCCGTGACCGGTTGGGTGAGCCTCAGGCTCAGACCGCGGCCGGGTCCTCCTCGACGAGGAGGTTGCGGGTGCGGTTGGAGTCGACCGGAATGCCGGGGCCCATCGTGGTGCTGATGGCGGCCTTCTTGATGTAGCGACCCTTGGCGGCGGACGGCTTCAGACGGAGGATCTCCTCCAGCGCCGCGCCGTAGTTCTCCACCAGCTTGGTGTCGTCGAACGACGTCTTGCCGATGATGAAGTGCAGGTTCGCGTGCTTGTCGACACGGAACTCGATCTTGCCGCCCTTGATCTCGGTGACGGCCTTGGCGACGTCGGGGGTGACGGTGCCGGTCTTCGGGTTCGGCATCAGACCACGCGGACCGAGCACGCGGCCGAGGCGGCCGACCTTGCCCATGAGGTCCGGGGTGGCGACGACGGCGTCGAAGTCCAGACGGCCCTTCGACACCTCGTCGATGAGCTCGTCGGCGCCGACGATGTCGGCGCCCGCGGCACGCGCGGCCTCGGCACGGTCACCGGTCGCGAAGACCAGGACCCGGGCGGTCTTGCCGGTGCCGTGCGGGAGGTTCACGGTGCCACGGACCATCTGGTCGGCCTTGCGCGGGTCGACACCCAGACGGAAGGCGACCTCGACGGTGCCGTCGAACTTGGTCGTGGAGGTCTCCTTGGCGAGACGGACGGCCTCGAGCGGGGCGTAGAGCTTCTCCCGGTCGACCTTGGCGTCCGCAGCGCGAAGGGACTTGCTGCGCTTGCTCACTACTGCTCCTGTGGATGCTGAGGAGTCGTGGTCCGGGCCGAGCAGGCCCTGCCACTTCTGCTGATGGAGGTGGGGGCTCAGCCCTCGACCGTGACGCCCATGGAACGGGCGGTGCCGGCGATGATCTTCTCGGCGGCGTCCAGGTCGTTGGCGTTGAGGTCGGGCATCTTGGTCGTGGCGATCTCGCGGACCTGGTCACGCGTGATCTTCGCGACCTTGGTCTTGTGCGGCTCGCCGGAGCCCTTGTCGATGCCCGCGGCCTTCAGGATCATCTTGGCGGCCGGCGGGGTCTTGGTGATGAAGGTGAAGGAACGGTCCTCGTAGACCGTGATCTCCACCGGGATGACCCAGCCACGCTGCGACTCGGTCGCGGCGTTGTAGGCCTTGCAGAACTCCATGATGTTGACGCCGTGCTGACCCAGCGCGGGGCCGACCGGCGGGGCCGGGTTGGCGGCACCGGCCTGGATCTGGAGCTTGATGAGCCCCGTGACCTTCTTCTTCTTGGGAGGCATAGCTCTCCGGGTCCTTTCGATTCGGGTCCTGCCCGCACTCGGGGACCACCCGGATGCAGGCATACCGCACAACGATAGCGGGTATAGATGCGCGGCCAAAAACCGAGCAGGTCAGGCAAGCGCCGGAGCGTTCGCCTGACCTGCGCGGAAGCGGTGGTGTCCGGAAGAAACTAGTTCTTCTGGATCTGGTCGAAGGAGAGCTCGACCGGCGTCTCGCGGCCGAAGATCTCGACGAGGCCCTTGACCTTCTTCGAGTCCGGGTTGATCTCGTTGATGGTCGCCTGCAGCGTGGCGAACGGGCCGTCGGTGACGGTGACCGAGTCGCCGACCTCGAAGTCCAGCACCTGGACCTCGACCTTGCGCTGCGGGGCCGGCTTGCCCTCGGCCTCGGCGGCCTCGCGGGCGGCCTTCTCCTCGGCCTCGGGGGCGAGCATCTTGACGATCTCGTCCAGGGTCAGCGGGTACGGGTCGTAGGCGTTGCCCACGAAGCCGGTGACGCCGGGGGTGTTGCGGACGACGCCCCAGGACTCGTTCGTCAGGTCCATGCGGACCAGGACGTAGCCCGGGAGCTTGTTCTGCTTGATCGTCTTGCGGTCGCCGTTCTTGATCTGGACGACCTCTTCCTGCGGCACCTCGGCCTGGAAGATGTAGTCCTCGACGTTCAGCGAGACGGCGCGCTGCTCGAGGTTGGTCTTCACGCGGTTCTCGTAGCCGGCGTAGGTGTGGATGACGTACCACTCGCCGGGCAGGACGCGCAGTTCCTCGCGGAGCTTCTCGATCGGGTCGCGGTCGTCCTCGGGCTCTTCCTCGGCCTCGGCCGCGGCCTCCTCCTCGGTCTCGGCCTCGACCTCTTCACCGGTCTCGGTCTCCGCCTCGGCGGCGTCGTCGTCCGCGACGGCGTCGGCAGCCTCGACCTCGGCAGAGGCCTCGGTGTCCTCGCTGTCCGCGCCCTCGACGGTGTCGAGCTCGTCCTCGACGGACTCGACAGGCTCGATGGCGTCGTTCACGTTCGGGTCAGACACGGTGGCTGCTTCTTCCTGGATACATAGGGGTGGAACATGCGAAAGGAGCGCCGGGTACCTCGGCGCTCTTCGCTGGCTGCTCAGCCGAACACGTACTTGGCGGCGTTGCTGAGCCCGTAGTCGATCACGGTGACCAGCCCGATCATGATGACGACGAAGATGATCACCACGGTCGTGTACGTCGTCAGCTGGTTGCGCGTCGGCCAGACGACCTTGCGCAGCTCTGCGACGATCTGGCGGTAGAAGAGGGCCAGGCGCTTCAGCGGGCCCTTCTTGCCGCGCTTGCCGCCCTTGCGGGTCCTCTTGGACTCCGGCGCCTCGTCCTGGGCATCAGGCATGTCGATGGAGCCCACGGCGTCCGTCACTCGTCCTCACCTGATTCCGGGTCGTGGCCGTGCCGCGCCCGGTCTGAGCCGCACGGCGGTGCATTGCTGTACGTACATGCGCACACATCCTGGCGATGGAGTGTGTAGCAGGGCCGGAGGGACTTGAACCCCCAACCGCTGGTTTTGGAGACCAGTGCTCTACCAATTGAGCTACGACCCTTTGTGTGTCCCCCAACGTACCGCATCCGTCCGGATGCCTGGTGTGCACCGGACGAGCGCAGCCTGCGGGAGGCCAACGAGGTGAGAGTGTACGTGGTCCGCGGCCGGGCGTCGAACAGAAAGGACGCGGGGCAGGGGTCGTTGGCGGAAGATCGCCCGGGAAACGGGGGTCCGGACCGGGGACGTCGGCCGAAGATCGCCCCTGGCGGCGCGGCCGATCCGGACTGGTGTTCAGGCGTGTCCCCGGGTTGTTCAGTCTGTGAAACCCCTGTGCCGCGCGCGTTTCCTGTCTGAAACGATGGGGCGCATGAGCGCTGCAACCCCTCCCACCGAGCGCCGGGTCTCCGCCCGAGTCGGCGCGATCTCCGAGTCCGCCACCCTCGCCGTGGACGCCAAGGCCAAGGCCCTCAAGGCCGCCGGGCGGCCGGTGATCGGCTTCGGCGCCGGTGAGCCCGACTTCCCGACCCCGGACTACATCGTCGAGGCCGCGATCGAGGCCTGCAAGAACCCGAAGTTCCACCGCTACACGCCGGCCGGTGGCCTGCCCGAGCTGAAGGCCGCGATCGCCGCGAAGACGCTGCGCGACTCGGGCTACGAGGTCGACCCGTCGCAGATCCTCGTCACCAACGGCGGCAAGCAGGCCATCTACGAGGCCTTCGCCGCGATCCTCGACCCGGGCGACGAGGTCATCGTGCCCGCGCCGTACTGGACGACCTATCCGGAGTCGATCCGGCTGGCCGGGGGCGTCCCGGTGGAGGTCGTCGCCGACGAGACGACCGGCTACCGGGTGACCGTGGAGCAGCTGGAGGCGGCCCGTACGGAGAAGACGAAGGTCGTGCTCTTCGTCTCGCCGTCGAACCCGACCGGCGCGGTCTACAGCGAGCACGAGACAGAGGCCATCGGCCGCTGGGCCGTGGAGCACGGCCTGTGGGTGCTGACCGACGAGATCTACGAGCACCTCGTCTACGGCGACGCCTCCGCCGTGTCGCTGCCGGCGGTCCTGCCCGAGCTGCGCGACAAGTGCATCGTGGTCAACGGTGTCGCCAAGACGTACGCGATGACCGGCTGGCGCGTGGGGTGGATCATCGGCCCGAAGGACGTCGTCAAGGCCGCGACCAACCTGCAGTCGCACGCCACGTCCAACGTGTCCAACGTGGCCCAGGCCGCCGCGCTCGCCGCCGTCTCCGGTGACCTGGTCGCCGTGGCGAAGATGCGGGAGGCGTTCGACCGCCGCCGCAAGACCATCGTGCGGATGCTCAACGAGATCGACGGCGTGCTGTGCCCGGAGCCGGAGGGCGCGTTCTACGCCTACCCCTCGGTGAAGGCCCTGGTCGGCAAGGAGATCCGCGGCAAGCGCCCGAAGGACACGGTCGAGCTGGCCGCGCTGATCCTGGAGGAGGCCGAGGTCGCGGTCGTCCCGGGTGAGGCGTTCGGCACGCCGGGGTATCTGCGGCTGTCGTACGCGCTGGGTGACGAGGATCTCGTCGAGGGCGTCAGCCGGATCCAGAAGCTGCTGGCCGAGGCGCGGGACTGACGTTCCGCCCGCCGCGCCCGGCTCACGGGGCACACACCGGTTCCGGTGTGTGCCCCGTTTGTTTGTGCGAGCAAGACCACGAAAGGGGAAACGGCTACCGGGACGGCTGAGGTGTACGGCAGGATCTTTGGATGGAGCGTGTACGTGATGTCTCTGAGCTGCCGAAAGCCCACCTGCACCTGCACTTCACCGGGTCCATGCGCCCCTCGACCGTGCTGGAACTGGCCGACAAGTACGGGGTGCGGCTGCCCGACGCGCTGAGCGAGGCGCTGACCAGCGGGGAACCGCCGAGCCTGCGGGCGACGGACGAGCGGGGCTGGTTCCGCTTCCAGCGGCTGTACGACGCGGCGCGCTCGTGCCTGCGGGAGCCGGAGGACATCCGGCGGCTGGTGCGCGAGGCCGCGGAGGAGGACCTGCGGGACGGATCGGGGTGGCTGGAGATCCAGGTCGACCCGACGTCCTACGCGCCGCGGCTGGGCGGGCTGATCCCGGCGCTGGAGATCATCCTGGACGCGGTGGAGACGACCTCGCGGGAGACCGGGCTGGGGATGCGGGTACTGGTCGCCGCGAACCGGATGAAGCACCCGCTGGACGCGCGCACGCTGGCCCGGCTGGCGGTGCGCTACGCGGACCAGGGCGTCGTCGGGTTCGGGCTCTCCAACGACGAGCGGCGCGGGATGGCCCGGGACTTCGACCGGGCCTTCGCGATCGCGCGGGAGGCCGGGCTGCTGTCCGCCCCGCACGGCGGCGAGCTGGCCGGTCCGTCGTCCGTACGGGACTGCCTGGACGACCTGGGGGCGAGCCGGGTCGGGCACGGGGTCCGGGCTGCGGAGGATCCCCGGCTGCTGAAGCGGCTGGCCGACCGGGGGGTGACGTGCGAGGTGTGCCCGGCGTCGAACGTGGCGCTGGGGGTGTACGAGAAGCCGGAGGACGTGCCGCTGCGGACGCTCTTCGAGGCGGGCGTGCCGTTGGCGCTGGGCGCGGACGATCCGCTGCTGTTCGGTTCGCGCCTGGCGGCGCAGTACGAGATCGCGCGGCAGCACCACGGGTTCTCCGACGCGGAGCTGGCGGAGGTGGCCCGGCAGTCGGTGCGGGGGTCGGCGGCGCCGGAGGATGTGAAGACGAAACTGCTGGCGGGTGTGGACGACTGGCTGACCGGCTGACGGTGGCTTCCCGGCTGACGGTGGCTTCCCGGCTGACTGTGGCGTCGCCTTGCGGCGGGGGTGGGTCGGGGCCGCGCCGGGGGGTGTCCGTCCTCGGAACGGCGCGATGGGGTGTCGTACCGACTCACTGTCCGTCGACGCGCCAACCAGCTGCGGGCGGACACCCCCCGACACGGCCCCTTGCGTACGACGGCGGCCCTAGCTGCGGGCATGCGTGCCGCTAGGGGCGGCACGGGTGGGCGCAGCGGCACCACGCTACGCCGGGCTGCGGACCCACCCGGCCCCAGCCGCAGCACCGGGTGTCTACAGGCTGACCCCGATCGTCACCGGCTCGTTGACCAGGGTGATTCCGAAGGCCTCGCGGACTCCGGCCACGACCTCGCGGGCCAGGGCGAGGAGGTCCTCGGTGGTCGCGTCGCCCCGGTTGGTGAGGGCCAGGGTGTGCTTCGTGGAGATGCGGGCCGGGCCCTCGCCGTAGCCCTTCGTGAAGCCGGCCTTGTCGATCAGCCAGGCGGCGGAGGTCTTCGTACGGCCCTCGCCGGCCGGGTAGGCGGGCGGCTCCACCCCGTCGCCGAGCCGGTCGCGCACCCGGGCGCGGAACGTCTCGAAGTCGGCGTCCGTGAGGATCGGGTTGGTGAAGAAGGATCCGGCCGACCAGGTGTCGTGGTCCTCGGGGTCGAGGACCATGCCCTTGCCGGCGCGCAGCTTGAGCACCGTCTCACGGGCCTGCGCGAGGGGCACGCGGTCGCCCGGTTCCACACCGAGGGCGCGGGCCGTCTCGGCGTAGCGGAGGGGGGCGGAGAGGCCGTCGGCGTCCTCCAGGGCGAAGCGGACGCGCAGGACGACGTAGCGCTCGGGGTCGGACTTGAAGCGGCTGTGGCGGTAGGAGAAGGCGCACTCCTCGTTGGGGAGAGTGACGGTCTCGCCGGTGCGGCGGTCGTAGGCGACGACCTCGGTGATCGTGGCGGAGACCTCCTGGCCGTACGCCCCCACGTTCTGGATGGGCGTCGCGCCGGCCGAGCCGGGGATGCCGGCCAGGCACTCGATGCCGGCCAGGCCCGCCTCGACCGTGCGGGCGACCGCGTCGGTCCATACCTCGCCGGCGGCCAGTTCCAGGGTGGTGCCGTCGAGGGAGAAGCCCTTGGTGGCGATGACCAGGGCGGTGCCGTCGAAGCCCTTGTCGCCGATGACCAGGTTCGAGCCGCCGCCGATGAGCAGCAGCGGGGTGCCCGTCTCGTCGGCTTCGCGGACGGCGGCGATCACCTCGTCGTCCGTCGTGGCGGTGATCAGCCGGGCCGCGGGGCCGCCCAGACGGAAGGTGGTCAGGGGGGCGAGGGGGGCTTCGTGGAGTTCCTGCACGGGCCCAAGACTACGAGACGGCGCCGAGGGGGTCGGGCACGCGTGCGTGCGGCCCCGTTCCGCGGGGAACGGGGCCGCACGCACGCGTGGTGGCCGTCAGGGCAGCCGGCGGAGCGCCTCGGGCCAGGTGACGGGGAGGTCGTCGCTGTTCGCCTGCCAGGCAGTGAAGGCGGAGTCCTTCATCTGCGGGGCCAGGCCCCGGGCGGCCGGGCCGTGTGTGCCCGCACGGGCGAAGGTGTGCAGGGCGTCCTTGGACTCCCAGGCCGACAGGGTCCAGAAGGTCCGCTTCAGCGGCCTCGCCCGCAGGGTCGCCCCGTAGGCGCCGGGGCTGCGGCGGATCTGCCGCCAGACGCCGGGTGTTCCGGCGAGGAACCTGAGCGCTCCCCACAGGGTGCGGGTCTCGAAGCGGGAGGCGAAGACGTACACCTCGGTGCCGGGCGGCGGGCTGTTCGGAACGGTCCAGGGAAGGGTCGGCATGGCCGCATCTCCTTGTCGGGTCCGTGTGGGGTCAGGGGGAGGCCGTCTCGAGCACCGGTTCCGGTTCGGCCGGTGCGGCCTGCCGTTCGGTCTGACGGCGGGTCGGGATCAGCAGGGCGGCGACACCCGCCAGGGCGACCACCGCGGAGCCGGTGACCAGGGCGGGGCGCAGGCCGTCGACGAAGGTCTGGCCGGTCTCGTAGCCGCCCTGGGCCGCGAAGATCGAGGCCATCACGGCGACGCCGAGCGCTCCGCCCACCTCCCGCATCGCGTTGTTGGCGCCGGAGGCGATGCCCTGCTCCGAGGGGCGGACGCTGGACATCACCAGGTGCGAGGCGGGGGCGAAGAACAGGGCCATGCCGATGCCGCTGATGATCAGGGCGGGCAGCTGTGCGGCGTAGGAGGCGTCCGTGGTGGCCACGACCGACATGTAGCCCAGGCCCAGGGCCTGCAGGAACAGGCCGGTGGCGACGACCGGGCGGCCGCCGATGCGGTCGGCCATGAGGCCGGCGAACGGGGCGACCAGCATCGGCATACCGGTCCAGGGCAGCATCCTGAGTCCGGCCTCGGTGGGCGAGTAGCCGAGGACGCCCTGCATGTACTGGCTGAGCAGGAAGATCGAGCCGAACATGCCGAGGAACATCAGCAGGCTCGCCGCGTTGATGCCGGAGAACGCCCGCGAGCGGAACAGCCGCATCGGGAGCATCGGGTTCTTGGCTCGTGTGCTGTAGAGGACGAAGGCGACGAGCAGGGCCCCGCCCGCGACCAGCCCGGTCAGGACCAGCGACGAGGTCCAGCCGTCGGCGGGGCCCCGCACCAGGCCGTAGACGATGCCGAACAGGCCGCCGCTGGCGAGCAGGGTGCCGGGGACGTCGAGCGGCGCTCCGGTGCCGTGGGACTCGGCGAGGCGGAGGCGGGCGAGCGGCAGCAGGGCCAGGCCGAGCGGGACGTTCAGCCAGAAGATCCACTGCCAGGAGATGTGCTCGGTGAGGCTGCCGCCGACCAGTGGCCCGGAGGCGACGGCGAGGCCGTTGACGGCGCCCCATATGCCGTAGGCCATGCCGCGCTTGGCGGCGGGCACGGCGGCGGTCAGCAGGGTGAGCGTCAGCGGCATCATCACCGCCGCGCCGGCGCCCTGGACGGCGCGGGCGGCGATCAGGGAGTCGATGCCCGGTGCCATCGCGGCGGCGGCCGACGCGCCGGTGAAGACGGTGAGGCCGGCGATGAAGAGCCGCCTGCGGCCGAAGCGGTCGCCGAGGGCCGCGCCGAACATCAGCAGGACGGCGAAGGTGAGCGTGTAGGCGCTCACGGTCCATTCCAGGTCGTGCAGTCCGCCGCCGAGGTCCTCGCGGATGGAGGGCAGGGCGGTGGTGACGACGAGGTTGTCCAGGGCCGCCATGAATCCGGCGACGCTGGTGATGACGAGGGCCCAGCCGGCTCCCCCGCGACGTGCGGTCTGCTGTGACATCGCTCCCCCAAGAACGAATCGCGCGTGTGATCAATTAGTTATTGATTACTAACTTTCGCGGTCACAGGGAGGCGCCGACCTCTCGCCCTTCCCGGTCAGTGCTCCGGCCGGCCCGTGGCGCGCACGGAGGGGTACATGCCCTCCCAGACGCGGTGCCCGGCCGGAAACCCCATGGCCACCAGGCAGTTGATGAGCATTCCGTACGCCATGAAGACGGTCGTCTCGCCGGCGTCGGCGCCGAGCGGCACGTGCACGGTGTCCCACAGCCGCATCCAGCCGTCGCGCACCGACTCACCGAACTCGTGGTCGCCCTCCACCTCGGCGGCCTTCACGGCGACGTACATCTGCATCTGCATCATGAGCCGCTCGGGGCGTTCCTCGATGACCTTGGTGTACGCGTTGCCCATGGCGTGCAGGGCCTCTTCTCCGTGAAGACCCCGCGAGGCCTCCTCGAAGGTGCGGATGGTGTCCTCGATGCAGCGTTCGACCGCCGCGAGGAAGATCGCCTTCTTGCCCGGGAAAAGCCGGAAGAGATAGGGCTGCGAGACGCCGACCCGCCGGGCGATCGCCTCGGTGGAGGTGCCGTGATAGCCACCCCGGGCGAACTCGGTCGTCGCCGCCCGGATGACGCTCTCGCGCCGTTCTTCCGCACTCATCCTGGCCATGCGTACGAAGTTAGTGCTCAATCACTAACTAAGTCAAGAGGAGGGTGGAGGCCGGGAGACGGCCGAGGGGCGCCTCCCTGGTGGGAAGCGCCCCTCGCCTGCACTCTTGTGCGCTCAGGCCAGCCGTACGACGGCCCGGGACATGCCCAGGACCTTCTGTCCGGCGCTGGTCGCCGTCAGGTCGACGCGGACCGTGTTGTCGTCGAGCTTTGCCGCGACCTTGCCGCTGACCTCGATCTCGGCGCCGCGGTCGTCGTTCGGCACGACGACCGGCTTGGTGAAGCGCACGCCGTACTCGACGACCGCGCCCGGGTCGCCGACCCAGTCCGTGACCACGCGGATCGCCTCGGCCATGGTGAACATGCCGTGCGCGATGACGTCCGGCAGGCCGACCTCCTTGGCGAACTTCTCGTTCCAGTGGATCGGGTTGAAGTCGCCGGAGGCACCCGCGTACTGCACGAGGGCGGCACGGGTCACGGGGAAGGTCCGCGCGGGCAGTTCGGTGCCGACCTCGACGTCGGACCAGGAGATCTTCGCCGTCATGGGATCGCTCACGCCTCCTCGGCCGCGCGGGCCACGAGCTTGGTCCAGGCGGTCACGACGTGCTCGCCGGCCTCGTCGTGGACCTCGCCGCGGATGTCCAGGATGTCGTTGCCCGCGAGGGACTTGATCGCCTCGATGGTCGAGGTGACCGTGAGCCGGTCCCCGGCGCGGACCGGGCGGCGGTAGGCGAACTTCTGGTCGCCGTGCACCACCCGGCTGTAGTCCAGGCCGAGCTGCGGGTCCTGCACGACCTCGCCCGCGGCCTTGAAGGTGATCGCGAAGACGAACGTCGGCGGGGCGATCACGTCCGGGTGGCCGAGCGCCTTGGCGGCCTCCGCGTCCGTGTACGCCGGGTTGGCGTCCCCGACCGCCTCGGCGAACTCGCGGATCTTCTCGCGGCCCACCTCGTAGGGCGCTGTGGGCGGGTACGTCCGCCCCACGAAGGACTGGTCGAGCGCCATGGCCCGGTACCTCCTGGTTGCTCTACTGACCGGTACGGGTCGTACAACGACGCGAGGCCGCCCCCGATCACTCGGGAACGGCCTCGTGTACGAGCCTGTTTTATCGCGTTTCGCGGTGCGCGGTGTGCGCGTTGCAACGCGGGCAGTGCTTCTTCATCTCAAGACGGTCCGGGTTGTTACGCCGGTTCTTCTTGGTGATGTAGTTCCGCTCCTTGCACTCCACGCAGGCCAGCGTGATCTTCGGGCGGACGTCGGTGGCAGCCACGTGAGTGCACTCCTTGACGAACGGATGATGGTATTAACGCAGGAAAGAGTAGCCGATTGAAGGACCGACCCCGCAATCGGCTACTGTCAGTAGCGGTGACCGGACTTGAACCGGTGACACAGCGATTATGAGCCGCTTGCTCTACCGACTGAGCTACACCGCTGTGATGCGATCGGGCCCCGCCTCGCGACGGGAACCTCTCACACCAGAGCCCCAAAACGGAATCGAACCGTTGACCTTCTCCTTACCATGGAGACGCTCTGCCGACTGAGCTATTGGGGCGAGCGATGAAGACATTACACGGTCGCCCGCCGTTCGCCCAAATCCGTTTCGAGGCTTCCGCCCGCTGCGCCCCGACCGCCCTCCCGGCGACCCCGTGCGTGCCCGGATCCAGGGCGGCGGACCACACAGGCAGGCCTGCCGAGCGCCCGGCGGACCACACCGGTACGACTATTGCGCTCCTCCCCGACACGGGCGGGAGGCCGTCCTAGGCTCGTCTCACTCTGCGTGATCACGCGTCCTCCCGCACGCAGCCCGAGCCCCTGGAGTGCGATGCCCGACAGCAGGCCGCAGCCGCCCCCTCCCCCGTCCTCCTCGCCCGGCCCGGCCGGTCCCGCTCCACTGCTGCTGTGCGGGGCACGGCTCACCGACGGCCGGACCGTGGACGTGCGGCTGGTCGGCGGGCGCATCGAGGCGGTCGGCACGGCGGGCAGCCTGAGGACGGGCGGCGGCACACGCGCGTGCGGCGCCCGGGTGGACCTCAGCGGCTATCTCCTCCTGCCGGCCCCGGCCGAACCGCACGCCCACGCCGACACGGCCCTGTCGGCCGACGGCGAGGGCCCGGTCTCGTACGAGCCCGAGGACGTCCAGCGCCGGGCGACCGAGGCCGCGCTGCTCCAGCTCGGGCACGGGGCGACGGCGGTGCGGGCGCACGTCCGCGTGGGGGACGTCCAGGGGCTGGGCTCGCTCGCGGCCGTGCTCCAGGTCCGCCGGGCACTGCGGGGACTCGCCGAGCTGTCGACCGTGGCGGTGCCTCGCGTGCTGACCGGCGTGGCCGGGGCCGACGGGCTGGCGATACTGCGGGACGCGGTGAAGATGGGCGCCTCGGTGGTGGGCGGCCGGCCGGACCTCGACCCCGATCCGACGGGGTACGTGGAGGCGGTCCTGGAGGTCGCCTCCGAACATGGCTGCCCGGTCGACCTGCACACGGACGCGGGCGACCCGGCCCGGCTGGCCCGGCTCGCCGCCATGGCGGGCGGGCTGCGCCCCGGCGTGACGCTCAGCCCGTGCGGCGACCTGGGGCGGCTGCCGTCCGAGGTGGCCTCGCGGACCGCCGACCAGCTGGCGGCGGCCGGCGTGACCGTGGTGTGCCTGCCGCAGGGCGGCTGCGGTGGCGTGGACCGCCGGGGCGCCGCTCCGGTGCGGCTGCTGCGGGCGGCCGGGGTGCGGGTGGCCGCCGGGAGCGGCGCCCTGCGGGACGTCTCGAACCCCGTGGGCCGCGGCGACCCGCTGGAGGCGGCCTACCTGCTGGCCTCGCGCTACGGGCTGTCCCCGGAGGAGGCGTACGACGCGGTGAGTTCCTCGGCGCGGGCGGTGCTGGGGCTTCCGGAGGTGCGGGTGGAGGCGGGTTTCCCGGCCGAGTTGCTGGCGGTGCGCGGGGACCGGCTGGCCGGGGCGCTCTCGCTCGCGTACAGCCGTGTGGTCGTGCACCGGGGGCGCGTGGTGGCGCGCACCAGCGCGGTGCGGGAGTACTGCAGTTCTTCGGGCTCCACGGAACTGGGACTGCCGCGTCAGGGGCGGGGGGACGTGTCCTAGGGGGCCGGGACGCGGGCATGGGGACCGCCGCGGCGGGGGCGGGGAGTTGCCGTGGGGACCCGGGGGGCGGGGGTGCGGTCAAGTCGTGCGGCGGACGGGGCCGTCCGGGCGTACGGTCGGAGACATGCGCATTGTCATCGCTGGTGGTCATGGTCAGATCGCGCTGCGGCTGGAGCGGTTGCTCGCCGCGCGTGGGGACGAGGTGGCGGGCATCATCCGCAAGGCCGAGCAGGCCGACGATCTGCGGCAGGCAGGTGCCGAACCGGTCGTGCTCGACCTGGAGTCGGCGTCCGTGGACGAGGTCGCCGAGCGGCTGCGGGGCGCCGACGCCGCGGTCTTCGCCGCCGGCGCGGGCCCCGGCAGCGGGGCGGACCGCAAGGGCACGGTCGACAAGGACGCGGCCGTCCTCTTCGCGGACGCGGCCGTGCGGGCGGGCGTACGCCGGTTCGTCATCGTGTCGTCCATGGGGGCCGACGCGGATCACGCGGGCGACGAGATCTTCGACGTCTACCTGCGCGCCAAGGGCGAGGCGGACGCCCATGTACGCGGCCTGGACGCCCTGGACTGGACGATCCTGCGTCCCGGCCAGCTCACGGACGACGCCGGAAACGGGCTGGTGCGGCTGGAGGCCCGCACGGGGCGGGGGCCGATCCCGCGCGACGACGTGGCCGCGGTGCTCGCGGAGCTGGTCGACACCCCGGCGACCGCCGGGCTGACCCTGGAGCTGATCAGCGGGTCCGCGCCGATCTCGGTGGCGGTCAAGTCGGTGGCGGGGAACTGACGGTTCGGCGGGCGCGACTGCTGCGGCGGGTGCCGGCGCGGCAGTCGCGCCAGTCGCGGCAGTCGCGGCTGCTGCGCCGGGGGCGCCTTCAGAACAGGGGCAGTTGACCGGGGAAGTCCGGGACCACGTAACCGTCCAGGGACGGTTGTTCCGGGCCCGGGAGGGCCGGGCGGCGGGAGCCGGGGCACGAGGTGAGCTCGCCGTGCTCGCGCGCTCCGGGCGGGTCGTGGCGCGCGTACCGCCCGGCGACGACGGCGATCTCGCGGCGGCACTCGGGGCAGATCCTGCGGCGTGAGGACATGGGGCCAGTGTGCCGCGTGCCGGGGGACGGTTCGGGCGGGTACCCCGACCCGGCGCGGTGTGCCGTTCAGCAGAGGCAGGCATCCAGTTGCTCAAGTCAATCCAGTTGCTTAAGTCAATCAATAGGCTTAGCTTGTGCGGGTCACCGCTGTCCCCCCGCGCGCCCTACGGAGGCCCGGCCATGCCCTCAGCCCTGTCCCGCCCCGCCGAGGACGGGAGGTCCGCCGCGCCGCGGCCCGACGCGGTCGTCGCGGCCCTGGCCTTCGGCGGGATCGTGGTCTCGCTGATGCAGACCCTGGTCATCCCGATCGTCCCCGAGCTGCCCCGGCTGCTCAACGCCCCGGCCTCCGACACCGCGTGGGCCGTCACCGCCACGCTGCTCGCCGCCGCCGTCGCCACACCGGTGATCGGCCGGCTCGGCGACATGTACGGCAAGCGCCGGATGCTCCTGGTCAGCCTCGTCATGCTGGTGGCCGGATCGGTGACGGCCGCGCTCAGCGACTCGCTCGCGCCGATGGTCGTCGGCCGGGCACTGCAGGGTCTGGCGTCCGGCGTGATCCCGCTCGGCATCAGCATCATGCGGGACGAACTGCCCGCCGAACGGCTGGGGTCCGCGACGGCCCTGATGAGCGCCTCCCTCGGTGTCGGCGGCGCTCTCGGGCTGCCCGCCGCCGCGCTGATCGCGGACAACTTCGACTGGCACGCGTTGTTCTGGGCCTCGGCCGCACTGGGCACGGTCGCCCTGGTACTGGTGCCGGTCGTCGTGCCCGAGTCCCGGGTGCGCACCGGCGGCCGTTTCGACCTGGTCGGCGGCGTGGGCATGGCGGCCGGGCTGGTGTCCCTGCTGCTGGCCGTCTCCAAGGGCGCGGACTGGGGGTGGGGCAGCGGCACCACGCTCGGACTGTTCGCGACGGCCGTGGTCGTCCTGCCGGCCTGGGGCTGGTGGGAGCTGCGGGTCGAGGAGCCGCTGGTCGACCTGCGGACCACCGCACGCCGCCAGGTGCTGGTCACCAACCTCGCCTCCATCGCCGTCGGGTTCGCCATGTTCGCGATGTCCCTCGTGATTCCGCAGCTCCTGCAGTTGCCTGAGGCGACCGGCTACGGTCTGGGCAGGTCACTGCTGGTGGCGGGGCTGACGATGGCACCGTCGGGGCTGGTCATGATGGCCACGGCTCCGGTGTCGGCCGCGCTGTCCAAGGCCAAGGGCCCCAAGAGCACGCTGATGGTGGGCGCCCTGATCGTGGCCGCGGGCTACGGGCTGAACATCGTGCTGATGTCCGAGCTGTGGCACTTCGTGCTCGTCACGTGCGTCATCGGAGCCGGTATCGGCTTCACGTACGGTGCCATGCCCGCGCTCATCATGGGCGCCGTGCCGGCCTCGGAGACGGGCGCCGCCAACAGCCTCAACACGCTGATGAGGTCCATCGGCACGTCGACCGCGAGCGCGGTGGCCGGAGTGATCCTCGCGCAGCTCACGACCCCCTTCGGGCCGGCCGTCCTGCCCTCCGAGAACGGCTTCAAGGTCGTCCTCGCCATCGGAGCGGGGGCCGCGCTGCTGGCGTTCGCGGTGGCTTCGTTCATTCCCCGCCAGCGGGTGGGGAGTTCGGGGGCGGCCGGTGCTCAGCCGGCGGGCGGGGCGCGGGCCGTACCGGAGGAGCCGGCCCGGGAAAGCGGGCGGGTCGGCAGGTGAGCCTCGGCCGGGGCAGGCGAGGAGCCGCTCGCCCCGACCGGCTCCTCCGCCCCGACCGGCTTCTCCGCCCCGACCCGCCTCTCCGCCCAGCCCGCGGCCGCGCTGCCGTTCAACAGCCGGTCGTCGTGTGTCCCGCGTGGTGGCCGGCTCAGGGTCGTGCCGGACCGAACCACCGCAGCAACTGCTCGTTCAGGCCGAGTTGATCCTCACCGACCCAGGCCACATGGCCGTCCGGGCGCAACAGCACGGCGGGGACGTCGAGTTCCGTGCCGCCGTCGGCCACGTGGCCGACCCGGTCCGTCCAGCCCGCCGGGGACAGCCTGCCGCCGGTCCGGTCCAGCAGCAGACCTCGGCCGTCGTGCATCCGCTCGTAGAGGCGGCCGTTGGCCAGCCGCACGTCCCGCAGCCGTCGGCCGAGCAGGTCGTGGCCCGCACCGACGTCGTAGCGGACGGAGATCGCCGTGACCTTCTCGATCAGGTGCCGGTTCACCGCCTCGATGTCCATCAGTTCGGCCAGCAGCCGGCGCACGGCCTGCGCGCCCGGCTCGGGTGCCAGCAACTGCATCTGCGCACGGGTGTTGTCCAGTACGGCGGCGGCCACGGGGTGGCGCTCCTGGTGGTAGCTGTCGAGCAGTCCCTCCGGCGCCCATCCGCGCACCTGCGCGGCGAGTTTCCAGCCGAGGTTGAAGGCGTCCTGCAGGCCGAGGTTGAGGCCCTGGCCGCCGGTCGGCGGATGGATGTGCGCGGCGTCGCCGGCCAGCAGGACGCGGCCGGTGCGGTAGTGCTCGGCCAGCCTCGTCGCGTCGCCGAAGCGGGAGAGCCAACGCGGTGAGTGCGCGCCGAAGTCGGTGCCGCCGTACGCCCGCAGCTGCTGCCTGAGCTCCTCCAGGGTCGGCGGAGCCGTACGGTCCTCGGCCACGCCCTCCGCCGGCACGATGACCCGGTACGTCCCCGTCCCGAGCGGCATGGCGCCGAACCGGAACTGTGTCTTTCGGACCTCGGCCGTCACCGCCGCCACCTCCTGCGGGGACGCGGTCAGCTCCATCTCGCCCAGCAGTGTCTCGGTGCGGCTGGGCTCACCGGGGAAGCGGACGCCCAGCAGCTTGCGCACCGTGCTGCGGCCGCCGTCGCAGCCCACGAGCCAGCGCGAGCGCAGCCGTGCGCCGTCGGCCAGTTCGGCGGTCACACCGTCCTCGTCCTGGCTCAGCCCGACCAGCTCGCAGGCGCGGCGTATCTCAGCACCGGCCCCGGCGGCGTGTTCGGTCAGCAGCCGCTCGGTGACCGTCTGCGGGATGCCGAGCATGTAGCCGTGCGCGGTGTCCAGCCGCTCCGGCCACGGCTGGGTCAGACCGGCGAAGACGCCGCCGTTCTCGATCTTCCTGCCGTGCGACAGGAAACGCTCCAGCAGTCCGCGCTGGTCCAGGATCTCGATGCTGCGGACGTGCAGGCCGAGCGCGCGGGCCTGACCGGTCGGCGCGGCCAGCTTCTCCAGCACCACGACGCCCAGCCCGTGCAGCCGCAGCTCCCCGGCCAGCAGCATGCCGGTCGGACCGCCACCGACGATGATCACGTCGTACACGCGAACCCCCATTTTCCGCCCATTGCCGCTTCAGGCCGAGGATTCTGCGACAACATGGGGGGCTTGCCGCAAGAGCCCCCTCGCGCTATACGTTGAGAGTGGCGAGGAGGGGTGCTCCTCGCCTTTTCTTGTGCCTGCCGCTGCAGAGGAACGCCGGCAACGAGTGACGTGGGCCACCTGGCCCTGCTGGGAGCGCGCACAACACGAAGAAGCCCCTCTGGACTGAGTCCAGAGGGGCTTCCTCATGTGTGGCGGCGCCAGGATTCGAACCTGGGAAGGCTGAGCCGGCAGATTTACAGTCTGCTCCCTTTGGCCGCTCGGGCACACCGCCAGGGTTTGCTGCCCGGCGAGCCGCTTTCCGCGGCGCTCCGTGGCAACGACGTAAACAATACCCGATGCGGAGGGGTGCTTCGCCACCCGATTGATCTGCGCTCGGGGGGCGACGGGTGGCTAGGCTTGTCCGGATGCGGCCCGGGCCCGGAAGGGTCCCTGCCGCGCCCCTCACACACGCCGTACGCACCACACGCACCCCGATACAAGGAGCCACAGGACATGGCCGACTCCAGTTTCGACATCGTCTCGAAGGTCGAGCGGCAGGAGGTCGACAACGCACTCAACCAGGCCGCCAAGGAGATCTCGCAGCGCTACGACTTCAAGGGCGTGGGTGCCTCGATCTCGTGGTCCGGCGAGAAGATCCTCATGGAGGCGAACTCCGAGGACCGGGTGAAGGCCATCCTCGACGTCTTCCAGTCCAAGCTGATCAAGCGGGGCATCTCGCTGAAGGCCCTGGACGCGGACGAGCCCCAGCTCTCCGGCAAGGAGTACAAGATCTTCGCGTCGATCAAGGAGGGCATCTCCCAGGAGAACGCGAAGAAGGTCGCGAAGACCATCCGTGACGAGGGCCCCAAGGGCGTGAAGGCACAGGTCCAGGGCGAGGAGCTGCGGGTCAGCTCCAAGAGCCGCGACGACCTGCAGGCCGTCATCAACCTGCTGAAGGGCAAGGACTACGACTTCGCGATGCAGTTCGTGAACTACCGGTAGGTCCGGCTCGCGGGCCTTTCCTTCGGCCCGGATGCGGATGAGCAAGGGTGGGCAGCCGTTCCGGCGCCCACCCTTCTTGCTCCGGCGCACCGGGCCATCCCGGTCGTCGGGCGCGGTGGGGGCCTGCCCGGGTCAGTCCCGTGAGTGGCCGAACAGGAGGCGGTAGGCGATGAGCAGCACCAGCGATCCGCCGATCGCCGCGGCCCAGGTCGTGCCGTCGTAGAAGTCCTTGGTGACCGGGTGGTCCATCCAGCGGGCCGATATCCAGCCGCCGATGAACGCGCCCGCTATGCCGATCAGGGTGGTGCCGATGAGACCGCCCGGGTCGCGGCCCGGCAGCAGGAACTTCGCGATGGCTCCGGCCAACAGTCCCAGGATGATCCAGCTGATGATGGTCATGCCGTGAACCTGCCCTTTCACGCTGTGCCCGCACGGCCCCGGCCCTGTGAGCTTGCTCCCGGGGGGCCGGCTGTCGCGGGTGGTGCCACGGCGTGCCCGCGTGCGTCGTCCTTGCCGCGCGCGTTCATGCCGTCTTGGTGGGGAGGACGTCCGCGGGACATCCACCGGTTGCGGTGATCAGTAGGGTGCGACGCGTGACAGCCTCCGGTTCAGAACTGCGCCGCACCCTGGGTGTGGGCGACGCCGTGGTGGTCGGACTCGGTTCGATGGTGGGGGCAGGGATCTTCGCCGCCCTCGCGCCGGCGGCCCGCGCGGCCGGGTCGGGGCTGCTCCTCGGGCTCGCCGTAGCCGCGGTGGTCGCCTACTGCAACGCCATGTCGTCGGCTCGCCTGGCCGCCCTGTACCCCGCGTCGGGTGGCACGTATGTGTACGGGCGCGAGCGGCTCGGGGAGTTCTGGGGGCATCTCGCGGGCTGGGCCTTCGTGGTCGGGAAGACGGCCTCCTGTGCGGCCATGGCGCTCACCGTGGGTGCGTACGTCTGGCCGGGACAGGCGCACGCGGTGGCCGTCGCGGCCGTGGTGGCGCTGACCGCGGTGAACTACGGAGGTGTGCAGAAGTCCGCGTGGCTCACGCGGGTGATCGTGGCGGTGGTCCTGGCCGTCCTCGCTTCCGTGGTGGTCGTGTGTCTGGTGTCGGGCGAGTCCGATGCCGGGCGGCTGCACATCGGGGCGTCGAGTGGCGCGCACGGGGTACTGCAGGCGGCCGGCCTGCTGTTCTTCGCGTTCGCGGGGTACGCCCGGATCGCGACCCTGGGTGAGGAGGTCCGTGACCCGGCACGGACCGTCCCCCGGGCGATTCCGCTGGCCCTGGGCATCGCGCTGGTCGTGTACGCGTGTGTGGCGGTGGCTGTCCTCTCGGTCCTGGGGGTCGGTGGGCTGGGGAGCGCGACGGCGCCTCTGGCGGACGCGGTGCGGGCCGCCGGCGTGCCGGGGCTCGCGCCGGTGGTGCGGGTCGGGGCCGCCGTCGCCGCGCTGGGTTCGCTGCTCGCGCTGATCCTGGGGGTGTCCAGGACCACGTTGGCCATGGCCAGGGACCGGCATCTGCCGGGTGCGCTGGCCGCGGTCCATCCTCGGTTCCGGGTGCCGCACCGGGCGGAGTTGGCCGTGGGCGCGGTGGTCGCCGTACTGGCCGCCACGGTGGACGTCAGGGGCGCGATCGGGTTCTCCTCCTTCGGTGTGCTGGCGTACTACGCCGTGGCCAACGCGTCGGCGTGGACGCTCGATTCGTCACCGGTGGCGCGGGTGGTGCCGGCGGTGGGGCTGGTCGGGTGTGTGGTGCTGGCGTTCGCGCTGCCGGGCGGGTCCGTGGCCGTGGGTGCGGGGGCGCTGGCGGTGGGGGCCGTCGCCTACGGGGTGCGGCGGCGGTGGGGCGGGAACGGATCCGCGTCCGGGGCCGGCGGCACGTGAAACTCGGGGAGCTTCGCGTCGGCGAGTCGTCCGTCCATCCATGGGGTGAGCGGGGTCGTCAACGGTGAGCGGGCCCGTGTGGCTTTATGAGGCGGGGCTCTGTGAGTTGGGGCGCGCGACTGTCCGCCGGTCTCTTCGGGTTGCGGGTCGGGGCGGCCGGTCTTGTGCGCCGTAAGCGTGTGGCACCGCACGAAGTGGTGGTTCGCAGGCGTACGTCAGGGGGTGTGGTGGTCCTCGGGCTCGGCAACTGCTCGATCGCGGTCATGGGTTCATCTTGCGGGCCGTGGGCGGAAGGCGTGCGGGGCTGTGGACAACCCCTCGCCTGTGGACAACCTGCGCCCGTGGAGGCCTACCGCCTGTGGAGGAACCCGGCCTTCGCCTCGGCGTCAGCGGGCTGCGAACGGCTCGTGCGTCCGCACGATGTCGCGGCCCAGCGGCAGCAGCGAGACCGGGATGAGCTTGAAGTTGGCCACGCCGAGGGGAATGCCGATGATCGTGACGCACAGCGCGATGCCGGTGACGATGTGGCCGAGGGCGAGCCACCAGCCCGCGAGCACCAGCCACAGCACGTTGCCCACGCAGGACGGTGCACCGGCGTCATGGCGCTCGACGGTCGTGTACCCGAAGGGCCACAGGGCGTAGACGCCGATGCGGAAGGCGGCCACGCCGAACGGGATGCCGATGATGGTGATGCACAGGAGCAGGCCCGCTGCTATGTAGGCCAGGAACAGCCAGAAGCCGCTCAGGACGAGCCATATGACGTTGAGTATGGTCCTCACTGGTTCCCACCTGCCATCTTCTCGAGCCGGGCGATGCGTTCCGCCATCGGCGGGTGTGTGGAGAACATCCTGGAAAGGCCCTGGCCGGGACGGAACGGGTTCGCGATCATCATGTGACTGGCCGTCTCGATGCGGGGCTCGGGCGGCAGCGGGAGTTGCTTCGTGCCCACTTCGAGCTTGCGCAGGGCGCTGGCCAGGGCGAGCGGGTCGCCGGTGAGCTGGGCGCCCGAGGCGTCCGCCTGGTACTCCCGGGAGCGGCTGATGGCCAGTTGGATGACGGAGGCGGCGAGCGGGCCCAGCAGCATGATCAGCAGCATGCCGAGCAGCCCGGGGCCGTCGTCGTCGTCGGAGCGGCCGATCGGGATCAGCCAGGCGAAGTTGACCAGGAACATGATCACGGAGGCGAGGGCGCCGGCGACCGACGAGATGAGGATGTCGCGGTTGTAGACGTGACTCAGTTCGTGGCCGATGACGCCGCGCAGCTCGCGCTCGTCCAGCAGGCGCAGGATGCCGTCGGTGCAGCACACGGCGGCGTTGCGCGGGTTGCGGCCCGTGGCGAAGGCGTTGGGCGCCTCCGTCGGCGAGATGTACAGGCGCGGCATCGGCTGGCGGGCCTGGGTGGACAGCTCACGGACCATGCGGTAGAGCTGCGGGGCCTCGAACTCGCTGACGGGGCGGGCGCGCATCGCGCGCAGGGCCAGCTTGTCGCTGTTCCAGTACGCGTACGCGTTGGTGGCCAGTGCTACCAGGACGGCGATGACGAGCCCCATGCGGCCGAAGAAGCTGCCGATGACGATGATGAGTGCGGACAGTCCCCCCAGGAGGACTGCTGTCCTGAGCCCGTTGTGCCGGCGGTGCACGGTACGCCCTCCAAGTCGTGCGGCAGGGGAACCCTTGCTTGCGTCTCTGCGGTGCCACCGGTGCTGTGGTGTCACGTCCAGTGGACCCTCCCGTACTGGTCAACGCCAGGCGGGAGGCACTAGTTCCCTTGTGCGCGCGTGACCGGCCGTGAGCCGTACGGGTGACAGCCGTGGGTCCCGCCCCGCACGCGTGCGGGGGCGAGTGCCCCGCACGCGTGGGGTGAAAGCGGGACCCGGGCGGCGGTCCCGCTCAGAAGAGGCCGGTGTCGGTGAAGCGAAGGACGAGCTGCGGGGCGCCGGACAGGGCGACGCCGAGGACTCCGGTGACGGCGATCGCCGCCGTGAGGGGGGCGGGCACGCGCTGCTTCTCGGTTTCGCCCTCGGGGGTACGGAACAGCAGGGCGGTCCACTGCAGGTAGTAGAACAGCGCGATGACGACGTTGACGGCCATGATCACGGCCAGCCAGCCGAGGCCGGCGTCGACGGCCGCGGAGAAGACGGTGACCTTGGCGAAGAGGCCGATGATGCCCGGGGGCAGCCCGGCCAGGCAGAGCAGGAAGAACGCCAGGAGCAGAGCGGACAGCGGGCTGGCCGCGTACAGGCCGCGGTAGTCGGCGACCCGGTTGAGCGTCCTGGTCCGGCCGACGAGTGCGGCGACCGCGAAGGCGCCCAGGTTCACGGCGCCGTACATCAGGGCGTAGGCGACGGTGGAGCCGATCGACTTCTCCGGGTCCTCGGAGTACGCGGCGGCCGCGATCGGCACCAGGAGGTAGCCGGCCTGGCCCACGGAGGACCAGGCGAGCAGGCGTACCGCGCTGTACGCGCGCGTGGTCTGCTGACGCAGCGCCCCGACGTTGCCCACGGTCATGGTGAGCGCGGCCAGGACCGCCAGGGCCGGGCCCCAGACGTCGGCGTACGACGGGAGGGCGACGACCGTGACGAGGATCAGGCCGGTGAAGCCGACCGCCTTGCCGATGACCGACAGGTAGGCGGCGATCGGCAGGGGGGCGCCGACGTAGGTGTCGGGGACCCAGAAGTGGAAGGGCACGGCGGCCGTCTTGAAGGCGAAGCCGATCAGGGTGAGGACGACGCCGGTCTGGGCGAGCGTGTCGAGCCGGCCGTCCACCTCCTGGATGCGCTCGGCGATCCGGGTGAGGTGGAGGGTGCCCGTCGAGGCGTACAGGAAGCTCACGCCCATGAGGCTGACCGCGGTGGCGGTCACCGAGGACAGGAAGAACTTCAGGGCCGCCTCGGAGGACCTGCGGTCGCCGTACCTCAGTCCGACCAGCGCGAAAGCGGGCAGGGAGGCGACTTCGAGGGCGACGATCAGGGTGGCGAGGTCGCGGGAGGCGGGCAGGAGCGCGGCGCCGGCGGCGGAGGACAGCAGCAGGAACCAGTACTCCCCCTCGGGCAGGTCCTTGCGGGCGTCCTTCAGCGCGGTCACCGACAGCAGGGCGGCGAGGAGGGCGCCGCCGAGGACGAGGAACTGGATGACCAGGGTGAAGCGGTCGGCGGTGTAGCTGCAGACGGTGGCGTCGCCGTTCAGGCAGAAGGTGCTGCGGTCGCCGTCGAGGAGGGGCAGCAGCAGCGCGGTGGCGGCGGCGAGCCCGGCGACGGACGTCCAGCCGAGGATCGCCTTGCGGTGCTCGGGGACGAACAGGTCGGCGACCAGCACGACGAGTCCGACGACCGCCACCAGGGTGGGCGGTGCGATGGCGAGCCAGTCGACGGACTGGACCAGGGAGGCGGCCAGGGGCTGGGCCGTGGAGCTCATCGGGTGCCTCCTGCGAGGAGCTGCTGGACGGCCGGGTCGCTCAGGCCGAGCAGGGCCTTGGGCCACAGGCCCGCGACGACGGTGAGGACGACGAGCGGGGTCCAGGCCGCGAATTCGTACGAGCGGACGTCGGTGAGGCGGGGCGCGTCCTGGGGCTGGGCGCCCATGCACACGCGCCGGACCACGGTCAGCAGATACGCGGCCGTCAGCAGCGTGCCGAAGGCGCCGATCGCCATGAAGGTGAGGAAGGCGGGGCGGCTGAGGCCCTCGGCAGGCTGGAACGCGCCGAACAGGGCCAGCATCTCGCCCCAGAACCCGGCCAGGCCCGGCAGGCCGAGGGAGGCGACCGCCGCGAAGGCGAGCAGGCCGCCGAGGCGCGGGGCCTTGCCGTAGAGGGCGGCGCCGGTCTCCTCGGCAAGGGTGTCGAGGTCGGTGGTGCCGGTGCGGTCCTTCAGGGCGCCGACCAGGAAGAACAGCAGGCCGGTGATGAGGCCGTGGGCGATGTTGGCGAAGAGTGCGCCGTTCACGCCGGTCGGCGTCATGGTGGCGATGCCGAGCAGGACGAACCCCATGTGGCCGACGGAGGAGTAGGCGATGAGGCGCTTCAGGTCGCCCTTCGCGCCCCGCTTGGCCAGGGCGAGGCAGGCCAGGGATCCGTAGATGATGCCGACGACCGCCAGGGCGGCGAGGTAGGGCGCGAAGACGCGGAAACCGTCGGGCGCGACGGGCAGCAGGATCCGGACGAATCCGTACGTGCCCATCTTGAGCAGGACACCGGCCAGCAGGACCGAGCCGACGGTCGGGGCGGCGGTGTGGGCGTCGGGCAGCCAGCTGTGCAGGGGCCACATCGGCGTCTTCACCGCGAGCCCGATCCCGATCGCCAGAACGGCGATGACCTGCACGGATGTGGTCAGTGACCGGCCGTTGTCAGTGGCGAGTGCCACCATGTCGAACGTGCCCGCCTCGATTCCGATCAGGAGCAGGCCGAGCAGCATGACCACGGAACCGAGCAGCGTGTAGAGGATGAACCGCCACGCGGCCCGGCTCCGGTCCTCACCGCCCCAGCGGGCGATGAGGAAGTACATCGGGATGAGGACCATCTCGAAGGCCAGGAAGAACAGCAGCAGGTCGAGGGCGGCGAAGGTCGCGAGTGTGCCGGACTCGAGGACGAGCAGCAGGGCGACGAAGGCCTTCGGGGCCGGACCCGCCGGCAGGTTGAAGTACGAGTAGAGCGCGCAGAGGAAGGTCAGCAGCGCGGTCAGGACCAGGAGGGGGAGGGAAATGCCGTCGACGCCGAGGTGGATGCGCACGTCGAGCGCGGGGATCCAGCTGATGTCCGTGCTGGCCTGCATCCTCGACGGCTGGTCGTGGTCGAAGCCGAGCGTGAGGACGATCGCCGCGAGGAGTACGGCGCCGGTGACGGTCACCCCGTGGCGGAGCACCGCCTGCTCGGGTGACTTCCCCTTCAGCCCGGGCGGGGCGGGCAGGAGAGCCGCGACGGCCCCGAGGAGCGGGCCGACGACGACGAACGCCAGAAGGAACTGCATCACGGACTCGCTGATATCGATCACGCCTGCTCACGCTCCCGTGGCGACGAGGACGGCGGCGACCGCGAGGACGACGGTGCCGGCGAGCAGCGCGCTCACATAGGTCTGGACGTTGCCGGTCTGGGCGCGCCGTACGGCGGCGCCGAGCCAGCGGGGCAGCGCACCCGCACCGCGCACGTAGGTCTCGACGACCTCGCGGTCGAGGAACCGCACGAGGCTCGCTCCGGCCTGGACCGGGCGGACGAAGAGGGCCGCGTACAGGGCGTCCATGTGGAAGCCGGCGGCCGCGTGCCGGTGCAGGGGGCCGAGCAGGAGCCGTCCCGGGTCGGCGGGGTCGGGTGCCTGGGCGATGTCACCGTAGGCGGGCTCGTGGCTGGCGATGGCCTCGGCCTCGACCCGGGCGGCGTCGCCCTCGGGGTGGGCCGCGACGGCGCCCAGCGGGACGCGGGCCGCGCGTGCGGTGGTGTGCCGCCAGGCGGCGTAGGTGACGATGCCGCCGGCCAGGGCGACACCCGTGCCGAGCACGGAGGTCGTCAGGGTGGGGCCGAGGTCGCGGCCGTCGAACCAGTCGGGCAGCAGGCGGAACGCGAACCCGCCCAGGGCCAGGGACGGCACCGCGAGGACCCACAGCACGACGGTCATCGTGAGCGGCTGCCTGCCGTGGTCGGGGGCCTCGACGCCCCGGCCGCGGAAGGTGAGCAGCCACAGGCGGGTGGCGTAGGCGGCGGTGAGCACGGCCGTGAGCAGACCGGCGACGAGGACGATCCACCCGGCCGCGGCGGGGGCGTGCTCGGTGTGTCCGGTGACGACGTGCTCGGCGACGCCGAGGACGGCCTCCTTGGAGAAGAAGCCGCTGAACGGCGGGATCGCGGCGAGGGCGAGGAGCGCCACGGTCATCGTCCAGTAGGCGTCGGGGACGCGGTCGCGCAGCTTGCCCATGCGGGACATGGCGGCCAGCGAGTTGGTACCGGCGGCGTGGATGATCACGCCGGCCGCGAGGAACAGCAGCGCCTTGAAGGCGCCGTGGGACAGGAGGTGGAAGACGGCGGCACCGCGGTCGCCGACGGCGAGGGCGCCGGTCATGTAGCCGAGCTGCCCGATCGTCGAGTAGGCGAGGACGCGCTTGATGTCGTCCTGGGCGAGCGCGGCGAGCGCCGAGCCGGCCATCGTGACGGCGGCCATGACGGCCATGACCACCATCGCGGCCTGCGAGGCCTCGAAGACCGGGAGGAGACGGGCGATGAAGTAGACACCGGCGGCGACCATCGTCGCGGCGTGGATCAGCGCGGAGACGGGGGTGGGGCCCGCCATCGCGTCGGGGAGCCAGGTGTGCAGCGGGAACTGCGCCGACTTGCCCGCCACGCCCGCCAGGAGCAGCAGGGCGATCACGGTCGGGTGGTCCAGTCCGCCGCTCGCGACGGTGCCGAGGACGCGGGTGATGCGGAAGGACCCGGCGTCGGTGGCCAGGGCGAACAGACCGATCAGGAAGGGGACGTCGCCGAGCTTGGTGACCAGGAAGGCCTTGAGGGAGGCGGCGCGGGCTTCCGGGGTCTCCCAGTAGTGGCCGACCAGGAAGTAGGAGCAGATGCCCATGACCTCCCAGCCGACCAGCAGGACCATCAGGTCGCCGGAGTAGACGACCAGCAGCATCGCGGAGGTGAACAGGGAGACCAGGGCGGCGTAGGAGGGGTAGCGCGGGTCGTCGCGAAGGTAGCCCGTCGAGTAGATCTGCACGCAGGAGGCGACCAGGCCGACCAGGACGGCGACGAGGGCGGCGAAGCCGTCGATGTGGAGGGCCAGTTCGATCGGCACCGACCCGGTGGGGGTCAGTTCGGTGGCCGAGTCGACGGCGGCGCCACCGCCCTGGCGGGCGGCGACCAGCGCGGCGAGCACCAGGGAGGCGAGGGTCGGCAGGACGGCGAGCGGGCGGGTGAAGCCGGGGGCCGTGCGGCCCAGCAGCAGGCCGGCGACGGCCCCGAGGAAGGGCAGCAGGGGGACGAGGACGGCGAGGGTGGTCGTGGTCACGCGGTGGCCTCAGCCTTCCGGGCCTCGTCGGCCGGGCCGGCCGTGCGGGTGTCGTGGCCGGGTCCGTCCGGGCCGTCGGGGTCGTGCCGCTCGGCGGTGTCGCGGAGCTTGTCGATGTCCGCGGTGCCGCGGTTGCGGTGGACGGCGAGGACGATCGCCAGTCCGATGCCGATCTCGGCGGCGGCGATGGCGATGGTGAACAGGGTCAGGGCCTGGCCGGAGTGCAGGGTCTCCTCGGCGGTCCTGCTGAGCCAGACGTCGAAGGCGACCAGGTTCAGGTTGACGGCGTTGAGCATCAGCTCGACCGACATCAGGACGAGGATCGCGTTGCGGCGGGCCAGGACGCCGTACAGGCCGGTGCAGAAGAGGAGGGCGGAGAGCACGGCGGGATAGGCGAGGTGCATCAGCGGGTCCCTTCCGTGCCGCGTCGGGGGGTGTGGCCGGTGTCGGACGAGTCCGCGTCGGCCCGGGGCGCGGTGTGGGGCCCGGACGCTGCCGCGGCGCTGGTGGCCGGGCCGGCCTGGGCAGGTTCGCCGGACGCGGGAGTCCGGTCGGCCTGGGCGGGTTCGCCGGTCGCGGGGGCCGGGTCGGCCTGGGCGGGTTCGCCGGACGCGGGAGCCGGGCCGGCCTGGGCAGGTGCGCCGGTTGTGGGAGCCGGGTGGGCCTGGGCGGGTGTGTCGGACCGGGGGGCCGGGTCGGCCTTGGTGACTGCCTCGGCCGGGGTCGCCGCGTCGGGCTTGGCCTTGCGGGAGAGGACGATCGCGCCGACGAGGGCGGCGAGGAGGAGGACGGAGAGGGCCTCGAAGGGGAGGACCCAGTTCTGGAAGAGGCCGGCGCCGGTGGCCTCGGTGGACCCGGCGGTAGGGCCGTCCAGGTCGATCCAGGTCGTGCGGAAGGCGTCCACCACGACCCAGACCAGGGCGGCGGCCGCGGCGACGGCCACGGTGAGGGCGACCCAGCGATTGCCGGAGTCGGCGTCCGGTGAGCGGCCGATGGGGGCCCTGGTGAGCATCAGGCCGAACAGGAGGAGGACGACGACGGAGCCGACGTAGATGAGGACCTGCACCCAGGCGATGAACTCGGCGGTGAGCAGGAGGTACTCGACGGCGAGGCCGCCGAGGGCGACCACGAGCCACAGGGCGGCGTGCACGAGTTGCCGGGTGGTGACGGTGACGAGGGCGGCGCCGAAGGTGACCAGGCCGACGAGGAGGAAGGCGATCTCGACCCCGGTCGGAGACAGGAAGCCGCGGGTCTCGGCAGCGGCGGTCGCGGAGTGCGCCAGGAGCTGGGCGGCGCTGGCGGAGACGGTCACGCGGTGCCCCCCTGCTCCGGTCCGCGGCGGTCGGAGTCCGGCCCGGGCTGGTCCACCTGCTGCTTGGAGTCGCCGTGGGCGCGGGTGGGCTGCTCGGCGGCGCGGGCCTGCTCGTCGGCGTGCGGTTCGGTGACGGGCGGGGCCTGCTGGGCGGCGAGCTTGTCGGCGGCCTTGCGGGCGGCGGCGAGTTCCTTCGGTTCCTCCGCGCCGGGATCGAGCGCGGGCGGGGCGGGGACGGTCCACATCCACTCGCGAAGCTTGTCGCGCTCGTGGGTGAGGTCGCGGATGTCGGTCTCGGCGTACTCGAACTCCGGGGACCAGAACAGGGCGTCGAAAGGACACACCTCGATGCAGATACCGCAGTACATGCACAGGGCGAAGTCGATGGCGAAGCGGTCGAGGACGTTGCGGCTGCGTTCGCGGCCACCGGGTGCGGCGGGCGGGACCGTCTCCTTGTGGGAGTCGATGTAGATGCACCAGTCGGGGCACTCGCGGGCGCACAGCATGCAGACCGTGCAGTTCTCCTCGAACAGGCCGATCACACCGCGGGAGCGGGGCGGGAGTTCGGGCTGGACGTCCGGGTACTGCGCGGTGACGGACTTCTTCGTCATCGTGCGGAGGGTGACGGCCAGGCCCTTGGCCAGGCCACTTCCTGGAATGGGGGCCATGGTTACTGGATCACCACCTTGACGACGCCGGTGAGGGCGATCTGGGCGAGGGCGAGGGGGACGAGGAGGGTCCAGGAGAGCTTCTGGAGCTGGTCCTCGCGCAGGCGCGGGTAGGTGACGCGCAGCCAGATGACAAGGAAGGCCAGGACGGCGGTCTTGAGCAGGGTCCACACCCAGCCGAGACCGTCGCCGCCCCACGGGCCGTGCCAGCCCCCCAGGAACAGGACGGTGGTCAGACCGCACAGGACGACGATCCCCGCGTACTCGGCGAGGAGGAAGAGGGCGAAGCGGAGGCCGGTGTACTCGGTGTAGGCACCGAAGATGATCTCCGAGTCGGCGACGGGCATGTCGAAGGGCGGGCGCTGGAGTTCGGCGAGTCCGGCCACGAAGAAGACGATCGCGCCGACGATCTGCCAGGGCAGCCACCACCACTCGAAGGCGTCGAGGATGCCGGGCAGGGAGACGGTGCCGGCGGCCATCGCCACGGAGGCGGCGGTCAGCAGCATCGGCAGTTCGTAGGCGAGGAGCTGGGCGGCGGTGCGCAGGCCGCCGAGGAGGGAGAACTTGTTCGCGGACGCCCAGCCGGCCATGAGCGAACCGAGGACGCCGACGCCCATGACGGCCAGCACGAAGAAGACGCCCGCGTCGACGACCTGCCCGACGGCACCCTCGCCCGGGCCGACCGGGATGGCGAGCAGGACGAGGAGGTAGGGCAGGAGGGCGACTGCGGGGGCCAGCTGGAAGATGCGGCGGTCGGCGCCCGCGGGGACGACGTCCTCCTTCTGCGCGAACTTCACGCCGTCGGCGATCAGCTGGGCCCAGCCGTGGAAGCCGCCGGCGTACATGGGGCCGACGCGGCCCTGCATGTGGGCCATCACCTTGTGTTCGGTCTGGCCGATGATCAGGGGGAAGGTGAGGAAGACGACGAAGACGATCAGGAGTCGCAGGATGACGTCGAGCACGTCGTTCACCGCGGGCCTCCTGGGGAATCGGGACGGGGATCGGAATCGGAGTCCGACTCGGAATCGGGCTCGGGCTGGGATCCGGGCTCGGGCTGGGATCCGGGCTCGGGCTGGGATTCGAGCTCGGGCTGGGATCCGGACTCGGGCTGGGATTCGAGCTCGGGCTGGGATCCGGACTCGGGCTCGGACTCGGTTCCGCTGAGGCTGGCCGGGTCGCCGGGGTTACCGGGGGTGCCGGAGTTGCCGGGCTCGTCGGCTGGCCGCTCGCCGTCACGCGGCTGCGCCTCGTCGGCGTCCTTCGCCGGCTCGCGCGGCTCGCTGGGCTGCGGCTCGTCCGTCGGGTGCGGGGCCTCCCCCGCCCTGTCCGACCGCTCGGGTGCGGGTGCGGGTTCGGGTTCGTCGAAGGCCGGGCGGGCGTGGTGCCACGGAGCGTCCGTGCTGCGCGGAGTGCGGGCCGGGCTGCCGGGCGGGGTGGTCGTGCCGTTGGCCGCCTCGGGCTCGGCCGGTGGGACGGAGCGCTGGCTCGCACTGCCCTCCGACGCGCTGCGCGCGCGGCGGGGTCCGGTGGAGGAGCCCGGCCGTGTGCGCTGCGACGCCGAGCCCTCGCTCGCGCTGCGGGCGCGGCGCGGGCCCGTCGCCGCGGCGGTGCCGCCTTCCGCGGCCTCAGCGGAGGGGCTTTCACCTGTGGAAGCCGCCGCTTCGGCTGCGCCCACCGCCTCGGCAGCGCCCGCGGCTGCGGCCGTCTCGGCCGCGCCGGCAGCCCGAGCTGCGGCCTCAGCCGCGGAGGCGGCCTCGGCCGAGGGAGCGGCATCAGTCGGGGGCGCGGCCTCGGTCGTGGCGGCCGAATCGGTCACGGCGTCGGAACCGGTCGTCGCGGCTGCGGCCTCACCGGCGCCCGGCACCGCGGATGTGGCCGCACCGGAACCGGCCACAGCCGCAGAGCCCGGCGCAGCCCCGGCACCCTCCGCAGCCGCCGGGCTTCCCGCAGCCGCAGCGCTCTCCGAAGCCGCCGCCTGACTTGCCGTCGCCTGACTCGCCGTCTCCTGACTCGCCGTCGCCTGGCTCGCCGAGCCCTCCGATGCCGAGCGCGTGCGCCGCACCGGGCGTTCACCCGCGGCGCGCGGCGTGCGGGCCGGGCGTTCGCCTGCCGCGCGGGCGCCCCGGGCCGGGCGGGCGGGGGCCGGCGGGAGCTGGCCCTTCAGGGGGCCCCATTCGTTCGGGTCGGGCACGCCGGGCGGGAGCATCTGGCGGCGCTTGGGGCCGCCGTGCTCGGACTCGCCGGGTTCCTTCGCGCCGGGCCAGGCCTTGGCGACGCGCGCGGCGAGGACGAAGTCCTTGCGCAGGGGGTGGCCCTCGAAGTTGTCGGGCAGCAGGAGGTGGTCCAGCGCCGGGTGGCCCTCGAAGGCGACGCCGAACATCTCGTGCGTCTCGCGCTCGTGCCAGGCTGCGCCGGCGTAGACACCGATCGCCGAGGGCAGGGTGGGGGCCTCGTGCGGGACCGTCGTCCGGAGCAGCAGGCGGCGGACCGGGGCCAGCGCGGCGACGTGGGCCGTGACGCGGAAGCCGGTGCCCGGTTCGTCCACGGCGCTCAGCCAGTCGAAGTATGTGCAGCCCAGCCGGTCGCGGGCGGTCTCCAGGGCGGAGATCCAGGCGGCCGGGGGCACGTCGACCGTGAGGACCTCGTAGGACTCCTCGGCGGTGGCGTCCGGGCCGAAGAGTTCGCCGGCGTCGGCGGGCAGCCAGCCGACCGCGGTCATCGGCCCTCCCCGGACGTCGCGTCGCCCTCGGCACCCCGGGCAGCGGCCGGGTCGGCGGCGTCCGATGCCTCACCGGCGTCCGACGCCGCACCGGCCGCCGACACCGCACCGGCCGCCGACACCGCACCGGCCGCCGGCGTCGCCGCCGGATCGTGGGCCGCACCCGGCGGCCGCACCAGGCCGCTCTGCAGTGCCGCCGCCGACGGGCGGGGCGGGCCGTCGCCGTACCGGTCCCCCAGCGACTCCCGGGCGATCTTCTCCTGGAGCTTGAGGATGCCCTGGAGGAGCGCCTCGGGCCGGGGCGGGCAGCCGGGGACGTAGACGTCGACGGGGATGATCTGGTCGACGCCCTTGGTGACGGCGTACGAATCCCAGTACGGGCCGCCGCAGTTGCTGCACGCGCCGAAGGAGATGACGTACTTCGGCTCGGGCATCTGCTCGTAGAGGCGCTTCACGGCCGGGGCCATCTTGTCCGTGACCGTGCCGGAGACGACCATCAGGTCGGCCTGGCGCGGGCCCGGCGCGAAGGGGATGACGCCGAGGCGGATGAAGTCGTGGCGGGCCATCGACGCGGCGATGAACTCGATCGCGCAGCAGGCGAGGCCGAAGTTGAAGACCCAGAGCGAGTAGCGGCGGCCCCAGTTGAGGATCACCTTCATCGGCTCGGGTGCGAGACGCGCGAGGGTGCCCAGCCGCCGCGGCTCCGGCAGCGGTACGGGCTCGGGGGTCACGTCCATGCCAGGACGCCCTTCTTGTATGCGTAGAGCAGGCCCACGGCCAGGAAGCCGAGGAAGACGAACATCTCGACCAGGGTCGCGGCGCCGTAGCCGGGGGCGGCGAAGACGGTCGCCCAGGGGAACAGGAAGATCGAGTCGACGGCGAAGATGACGTAGAGGAACGCGTAGACGTAGTAGCGGACCTGGGTGTGGGCCCAGCCCTCGCCGACGGGGTCGACGCCGCACTCGTAGGTCAGGAGCTTCTCGGGGGTGGGGACCACGGGCCGCAGCAGGCGGCCGGCCCCGAAGGCGACGGCGACGAACAGCACGCCGACGACGGCGAGCAGGCCGACGACCGAGTAGGCCCGGAAGTAGTCCGCCGCGACGACGGTCGTGGTGACGACGGTCGGTTCCGGCACGTCCGTCCCTCGCTCCCTGAAACTCGCACTGGTTCCTGTGACGACCCTGGCGTTTGTGACGATCCCGCGGTACCCCGGCGGGGGCCGGAGACACGGACGCCGTCGTTCGGCGATCTGTACGCACGGGAGTCTAGGCCCTGATAAGGGCAGGGTAAGCAGCCCGTCACCGCCGGGATCAAGGGGGTGGGGTTTTCCTCAGTGGATCCTGGCGGCCCACCTCATGGCGCGGCCGTCCGCCGCCGGGCACGCTTACGCACATGACCGAACGCTTCCCGTCCCCCGGCGCGAAGGCGGCCGCGGGGGCAGCCGGACAGGACGGCCACCCGCCGCCGCCCCGCTTCGCCTACGACCGGCACACCTGGAAGGAGATCGCGCACCTCCTGGCGAACCTCCCGGTGTCGCTGCTGGGCTTCACCTACGTCGTGACCGTGCTGTTCACCGGGTTCGGGCTGACCGTCACGGTGGTCGGTTTCCCGCTGCTGGCGGCGGGACTGATCGGGGCGCGGCAGCTGGGCCGGCTGGAGCGGGCGAGGGCGCGGGCGCTGCTCGGGGTGCGGGTGGAGGAGCCGAGCCGGCTGCGGCTGCGCGGCGGGGGCGGCTTCTTCCAGCGGCTGTGGATGCAGCTGAAGGACCCGGTGGGCTGGCGGACGGTGCTGTACGAGTTCATCCGGCTGCCGTGGGGGGTGCTGACCTTCGCGGTGACGACGGTCTCGCTGTTCGTGCTGTGGCCGGTGCTGCCGTTCATCGCGCGCGGGCTGGCCAACGCCGACCGGGCGATGGTGCGGGCGCTGCTGTCGCCCTCCGACGAGCTGGAGCGGCGGATCGCCGAACTGGAGTCGGACCGGGGGGTCGTGGTCGACACCGCGGCGGCCGACCTGCGGCGCATCGAGCGGGACCTGCACGACGGGGCGCAGGCCCGCCTGGTCAATCTGGCCATGGGCCTGGGCCTGGCGAAGGAGAAGGTGCTGGAGGACCCCGACGCCGCGGCGGCGATGGTCGAGGAGGCGCACGGCGAGGTGAAGCTGGCGCTGCAGGAGTTGCGGGACCTGGCCCGGGGCATCCACCCGGCGGTCCTCACCGACCGCGGTCTGGACGCGGCCCTGTCGTCGGTCGCCTCGCGCTGCACGGTTCCCGTGAAGGTCACGGTCGACCTGCCCGAGCGCCCGGCGGCGGCCATCGAGGGCATCGCCTACTTCACCGTCTCGGAGCTGCTGCAGAACGTCAGCAAGCACAGCCGGGCGAGGTCGGCCTCGGTCGAGGTGTGGCGCACGGACGACCGGCTGCTCATCCAGGTGTGGGACGACGGCCGCGGCGGCGCGAGCGTCGACGGCGGTACGGGGATGAAGGGCCTGGCGGACCGGCTGAACGCGGTCGACGGCCTGTTCGTCCTGGAGTCGCCCGAGGGCGGCCCGACGACGGTCACGGCGGAACTCCCCTGGCGCGAGCGGGACGCCGCGGCCGCCGGAACCGGCCCCTCCCACTAGCCGCCCCCGTCTCCGTGTGGCCCCGCCGGCTCCTGGCCGGCGGGGCCTGGCGCATGCCCCGCCCCGTGGCGCCCCGGGGTGGGGAAAACCCCCCGCCCAAGACGCCGACGGCCTTCATGGTCCGCGAGGGCGGTGAGGAGGAGGGTGGAGATACGAGGGAACAGCCGCAGGACGAGGAGAAGGACGGCGCCGATGGCCACGGGATACGGACAGGGGTACGGGCTCGACGGTGAGCCCGGGTTCCGCGGGAGCACCGAACGGCGGCACCGGCTGCCCGCCGCGCTGCGCGCGCCGGTCGAGGGCCGCACCTGGCGCGAGCTGGGCTACGTGCTGCTGAGCCTGCCGATCAGCGTGCTGCTGTTCACCTACGCGGTCACGATGGTCTCGCTGGGGGCGGGCCTGCTGGTGACGTTCCTGGGCATCCCGGTGCTGGCGGCGGCGCTCGCCGGGTGCCGGGGCATCGGCGCGGTGGAACGGGCCCGGGCACGGGCGCTGCTGGGCCTGGACGTGGCCGAGCCGGAGCCGCTGCGGGTGCGCAAGCAGGGCGCCATGGCCTGGATGGGGGCCGTCCTGAAGAGCGGCACCTCGTGGCGGGCGCTGCTGTACTCGGTGCTGCAAATGCCCTGGGCGATCTTCTCCTTCGTCGTCGCCGTGAACGTCTGGGTGCTGGGCTGGGGGCTGCTGACGTACCCGCTGTGGTTCTGGGTGTTCCCCATGTACGCCGGGCAGGACGGGATCCAGCTGTACGGCGACGAGACGCATCGGGTGTACCTCGACAACCCGTTCGAGATCACCGTGACGGCGCTGGTGGGGCTGCTGTTCACGATCGCCACGCCGTGGATCGTGCGGGCGCTGACGATGGTGGACCGGCTGATGGTGCACGGGCTGCTCGGCCCGTCGCGCCTGGTCACGCGGGTGGTGGAGCTGGAGTCGGACCGCGGGGTCGTGGTCGACACGGCGGCGGCCGACCTGCGGCGCATCGAGCGGGACCTGCATGACGGGGCCCAGGCCCGGCTGGTGGCGCTGGCGATGGACCTGGGGCTGGCGAAGGAGAAGCTGCAGGAGGATCCGGACGCGGCCGCGCGGATGGTGGACGAGGCGCACGGCGAGGTGAAGACCGCGCTGCAGGAGCTGCGGGACCTGGCCCGGGGCATCCACCCGGCGGTGCTGACGGACCGGGGCCTGGACGCGGCGCTGTCGGCGGTGGCGTCCCGCTGCACGGTGCCCGTGCAGGTCGAGGTGGACCTGGCGGAGCGGCCGGCACCGGCGATCGAGGGCATCGCCTACTTCACGGCGTCGGAGCTGCTGCAGAACGTCAGCAAGCACGCGCGGGCGACGTGGGCGGGTGTGGAGGTCTGGCGCACGGAGAACCGGCTGATGCTGCAGGTCGTGGACAACGGCGTGGGCGGCGCGGACGTGTCCGCCGGATCCGGACTGGCGGGTCTGGCCGAACGGCTGGACGCGGTGGACGGCATCCTCGTCGTGGACTCCCCGGCCGGCGGCCCGACCCGGGTGACGGCGGAGCTGCCGTGGCGGGGCGCACGGATCCGGTGACGCCCCAGGTGCGGGCGCGTTGGCAACAACGCCGGGCACGCCGGGCACGCCGAGCACGCCGACCCCGACGAGCGGGCCCCGGCAGCGCGCCCGCACCCGACGAGCGGACCCCGGCAACCCGCCCGCACCCGACGAGCGGACCCGGCAGCGCCCGCCCCCTCCGGCACGGTGAGGGGCGGGCGCCCCGGCGTCCGGTGAGCAGCGAGCCTCCGCAGGATCCCCTCCCCCGGTCCGGCGGGACGTCGGCCCTCCGCAGTGATCCGCCGGGCGGGATGCCCGTGCCGTGTGCCCTTCGGGCGCCGGTCCTGAAATGCTGGACCCGTCGCACGGGTGGGCGCGGGGCCGTCGGGGTCCGCGCACGGGCGGCGCCGGGCCAGGGGGGCCGAACATCGTGGAGGACAGGGTGCGGGTGGTCATCGCCGAGGATTCAGTGCTGCTGCGGGAGGGCCTGACCCGGCTGCTGACCGACCGCGGGCACGAGGTCGTCGCGGGCGTCGGGGACGGTGACGCGCTGGTCAAGACGATCACCGAGCTGGACGCGCAGGGCGAACTGCCGGACGTGGTCGTGGCGGACGTGCGGATGCCGCCGACGCACACCGACGAGGGAGTGCGGGCGGCGGTGCAGCTGCGCAAGGCCCACCCCGGGCTGGGTGTGCTCGTGCTGTCGCAGTACGTGGAGGAGCGGTACGCCACGGAGCTGCTCGCCGGGTCCAGCCGGGGCGTCGGCTATCTGCTGAAGGACCGGGTGGCGGAGGTACGGGAGTTCGTCGACGCCGTGGTGCGGGTGGCCGGGGGCGGTACGGCCCTGGACCCCGAGGTGGTGGCCCAGCTGCTGGGCCGCAGCCGCAAGCAGGACGTCCTGGCGGGGCTCACCCCGCGGGAGCGGGAGGTGCTGGGCCTGATGGCCGAGGGGCGCACGAACTCGGCGATCGCCCGGCAGCTCGTGGTCAGCGACGGGGCGGTGGAGAAGCACGTCAGCAACATCTTCCTCAAGCTGGGGCTGTCCCCGAGCGACGGCGACCACCGCAGGGTGCTGGCCGTGTTGACGTACCTCAATTCGTGAAACTCCGGACATGAGAGTCGGAGTGCCCGATCGTCGCGAAGTCGCGTCCAACATGCGAATCACCCCAAGAAGGCGACCCTTGCGGTCGTAGGGTTGATCCGGGGAGGCCTGCGGGAAGGCCTGTCCGGGACAGCCGCCTCGAGGGAGGTCCAGTTCAGTGACCAGCCAGGTCAGTAGCCCAGCGGAGCAGGCCGACGAAGCAGTCGCAGGAGAGCAGCGCGGAGCGGTGGGGGCGAAGGACGTCCGTCGCCTGGAACGTGTGGTCATCAGGTTCGCGGGTGACTCGGGTGACGGTATGCAGCTCACCGGTGACCGTTTCACTTCGGAGACGGCGTCGTTCGGCAACGATCTGTCGACGTTGCCGAACTTCCCGGCCGAGATCCGGGCGCCCGCCGGGACGCTGCCGGGTGTGTCGTCGTTCCAGCTGCATTTCGCCGATCACGACATCCTGACCCCGGGTGATGCGCCGAACGTGCTGGTGGCGATGAACCCGGCCGCGTTGAAAGCGAACCTCGGCGATCTGCCGCGCGGGGCGGAGATCATCGTCAACACCGACGAGTTCACCAAGCGGGCGCTGCAGAAGGTCGGCTATGCGGTGTCGCCGCTGGAGGACGGTTCGCTGGACGGCTACAGCGTGCATCCGGTGCCGTTGACCACGCTGACGGTGGAGGCGCTGCGGGAGTTCGATCTGAGCCGCAAGGAGGCCGAGCGCAGCAAGAACATGTTCGCGCTGGGTCTGCTGAGC